>NZ_JBITXX010000007.1:110740-139433 GCF_044544925.1 Streptomyces sp. NPDC053431 | reverse complement strand
GGCGCGCGGGGGGGGGGGTCTTGGGGGGGCGCGGCCCCTTTATGTCTAGCCCCCCCCGGGGGGGGGGGGGGGCGCGGGCGCGGGGGGGGGGGGGGGGGGCCCCCCCCCCGGGGGGGCCCCGCGGCCCCGTCGCGTCCGGGGGCTACAGCGTCCGGGGGGTCTACCACTCGCCGCCGTAGCGCTGCTTCTTCGCCCGCAGCCAGGCCTGGATCTCCCGCGCCTCGCGCGAGGTGGCGGCGCGCAGGTCCTCGGTGCGGACGGTCGCGACGAAGTGCACGAACCGCACCCGCCGGTGCCGGCCGTCCACCCCGATGACCTTGCCGGGGCCGTAGACGTCGGTGCCCGTGTGGGCGACGAAGCTGCCGGGACCGTGAGGGGTGTTCATCGCGCGCCTTTCGCTCGGTGTGCTCTTTCCGTCACACACTGGCGCGGGAGGCGTCGGCACCGGCCCGGGGACACGCACGGGACCACGAACGGCCCGCCGGTACGGGCGTGGAACCTCGCCGTACAGGCGACGAGCCTCGCGGTACGGGCGCGGAGCCTCGCTCTCGCCGGCATCTGCTCGTAGGCTGCCTCCCGAGGGCGGGGCCGTAGCGCAGAGGTCGACGCGCGCGGTCTCCAAAACCGCGAGGACACCGGTTCGAATCCGGCCGCCCCGCCCTTCCCCGGGCCCGGTCCGCGGCGCGGGCCCCGGCCCCCGCGGGTCAGTTCAGCAGGGACCGCGCCGCCTTCGCCTTCCTCCGGATCGTCTCCGCCGCGCTCGGCTCCACCGCGTCCATGATCGTCGCGTACGCCTCCATCTCCGCCGCGCCCGTCAGGAAGTCGCCGCGCTGTACGAGGAGTTCCGCGCGTTCGTAGCGGAGGCGGGCGGGGTGGGAGGGAAGGAGGAGGGAGAGCTCGACGGCCCAGAGGGCGACGTCGGAGCGTTCGGGTCGGGCCGAGGCCCAGGCGCGGATGTTGTTCAGGATGCGCAGCACGATCGCCGCCGGGGTGGCCGGCCGCAGCATCGTCGGGTCGAGGGCCTCCCCGGTGGCGCCGGCGACGAGGAGCTCCGCGTCGGCGCCCGTCATGGCGCGGCCGCCGGCGAACGGGTCGGCCAGGCGCAGGTCCTCCGGCGCGCCGAAGCCGACCACGAAGTGACCGGGCAGGCCCAGGCCGTAGACATGGGCGCCCGCGCGGCGGGCGACCTCCATCCAGACCACCGAGAGGAGGATGGGCAGGCCGCGGCGGCGGCGCAGCACCTCGTGCAGGAGCGAGGACTCCAGTCGCTGGTAGTCGGCGGGGACGCCCTGGAAGCCCTCCTGCCGGCCGAGCAGGTCGGCGAGCGCCGCCACCCACGCCTCGGCGCCCCGCGTCCCGTACGGCACGAGACCGGCGAGCCGGTCCAGCTCGATCTCGGCGGTGTCCAGGTCGGCCTGGGTCACCGCCGGGTCGGCCACCGCGCCGACGAGCAGACAGAGCCGGGCGAGGTCGGGCCGCTCCGACCTGGCCTCCTCCGCGAACTCCCGCCGCCAGTCGGTCACGCCGCCTCCGTCGGTCACGCGTCCGTCTCTCGGTAGTGGTGGTAGTGGTGGTGGGTGGTGAAGCCCATGCCGTCGTACAGCGCCCGGGCGCCGTCGTTGTCCGACTCCACCTGGAGCCAGGCGGCCGAGGCCCCCTCGTCGAGGGCCCGGCGGGCGAGTGCCGTCATGACGGCCGTCGCCAGGCCGCGGCGGCGGTGCTCGGAGGAGACCTCGACCGCCATGAAGCCGGCCCAGCGGCCGTCCACCACGCAGCGTCCGATCGCCGCCGGTATGTCTTCCGTGCCCGGTACGGAGGCGAACCACACACTCGGGCCGCTGCCGAGCACCTTCAGGACGTGCGGGGCCGGTTCGGCGGAGCGCCGGTAGCGGCGCAGCCAGTTCTCGTCGACCGAACGGGAGAGGTGGACCGCCGTGACGTCCGTGTCCGTGTCGCCGATCGGGGCCAGGCCCGCGACCCGGAGCTCGGCCGAGACCTCACGCGTCCAGCCGCGCCGCTCCAGCTCCGCGCACAGCACCTCCTGCGTGCCCTCGGCGCCGGTGGCGGCCTGGATGTACGCGGGCAGGTCCCGGGCCGCGTACCAGGCCCGTACGCGGTCCAGGGCGGCGTCGAGGGGCAGGCCGGGGTCGCCGAGCGGAAGGACGGAGTTGGCGCGGCGCGTGAAGCCCTCCCGCCGCCCGGCCGCCGCCCCCCGCGGGCCCGCCGCGCGCGGTCCCCGCTCGTACGCCGCCCGCAGCGTCCACTCGCCGAGGGGCTCGCTCTCCAGCGGCTGCCAGCCGCGGGCGGTGACCCGGGCGAGCTCGGTGAAGGAGGCGGCCGGGCCGCGCCGGCGGGCCGGGGCGGCGGGCACCACCTTGCCCGCGACGAGGGCGGATTCCGCGATCCGGACGGTCTCGCCGGTCCGGCGTGTGATCAGCAGCACACCCCCTTCCCACGATGTGAGAACACCGACCGCGTCGGTGAAGGTCTCACCCGGCGTACCCGAGTCCGTCAGATACCGGACCGAGACGCGTTTTCCCACGTCAGCGGCGGTAAGGCGGACTTCGAGACGTCCTCCACCGGTGAATTCCACAGCTTCTGAGCCCCTCCTGTTCGGATCGTCCCCAAGAACGGAGATACTAGGGGCGGGCATCGACGACACCGCGCTCCCGCGCAGACCAGCCCTATCGAGGAGGAACGACAGCGTGACCTACGTCATCGCGCAGCCTTGTGTCGACGTCAAGGACAAGGCGTGCATCGAGGAGTGCCCCGTCGACTGCATCTACGAGGGCCAGCGGTCCTTGTACATCCACCCGGACGAATGCGTCGACTGTGGGGCCTGTGAGCCGGTCTGCCCGGTCGAGGCGATCTTCTACGAGGACGACACTCCGGAGGAGTGGAAGGACTACTACAAGGCGAACGTCGAGTTCTTCGACGAGCTCGGTTCGCCCGGTGGTGCCTCCAAGCTCGGCCTGATCGAGCGCGACCACCCCTTCATCGCCGCCCTGCCGCCGCAGAACGGCTGATCATTCGCCCTCGGTCCCGTACGGCCTCGCCGCCGTACGGGACCGACGCGTATTCCGTAGCAACGAGGAGCCAACCCGTGAGCGCCGTCTCTTCGCGTCTTCCCGTCTTCCCCTGGGACAAGCTGGAGCCCTACAAGGCGACCGCTTCCGCCCACCCGGACGGGATCGTGGACCTGTCCGTGGGCACCCCCGTCGACCCCGTCCCCCCGCTGATCCAGGAGGCCCTGGTCGCGGCGGCGGACTCGCCGGGCTATCCCACGGTGTGGGGCACGAAGGAGCTGCGGGACGCGCTCACCGGCTGGTGCGAGCGCCGGCTCGGCGCCACCGGCTTCGCCCACGAGAACGTGCTGCCGGTGGTCGGCTCCAAGGAGCTGGTGGCCTGGCTGCCGACCCAGCTCGGCCTCGGCCCCGGCGACAAGGTCGCCTACCCGCGGCTCGCCTACCCGACCTACGAGGTCGGCGCGCGCCTGTGCGGCGCCGAGCCCGTGGTCTACGACGACCCGACCGGGCTCGACCCGGCCGGTCTGAAGCTGCTGTGGCTCAACTCCCCGTCGAACCCGACCGGCAAGGTCCTCGGCAAGGACGAGCTGACCCGGATCGTGGCCTGGGCGCGTGAGCACGGCGTGCTGGTCTTCTCCGACGAGTGCTACCTGGAGCTGGGCTGGGAGGCCGACCCGGTCTCGGTGCTGCACCCGGACGTCTCCGGCGGCTCGTACGAGGGGATCGTCGCCGTCCACTCGCTGTCCAAGCGCTCCAACCTGGCCGGCTACCGGGCGGCGTTCATCGCGGGTGACGCGTCCGTCCTCGGCGAGCTGCTGCAGATCCGCAAGCACGGCGGCATGATGACGGCCGCCCCGGTGCAGGCCGCCACGGTCGCGGCGCTCGGCGACGACACGCACGTGGCGGAGCAGCGGGCCCGCTACGCGGCCCGGCGCGCGGCCCTGCGCGCGGCCCTGGAGGCGCACGGCTTCCGGATCGAGCACAGCGAGGCCAGCCTCTACCTGTGGGCGACCCGGGACGAGCCGTGCTGGGACACGGTGGCCTACCTGGCGGAGAAGGGCGTCCTGGTGGCGCCCGGCGACTTCTACGGCACCGCCGGCGAGCGTTTCGTGCGGGTGGCCTTCACGGCGACCGACGAGCGGGTCGAGGCGGCCGTCAAGCGCCTGGGCTGAGCCGCGACGCACGCGTGAGGGCCGGGGAGCAGCGCTCCCCGGCCCTCACGCGTTCCGCGGCGGTGGTCAGCCGCCGAGCGGCAGGCCGCCCATCAGCCCGTTGGTCGGGAGGTCGCCGGTCGGCAGGCTGCCGACCGCGCCGCCCGTGGGGGCCTCGGCGCTCTCGGTGGCGGCGCCCGCGGTCTCGCCGACGGTGCCGAGGGTCTTGCCGGCGGCCGGGGCGGCGGTGCCGACGGCCTTGCTGCCGGTCTCACCGACGACGCCGGTCGCGGTCTGCGAGGCGGTGTCGACGGTGGAGCCCGCGGCGGCGGAGTCCAGGGCGGTGAGCCCCGACAGGCCGCCGGTCGGGACGATGCTGTGGTCCAGGGCGCTCGCGGAGCCGGCCGCACCGACCACGGGGGCTGCTCCGGCCGCGACGAGCAGGGCGGCGCGGGCGATCCGGCGGGTCAGGGGGAGGGACATGGTGCTCCTTCGACGAAGACGACGAGGTCGATTACGCGGTGACAACCGGCCCCGGGGCGGGGGAGGTTGCGGAGGCCGAAGGTAAAGAATGGGCAATGCGTCGTATTGTCGGCTGGGGAGGAAAGCGGACGAACGCGTCAATACGGTGGGGGGTGGCGAACCGTCACTTCCCTTGGGACGCAAGGGGTTCATGGGGAAAATGCGGCTCACTGGGAAGCCGCTCGCACGGCTTCGCGCCACACCGGGCCCATGACACGTCCGGGTGACACCCCGCACGGGCGCCCGCCCGCCGGAAACGCGCTCAGCGCGCCAGCCTGATCCGTACCGTCGAGCCGTCCGTGCCCCGGGACTTCGCCGGCTCCCACTCGCCCGAGGCGTCGTCCGCGACCCACACCCGGTCCCCGTACGACACCTCCGCGATGCGCAGCTCGTCCGCCCGCGCCACCGCCCACTGCGCCAGCTCCCAGCCGCGCTGCTCCCGCGACGCGCGGGACTCCCGCACCGGCACCGAGAGCTCCACGGCCGGCGCCCCGGCCGCGAGCGCCCCGGCCGCCCCGGCGCCCTTCACCTCCGGCGTCGGCGCCGTCTCCGGGCCGAACGCCCGGACCAGCTCGGCGCGCACCCGGCCCGGATCGCCCGGCCGGCCCTCCTTGACGTCCGCCGTGCAGGACAGCGAGGCGGGCGCCCGGCCGGTCAGCGCCGCCGAGAGCAGCGTCGCGTCCGGCTCGTGCTTCGCGTACGCCTGCGGGAAGCCGCTGCGCTGCACCTTCTGCGCCGCCACCGTCAGCGGCAGTCGCGAGTAGCCCGGGACCTTCTCCAGGCCCGCGTAGAACCTCCCCGACGAGTACACCGGGTCCAGGATCTGCTCCGGCGTCCCCCAGCCCTGCGAGGGGCGCTGCTGGAACAGGCCGAGCGAGTCCCGGTCCCCGTGCCGGATGTTCCGCAGGCCCGACTCCTGGAGCGCCGTCGCCAGCGCGATCGTCACCGCCCGCTCCGGCAGCCCCCGGGTCGTGCCCACGGCCGCGATCGTCGCCGCGTTGGACGCCTGCTCCGGAGTGAACTCGTACTGGTTCGCCCCGGTTCCGACCGTGCACCGAGGAGCGCCCTTGCTGCCCGTGACGTAGTGGACCGCGACGTACGCGACCAGGCCGAGAAGCACGGCGAAGGCCGCCGCGAACCGGGCGGGACGCCCACGGCGGGCGGGACGGGAGGCACGGTGGGACTCGGACACGCGCCCCACCGTACTGGAGGCCGAGTTAGGGTCGACACATGGCTGACACCGCTCCTCTCGCGACCCCACTGGACCTCACGCTCGACGGTGCCGCGCTCACCGCCGCCCTCGTCGACTTCCCCTCCGTGAGCGGAACCGAGAAGCCGCTCGCCGACGCGATCGAGCAGGCCCTGCGGGGCCTGCCGCACCTCACCGTCGACCGCCACGGGAACAACGTCGTCGCCCGCACGCGGCTCGGCCGCGACGAGCGGGTCGTCCTCGCCGGACACATCGACACCGTCCCGATCGCCGACAACGTGCCCTCCCGGCTCGACGACGAGGGCATCCTCTGGGGCTGCGGCACCTCCGACATGAAGTCGGGCGTCGCCGTCCAGCTGCGCATCGCCGCGACCGTCCCCGCGCCCAACCGCGACCTCACCTTCGTCTTCTACGACAACGAGGAGGTCGCCGCCCACCTCAACGGCCTCGGCCACATCGCCGACGCCCACCCGGACTGGCTCGCGGGCGACTTCGCCGTCCTCCTGGAGCCCTCCTTCGGCGAGGTCGAGGGCGGCTGCCAGGGCACCCTCCGCGTCAAGCTGCGCACGGTGGGCGAGCGGGCCCACTCCGCGCGCTCCTGGATGGGCTCCAACGCCATCCACGCCGCCGCCCCGATCCTCGCCCGGCTCGCCGCGTACGAGCCGCGCAAGCCGGTCATCGACGGCCTGGAGTTCCACGAGGGCCTCAACGCGGTCGGCATCGAGGGCGGCGTCGCCACCAACGTCATCCCCGACGAGTGCGTCGTCACCGTCAACTACCGCTACGCCCCCGACCTGTCCCCGGAGCAGGCCGAGGCGCACGTCCGGGAGGTCTTCGCGGACTGCGGCGTCGCCGAGTTCGTGATCGACGACCAGAGCGGCGGCGCCCTGCCCGGCCTCTCCCACCCGGCCGCCGCGGCCTTCATGAAGGCGGTCGGCGGCAGCGCCCACCCCAAGTTCGGCTGGACCGACGTCGCCCGCTTCAGCGCGCTGGGCGTCCCCGCGGTCAACTACGGGCCGGGCGACCCCCTGTACGCGCACAAGCGGGACGAGCACGTGCACGTCGAGCGGATCCACCACTGCGAGGCACGTCTCCGCGACTGGCTGACCGACTGATCGCCGGAATTTCGCTTTTCGTCACCTCTGTGGACCTACCCTGACCGGACCGGAAGATCAGTGGAACGGTGAAAGGAGCCGGCCATGGGTGTACCCGAGGAGCCGAGGAAGCCGGAGGAGCAGCGACTGGGACCGGTGCTCAGGCGCCGTGATCAGGTCCAGCCCGGCACCACGGACCAGCGCCTGCTCGACACCGAGGGCGACTCGGAGTGGGTGCACACCGACCCCTGGCGGGTCATGCGCATCCAGTCCGAGTTCGTGGAGGGCTTCGGCGCCCTGGCCGAACTGCCGAGCGCCATCAGCGTCTTCGGCTCGGCCCGCACCAGGCCCGACTCGCCCGAGTACGAGGCCGGTGTCCGCATCGGCCACGCGCTCGTCGAGGCCGGCTTCGCGGTGATCACGGGCGGCGGACCCGGCGCCATGGAGGCGGCCAACAAGGGCGCCCGCGAGGCCAAGGGCATCTCCGTGGGCCTCGGCATCGAGCTGCCCTTCGAGCAGGGGCTCAACCCGCACGTCGACATCGGGGTCAACTTCCGCTACTTCTTCGTCCGCAAGACGATGTTCGTGAAGTACGCGCAGGGCTTCGTCGTCCTGCCCGGCGGCCTCGGCACCCTCGACGAGCTCTTCGAGGCCCTGACCCTGGTCCAGACCCGCAAGGTCACCCGCTTCCCGATCGTCCTCTTCGGCAGCGCGTACTGGAAGGGCCTCGTGGACTGGCTCCGCGACTCGGTCGTGGCCGGCGGCAAGGCCTCCGAGCACGACCTCCTCCTCTTCCACGTGACGGACGACGTGGACGAGGCGGTCGCCCTGGTGACGAAGGAGGTCGGCCGCTAGGGACCGGCGCCGGGGGAGGGTTGTGGACCGTCGTTCCGCTCGGGGGCGGAACGGGTGGGCACAACCCACCCACCGGGCCGCGCCCGCCCGACTACGCCAGCCCCCGCCGGGCCACGGCGGGCGCCCTGTGCCCGGCGATGGACGCCACCATGTCCAGCACCTGTTTCGTCTCGGCCACCTCGTGCACCCGGTACACCTGCGCCCCCAGCCAGGCGGAGACGGCCGTGGTGGCCAACGTCCCCAGCACCCGCTCCTTGACCGGCCGGTCCAGCGTCTCGCCCACGAAGTCCTTGTTGGACAGCGAGACGAGCACCGGCCACCCGGTCTCCGTCATCTCGCCCAGCCGCCGCGTGGCCTCCAGGCTGTGCCGCGTGTTCTTCCCGAAGTCGTGTCCCGGGTCGATCATGATCCCGTCCCGCCGCACGCCCAGGGCCACCGCCCGCTCCGCGAGACCGACCGTCACGCGCAGGATGTCGGCCATCACGTCCTCGTACGCGATCCGGTGCGGCCGGGTCCGCGGATCCACGCCGCCCGCGTGGGTGCACACGAGCCCCGCTCCGTACTTCGCCGCGACCTCCGCGAGCCGCGGGTCGACCCCGCCCCACGCGTCGTTCAGCAGGTCCGCGCCGGCCTCGCACACCGCCTCGCCGACGTCCGCCCGCCAGGTGTCCACGCTGATCACCACGTCCGGATGGCGCCGCCGCACCTCGGCGACGAAGCCGACCGTGCGCCGCGCCTCCTCCTCGGCGGTCACCTCCTCGCCGGGGCCCGCCTTGACCCCGCCGATGTCGATGATCGCGGCGCCCTCGGACACGGCCTGCTCGACCCGGGCCAGCGCCGGCTCGTCGCGGAAGGTGGCCCCCTGGTCGTAGAAGGAGTCCGGGGTCCGGTTCACGATCGCCATGATCACCGGTTCGTGGGGCCCGAATTCCCGCCGTCCCAAGCGCAGCATCCCTTATGTCCTCCCTCGCGACCGGCCGCCTCCGTTGTGTGTGACCCTAACTGTCGGTGGCACGTGGCACGATCGGCACGGGACGTTTTCCAGTGACGGGGAGAGGCGCGCAGGTGTTCTGGTTTCTGCTGATCACGATGGTCGTGGTCGTCGCGGCGGTCACCTTGGCGGTGGTCGGCGGCGGCGACAGCCAGGTGCTGCCCGAGGCGGCGCCCGAGCAGCTGGTCGATCCGCTCCCCGTGACCCGCCCGGTCGGCCCCGGCGACATCGAGGCGCTGCGCCTCCCCGTCGCGGCCCGGGGCTACCGGATGGCGGACGTGGACGACGTCCTGGACCGGCTGGGCGCCGAGCTCGCCGAGCGGGACGCCCGGATCGCGGACCTGGAGGCCGCCCTGGCGGGCGGCCGGCCCCGGGACGAGGAGGAGGGCGCGTGAGCGGCGGCGGGGCGATCGCGGGGCCGGACGGCCGGCTGCGCTGCCCCTGGGGCCTGTCCACCGAGGACTACGTGGCGTACCACGACGAGGAGTGGGGCCGCCCGGTCCACGGCGACGACGCCCTGTTCGAGCGCCTCTGCCTGGAGGCCTTCCAGTCCGGCCTGTCGTGGATCACGATCCTGCGCCGCCGGGAGGGCTTCCGGAAGGCGTTCTCGGGCTTCCGGATCGCCGAGGTGGCCCTGTTCACCGACGCCGACCGGGAGCGGCTGCTCGCCGACGAGGGCATCATCCGCAACCGTGCCAAGATCGACGCCACCCTCGCGAACGCGCGGGTGCTGGCCGGCTGGGCCCCGGGCGAGCTCGACACGCTGATCTGGTCGTACGCGCCGGACCCGGCGACCCGCCCGGCCCCGGCCTCGGTCGGCGAGGTGCCGGCGGTGACGGACGAGTCGACGGCCCTGTCCAAGGCCCTCAAGAAGCGCGGCCTGCGCTTCATCGGCCCGACCACGGCGTACGCCCTGATGCAGGCGTGCGGCCTGGTCGACGACCACGTCGCCGACTGCGTGGCGCGCGGCGCCGGCCGCTGAGCCGGCGCCCGTACCCGTCCCGGTCCGCTCAGCGGCCGAGGTACTTCGGCTTCTCCTTGGCGATGAAGGCCTGCACGGCGATCGTGTGGTCCTCCGAGGCGCCCGCCTTCGTCTGGAGCTCGTCCTCCTTCTCCAGGGCCTCGGCGAGCGAGTGGTCGGCGCCGTACGCGAGGGACTCCTTCAGGGCCGCGTAGGCGACGGTCGGGCCCTCGGCCAGCTTGCGGGCGACCTTCGCGGCCTCCTCGGCGAGCGCGTCCGCCGCCACCAGCCGGTTCACGATGCCCAGCTCGTACGCCTCCTGGGCGCTGATCGAGCGGGGGAAGAGCAGCAGGTCGGCGGCCCGGCTGTGGCCGACGAGGCGCGGCAGGGTCCAGGACATGCCCGAGTCGGCGGTGAGGGCCACGCCGGCGAAGGAGGTGTTGAAGGAGGCGGTGTCCGCGACCACCCGGTAGTCCGCCGCGAGCGCGAAGCCGAAGCCCGCGCCGGCCGCGACGCCGTTCACCGCCGCGATGACCGGCTTCGCCATCCCGGTGAGGGCCCGCACGATCGGGTTGTAGTGGTCACGCACCGTGTTCATGGTGTGGTTCGTGCCGGACTCCTGGTCCTGGAGCAGCAGACCCACGTGCTCCTTCAGGTCCTGGCCCACGCAGAACGCGCGGTCGCCCGCCGCGGTGAGCAGCACGGCGCGGACCGCGGGGTCCGCGGCGGCGGCCTCGGCGGCGTCGCGCAGGGCGACCTTGGCCGCCACGTTCATCGCGTTCATGGCCTCGGGGCGGTTGATCGTGATGGTGGCGAGCCCGTCGCTCACCTCGTACAGCACCGTGTCGGCCATGGGAGTCCCTTCGCGTCTTCGCAGCGTCGACCCTGCCCGGACCTCGTCCGGGAGGACCCCCAGCATGGCGGAGATCACCCGGTCCGCACATGTGAGCTGCGTCAAAGAATCCCGGCCCGGGCGCCGACCCGCGGCGGCGAAGTATCGCAGGTGGATCGGCGAAATGTGCGGCTTTGTGAAAGCGCGTTGCGGAAGCGATGCCACCTGATGTTGGTCATCGGGTCCTGTGATGCGGGATAATGACCTGGAAGCAATCGTGTTCGATGCTGACGATGAGCTGGTTTCAGGAAGGGGAACGAGCATGGCGGCCATGAAGCCGCGGACGGGTGACGGCCCGCTCGAGGTGACCAAGGAGGGGCGGGGCATCGTCATGCGCGTTCCGCTCGAAGGCGGCGGCCGGCTCGTCGTCGAGCTGACCCCGGACGAGGCGAAGGCACTCGGCGAAGCCCTGCGGGAAGTCGTCGGCTGACCTGATCTCTCGCGTATTTCCCGCTTCTGCCCCGGTACGGTTCCCACCGCGCCGGGGCAGCGGTGTGTCCGGGCCCTATGCGCCCCTGCGCACCGCGCACAGCAGTCCGTCGCCCACCGGGAGCAGGGTGGGCAGCAGTTCCCGGCTCTCCCGTACGGTCCGCAGCAGCTCGCGTATCCGCTGCACCTCGGCCGGCTGGGCCGCCGAGTCGACCGTACGGCCGTCCGCGAAGACGCCCTCGAAGCAGACGAGACCGCCCGGTCGCAGCAGGCGCAACGATTCAGCGAGGTAGTCCAGGAGCTCCAGCCGGTCGCCGTCGCAGAAGACCAGGTCGTAGCCGCCGTCCGCGAGCCGGGGGAGCACCTCCAGCGCCCGGCCGGGGATGAACCGCGCCCGGTTGCCCGCGAAACCCGCCGCGCGGAACGCCGCCTTCGCGTGCGCCTGCCGCTCCGGCTCCATGTCCACGGTGGTCAGCACCCCGTCGGGGCGCATCCCGAGCAGCAGATAGATCCCGGACACGCCCGTGCCCGTGCCGATCTCGGCCACCGCCTTGGCGTCCGCCGTCGCGGCCAGCAGGCGCAGGGCGGCGCCGGTGCCCGGAGACACCGAGGGCAGCCCCGCCTCACGGGCCCGGTCACGGGCCCAGCGCAGCGCTTCGTCCTCGGCGACAAAGGCTTCGGCGAACGCCAAGCTCGTCTGCCGGTTGGCGGTAATGGCCCTCTCCTGTCCCCGTCTTCGACGCCGTAGTTGACGCAGGCGTCGACTGTATCCGCTGCGCGCGGGAACCCGCAGATGGGACCGCGCGTTCATAGGGGCAGGAAGCGAGGCGGATGGCCGGCCCGAGCCGGCCCCAAATTCGCGTAAAGATTCTTATCCGGAGCTAACGGGCGAGGTGGCTATGGTAGGGGCTCCACTGGACACCACCAGAGCCGACAGGGGAGGTGCGGCTGCGCCTGGAGACCGGAGAGGAGTGCTCCGTCGCCTTCTCCGTTCGGCAGGTGAGCCGAAATCCGTGACCGACACCGCTGACCGTTCCCGCATCGCCGACTCCGCACCCACCACCGCGACCTTCGCATCGGACGCGGAATCGCAGGCGTGGACTCCCCCCAGCTGGGAGGAGATCGTCAGCACGCACAGCGGCCGGGTGTACCGGCTGGCCTACCGCCTCACCGGCAACCAGCACGACGCCGAGGACCTCACCCAGGAGGTCTTCGTCCGGGTCTTCCGGTCCCTGTCGTCCTACACGCCGGGCACGTTCGAGGGCTGGCTGCACCGCATCACCACGAACCTCTTCCTGGACATGGTGCGCCGCAAGCAGCGCATCCGCTTCGACGCGCTCGCCGACGACGCCGCCGAGCGGCTGCCCAGCCGCGAGCCGTCCCCGCAGCAGGCGTTCAACGACACGCACTTCGACGCCGACGTGCAGCAGGCCCTGGACACCCTCGCGCCCGAGTTCCGCGCCGCGGTCGTCCTCTGCGACATCGAGGGCCTCTCCTACGAGGAGATCGCCGCGACCCTCGGCGTGAAGCTCGGCACCGTCCGCAGCCGCATCCACCGCGGCCGGTCCCACCTGCGCAAGGCGCTCAAGCACCGCTCGCCCGAGGCGCGCGCGGAGCGGGCCCTCGCCGCCGTCGGCTGGGAGGGCGGAACGGCGTGAGTGGCACCAGTCCGTCACCGACCCCCGCGGAGCAGGCCCTCGCGGAACAGCACCTCGGGGACCGGCTCGCCGCGCTCGTCGACGGCGAGCTCGGTCACGACGCCCGCGAGCGGGTCCTCGCGCACCTCGCGACCTGCCCCAAATGCAAGGCCGAGGCGGACGCGCAGCGCAGTCTGAAGAGCGTCTTCGCGGCCAGCGCGCCCCCGCCGCCCTCGGCGGGGCTGTTGGCGCGCCTTCAGGGGCTGCCGGGGGGACCTGACGACCAGGGGGGTCCCTTCGACGACCTCTTCCGCCGGGGAGGCGTGTCCTCCGACGGCTTCGCCACGGCGGCACCCGTCACCCCGGGCGGCGGATTCCGCATCCACGAGGTCGGCGACCGCTCCTCGGGGCGGGGCCGGCGCTTCGCCTTCGCGGCGGCCAGCGCGGTCTCGTTCGCGGCGATCGCACTGAGCGGCACCCTCCAGATGGACGCGGGCCGCGGCGGTCAGGGCACCGGGAACAACGTCACCCCGCTGCGCGCCCCGGCGACCTTCGCGTCCGGCTCGCGCCGCGAGGCCACCCAGGAGGCCGCGCCTCCGACGGTCGTCCCGGCCCGGCTCGAACTGTCCCCGTTCACCCGGCCGATGAGCCCGGCCCTGCGCCTCTCGTACGCGCCGGGCCCCGACCAGGCCGTCCCGACCGTCACCCCGGCCCCCAGTCCCTCCCCCCACTGACCGACGACCTGGTTGAATCCAGGGGCAGGGGCGCGCCGCCCGGCGACACGGGCGGCGCGGACAGGTCATCTGTTGCGGGGAGAGCATGAAGAACGGGAAGCCGACCTGGTGGAGCCGGCCGTCGAACAGCACACCACCCACGACACCCGCCGCACCCGCCGACCCGGCCGAGGACTCGGACTTCACCCTGGCCGCCCCGGCACCGGCCGCCGTGACGACCGAGCCGAATCCCGAACCCGCGATCCCGACGGCGACGGCCGCGATCCCGGCCGCATCCGCCGAGATCCCGGCCGCGCCTCCCGAGGCCGCGGCGCCGGCCCCCGACGCGATCGCGGCGCCGGCCCCGGAGCCGGCCGCCGTCTCGGCGCCCGTGCCCGCAGCACCGCCGACGGCACCGGTCGAGCCGGTGGCCTTCGTCGAACCGGCGGGCCCGGTCGAGCCGGTGGGCCCCGTTGAGCCGATGGGCCCGATCGAGTCGGCCGTCCCGGCCGTCCCGGCTGTCCCGGCCGTCCCGCCGGCGGAGTCGGGCGAGCCGGACGGGCGGGCCTTCGCGGCGGAGGCCGGCGAGCCGGTCGTCCCGGCCGCGCCGCAGCCGCTGCACGCCCCCGACCCCTACCGGACGCCGCCCTACGGCGAGCCCGGGCCGTGGGCGCCCGCGCCGCCCGTGCAGCGCCCCGTGCCCGCCGGGCCGCCGGCCCAGCTGCCCCCTCAGGTGGCCCCGGCGGCACCGTCGCCCCACCCGGCCCCGCTGACGCCCGCGTACGACCCCTGGGGCATGCCGCAGGCCCCGGCCGAGGGCAAGACGCCCAGGAAGCCGCGGCGCGGCCTCGCGCTGGTCGGCGCCCTGGCCTTCGCCCTCGTCACCGGCGTCATCGGCGGCGGCGTCGGCGCGTACGTCGAACGGCACGGCGGCATCACCACCGTCGAGCTGCCCCAGTCGGACCCCGAGGACATCGGCCGCGCCCCCGAGAGCGTCGCCGGGATCGCCGCCCGCGCCCTGCCCGGCGTCGTCACCATCCACGTCAGCGGCAGCGGCTCCTCCGGCACCGGCACCGGCTTCGTCCTCGACACCAGCGGCCACATCCTGACGAACAACCACGTCGTGGACGCGGCCGCCTCCTCCGGCGAGATCTCCGTCACCTTCTCCCACGGCGAGTCCGCCCGCGCCAAGCTCATCGGCCGCGACACCGGCTACGACCTCGCCGTCATCCAGGTGTCCGGCGTCTCCGGCCTCAAGCCGCTGCGGCTCGGCAACTCGGAGAGCGTCCGCGTCGGCGACCCCGTCGTCGCCATCGGCGCTCCCTTCGACCTCTCCAACACCGTGACCTCCGGCATCATCAGCGCCAAGGAGCGCCCGATCACCGCCGGCGGCGAGAAGGGCGACGGCAGCGACATCAGCTACGTCGACGCCCTGCAGACCGACGCCCCGATAAACCCGGGCAACTCAGGCGGGCCGCTGCTCGACTCGCAGGCCCAGGTCATCGGCATCAACAGCGCCATCCGCGCGGCCGGCAACGGCTCCGGCGGTGAGAGCGGCGGCCAGTCCGGCTCCATCGGCCTCGGCTTCGCCATCCCGATCAACCAGGGCAAGCGGGTCGCCGAGGAGCTCATCAACACCGGCAAGGCCACCCACCCCGTGATCGGCGTGAGCCTGGACATGCAGTACGGCGGCGACGGCGCCCGGGTCGGCGACAAGGGCAAGGGCGGCACCTCGTCCGTCACGCCCGGCGGCCCGGCCGACAAGGCCGGCATCCGCCCCGGCGACGTCATCACCAAGGTCGACGGCCAGCGCGTGCACAGCGGCGAGGAGCTGATCGTGAAGATCCGCGCCCACCGCCCGGGCGACCGGCTGAAGCTGAGCGTGACGCGTGACGGCAAAGAGCAGACAAAGACGTTGACCCTCGGTTCCTCGACGGGCGGCTAGCCGCCATGTGGAGGACATCACGTGGTACCCGCCGGACAGTTTCGGCGGGTACCGTGGAGCGGGCCGCCCGGGACCGGCATGAAGGAGCTACAGGGTGTTCAGCGACATAGGCGCGCTCGAGCTGGTGACGCTCGTGGTGCTCGCCGTGCTCATCTTCGGTCCCGAGAAGCTGCCGAAGGTGATCCAGGACGTCTCCCGGTTCATCCGCAAGGTCCGCGAGTTCTCCGACAGCGCGAAGCAGGACATCCGCAACGAGCTCGGCCCGGAGTTCAAGGACTTCGAGTTCGAGGACCTCAACCCCAAGACCTTCCTGCGCAAGCAGCTCGAGGGCAACGAGGACCTCAAGGAGCTCAAGGAGCTCCGCTCCACGTTCGACCTCAAGAAGGAGATGAACGAGGTCGCGGACGCGGTGCACAGCCGCGAGGGCGCGCCCGCGCCCACGGCGGTCAACGGCTCCCCCGACCTGCTGAAGAAGCAGGACAAGCCGGACGCCGGCGAGCGCCCGCCGTACGACTCGGACGCCACCTGACGACGGCCTGTCACCGCCCCACTGCGTCCTGGTGGCTATCCTCCCTCTGTTGACGCAACGAGGAGGCGGCCGGAGATGAAGACGACGAGTCGGGTGGAAGCCGACGGGTTTCTGCGCGCACCCTTCGCCTGGTACGGGCTCGACGAGGCGTTCACCGGGCCGCGCCGGCTGATGCAGATCGGCACGGCGGCGGACGGGACCGTACAGCACGGCTCGATGGGCCACGGTGACGAGCCGTCGATAAAGTCCGAGGCGGGTGGCGCGGAGAAGGAGCGTTTCGCGGTCGTCGTGACGGTCGCCGCCCACCCCGTACGCCGCTCCGGCGACGGCACGGGCGTCCTGGACGCCACGACGGTCTCCTCCGCGGCCTGGCTGGCCGGCTCGGGCCTGCTGGCCCACACCTGGCCCGCCCAGCTCGACCACGCCCTGCGGGACAACTGGCTGGACCAGCAGACCGAGACGGCCTTCGAACTCGCCGACGACCTCGACGGTCCCGCCTGGTCCACGCTCTCCCTGCCGGTCGACGGCGTGCCGGTGCCCTTCCACTACCGCGAGTCCGAGTTCGGCTGGGTACTGGCCGGGTCGGCGCCGGGGGTGCACATCGGGGCGTACGGCCGGGGGATGAGCGCGTACGGGCTGGGGTTCGCGCAGGTGAAGGACCTCGGGCTGTACGCCTGACCGCACGCACGCACGCGGAAGGGGCACCCCGGTCCCGGGGTGCCCCTTCCGCGTCTCAGAACTTGTTCTTCGGCGTGATGCCCAGGCTCATGCCCGAGAGGCCGCGCTGGCGGCCGCCGAGCTTGCCGGCGATCGTGCGGAGGGCCGCACCGGCCGGGGAGTCGGGGTCGGCCAGGACGACCGGCCTGCCCTCGTCGCCGCCCTCGCGGAGGCGGACGTCGATCGGGATGGAGCCGAGCACCGGGACGGTGGCGCCGGTGGTCTTGGTCAGGCCGTCCGCGACCCGCTGGCCGCCGCCCGTGCCGAACACGTCGACCATCTCGTCGCAGTGCGGGCACGGCATGCCCGACATGTTCTCGACGACGCCGACGATCTTCTGGTGGGTCTGCACGGCGATCGAGCCGGCCCGCTCGGCGACCTCGGCCGCCGCCTGCTGCGGCGTGGTGACGACCAGGATCTCCGCGGTCGGCACGAGCTGCGCGACGGAGATCGCGATGTCGCCGGTGCCGGGCGGCAGGTCGAGCAGCAGGACGTCCAGGTCGCCCCAGTACACGTCCGCGAGGAACTGCTGGAGCGCGCGGTGCAGCATCGGGCCGCGCCAGACGACCGGCGCGTTGCCCGGGGTGAACATGCCGATGGAGATGACCTTCACACCGTTCGCCGACGGCGGCATGATCATGTTCTCGACCTGGGTCGGACGCCCGTCCACGCCCAGCATGCGGGGCACGCTGTGGCCGTAGATGTCGGCGTCCACCACGCCGACCTTCAGGCCGTCGGCGGCCATCGCCGCCGCCAGGTTGACCGTCACCGAGGACTTGCCGACGCCGCCCTTGCCGGAGGCGACCGCGTAGACGCGGGTCAGCGAGCCGGGCTTGGCGAAGGGCACCTCACGCTCGGCGGTGGTGCCGCGCAGCGCCGCCGCCAGCTCCTTGCGCTGCTCGTCGCTCATCACGTCCAGCGAGACGTCGACGCCCGTGACGCCCTCGACCCGGGAGACGGCGTCGGTCACGCGCTGGGTGATGGTGTCGCGCATGGGGCAGCCGGAGACCGTCAGGTAGACGGTGACCGCGACCCGCCCGTCGGAACCGATCTCCACCGACTTGACCATGCCGAGCTCGGTGATCGGTTTGTTGATCTCGGGGTCGTTCACCGTCGCCAGTGCTTCGCGCACCGCGTCTTCCGTAGCCATAGAGAGATGGTACGGCGCCGACCACCGGCTCATGAAAGCCCTGTCAACGGTCGGGTACGTCACTCCCGCGGGTGCCCTCGTCCGGGAATAGATCCCGGCGCTCCCCGTCCCGGTGCTCCAGCTCCTTCACCAGGTCCTGGAGCTCCGAGCGCATCCAGTCCCGCGTGGCCACCTCGCCGAGGCCCATCCGCAGCGCCGCGACCTCCCGGGTCAGGTACTCGGTGTCGGCGATCGAGCGCTCGTTCTGCTTGCGGTCCTGCTCCAGATTGACCCGGTCGCGGTCGTCCTGCCGGTTCTGCGCGAGCAGGATCAGCGGCGCCGCGTACGAGGCCTGCAGGGACAGCATCAGCGTCAGGAAGATGAACGGGTACTTGTCGAAGCGCAGGCTCTCCGGCGCGGACACGTTCCACACCACCCAGGCGATGATGATCAGCGTCATCCAGACGAGGAACCGCCCCGTCCCCAGGAACCGCGCGATCCGCTCCGAGAGGCGTCCGAAGGCCTCGGGGTCGTACTCCGGGAGCAGCCGGGGGCGCCGCACGCGCGGCTGGTCGAGCCGGATGCGGGGCAGCGGGCGGTCCCGTTCCCGGTCCCGCTCGCGGTCCCGCTCCTGCGCGCGCTCAGCCACGGTGCACCCCCTCCTCGTGGAACTCCGTCTCGCGCCAGTCGTCCGGCAGCAGGTGGTCGAGCACGTCGTCCACCGTCACCGCGCCGAGCAGCGAACCGCTCTCGTCCACCACCGGTGCGGCGACCAGGTTGTACGCGGCGAAGTAGCTCGTCACGGCCGGCAACGGGGTGGCCGGCCCGAGCGGCGGCAGATCGCTGTCCACCAGTGCGCTGACCAGCGTGAACGGCGGGTCCCGCAGCAGCCGCTGGAAGTGCACCGTGCCCAGGTACTTGCCCGTCGGCGTCTCGTCCGGCGGGCGGCACACGTACACCTGGGCGGCGAGCGCGGGAGAGAGGTCCTGCTGACGCACCCGGGCCAGCGCGTCGGCGACCGTGGCGTCCGGGCGCAGCACGATCGGCTCGGTGGTCATCAGACCGCCCGCGGTCCGCTCCTCGTACGCCAGGAGCCGGCGCACGTCCGCCGCGTCGTCCGGCTGCATCAGGGTGAGCAGGCGCTCCTTGTCCTCCTCGGGCAGCTCCGAGAGCAGGTCGGCGGCGTCGTCCGGGTCCATCGCCTCCAGGACGTCGGCGGCCCGCTCCTCCTTCAGCTTGCCCAGGATCTCGATCTGGTCGTCCTCCGGCAGCTCCTCCAGGACGTCGGCGAGCCGGTCGTCGTCGAGAGCGGCGGCGACCTCCGCCCGGCGCTTGGGGGAGAGGTGGTGCAGCACGTTGGCGAGGTCGGCGGGGCGCAGCTTCTCGAAGGTCGCGACCAGGTTCTCGGCGCCCTGCCCGTGCTCCTCCAGGGAGAAGCCGGTGACGGCCGACCACTCGACCGTCAGCGCCTCGCCCCTGCGGCGCAGCGCGCCGCCCTTGCCGCGCCGCACGAAGACCTTGTCGATCTCCCAGTCGCGGCGGGCCGGCAGCTGCTGGATGGCCACGTCGAGGACGGTGACCTCCTCGCCGGTCTCCACCAGCGTCACCCGGCGGTCGAGGAGCTCGCCGAGGACCAGGCGTTCGGTGGGGCGCTGCTCGAAGCGGCGCATGTTGACCACGCCGGTGGTGATGACCTGGCCGGACTCGACGCCGGTGATCCGGGTCATGGGCACGAAGACGCGGCGCCGGGACAGCACCTCGACCACCATGCCGAGCAGCCGGGGCGGCCGGCGGCCGACCCGCAGCATCGCCACCAGATCGCTGACCCGTCCGACCTGGTCGCCGACCGGGTCGAAGACGGGGACCCCGGCGAGATGGGAGACGAAGATCCGGGGGGCGCCTGCCGCCATGCCACGCGCCTCCTCGATGCCGCACGATTCGGGTCGAACCGGGGTTGTCGCCCCGCTTGCCGGGTTCAGGCTAGCCCGTGCCGCTCCGTGCCGCTCCGGCAGAGCGCCCGTCCGGCTGCCTGCGGGGCCGCCACCCGGCCCGGGTACGCTGCGGTCTGCCGACCCCACCGGCACCCGGCTTCGACCGGAGCCTGTCCCCCACCGATCGAGAGGCGCCCAGGTGACCGTTCTCCGTCCGTCCTCGCGCATCCGCGGGGCCGCCCTGCCGCTGGCGCTGTGCGCCGGTCTCATGACGGCGCTGACCGCCTGTGCCTCCGACCCGGACGAGGGGACGAACGGCGTCGGCAAGCTCGACGCGACGGCCATCGAGCAGAAGGCCCAGACGGCGGCGGACGCGGCGAAGGCGGTACGCCTGTCCGGCACGCTGGTCAGCAAGGGCGGCACGTACAAGCTGAACATGCGGCTCAAGCAGGACGGCGCCTCCGGCTCGGTGACGACCAGGAACAGCACCTTCGAGCTGCTGCGGGTCGGCGAAGCGCTCTACCTGAAGGCCGACGCGGCGTTCTGGGAGCACGAGGACTCCCCGGCGGACGGGCCCTCCTCCGCCTCGTCCTCCTCGTCGGGCTCCTCCGGCTCCGGCTCGGACTCCTCGGACGCCGACGCCGGTTCCGAGGCGGCCGACAAGCTCGACGACATGTACGTGAAGGTGCCGCAGGACGACCCCTCGTACAAGCAGCTCCGCGGCTTCACCGACATGGACCTGCTGCTCGACGGGCTCATCGGACTGCACGGCGACGTCGCCAAGGGCGACTACGACAAGATCGGCGGGATCCGCACGATCAACGTCCGGGGCGGCGACGACGGCGAGGGCGGCTCCCTCGACGTCTCCCTCGAGGGCACCCCGTTCCCGGTGCGCTTCGCGCGTGGCGGCGGCGCGGGCGTGGTCCTCCTGACGGAGTGGGACAAGGACTTCCCGCTCGCGGAGCCGGCGAAGGGCCAGACCCTGGACTACGGCAAGCAGCTGCCGCGCGCCTGAGGCCGGCCCGGCGTCCGTCCGGCTCCTGACGTGCCGCACGGGCCCAGGCCGTTCCCTAACGCTTGCGGCGCTTCTTCAGGAGCAGCTTCGGCAGCCCCGCCGGGATCGGGCGGCGCGTGATGCCCGGTGACGGGAGCGGGGCGGCGGCCAGCGAGCCGTCCGGGAGGTCGGTCGTCGAGGCGCGCGGGTCGAGCCGTACGACGCGGCACTCGCGCGCCCAGCGGTCCGGCATCGCCTCGCCGTCGGGGGCGTTGAGCCGCTTGCCCTTCAGTTCGGCGACGGCCGCGTCCCATTCCTCCGTACCGGCCGGCAGCTCGCGCACCGCGGCCGTCCAGGCGACGATCCGGCCGCCCTTGTCCTTGCTGCGTACGGTGACCTCGGCGGTGCCGCCGTCCACCAGGCCCGGCAGCGGCTGCTCGCCGGGTCCGTCGCCGACGACATGGGCCGCGCCGTCGTGCCAGACGTGCCAGAGCGCCCGGGCGGCCGGGGCCTCGCCCCGGACCCAGATGAGGCCGGACTTCTTGGTGGCCTCCTCGACGAGGGCGGCCCCGAGCTGCGCGTCTGTCATGCCCGCAGCTTAGCCACCGCGGGCGCGGCCGGGCCCCAGGGCACCGGGCCTAGAGCCAGCCGTTGCGCTTGAGGGTGCGGTGGATGGCGAAGCAGATGACGGCGATGCCGCCGAGCACCATCGGGTAGCCGTACTTCCAGTGCAGCTCCGGCATGTGGTCGAAGTTCATGCCGTAGACGCCGCAGACCGCCGTCGGGACGGCGACGATGGCCGCCCACGAGGTGATCTTGCGCATGTCCTCGTTCTGGGCGACGGTGGCCTGCGCCAGGTTGGCCTGGAGGATCGAGTTGAGCAGCTCGTCGAAGCCGACGACCTGCTCCTGCACGCGGGCCAGGTGGTCGGCGACGTCCCGGAAGTACTTCTGGATGTCCGGGTCGACGAGCCGCATCGGGCGCTCGCTGAGCAGCTGCATCGGGCGCAGCAGCGGCGTGACGGCCCGCTTGAACTCCAGGACCTCGCGCTTGAGCTGGTAGATCCGGCCGGTGTCGGCGCCGCGCGTGGAGCCCTTGGCGGGCGGCGAGAAGACGTCGATCTCGATCTGGTCGATGTCGAGTTCGACGGCGTCGGCGACCGCGATGTAGCCGTCGACGACGTGGTCGGCGATGGCGTGCAGCACGGCCGAGGGGCCCTTGGCGAGGAGTTCCGGCTCGCCCTGGAGGCGGTGCCGGAGGTTGCGCAGCGAGCCCTGGCCGCCGTGCCGGACGGTGATGACGAAGTCGGGACCGGTGAAGACCATGACCTCGCCGGTCTCCACCACCTCGCTGGTGGCGGTGAGTTCGGCGTGCTCCACGTAGTGGATCGTCTTGAAGACGGTGAAGAGGGTGTCGTCGTAGCGCTCCAGCTTCGGTCGCTGGTGGGCGTGCACGGCGTCCTCGACGGCGAGCGGGTGCAGCCCGAACTCCGCGGCGATACCGGCGAATTCGGCCTCGGTCGGCTCGTGCAGGCCGATCCACGCGAAGCCGCCGCTCTCCCGCACCTGGCGCATCGCGCCGCGCGGCGTCAGGCACGCCCGGTCGTCGACCCGGCGCCCGTCGCGGTAGACGGCGCAGTCGACGACGGCGGTCGCGGCCGTGGGGTCGCGGGTGGCGTCGTAGTTGGCGTACGAGGAGACGGTGGGGGTCTTGCGCAGGGAGTGCCGCAGGGACGGACGTACGGCGGCGCGCAGGTCACGGATCATCGACATGGGCGTGCTCCTTCACGGAGAGGCCGTCGGCGAGCGTGGCACAGCCCGGAATGGGGACGGGGAGTCGCGTCGTCCACAAAGCGGGCGGCACCGGAGGATCGCGGTGACGGCGTTCGCTACAGACAGGCAAAGAGGGGTGCTCTTCCGTCGTGCGACATGCCGGGGAGGAGGGGACCGGACGCGGTCCTCAGAACACCCGAAGGAGAGACGCACCGGGCTGGGGTGCGCTGCGGCGGAAGAGCCTGCTGGTACTGCCCGATCGACTTCGATCCATCGCAGTCCCACCTCCTCCGGCCGGTCCCTGGTGAGGGATGACGTGTGACGAGCAGTCGGGAATCCCGACCAGTGGCCAAGACTATCAGCCGACAGAGGGTCAATCCCTTCCTTTGCCCGTTCCATACGCGCTTTATGCTCGCCGCATGGGAGAAATTCTTGCTCTGGTCGAGGCCCGGCTGCGCACGGCCCTCGGCGAGCCGGACGCACGGGCCGCGATCACCTTTCTCGGCACCGACCGCATCGAGGTGCTCCGCTTCGCCGACGCCGAGGCCGGCCTCGTGCGGTACGCGACCCTCGGCATGTCCGCCCAGCCGATGGCCGATCCGACCTCCGCGCTCGCCGACCCGGTGAAGGGCCCCCGGGCCGAACTGGTGCTCTCCGTACGGGCCGGGCTCGCCGACACCGACAAGGTGCTCCGCCCGCTCGCGGTGCTCGCCGCCACTCCGCAGGTGGAGGGTGTCGTCGTGGCCCCGGGCGCCTCGCTCGACGTGGGCGAAGCCCTGTGGCCCGGCGCGCCGTTCAGCTCGGTGCTGGTCGCCGGGTCCGGCGGCCTGGTGGAGGACCTGGAGCTGGACGCGCCGATGGATCCGGTGCGTTTCCTGCCGCTGCTGCCGATGACCTCCAACGAGGCGGCGTGGAAGCGGGTGCACGGGGCGCAGGCGCTGGAGGAGCGCTGGCTGGCGAACGGGACGGACCTCCGTGACCCGCTCCGCAGGTCGGTGACGCTGGACTGACGGCTCCGGCCGGCCGGTCCGGGAGCCGGCGCCCCTCGGCGGCGGGTGAACGGCTCCGGCCGGACGGGTGATCATCGGTGATCGTCCTTGACGCGGGGCCCGTGGGGTAGGACCGTTGAGCCCTATGAGGGGCGAACCCAGTTGCCCGAAGTGCGGTGGCCGGGTCAGGGCGCCCGGACTCTTTGCCGACTCCTGGCAGTGCGACGTGCACGGCTCGGTGCACCCGCTGCAGCCCGTGATCCCGCCCAGCGTCGAGGCCCTCGGTGTCGTGGTGCACCGTGCCCACGTGCCGGTGTGGATGCCGTGGCCCCTGCCGGTCGGCTGGCTGTTCACCGGGGTCGCGTACGCCGGTGACGACCGCAACGGCGGCCGTGCGACCGTCGTCGCCTGCTCGGGACCCGGGCCGCTCGGCGGCATCGGGGAGCTGCTGCTCGTCGCCGAGGAGCTCGGCGTCGGGCTCGGCGCCCGGTACGCGGGCATCGACGGTCCCGATCCCGGCACCGGCATGGCGATCGACAAGCCGCCGCAGGTCAAGGTGCTCGCCGCCGGCCGGCCGACCCCGCTCTGGCACGTCACGGGGGCGCCGCAGGACCGCGCGGTCTTCGCGGGCGAGGCGCGCGGGCTCTGGCTGTGGGCGATCGTGTGGCCCGAGCAGTCGGGCCTCCTGATGTACGACGAGCTGGTCCTCACCGACCTGCGGGACGCGGGCGCGGAGGTCGAGCTGCTGCCGTGCGGGGCGCTGACGCCGAGACTCCTGACGTAGCCGTGTCGGCCTGACGGCGGCCGTCCGTGCCACGGGCCGTCCCGTGCGGGACGGGTGTCCACCGGGGATCCGTGATGTCCGCATGACCCCACGTGTCCGGCATACGGGACCGGCGACGTCCAGGGTGTGGGACCTACGGCGTGCCCGTACGGCGGTCGGCCGGGGGGCATGCCGCGGCCGACCGCGTAAGGGGCGAGTGGTTCTCTGGATCCGTACGGATGTGTGCTCTTCGCCCGTTATGCTGGAGCGTCCCCACCGTCCGCCCCGAACCCTGGAGTCCCGCGTCGTGCGCATCGATCTGCACACCCACTCCACGGCCTCGGACGGTACGGACACCCCCGCCGAGCTGGTCCGCAACGCGGCCGCCGCCGGGCTCGACGTGGTCGCGCTGACCGACCACGACACCACCCGCGGGTACGCGGAGGCCACGGCCGCCCTGCCCGAGGGGCTCACCCTCGTCACCGGGGCCGAGCTGTCCTGCCGCCTGGACGGCGTGAGCCTGCACATGCTGGCGTACCTCTTCGACCCCCAGGAGCCCGCGCTCCTCGCCGAGCGCGAGCTGGTCCGGGACGACCGGGTGCCGCGGGCGCGCGCCATGGTCGGCAAGCTCCAGGAGCTCGGCGTCCCCGTCACCTGGGAGCAGGTCGCCCGGATCGCCGGCGACGGCTCCGTGGGCCGCCCGCACGTCGCCGAGGCCCTCGTGGAGCTGGGTGTCGTGCCGGACGTCTCCGGCGCCTTCACGCCCGACTGGCTCGCCGACGGCGGCCGGGCCTACGTCGCGAAGCACGAGCTGGACCCGATCGAGGCGATCCGCCTGGTCAGGGCCGCGGGCGGGGTCACCGTCTTCGCGCACCCGCTGGCCGTCAAGCGCGGCGAGTGCGTGCCCGAGTCCGCGATCGCCCGGCTCGCCGAGGCCGGTCTCGACGGCATCGAGGTGGACCACATGGACCACGACGAGCCGACCCGCGCGCGGCTGCGCGGGCTCGCCAAGGAGCTGGGGCTGCTGACCACGGGCTCCAGCGACTACCACGGCAGCCGCAAGACCTGCGCCCCCGGGGAGTTCATGACGGACCCCGAGATCTACGGCGAGATCACCCGCCGTGCCACGGGCGCCTTCCCGGTGCCGGGCGCCGGCGGACGCGGCTGACCGCAGACACCACCACGTTCCGCCCTGTCGGGCGCCGCGCGGCGTGACGGCCGTGCGCCCTGCCGTGGTGCACCCGTGCTCCCCTTCCGCGGGGTCCCACCCTGCCCTTCCTCCGGAACTCCCTGTTCCGGATGTTCTTGTACACCCCTTTCCCGCAAGGCCCTTCACCGTGTTCGACGTCGCCGTCTTCGGCTCGCTGTTCCTGACTCTCTTTGTGATCATGGATCCCCCCGGGATCACCCCGATCTTCCTCGCCCTCACCTCCGGCCGCGCCACGAAGGTCCAGCGCCGCATGGCCTGGCAGGCCGCCGCGGTCGCCCTCGGCGTCATCACCGTCTTCGGCATCCTGGGCCAGCAGATCCTCGACTACCTGCACGTCTCCGTCCCCGCGCTGATGATCGCGGGCGGTCTGCTCCTGCTGCTCATCGCGCTCGACCTGCTCACCGGCAAGACCGACGAGCCGAAGCAGACCAAGGACGTCAACGTCGCCCTCGTCCCCCTGGGCATGCCGCTGCTCGCCGGCCCCGGCGCCATCGTGTCGGTGATCCTCGCCGTGCAGCACGCCGACAGCGTCGCCTCGCAGGTCTCGGTGTGGACCGCCATCGTCGCCATGCACGTCGTGCTCTGGCTGACCATGCGCTACTCGCTGCTGATCATCCGGGTCATCAAGGACGGCGGCGTCGTCCTGGTGACGCGGCTGGCGGGCATGATGCTCTCCGCCATCGCCGTGCAGCAGATCATCAACGGCGTCACCCAGGTGATCCAGGCGTCCTGACACCCCCCGGACGCCACTGCGCCCCCGTACGGATTCCGTTGGAGCGGAGTCCGTACGGGGGCGCGGTGCGTGAAAGGGTGTGCCCGTTACGAGGCCGTGGTCTCTGCGGGGCGGATCCAGATGCGCTGACCGATCGAGGCGGCCTGCTGCACGATCCCGTTGACGGAGGCGGCGTCCACGACGGTCCGGTCGACGGGCGTACCGTCGATGTCGTCGAGTCGCAGGATTTCGAAGCGCATGGGCTTCTCCCTTCGTCTGAGTTGATCCTCCAGGTGGAGAACTGCGTTACGTACAGGTCCAACGGCATGCATCCTGCAAACATTCCCTACGCTAAGGAAATTTTTCGGATGACTAACTACCAGCCGGTAGGGAGGGACGAGCTGAACCGCGTCGAGGCCCGCCTGGAGCGCACCAACGAGCTCCTCCAGCGGATGCTGGCCGAGGTGGCCAAGACCCCTTCTACCCACGCCATCTTCGTCGATGCGGGTTACGTCTATGCTTCCGCCGGGTTGCTGGTCGCGGGCACCGAGGACCGGCGCAACTTCGACCTCGACGCCGAGGGCCTCATCGAGGCCTTCATCGACACCGCGCGCACGATCTTCGCCGACAGCCGGCTGCTGCGCGTCTACTGGTACGACGGCGCACGGCGCCGCATCCACACCCCCGAACAGCAGGCGGTGGCGGCGCTCCCCGACGTCAAGGTCCGGCTCGGCAACCTCAACTCCAACAACCAGCAGAAGGGCGTCGACTCCCTCATCCGCTCCGACCTGGAGTCCCTCGCGCGGCACCGCGCCATCAGCGACGCCGCCCTCGTCGGCGGCGACGAGGACCTCGTCTCCGCCGTCGAGGCCGCGCAGGGCTACGGCGCCCGCGTCCACCTGTGGGGCATCGAGGCGGCCGAGGGCGGCAACCAGGCCGAACCACTGCTCTGGGAGGTCGACAGCCAGCGCGTCTTCGACCTCGACTTCTGCCGCCCCTACGTGACCCGCAAGCCCGTCACGCTGTACGAGAACGAGGGCGAGCCGCCGCCCTCACGCGACGAGGTCCGCTTCATCGGCGCGCAGATCGCCGCGGCCTGGCTCGCCGAACGCGGCCGCGACCAGCTCGCCGAACTGCTCCCCGGCCACCCGTACCTCCCGGGGCCCATCGACCAGGACCTCCTCGTCGAGGCGGAACGCCTGCTCAGCCGGTCCTTGCGCGGCCACGCAGCGCTGCGCCGGTCCCTCAGGGACGGCTTCTGGCAGCATCTGCGGGCGCAGTACTGACCTCGGCGGCCCGACTCCAGAAAGCGGCGAGCCGAGCCGCCAGCTCCTCCGGATGCGACACGTTGGGGGAGTGGCCGGCGCCCAGCACCACCGTGTGGTGCGCACCGGTACGCACGGCCGCCGCGGCCAGATCCGGAACCGGCCACACCGTCTCCTCGTCGCCGTACGCGATGTGCAGCGGGAGCGGCAGCGCCCGCAGCTCCGCCGTGCCGTCCGGGTCCCCGAGCAGCAGCCGCCCGGCGCCCGCGAGCTGCGCGATCCGGGTCCGCATCCAGCGCCGCCGCAGAAAGGCGACGATCTCCTCCGGGTCGGTCGCCCCCGGCTCCTCGCCCCGGCTGTCCAGCCAGCGGGTCGTCCGCCACACCCGCTCCTTCGGGAGCAGCGCCAGCGCGCCGCGCAGCGCCCGCACGCGGACCCGCTGGGACCGCGCGACCCTGGTCGGGCCCGAGGACAGCAGGGTCAGCGAGAGGAAGGCGTCCGGCGCGAGCTGCGCCGCCGCGCGGGCCACCAGACCGCCGAAGGAGTGCCCGAGCAGATGCACGGGCCCGTCCCCCAGCGCCGCCGCCTGCGCCACCGCGTCCAGCGCGAGCGCCTTCCGGCGGTAGGCCGCCCGGCCGCGGGGCCCCGGCGTCTCGTGCTGGCCGCGCCCGTCGACGGCGACCGCGCGATAACCCGCCTCGGCGAGCGGGCCGAGCAGCGCGAGGAAGTCCTCCTTGCTGCCCGTGTAGCCGGGCAGCAGCAGCGCGGTCCCCCGAGGGGTGCCGGCGGGTGCGGTGTCGAGGACAGCGAAGTCGCCGCGCGCGGTGATCAGCCGGTAGGCACGGGTGCGCGGCGGCAGCTCCAGGGACCGGGGCTTGCTCATACAGCGACTGTATCCGGCACACCGACCGGGGCCACACGCGGCGCGTTCCGCCCCGGGGCGCGGAGTCTTGGCGCCGTCAGTCGGCGGGGGAGCGGTGCGTGACGTTCGGCTCAGCGGGCTCGATCGGGCGGCGGGCGACGGGCGGCCGGCGGCGGCGATGACGGACGCGGTCGGGTGCGCGCTCTCCCCTGGGCGGGGGCGGGTCGGGCCCGGCGGAGGGGGGAGTGGGGCCGAGTGCGTGACGTTCGGCTCAGCGGGCTCGATCGGGCGGCGGGCGACGGGCGACGGGCGGCCGGCGGCGGCGATGACGGACGCGGTCGGGTGCGCGCTCTCCCCTGGGCGGGGGCGGGTCGGGCCCGGCGGAGGGGGGAGT
>NZ_JBITXX010000007.1:101044-110642 GCF_044544925.1 Streptomyces sp. NPDC053431 | reverse complement strand
GTGGGGCCGAGTGCGTGACGTTCGGCTCAGCGGGCTCGATCGGGCGGCGGGCACGGCGGCGGTGACGGGCACCTTCGGGGATGACGGACGCGGTCGGGCTGCGCTGTCCCGGGCGGAGCGGGGTGGATCTCGGTTGGAGGGGGCAAGGCGGGGCGGAGCGGGGCCCGGGAAGCAGAGCGGGGCGGGCCGGGCGGAGCGGGGTGGGCCGCGGCGCGTATGCGACCGGGGAGGAGCTGGGGCGGAGCGCGTGATGCTCGGCTCAGCGGGCTCGATCGGGCGGCGGGTACGGCGGCGGGGACGGGCACGGTCGGGTGGGCCCCGCCCCGGTCGCATACGCGCCGCGGCCCGGTCCCTCGGGGAGGGGCCGGGCCGCGGCGGGTGATGCTCGGGCGTGCTTACGCCTCGGGTTCGGCGGTCGCCTTCTTCGCGACGCGCTTGCGCGGGGCGGCCTTCTTCGGCGCCTCCGCCGGCTCGACCGCCTCGGCGGCCTTCTTCGCCGTACGCCGACGGGTCGGCGTCTTCGGCTCCGACGCGTCCGGCGCCTCGGCCGCGACGGCCTTCTTGGCGACCCGCTTGCGCGGCGCCTTCGGGGCGGCCTCGACCACCTCGGCGACGGCTTCCGTGACGGCCTCGGCGACCTTCTTGGCGACCCGCTTGCGCGGTGCGGCCTTCTTGGGCGCCGCCTCCGCGGTCTCCGCCCCGTCGACCGGCGCCTCGACGGCGACGGCCTTCTTGGCGACCCGCTTGCGCGGGGTCTTCGGCGCGGCCTCGACCACCTCGGTGGCGGCCTCGGCGACGACCGGCTCGGCGGCCTTCTTGACGGCCCGCTTGCGCGGGGCCGCCTTCTTCGGCTCCTCGACCGGCGCCGTGACGGGCGCGGCGGCCGGGGCGGCCTCGACGATCACCACGGCCTCGGCGGCCGGCGTCGACGTCACCGGGCTCGACACACGACGGGTCGCGCGCCGGCGGGCCGGCTTCGGCTCCTCGACCGGGGCGGCCGGGGTCTCCGGCTCCTTCGGTGCCTCGACCGGCGCCGACGGGCTCGTCACCGGGCGGGTGACGCGGCGGCGAGCCCGCGGCCCGGTGGCCGCCGACTCGGTGGCCTGCGCCGGAACGGCGGCGGTCACGGCGACGACCGGAGCGGCCTTCGGCTCCGCGGCGGGGGCCGGCGTCGGCTCGGTCGTGGCCTGCGCCGGCACCGTGACGGTGGCGGCGAGCGCGGCGGCGGCCGTCTCGACCGTCTGGAACGTCACCGTCTCCTCGGCGACCGGACGCCGCACGCGACGCCGACGCGGGGCCGGCGCCTCGACGGGGGCGGCGGCACGGGCGGCCGGGGCGACCGCCGTCTCGACGGTCTCCGGGCGGGCACCGCCACGGCCACGGCGACGCCGGGGCCTGGCCTCGGTCACGGCGGCCTCGGCGACGGGCGCCGGAGCCTCTGCGACGGTGGTCGCGACCGGCGCCTCGGCGGCCGGAGCGGCGACGACGGTCTCCGTGGCGACCGCCGTCGCAGCGACGGTCTCCGTGGCGACGGTCTCCGTGGCGACGGCCTCGGCCGTACGGGTGTTGCCCGAGCGGCTACGGGTGCGGCGCGCGCGGGTCCCGGTCGCGGGGGTCTCCGTGGCCGGGGCCTCAGTCGCGACGGGCTCGGCGGCCGGGCCCTCGGCGGCCGGGGTCTCGACGACCACGGTCTCCGTGCCGGCGGTCTCGGCCGCGCGGTCGGCGGAGCGGGTCCGCGTGCGGCGGGCGCGCGGCTCGGCGGCGGGGGCCTCGGCCTCCGGGGCCTCGGCCGGGGCCGCCTCCGCGACGGCGGTGGTCGCGCCGGCGACCGGGATGCCGGCCGACGCCGTGTTGCCGCGGGTGCGGCGGCGACGGGGGCGGCGCGGGGTCGCCGGGGCCTCGGCGCCGTCCGCGTCGGCGGCCGGGGTCTCGGCGCCGGGCTGCTCGGGAGCGTCCGCGAGGTCCGAGCCGCCGCGGGTGCGGCGACGCTGGCGCGGGGTGCGGGTGCGGGCCGGGCGCTCCTCGGTCTTCTCCTGGCGCCCGCCGCGGGCACGGCGGCCGCCGGGCTCGCCGAGATCCTCCAGCTCCTCCGCGTCGAGACCGGCGCGGGTGCGCTCGGCGCGCGGCAGGATGCCCTTGGTGCCCTCGGGGATGTCCAGCTGCTCGTAGAGGTGCGGCGAGCTGGAGTAGGTCTCGACCGGGTCGTTGAAGTCCAGCTCGAGCGCCTTGTTGATCAGCTGCCAGCGCGGGATGTCGTCCCAGTCGACCAGCGTGATCGCCGTACCGCTCGCGCCCGCGCGGCCGGTGCGGCCGACGCGGTGCAGGTAGGTCTTCTCGTCCTCGGGGGACTGGTAGTTGATGACGTGCGTGACGCCCTCGACGTCGATGCCGCGCGCGGCGACGTCGGTGCAGACGAGCACGTCGACCTTGCCGTTGCGGAAGGCGCGCAGGGCCTGCTCGCGGGCGCCCTGGCCGAGGTCGCCGTGGACCGCGCCGGAGGCGAAGCCGCGGCGCTCCAGCTGCTCGGCGATGTCGGCCGCCGTGCGCTTCGTACGGCAGAAGATCATCGCGAGGCCGCGGCCGCGGGCCTGCAGGATGCGGGCGACCATCTCCGGCTTGTCCATGGAGTGGGCGCGGAAGACGTGCTGCGCGATGTTGCGGTGGGTCGCGCCCTCGTCGTCCGGCGAGGTGGCGCGGATGTGCGTGGGCTGCGACATGTAGCGGCGGGCCAGGCCGATGACGGCGCCCGGCATGGTCGCCGAGAACAGCATGGTCTGGCGCTTCGCCGGAAGCATGTTCATGATCTTCTCGACGTCGGGCAGGAAGCCCAGGTCGAGCATCTCGTCCGCCTCGTCCAGGACCAGGGCCTTGACGTGGGAGAGGTCGAGCTTGCGCTGGCCCGCCAGGTCGAGCAGTCGGCCGGGGGTGCCGACGACCACGTCGACGCCCTTCTTCAGGGCCTCGACCTGCGGCTCGTACGCCCGGCCGCCGTAGATGGCGAGGACGCGCACGTTGCGCACCTTGCCGGCGGTCAGCAGGTCGTTGGTGACCTGCTGGCACAGCTCACGGGTGGGGACGACGACGAGCGCCTGCGGTGCGTCGGTCAGCTGCTCGGGCCGGGCCCGGCCCGCCTCGACGTCCGCGGGGACGATGACGCGCTCCAGGAGGGGGAGGCCGAAGCCGAGGGTCTTGCCCGTACCGGTCTTCGCCTGGCCGATGATGTCGGTGCCGGAAAGGGCGACCGGAAGGGTCATCTCCTGGATGGGAAAGGGGGAAACGATGCCGACGGCTTCCAGGGCCTCGGCCGTCTCGGGAAGAATCCCGAGGTCTCGGAACGTAGTCAGGGTGCTGCCTCTTCTGTGAGACGCGGCGCGAGGCGAGCGATGGGGGTCTCACCGTGCCGGGAGCCTCCGGTGCGATCGGGAAGATCGTCACCGGGTTGGCGCGGGACCACTGCCGTCGCTCGAGCGTCGTGCCGCTTGAGGGACCCTTCGGCAGGGCGCCGGAAGGGCTGTCGGGCCGGAGCCGATCGGGCCACCGACCGGGCATCCTCATTCATGAGTCGGCCTACGGGGTACGTCCGAACGTGCGAAAGCATGTCCGCATACTCAGCAGGCGCATTACCACTGTACCCCGGAATCGCGCATGTGTGTCGGGAGAATTCCCGACGAGGTCGCGGTCACAGTCACTGACCAGGGCCTTGGCCCACCGGCGGAGCGGGCTATTGTGCGCTTCATGGAGACGCCTGACAACGCCACACCCACCGGTATCGCCGCCCAGGACTGGGCGACTGCCTCCGCCGTGCCTCAGTACCGCGCCGCCGTGATCGACCTGCTCGGCGCGCTCGCGTACGGCGAGCTCGCGGCCTTCGAGCGGCTCGCCGAGGACGCCAAGCTGGCGCCGAGCCTCGCGGACAAGGCGGAGCTGGCGAAGATGGCCTCCGCCGAGTTCCACCACTTCGAGCAGCTGCGCGACCGGCTCGCCACGGTCGAGGCCGAGCCGACCGCGGCCATGGAGCCGTTCGCGAAGGCGCTGGACGACTTCCACCGCCTGACCGCCCCGTCCGACTGGCTGGAGGGCCTGGTCAAGGCCTACGTCGGCGACTCGATCGCGAGTGACTTCTACCGCGAGGTCGCGGCCCGCCTCGACTCAGACACCCGGGCGCTCGTGCTCTCCGTGCTCGACGACACCGGCCACGGCAACTTCGCCGTCGAGAAGGTCCGTGCCGCGATCGACGCCGATCCCCGGGTCGGCGGCCGCCTCGCCCTGTGGGCGCGCCGGCTGATGGGCGAGGCCCTGTCGCAGGCGCAGCGCGTGGTCGCCGAGCGCGACGCGCTGTCGACGATGCTGGTCGGTGGCGTGGACGGGATGGCCGCGGGCTTCGACCTCGCCGAGGTCGGCCGCATGTTCTCCCGGATCACCGAGGCGCACACCAAGCGCATGGCCGCGCTCGGCCTCGCCGCCTGACGGACCGGCGTCACCTCACCCGGTCACGCCGCGGGTCGGTGGGTACGCCGCGGCTGTCCGCCCTCGCACACCGCGGGGATGGCGGTCCGCCGCGGCCGGCCGTCCGCACCTCGGCGGGTCGGCTACGCCGCGGCTGATCGGCGCAGCCGTCGCGAGGCCGGCCGCAGCAGCAGCGAGAGCAGCACGGCCGCGACCGCGACGGCGCCGATCAGGGTGGCCAGGAAGAACCCGGGACCCAGGGCCCCGTGGGTGACCAGGGCGCCGAAGACCCCGCCGAGCGTTCCCGTGACGAGGACGACGCCCCGTGCGGGGAGGCGGTCGGCGAGCCGGTGCACGGCGGCCCAGGCCAGGGCGAAGCCGAGCAGAGCGGAACCGAGGGCTTCCAGGAACACGGCGAATCACCTCGCGTCGGTGCGGGGCGGGCAGTTCGGTCACTCCCGTCCTACCCGGTCACTCGTGATGACAATCCTCCCCGTACGCCCTGACGTGCGCAGACGGCGGAGGGACCGGAGACGCACGGTGGCGGGACCGGACGACGCACCGGGGCGGGACCGCACCCCGGGCGGCGGCCGTCCGCGGCCGGACAGACGAAAGGCCCGGTGGACTTCCGTCCACCGGGCCCCGCTGTTCCTGTCCGCCGATCAGAGCGCGCCGAAGCCCACCCGGCGCACCGCCGGCTCACCGAGCTCGACGTACGCGATCTTGTCGGCCGGAATCAGGACCTTGCGGCCCTTCTCGTCCGTCAGGCTGAGCAGCTGCGCCTTGCCGGCCAGCGCGTCGGCCACCGCGCGCTCGACCTCCTCGGCGGACTGTCCGCTCTCCAGCACGATCTCCCGGGGTGCGTACTGCACGCCGATCTTGACCTCCACGGCTATGTCCCTCCGAACGGTCAGCCTTGCGCGTGGATCCCGCGCCGTACCTGCCACACATTAGCCCGGTGAGGGGACGGAGCGGCGCGGGCGCGGAACGCCAGGAGCGAACAGACGCGCCGGGCCGGCGCGGGCCTCAGTGCCCCTCGGCGCTCAGCTGTCCGTCCGCCCCGTGCAGCGGGAAGCCGGCGATGCCGCGCCAGGCCAGCGAGGTCAGCAGGGCCACCGCCTTGTCGCGGGGGACCGGGGACTCGCTGGAGAGCCAGTAGCGGGCGACGACCTGCGACACGCCGCCGAGGCCCACCGCGAGCAGCATCGACTCGTCCTTGGCGAGCCCGGTGTCCTCGGCGATGACGTCGGAGATGGCCTCCGCGCACTGCATCGAGACCCGGTCGACGCGCTCGCGCACGGCCGGCTCGTTGGTGAGGTCGGACTCGAAGACCAGCCGGAAGGCGCCGCCCTCGTCCTCCACGTACGCGAAGTAGGCGTCCATGGTCGCCGCGACCCGCAGCTTGTTGTCGGTGGTGGAGGCGAGCGCCGTGCGCACCGACTGGAGCAGGGCCTCGCAGTGCTGGTCGAGCAGGGCGAGGTAGAGCTCGAGCTTGCCCGGGAAGTGCTGGTACAGCACCGGCTTGCTGACTCCGGCCCGCTCGGCGATGTCGTCCATCGCGGCCGAGTGGTACCCCTGCGCGACGAACACCTCCTGGGCCGCGCCGAGGAGCTGGTTGCGTCGGGCACGGCGCGGCAGGCGCGTGCCCCGCGGGCGTGCTGCCTCTGTCTGCTCGATGGCGCTCACGCCGCCTCCCAAAAATCGATCCATGCGCGCATATGCGTCGCGCGGCCATCGTACTTTTGGGTAACCCGGCTGCGCGCGGTGCGAGCGCAGAATTTCACGGACCGGACGCCCGGGGCGAGAGGCATCGGGCAAGAAGATGGTCATGCAATCGAACAGATCAGCAGGGGGCGACGGGGCTACTCGGCGGTAGCCGTGGGGTTACGCCGAGGCTGCGGAAGCCGGAAACCGGACCCGCGCCCTCATCCCGAAAGTGCGAGCACGCCGAAGCGACGCGCCGTGGTCGGGCCCTGGCTCGGGGCGCGTCGGAAGCCGGGACGAACCGGAGCCCGCCCGGACGTCAGCGGTAGTCCTCCTCGTCCAGCGCGACCACACGGGCCTGCTCGACGGCGTCCGCGTCGTTCGCCGACTCGTGCGGGATCTGACCGAGCGGTTCGTCCTCGCGCTGCTGCAGCTCGGCGTGCTGCTCGGCCGCGTCGGCCTCCGGGGTCTCCTCGTCGAGCACGACGTCCTCTTCCTCGGCGAATGTGTCCGGCTCGTTCGGGTCGGCGGTCATGCGGTTCCTTCCGGTCGCGATGACTGTCACCTCCGAGCCTAGGAGCTCCGTCGGCGCGCCGCACCCCCTCCTGTGACGCCACCCACACGCGCCCGGGCGTGATCGTCTCGTAATATCGCTGCCATGTCCTCGACCGAGCTGCCGGAAACCCGGACCGCCGCCTCACCCGCGACCCGGTCCCGCACCGTGCGGATCGCCGCCGGCGAGGAGCTGCGCTCCGTCGCGCTGCCCGGGCTCACGCTCACCGTGCGGGCCCGGCCGGGCGCGCAGCCCGGTCTCCCGCCCGCGCTCTACGTGCACGGGCTCGGCGGCTCCTCCCAGAACTGGTCGGCCATGATGCCGCTGCTCGCCGACCTGGTCGACGGAGAGGCGGTCGACCTGCCGGGCTTCGGCGACTCGCCGCCGCCGGACGACGGCAACTACTCGGTCACGGGACACGCCCGGGCGGTCATCCGGCTGCTCGACGCGGCCGGCCGCGGTCCGGTGCACCTGTTCGGCAACTCGCTGGGCGGCGCCGTCGCCACCCGGGTCGCCGCCGTGCGCCCCGACCTGGTCCGCACCCTCACCCTGATCTCGCCGGCCCTGCCCGAGCTGCGGGCCCAGCGCGCCGCGTGGCCCACGGCGCTGCTCGCGCTGCCGGGAGTCGCCCCGCTGTTCGCGCGGCTGACCAAGGACTGGACGCCCGAGCAGCGGGTCCGCGGGGTGCTCTCCCTCTGTTACGGCGATCCCGGCCGCGTCACGGACGAGGGCCTCCGGCACGCCGTCGAGGAGATGGAGCGGCGCCTGGAGCTCCCGTACTTCTGGGACGCCATGGCCCGCTCCTCGCGCGGCATCGTCGACGCGTACACCCTGGGCGGCCAGCACGGGCTGTGGCGCCAGGCCGAGCGGGTGCTCGCCCCGACGCTCCTCGTCTACGGCGGACGCGACCAGCTGGTCGGGTACCGGATGGCGCGCAGGGCGGCCGCCGCGTTCCGGGGCTCGCGCCTCCTGACGCTTCCGGAGGCGGGGCACGTCGCGATGATGGAGTACCCGGAGACCGTCGCCGCGGCGGCACGAGAGCTGATCACCGATGCCGCGCACCAGGCGGCGGCCGAGGGCGGGAGCTGAGCCGGACCGTGGGACGACATAGTCGCAAGGGCGCCGCTGCCCCGGTGGCAGACACCGGGCAGCGGGAGGCCGGCGGGCCGGGCCCGGGGACGGGACGACGCAGGCGCGACCAGGGGCAGCAGCCCCCGGCGCCGCCCCGGTCGCCCGGCCCCTACGACACGCAGGGTTACGACACGCCGACCCATGGCGTTCCGGGGTACGGCGCGCGCGGCCAGGCGGCCCCCGCCCAGGGCCCGCGCGGCCAGGCCGCGCCCGGGCAGGGCCCGCGCCGCCAGGGCCCCGGCCCGCAGGGGCAGCCCGCCCCGGTGTACGACACTCCCGCACACGGCGTCCCCGGCTACGGCGCCCCGCGCGGCCAGGCCGGCCCCCGGTACGACACCCCCGCGCGCGGCGTCCCGGGCTACGGCGGCCCGCGCCAGGCCGCCCCGGCGTACGACACTCCCGCCCACGGCCTTCCGGGGTACGACACGCCCGGCCGTGGCGCCCCCGCCGCGGGTGCGCCCGCCTACGACACGCCGATGCACGGCACGCCCCGCTACCGGGGGCCGTACGACACCGGTGCTCGCGGAGGGCATCCGGTGCACGAGGAGGGCGTGCCCGCCGCTCCCTTCATTCCCGGACCGCGCCGGGCGGCGCCGCCCGTGCCCGCGCCGGCGGAGCCCGACCAGCGCCCCGGGGAGACCCGGGAGGCGGCGGAGGGCGAGCAGGTCCCGCCGTCCACGGAGCGACAGCCGGCCCGGCTCGGGCGGACCCTCACCGGGATCGCGGCCGCCGCCGTCACCACCGTGCTCGCCGTGGTCGTGGCCGGTCAGGTGGCCGAGCGCGAGAGCGACGCCGGGCACAGCACCAGCGCGGCGGACGAGTCCGCGGACCGGGTCGACGCAGCGAGCCCGGCCTCCCGCTCGGACGACCGGGCCGTCCCGGCGAACCGGGCGCCGGCCGCCCCGCCGACGTACGAGCAGCTGATGGCCCGCCAGTTCCCCATCGACCCCCGGCTGAAGGGCTCGGGGGAGTTCCAGGCCGTGCCCGGTTTCGACAAGGCGCCCGGAAAGGGACGCAGGGTCCGCTACCGGGTGGACGTGGAGAAGGGACTCGGGCTCGACGGGGCGCTGTTCGCGCAGGCGGTGCAGAAGACGCTCAACGACCCGCGCAGCTGGGCGGGGCAGGGCGAGATGACCTTCGAGCGGATCTCCAGCGGCGAGCCGGACTTCGTGATCACCCTGGCCAGCCCGGGGACCACCGGCGACTGGTGCCGCAAGTCCGGCCTGGACACGACGGTCGACAACGTGTCCTGCGACTCCGCCTCCACCGAGCGCGTGATGATCAACGCCTTCCGCTGGGCCCAGGGCTCGGCGACCTTCGGCCCCGGGGCGATGCACGCCTATCGCCAGATGCTCATCAACCACGAGGTCGGGCACCGGCTCGGGCACGGTCACGTGAGCTGCCGTACGCCCGGCGCGCTCGCGCCCGTGATGCAGCAGCAGACGAAGTCCCTGGACATCGACGGCATCAGGTGCCGGCCCAACCCCTGGGTGCACCCCGGGAGCTGACGCCCCGTCGGTCGGACGCGCGTCCGACGGGTGAGGGGGGCGTCCCGGTCAAGCGGACGCCTCACCCTGACGGAGAGTGATCGAGTCGCCCCGTATCGCGACGGAACGCGACCACGGTGCGAAAGTTACGTGCATTCACCCCTTCCGGTGGTGGGGGGGGGGGGGGGGGGCCGCCCCCCCCCCCCCCCCCCCCCGCAGGACGAAGCACGACCCCCCCGGGGCCGCGGCCGAGCCAGCAGCCCCCCCCACCACCCGC
>NZ_JBITXX010000007.1:0-101034 GCF_044544925.1 Streptomyces sp. NPDC053431 | reverse complement strand
GCCTGCGGTTGTGTTGTCGCGTCGCCCCTTCCGCCCCCGGACCGCGCCGGGGGTGCCACAGTCTCGCCCCCCCCCCCGGGGGGGGGGGGCCCCCCCCCCCCCCCCCCCCCACCACCGTCATGTCCGCTTACGTTCTTCCCGCTGCGGGTCACCGGACCGAAACGGTGACCGCCGACACGGGAGAACGGGGGTGTGCTCATGCGGATCGGACTGCTCACCGAGGGCGGCTATCCGTTCGCCGCCGGCGAGTCCGGACTCTGGTGCGACCGGCTCGTCCGCGGACTCGCCCCGCACGAGTTCGACCTGTACGCGCTGAGCCGTGACGCCCGCCAGGAGGCCGGCGGCCGGATGCCGCTCCCGCCCAACGTGCGCGCGGTGCGCACCGCGCCGCTGTGGACCGTCGAGGACGACGGACGCGGCTACGGGCGCCGCGAACGGCGCCGCTTCGAGGCCGCGTTCAAGGACCTGGCCGACGGACTGTGCGCCGCGCCGGACGCCACGGCCGAGGCGGTCGGCCGGGACGCCGGCCGCGGCGCCGGGGCGCACGCCGAGCGGTTCGCCGCCGGGCTCTACGGTCTCGCCGAACTCGCCCGCGAACGCGGCGGACTCAGCGCCGCGCTCCGCTCCGAGAGCGCCGTCCGCGTCCTGGAGTCCGCCTGCCGCGCGCCCGGTGCGCGCCGGAGCGTGGCCGCCGCCACCGTCCCCGACCAGCTCGCCTTCACCGACCAGCTGGAGCGCGCCCTGCGCCCGCTCTCCCTCGGCTGGTACGGGGAGGAGGAAGGGCCCGGCGGGGCCGGCGGCCTCGGGCTCGTCGACCTCTGCCACGCCGCCTCCGCCGGGGCCGCGGCGCTCCCCGGCCTGCTGGCCAAACGCTTCTTCGGCACCCCGCTGCTCGTCACCGAGTACGGCGTCCAGCTCCGCGCCCACTACCTCGCCGCCACCGGCGCCGCGCTCGCCACGCCCGTCCGCGCCCTGCTCGCCGCCTTCCACGGGCGGCTCGCCGGCGAGGTCTACCGGCAGGCCGCGCTCCTCACCCCCGGCAACGCGCACGCCCGCCGCTGGCAGGAGAAGTGCGGCGCCGCCCGGGCCCGGCTGCGCACGGTCTACCCCGGCATGGACGCCGAGCGCTTCGCCGAGGTCGGCGAGGACGAGGAGAGCGGCGACCCGACCACCCTCTCCTGGATCGGCCGGGTCGAACCCGCCAAGGACCTCGTCGCCCTGCTGCACTCCTTCGCCGAGGTGCGGCGGCAGCAGCCCGACGCCCGGCTGCGGATCGTCGCCGCGCCGGTGCGCGAGCCGGGCGCGGCCGCCTACCTCGCGCACTGCCGCGGCCTGGCCGAGCAGCTCTTCCCCGACGAGGCGGCCGGCGCCCACGCGGTCGGCGAGAACCCGGTCTCCTTCGAGGAGTTGGGCGGTCCCGAGGCCCCCACCCTGGAGGACGCCTACGCCGCCAGCGCCGTCGTCGTCCTCTCCAGCGTCGTCGAGGGCTTCCCCGTCGGCCTCGTCGAAGCCATGTTCTGCGCCCGGGCCACCGTCTCCACCGACGTCGGCGCCGTCGTCGAGGTCATCGGCGGCACCGGGCTCGTGGTGCCCCCGCGCAACCCCAAGGCGCTCGCCGACGCCTGCCTGGCGCTCCTGCGCGACCCCGAGCGGCGGCACCGGCTCGGCGCCGCCGCCCGCGCCCGCGCGCTGGAGCTGTTCACCGTCGAGCAGAACCTCGCGGCGTTCCGGGGCATCTACCTCGAACTTCTCTCCCACTCGCCGGTCCGCCGCCGCACCACCAGCGGCGTGCCCTTCGCGCACCCGGCCGAGGCCCATGTGCCGGGCAGCTGGGCGGACCAACCGGTCACCGCCGCGGCCGGCACGGGAGACCCCGATGCCTGAAGGAGGCACAGCCATGCGCGGACCCGCCGCCCCCACCAGCCCCGGCCCCTGGGACTCCCGCTCGGAGGCCCTGCTCAAGGCGCCCGCCCTCACGACGGACGCGGCCGAGCCCGCCACCCCCGACCTGGACCTCTCGGCAGCCCCCGCGGGCCTGGACCTCTCGGCCCGCCCCGCGGACCCGGCCCTCGCCGCCCTCGCGTGCGGGGTCCCGGCCGAGGGGCCGGACGTCCCCGTCGCCCCCACCGCCCCGGCTCTCCCCGCGCCCGCGTCCGTCCTCGTTCCAGCCGCCGCCCCCGGCGTTCCTGCCGAAGCGATTCAGCAGGACGTGCCGGCGCCCACGCCCGGCGTGCGGGCCCGGCGGGGGCCCGCCGATCCCGTCAAGGCGCTCATGCACCGGCACCGGGAGCTCTGCGAACGGGCCGTGGACCCGCTGGAGATCGCCGCCGGCCTGGAGGCGCACGGGGTGACCGACCGGACCGCCGCGCGGTTCCGGCACCGGGACGTGTTCTCGCTCGCCGAGGAGCTGTACGCGCGCGTGCCGCGCGGCGAGGGCGGCGCGGAGCGGGCCGTGACCGCGCCGGCGGGGGACCGGGGCGCGGTCCGGGGCTGGGCGCTCGCCGCCTGCGGGCCCGGGGCCGTCGCCGCGTCCGGCAGCGTCGGACTGGCGCTCACCACCGGGGTCCCGCGCCTCGTCATCGGCGCGGCCGGGGCACTGGGGCTGGCGGGCGCGCTGCTCGGCGCCGTGCGGCGCGGGCCGCTGCGGGCCTCCGGCCGTACCGCGCCCGCCGCCGCCCTGTGCGCGCTCTGGCTCCTCGCGTACGCGGCGGCCGGGGACGGGCTCCTGGAGCAGCTGCTCAGCGGCGGGCCGGACGGCGGGCCCACCGTCGTCACCGTGCTCGACCGGGCGGCGGACGGCGTCTGGGGGGTCGACACCGGGCCCCTGCTCGCGCTGGCCCTCTCCGTCGTCCCCGCCGCCTGGTGCGCCCGGCTCTTCGCCGTCCGCGCCCGCCGCAGACTCGCCGCCAGCCGTGCGCTGGACGACTTCGCGGCCGGTGTCCGCCCGCTGCTCCTCGGCGGCGTCACGCTGCACCTCGCCGCCCTCGCCGGGCTGCTCGTCCTCACCGGGTTCCACCCCGGCGCGCTCGCCCTCGGCACCCTGCTCCTGCTCGCCCGGCTGCTCGCCGCGCACGGCTACCCCGAGCGCGCCGCCGGCGTCCTCGGCGCCGCCTGCGCGGGCGAGGCCCTCGTCCTGGCGAGCGTCCTCGCGGCCCGGCTCCCGGGCTGCGACGTCCTCGGCGCGCCGGCTCGCGCGGTCGTCGACCGGTGGGGCCCCGCGGCCGTACCCGCCCTCGTCTGCGGCGGCGCGGCCCTCGCCCTGCTCGTCCACGCCACCTCGGCGCTCTCCCGGGCCTCGGCCCACGCCTGACCCCGGTGCACCCGCGGAGCCGACGTCGCGGGCGCACCCCTCCCACGTAAGCCCTCCGAAGGAGACGAAAGAGACATGACCCCCCAACCCCACGCCACGGCCGGTCGGCACGAAGGGGCCGCACGATGAGGGTGCTGCTGCTCGGAGCCAACGGATTCATCGGCCGGTTCGTCGCCGACCGGCTGCTCGCCGACCCGGCGGTGCACCTCACGGCCCTCGGCCGCGGCGACGACGCCGACGTACGGTTCGACCTCGCGACCGGCAGCCCCGGCGCGCTCACCCGGTTCCTCGACGCGGTCCACCCCGGAGTGGTCGTCAACTGCGCCGGAGCCACCCGGGGCGGCGCCCGCGACCTGACCCGGCACAACACCGTCGCCGTCGCCACCGTGTGCGAGGCGCTGCGCCGCAGCGGCTGCGGAGCCCGCCTGGTCCAGGTCGGCTGCGCCTCGGAGTACGGGCCGAGCCAGCCCGGCTCGTCCACCGCCGAGGACGCCGTGCCCCGGCCCGGCGGCCCGTACGGCGTGTCCAAGCTCGCCGCGACCGAGCTCGTCCTCGGCTCCGGCCTGGACGCGGTCGTGCTGCGGGTCTTCTCACCGGTCGGGCCCGGCACCCCGGCCGGCTCGCCGCTCGGCCGGCTCGCCGAGGCGATGCGCCGCGCCATGCAGGCCGGTGACGGCGAGCTCAAGCTCAGCGGGCTCGGCGTGCAGCGGGACTTCGTGGACGTCCGGGACGTGGCCCGGGCGGTGCACGCCGCCTCGCTCTCGGCCGCGCAGGGCGTGGTCAACATCGGCACCGGCCGGGCCGTGAAGCTCCGCGACGCCGCCGCCGTCCTCGCCAGGGTCGCCGGCTACGCGGGCCAGCTGCACGAGCTCGACGGACCGCCGCCGCGCCCGGTGATCGGCGCCCCGCGCACCGAGGCCACCATCGCCGAGCAGCTGGCCGCCGCCCCCTACCCGTACCCCGACGGCTGCGGCCCCTGGCAGCAGGCCGACGTCCGTACCGCCCGGGACCGGCTCGGATGGCGGCCCCGGATCAATCTGGAGGAGTCCCTCGCGGACATCTGGATGGAGGCGGCATGCCGCATCTGACCGCCACCGGGACGGTCACCGAGATGGGGGTGGGCGTCCCCGGCTACGCCCACCCCCTGCTCGCGCCCGTCGAATGGGCCGAACTCACCCGCCCCGGCACCCCCGTGCACTGGGCCGTGCTCAACGTCGCCGAGGGGCCGGGCGACCGGCCCGACCCGCACTGCCTGGACGCGGCCGGGAAGCTGCGCAACGCGGGTGTCCGCGTGCTCGGCCACCTCGACCTGCGGCACGGCTCGCGCCCCTTCGGCGAGCTGGTGTCCGACGCCCAGCGCTTCCTCGACTGGTACAAGGTCGGCGGCTTCTACCTGGACCGGGCCCCCGCCGACCGGGCGGACCTGCCGGGCGTCCGGCGGATCGCCGCCACCCTGGAGGCGCTCCGCGAGGACAAGGTCCATCTCGTCCTGGGCCACGGCACCCACCCCTACCCGGGATACGCGGAGACCGCCGACCAGTTGGTCACCTTCTCCGGGGCGTGGGCGGACTACCGCTGGTCGCAGGTGGCGGAGTGGACCGCCGACCATCCGGCGGGGAAGTTCGTGCACCTGGTCCACGGGGTGCCCCGGACACACCTGGACGAAGCACTGCGGATCGCCCGCTGGCAGGGGGCCGGCACGGTGTTCATGACCGACCGCAGGGGCCGGCCCGGACAAAGCGACCAATTCCACACGCTGCCCGGCTACTGGGACGAAATTGTCTCGCGTATCGGACGGGGTGTCTCGGAATGAGAAGGGCCGTGGCAGTGTTGTGCGGAGAACAACCGTACTGACATACCGACCATCGGAGACTCCGTGTCGCTGCCACCCCTGGTCGAGCCGGCTTCCGAGCTCACCGTAGACGAGGTCCGCAGGTACTCCCGCCACCTGATCATCCCGGACGTCGGGATGGACGGGCAGAAGCGGCTCAAGAACGCCAAGGTGCTCTGTGTGGGCGCCGGCGGTCTCGGCTCGCCGGCCCTGATGTACCTGGCCGCGGCCGGCGTCGGCACGCTCGGCATCGTGGAGTTCGACGAGGTCGACGAGTCGAACCTGCAGCGTCAGATCATCCACAGCCAGTCCGACATCGGCCGCTCCAAGGCCGCGTCGGCGCGCGACAGCGTGCTCGGCATCAACCCGTACGTGAACGTGGTCCTGCACGAAGAGCGGCTCGAGGCCGAGAACGTGATGGACATCTTCAGCCAGTACGACCTGATCGTCGACGGCACGGACAACTTCGCGACCCGCTACCTGGTCAACGACGCCTGCGTGCTGCTCAACAAGCCGTACGTGTGGGGTTCGATCTACCGCTTCGACGGCCAGGCCTCGGTCTTCTGGTCCGAGTACGGCCCCTGCTACCGCTGCCTCTACCCGGAGCCCCCGCCGCCGGGCATGGTCCCGTCCTGCGCCGAGGGCGGCGTCCTGGGCGTGCTGTGCGCGTCCATCGGCTCCATCCAGGTCACCGAGGCGATCAAGGTCCTCGCCGGCGTGGGCGACCCGCTGGTCGGCCGCCTGATGATCTACGACGCCCTGGAGATGCAGTACCGCCAGGTCAAGGTCCGCAAGGACCCCAACTGCGCGGTCTGCGGCGAGAACCCGACCGTCACCGAGCTCATCGACTACGAGGCCTTCTGCGGCGTCGTGTCCGAGGAGGCCCAGGAGGCGGCGCTCGGCTCCACGATCACTCCGAAGCAGCTCAAGGAGTGGATCGACGACGGCGAGAACATCGACATCATCGACGTCCGCGAGCCGAACGAGTACGAGATCGTCTCGATCCCCGGCGCCCGCCTGATCCCGAAGAACGAGTTCCTGATGGGCAACGCCCTCCAGGACCTCCCGCAGGACCGGCGCATCGTCCTGCACTGCAAGACGGGTGTCCGCAGTGCGGAAGTCCTCGCCGTCCTCAAGTCCGCGGGCTTCGCGGACGCGGTCCACGTCGGCGGCGGCGTGATCGGCTGGGTCAACCAGATCGAGCCCGAGAAGCCGATCTACTGATCACCCGCGCCGTCCCGTAGCGCACAGGGGCCCGGTGTCGTCCGTCGATCCGACGGACGGCGCCGGGCCCCGGTCCGTCACTGGCAGACGGTGCCCGAGGCCGGCACCTTGCCGTCCAGGAGATAGGCGTCGGTCGCCGTCTTCACGCACCGGCTGCCGCTGCTGTAGGCGCCGTGGCCCTGGCCCTTGTACGTGAGCTCCACGCCGACGCCCGGGCCGAGGGCCTCGACCATCGAGCGGGCGCCCTCGTACGGGGTGGCCGGGTCGCCGGTGTTGCCGATCACCAGGATCGGGGCGGAGCCGGCGGCCGAGACGTCGGGGTGGTCCCAGGTGCCCGGGACCGGCCAGGGGGCGCAGCTCGCGAGGGCCCAGCCCATGAAGTCGCCGAAGACGGGGGACGCCTTCCGGAACTCGGGCAGCCGTTCCTTGGCCTGGCCGAGGGTGAAGCGCTCCTTGAAGTCCACGCAGTTGATGGCGGCGTTGGCGGACTGGATGTTGCTGTAACTCCCGTCCTGGCCGCGCCCGTTCATGGAGTCCGACAGGGCGAGCAGCAGGGCCCCGTTGCCGCCGTCGGCCTCGTCCAGGCCCTGTTCCAGATAGGGCCAGAACTCCTTCGAGTACAGGGCCTGCGCGATGCCGTTGGTGGCCTGGGTCTGGGTGAGCATGCGGTCGCCGATGCCGGGGATGGGCTTCTTGTCGAGCTCCGCGAGGAGGCCGGTGATGAACCCCTCGACCTCGCCGACCGACGAGCCCGGCAGCACGCACTCGTCACCGCGGTCCACGCAGTCCTTCGCGAAGTTGTCCAGCGCCAGCTGGAAGCCCCTCGCCTGGCCGAGGGCGCCCGCCTCGACGCCCGCCGCCGGGTCCACGACCGCGTCGAAGACGGCACGGCCGACGGTCTTCGGGAAGAGGTGCGCGTAGACGCCGCCGAGCTCGGTGCCGTACGAGATGCCGAAGTAGTGCAGCTTGTCGTCGCCGAGGACCCGGCGCATCAGGTCCATGTCGCGGGCGGCGTTCTCCGTCCCCACGTACGGCAGCCGGGGGCCCGAGTGCTCCTCGCAGCCCGTCGTGTACTTCCTCTGGGCCTCGGCGAGCCTCTTCTCCTCGGCGGAGTCGTCCGGCGTGAAGTCCAGGGCGTAGTAGGCGTCGAGCTCCTTGTCGGTGGCGCACTCGACGGGCTCGCTGCGGCCGACGCCGCGCGGGTCGAAGGAGACCAGGTCGTAGCGGGAGCGCAGGCCCTCGAAGTCGCTCGCGAAGCCGGGCAGGCCGGTGATGCCGGAGCCGCCGGGGCCGCCGAAGTTGAAGAGCAGCGAGCCGATCCGCCGGCTCCTGTCGCGGGCCTTGGCGCGGATGAGGGCCAGCTCCACGGTGTCGCCCTCGGGCTTGGCGTAGTCGAGCGGCGCCTTCATGAACGTGCACTCCCAGGGGGTCCCGCCGGGCAGCGGCGACGGGGCGGGACCACCGCCCTCCGCCGGGGACGGCGGCAGGCACGGCGCCCATTCCAGCTTCTGCGCCGCGAGCGCGTCGAGTCCGACGGGCCCGCTCGCCTCGGGAGCCGCCTTCTTGTCCCCGCCGTCCGAGCACCCGGCGGTGAGGAGCAGAGTGGTCGCGGTGAGCAGGGCGGCTCGCTGAGCTGCGGAGATCTGCATGACCCCATCGTGTGCCGCCCGCCGGACCCCCGCGCGGGCGGTGGGCCATGCGGGTGGCGCACACCGGTGGCCCGGGCCGGGCCTTCCACCCCGCCGGGGCGGTCCCGCGTCCGTGCGGCCCGCTCCCGTGCGGCCCGTTCCCGTGCGGCCCGTTCCCGTGCGGCCCGTTCCCGTGCGGCCCGCTCCCGCGCTTCCCGCTACAGGGCTTCCCGCTTCGTCAGCCAGTTGAAGCAGATCCAGCCCGGCAGGACCGGCAGCCACAGCGTCAGGAGCCGGTAGAGGAGCACCGCCGGAGTGGCGACCTCGATCGGCAGGCCCACCGCCACCAGACCGAGGGTGAGCGCGCCCTCGACCGCGCCGACACCGCCCGGCGTCGGCGCCGCCGAGCCGAGCGCGTTGCCCGCGAGGAAGACGACGGCCACGCTCGCGTAGCTGATCGTCTGGTGACCGTGCCCGAAGGCGCGGATGGAGGCGTCCAGGCAGAGCACGAACGCGCCGGTGAGCAGCAGCATGCCGCCGATGCCGGTGACCAGTTTCACCGGCCGCTGCAGCACGTCCAGCATGCGCGGCACCACGCCCGCGAACAGCGAGCGCAGCCGGGTGGACACGAACTTCCGCATGAAGGGGATCGCCGTCACGACGAGGACCAGCACCGCGACCGTCAGCAGACCGGCGATCACCGTCCTCGACGGGGTGAACGACTGCGACTTCTCCGTGCCGGTCAGATAGCCGAAGGACAGCAGGAGCAGGATGTGCGCCCCGAGCCCGAAGAGCTGCGAGGCGCCGACGCTCGCGACCGCGAGCCCCGGCCGTACCCCCGCGCGCTGCAGGAACCGGGTGTTCAGGGCGACGCCGCCGACCGCCGCCGGGGCGACGATCTTCACGAACGACCCGGCGACCTGAGCCACCACCGTCCGCCAGAAGCCGACCCGCTCGGGCACGAAGCCGAGCAGGCTCATCGCCGCCGCCACATAGCTGAGCGCCGAGAACAGCACGGCCGCCGACACCCAGCGCCAGTCGGCCTCGCTGACCGTCGACAGGGGGGTGCGGGCGATCTGCGAGAGCAGGAAGTACGCGGCGACGGCGCCCGCGAGGAGACTGACGAGCGTCCGGGGCTTGATCCGCTCCAGGCGGACCGGTTCCACCGGCGCCTGCGGCCGGATCCTCAGCACCTGCTGGCGGATCTGCGCGAGCAGGTCCTCCTCGCGGGCCTCGTCCAGGGCCTCGTCGAGCGCCCGCTTCTCGGCCCGCTTGTCCGCCAGCTTCTCCGCCCGGGCGGCCTTGCGGTCGGCCGTCAGGTTGCTCTGCGCCCGCGCCTCCGCACGGGCCTGCTTGGCCGCCTCAGAGGCCGCGAGGACCGCCTCGCGCTCCCGCTTCGAGCGCTCGCGGGCGAGCCGGCGCAGCTCCGCGCGGGTCGACCGGCTGAGCGCGATCGGCTGGAGCAGCGGCAGACAGTCGGCGATCGCGTCCGGCCCGAGCACCTCCACGGCCGCCCGCACCGCCCGTTCGGCACCCACCCGCAGGCCGAGGGTGGTGAGCAGCTGGGCGATGTCCATCCGCAGGATCAGATCGCCCGCGGCGATCTCGCCGCCGCGCAGATCCGTCAGGATCACCTTGCCGGAACGATCCACCAGAATCGCGTCCCCCGCGAGCCTCCGGTGCGCGATCCGGCGTGACTGCAGCGCCTTCACCTGGCGCCAGGCGCTGCGCACCAGGTCGTCGGTGATCTCCTGGTCGTCCAGCGAGTCCAGGGTCCGGCCGCCCAGGTGCTCGTAGACCAGCATCACCGCGTCCGGGCCGAGCTCCGAGGTCGCGATCAGCTTGGGCGCGTTCGCGCCCGCCGCGATCGCCGCGTACGCGAGCAGCGCCTCCTGCTCCAGGGCCTGGCGCAGGGAGACGATCGAGCGCCGGGTGGTGATCGCGCGCAGGGTGATGCGCCGCCACACCCGGTAGAAGAAGCCGTGCGCCTGCTGTTCGCGGTCGACGACCGTCACGTCGAGCGGCGGCCCGTCCTCCAGGGTCACGATGTAGCGCCGGCCCCGGTCCCCGGTGTCCGCCGAGTCCGGCACGCCCTCGGCGCGCAGCGCCGTCACCGGCCGGAACCCGACCCGGCGCAGGCCCGCGAGCAGCGTCTGCCCGGTGGGGCGCACATTGGGCGAGCCGACCGCGTACAGCGTGCCGTACGCCACGGTCCAGCCGATCAGCACGGTGAGGATGATCGAGAAGGCGGTGGTGTACCCGGCCACGAGCATCGTGAACGCGTCGAGCAGCAGCACCACCCACAGCACCACGCGCCAGCGCGGCCTGCGAGCCATGCCGACGGCGGTCATGTACGCGATGACCGGTGCCAGGTAGTTGTGCACGGGGTCGGTGAGCCCGCCGCCGGACTGCGGCTGGGTCAGCGCGTCCTGGATGGTGCCGGGCGCCGCCTTCGCCACCCACAGATCCGTGGCGAGCGTCACGCCGTGCGCGAGGACGGCCGCGAGCACGCCGTCGGCGATCCGCAGCCCGTCCCGTTTCACGAGCCGCTCGATGGCGAACGCCACCGGGACCAGCAGGACGGCGATGGACGACACCAGGCCCGCGATCTTGACGAAGACGTCGGGGGCGCCACCGGCCCCCTTGTTGATGTCCTGTTCCAGGCCGGAGGTCGTGCCGTGGGCGAAGGCGGCGATGGCGAGGACGAGGGCGATGGCCAGGACGCCGATGAGCAGCCGCATCAGGTCGGACGGCCGGTGCACGCGGGCGGCGAGCAGCGGCTCGTCGCCGGATACGCGCTCGGGCGTGCGCTCGGGCGGGCTGTCCTGCGCCATCACCATGTCCGTCTCTGCATGCCGTTCCGTCGTCGTCGCCGGCGTCACCACCGGGGCCGTCGTTGCCGTCGTTGCCGTCGTCGTCTCGTGTTCTTGATCTCGTATCACCAGTCACCGCCCGGACGATGGTGGCACGAGACGGGGCCGTACGGAGGCATCAGGGGGTTGTCGGTGCGGTGCGGCAGGATGGGCCGAATGGAGAACCAGGAGCTGCCCGAGCTGCCCGAGTACGCGGAACGGGTCCTTCAGGTCGCCGAGGAGATCCCGCCCGGGCGGGTGATGACCTACGGCGACGTCGCCGAATGGCTCGGCGAGGGGGGACCCCGTCAGGTGGGCCGGGTCATGGCGCTGTACGGCGGCTCGGTTCCCTGGTGGCGCGTGGTGCGCGCGGACGGCGCGCTGCTGCCCGGCCACGAGCGGCGGGCGCTCGGCCACTACCGGGCGGAGAGCACACCGCTGCGCGAGCCCAGGGGCGGCCCGGTCAAGCTGGACATGCAGCGCGCCCGGTGGGACGGCACGGACGGGTGAGGGCGCCACGGGCACCCGTGCCGCGCCTGACGGCGCGACACGTGAGGGACGCGGGCGGGATCGCGTAACGTCGAAGCCCGCGTCGCTCTCCGGAGCACCCCGAGCGGCGCGGGCGGCCCGAGCGGCGCGCGCGTCCCCTGCGGCGCGAGCGGCCCGAGCGGGCCCGTCCACCCCGCACACCCACCAGCAGGACCGGCGACCCACGTGACTTCCTCCTCCACCCTTCGGCACACGCGGGGCCCCGGCGCGTACCGGCTGGTGCGGGCCGTCCCGGCGCCGGTGCGGCCCCCTGTGCTGGACGCAGCCCAGCGGGCGGTGGTTGAGCACGCGGAAGGACCGCTTCTGGTCCTCGCCGGACCCGGCACCGGGAAGACGACGACGCTGGTGGAGGCGGTCGCGGCCCGCGTGGAGCAGGGCGCCGACCCCGAACGGATCCTCGTCCTCACCTTCAGCCGCAAGGCCGCCGTGGAACTCCGCGACCGGATGGCGGCCCGGCTCGGCGGGCGCCGGCCCCCGCAGGCCACGACCTTCCACTCGTACTGCTACGCCCTCGTCCGCGCCCACCAGGACGCCGACCTGTTCGCCGAACCCCTCCGGCTGCTGTCCGGACCCGAGCAGGACCTGGCCGTACGCGAACTCCTGGCCGGCCACATCGACCTGGAGAAGCTCGGCCTCGGCCGGCTCCGCTGGCCCGACGAGCTGCGCGCCTGCCTCACCACCCGCGGCTTCGCCGACGAGGTGCGCGCGGTGATCGCGCGCTCCCGGGAACTGGGCCTCGGTCCGCGCGCCCTCGACGACTTCGCCCGCCGGGTCGGCCGCCCCGACTGGCGGGCGGCGGCCGGCTTCCTCGCCGAGTACCTCGACGTCATGGACCTCCAGGGCGTCCTCGACTACACCGAGCTCGTCCACCGGGCGGTGCTGCTGGTGGAGTCCGCCGCGCCGGGCACGCTCCCGGCGTACGACGCGATCTTCGTGGACGAGTACCAGGACACCGACCCCGCCCAGGTGCGGCTCCTGCGCGGCCTGACCGCCCCCGCGGTGGTCGCCTTCGGCGACCCCGACCAGTCGATCTACGCCTTCCGCGGCGCCGACGTGAACGGCATCCTCGACTTCCCGGACACCTTCGGCGGCGCCGTACGCGTCCTCGGCACCTCGCGCCGCTCCGGCGCGGCGCTGCTCGCCGCCACCCGGCTGGTGACCCAGCGGATGCCGCTGCCCCGCCTGCCCGCCGACAAGGTACGGGCGCACCGCGAGCTCGCACCGGTACGCGGCGGGGGCCGGGCGGAGGTCTACACGTACCCCACGCCCTCCACCGAGACCGACAACATCGCCGACCTCCTCCGCCGCGCCCACCTGGAGGACGGCGTCCCCTGGCACGAGATGGCCGTCCTCACCCGCGCCGCCGCCCACCTCCCGGCCCTCCGCCGCGCCCTCACCTCCGCCGGCGTCCCCGTGGAGACCGACGCCGCCGACACCCCGCTCCGCCACGAACCGGCCGTGGCCCCCCTGCTGCTCGCCCTGCGGGCGGCGGCGGGGGGCGTCGCGGTGGACGGGGGCGCGGTGGCGGACGTGGAGACGGACGCGGACGCGCGCGGGGGAGCGGAGGCGGAGGGCGCGGAGCCCGAGGGCGCGGAGGTCGACGACCCGGGCGCCCACGACGACGGCGGCTCCCCGTGGCTCGACGTCGAGACCGCCGTCGCCCTGCTCGCCTCGCCGCTCGCCGGGATGGACCCCGCCGACCTCCGCCGGCTCGGGCGCGCGCTGCGCGACGAGGAGCGGGCCGGCGGGAACAAGGTGCCGCCGCCCTCGGACGTGCTGCTCGCCCGGGCGCTCGCCGAGCCCGAGCGGCTCGTCGCGCACGACCAGTCGTACGCCCGGGGCGCCAGGCGGCTCGGCGAGCTGCTGCGCTCCGCGCGGAACCGGCTGGCCGCGGGCGGCACCGCCGAAGAGGCCCTGTGGCTGCTCTGGAACGGCACGCCCTGGCCGGGCCGCCTGGAGCGCGCCGCCCTGCGCGGCGGCCCCGCCGGCCGCAACGCCGACCGTGACCTCGACGCCGTGTGCGCCCTGTTCGAGACCGCCGCCCGGGCCGAGGACCGGGTCGGCGGCCGCGGCGCGCTCAACTTCCTCGAAGAGCTCGACGCCCAGGACATCGCCGCCGACACCCTCACCCGCCGGCACACCCGCCCCGACGCCGTCCGCCTCATGACCGCCCACCGCTCCAAGGGCCTCGAATGGAGCCTCGTCGTCGTCGCCGGCGTGCAGGAGGGGCTCTGGCCCGACCTGCGCCGCCGCGGCTCCCTCCTGGAGGCCGACCGCATCGGCCGCGACGGCCTCGCCGAACCGCTCACCCCCGGCGCCCTCCTCGCCGAGGAACGCCGGCTCTTCTACGTCGCCGCCACCCGCGCCCGCGACCGGCTCGTCGTCACCGCCGTCAAGGCGCCCGCCGAGGACGGCGACCAGCCCTCCCGCTTCCTCACCGAGCTCGGCCAGGAGCCCAAGGACGTCGCCGGGCGGCCGCGGCGCCCGCTCGCCGTCGCCGCCCTCGTCGCCGAGCTGCGCGCCACCACCGTCGACCCGGAGGCCTCGCCCGAGCTGCGCGCCGCCGCCGCCGAGAGGCTCGCCCGGCTCGCCGCCCTGGCCGACGAGGACGGCAACCCGCTCGTACCCGCCGCCCACCCGGACCGCTGGTGGGGCCTCGCCGAGCCGACCCGCAGCGCCGTACCGCTGCGCGACCGCGACCACCCCGTCACACTCTCCGGCTCCGCCCTCGACCAGCTCGCCAACACCTGCGCCCTCCAGTGGTTCCTGGGCCGGGAGGTCAAGGCCGACGCCCCCGCGACCGCCGCCCAGGGCTTCGGCAACGTCGTCCACGTCCTCGCCGACGAGGTCGCCTCCGGCCGTACCCCCGCGGACCTCGACGTCCTCATGGCCCGCCTGGACTCCGTGTGGGACGCGCTCGCCTTCGACGCCCCCTGGAAGTCGGCGCAGGAGAAGGAGAACGCCAGGGTCGCCCTGGAGCGCTTCCTGCACTGGCACGTCATGGACCGTGCCGGCCGCACCGCCGCCGCCACCGAGCACGACTTCGACGTGACCCTGGGCGCCGGCGCGTACGAGGTCCGCATCCGCGGCTCCATGGACCGGGTCGAGGCCGACGAGCAGGGCCGTGCCTACGTCGTCGACTTCAAGACGGGCAAGTCCGCCCCCACGAAGGACGAGGTCGCCCACCACCCGCAGCTCGCCGTCTACCAGCTCGCCGTCCGCGAGGGTGCCGTCGACGAGGTCTTCGGCGGCCGCACCCCCGAACCCGGTGGCGCCGAACTCGTCCACCTCCGCCAGGCCGCCCCCAAGAAGGAGGGCGGCGACGCCCTGCCCAAGGTCCAGGCGCAGCAGCCGCTCGACGGCGAGTGGATCGGCGACCTCCTCGCCACCGCCGCCGGCCGCGTCCTCGACGAGCGCTTCACCCCCACCACCGGCCAGCACTGCACGACCTGCACCTTCCGCGCCTCGTGCAGCGCCCTCCCGGAAGGCCGCCACATCGTGGAGTAGGGCGCGAAGTCGCGACGGCCCGCCCACTCCGGCACCCTGGAGAAACCAGGAAATCGGGAGAAACCGGGAGAAAACTGGGGAACCGGGGGAACCCGGGAAACAGGGGGAGCCGAGGGAACCCGGGAAACAGGGGGAACCGGGGAACCGGGGGACTCGGGGAGAGTCCGCGAGGAGGCTCGCATGGTGTACCGCACCACCAAGCTCCGTGTCGCCACCGCCGTCGCCGTCGCGCTGATCGCCGGTGCCGGACCCGCCACCCTTGGCCAGGCGGCCCCGGCGCAGGCCCGGACACCGGCGCCACCGGTGGCGCTACGGGCCCCCAGCCCGTCCCCCGACCCCTTCCGCGGCCTCACCGCCGACCAGATCGCCGACAAGGCCGTCGCCGCGACCCGGTCCGCGACCTCGCTGCGCATGGCCGGCCGGCTCACCACGGGCGGGCAGCCCCTGGACGTCGACTTCTCCGTCAACGACCACAAGCAGTGCACCGGCGTGATCAGACTCCAGGGCGGCGTCGCCGAGCTCCGCCAGACCGGAGGGCTCACGTACATGAAGGGCGACGAGAAGTTCTGGCGCGCCTCGATGACCTCCCAGGGCATGCCCGCCCCCCAGATCGAGGCGACCATCGAGCTCCTCAAGGGCCGCTGGCTGAAGATCGCGCCCGGGCAGGCCGGCAGCGGCGACCTCAGCGGCGTCTGCGACCTGAAGGCACTCCTCGCCGACCTCGGCGAGAAGAAGGCCGAACGCACCGGGCTCGTCCGCGGCCCCGACGCCGAGGTGAACCACACCCCCGTCGCCACCGTCCTGAAGCGGAAGCCGGGCGGCGAGACCACCACCGTGTCCGTCTCCGAGCGCGGCAAGCCCTACATCCTCAAGATGGTCAAGACGGGCGGCACCGAACCCGGCAGCGTGGTCCTCTCCGACTACGACAAGCCCGTGAAGGTCACCGTCCCGCCCCCGGACGAGACCGTCGACCTGACGAAGCTGGACCAGCGCACCGCGGGCTGACGGACGGTGTGACGGACATCCCGTCGGACCCGGACTGTCGGTGGGCCCCGTTAGCCTCTTTCGGGTGACCGCACGCATCACCGACCCCGAGCAGCTCAAGGAGCTGCTCGGCATCCCGTTCACCCCGGAGCAGACGGCCTGCATCACCGCGCCGCCCGCCCCGCAGGTCATCGTGGCCGGAGCCGGCTCCGGCAAGACGACGGTGATGGCCGCCCGGGTGGTCTGGCTGGTCGGCACGGGCCAGGTCGCCCCCGAGCAGGTCCTCGGTCTCACCTTCACCAACAAGGCCGCCGGCGAGCTCGCCGAGCGCGTCCGCACCGCCCTCGTCCGGGCCGGGGTCACCGACCCCGACGTCATCGACCCGGACAACCCCCCGGGCGAGCCCCGCATCTCGACGTACCACGCCTTCGCCGGGCAGCTCCTGACCGACCACGGGCTGCGCATCGGCCTGGAGCCCACCTCCCGGCTGCTCGCCGACGCCACCCGCTACCAGCTCGCCGCCCGCGTGCTGCGCGAGTCCCCCGGCCCGTATCCGGCGCTCACCCGCTCCTTCCCGACCCTCGTCGGCGACCTGCTCGCGCTCGACGCCGAGCTCGCCGAACACCTCGTACGGCCCGAGCGCCTCCTCGCGTACGACACCGAGCTGCTCGCCGAGCTCGCCGGCGCCAAGCTCACCAACGCCGACCTGCGCAAACTTCCCGAGGCCGGCGCCGCCCGGCGCGAGCTCCTCGACCTCGTCGTCCGCTACCGCGCGGCCAAACGCTCCCGCGACCTGCTCGACTTCGGCGACCAGATCGCCCTCTCCGCCGAGCTCGCCACCACCCGGCCCGAGGTCGGCGCGATCCTCAGGGACGAGTTCCGGGTCGTCCTCCTCGACGAGTACCAGGACACCTCCGTCGCCCAGCGCCTGCTGCTCTCCGGCCTCTTCGGCCAGGGCACCGGGCACGCCGTCACCGCCGTCGGCGACCCCTGCCAGGCCATCTACGGCTGGCGCGGCGCCTCCGTCGCCAACCTCGACGACTTCCCCGAACACTTCCCGTACGCGGACGGCCGCCCCGCCACCCGACACGCCCTCTCGGAGAACCGACGCAGCGGCGGGCGGCTCCTCGACCTGGCCAACGCCCTCGCCGCGCCCCTGCGCGCCATGCACGCGGGCGTGGAGGCGCTGCGCCCCGCCCCGGGCGCCGAGCGCGACGGCGGCGTCCGCATCGCCCTCCTGCCCACCCACGCCGAGGAGATCGACTGGCTCGCCGACTCCCTCGCCCACCTCGTGCGCACCGGCACCGCGCCCGGCGAGATCGCGGTCCTGTGCCGTACGGCCACCGACTTCCCGGCGATCCAGGCCGCCCTCGTCGCCCGTGACGTCCCCGTCGAGGTCGTCGGCCTCTCCGGCCTGCTCCAGCTGCCCGAGATCGCCGACCTGGTCGCCGTCTGCGAGGTCCTCCAGGACCCGGGCGCCAACGCCTCCCTCGTACGGCTCCTCACCGGCCCCCGCTGGCGGATCGGCCCCCGCGACCTGGCCCTCCTCGGGCGCCGCGCCCGGCTCCTCGTGCACCGGCCCGGCGAGGACTCCGCCGACGCCGACCAGCGGCTCGCCGCCGCCGTGGAGGGAGTCGACCCGGCCGAGGTGATCTCCCTCGCCGACGCGCTCGACACCTTCCTGGACTCCGGCGGCGACGACGACGGCCTGCCCTTCTCCTCCGAGGCCCGCGTCCGCTTCGCCCGCCTCGCGGCCGAGCTCCGCTCCCTGCGGTCCTCGCTCGCGGACCCGCTCATGGACGTACTGCACCGCGTGCTGACCGCCACCGGCCTGGAGGTCGAGCTGTCGGCCTCCCCGCACGCCCTGGCCGCCCGGCGCCGCGAGACCCTCGGCAACTTCCTCGACATCGCGGCCGGCTTCGCCTCCCTCGACGGCGAGGCCACCCTGCTCGCCTTCCTCGGCTTCCTGCGCACCGCCGCGCAGTACGAGAAGGGCCTCGACAACGCCCTCCCGGGCGGCGAGAACACCGTCAAGGTGATGACCGCCCACAAGTCCAAGGGCCTGGAGTGGGACGTCGTCGCGGTGCCGGGCCTGGTCACCGGGCAGTTCCCGTCCACCCGCGCGCGCGAGTCCTGGACGGCCCAGCCCCAGGTCCTCCCGCACGCCCTGCGCGGCGACGCGGCCACGCTGCCGCGGCTCGACAGCTGGGACGCGAAGTCCCTCGCGGCCTTCAAGAACGGCATGCGGGACCACCAGCACACCGAGGAACTCCGCCTCGGCTACGTGACCTTCACCCGTCCGCGCTCCCTCCTCCTCGGCTCCGCCCACTGGTGGGGCCCGTCCCAGAAGAAGCCCCGGGGCCCCTCGGACTTCCTCCACGCCCTGTACGACCACTGCACGGCCGGCCACGGCGAGATCGAGGCCTGGGCGGACGAACCGGAAGAGGGCGCGACGAACCCCCTCCTGACCCCGGCCCTGGCAGACCAGGCCTGGCCCTTGCCCCTGGACAAGGAGAGCCTGGAGCGCAGGCGCCAGGCGGCGGACGACGTCCTGACCCGGCTGTGGGCCCTCGTTCCGCGGGGCGACGGGGGCACCCACGGACGGAGCCCGGGGGAGGGCGGCCACGGTCCCGCGACGGCTCCACGGGTCCTCCCGGCCCCGAACGACGACGACGACCTCTGGCTCCCGGGGGACCTGGACGAGGTCCCGGACCTGGAGGCCCTGGGGGACCCGGAGGATGCTCAGGACCCGGAGGCCCTGGAGGACGACGCGCAGAAACCGCGGTACCTGGGCGACGTGCAGGACCTGGAGGCCCTGGAGGTCGCTCAGAACCCGCGGGACCTGGAGGCCCTGGAGGACCTGGAGGCCGCTGCGGAAGAGCCGCACGTCCCCGCCCCCCGGCAGGAGCTCCACCCCCTGTCCCAGGAGGACGCCAGAACCATCGCCTCCTGGGACCGCGACCTCACCGCCCTCACCACGGAACTCCACCGCGCCCGCGCCACCACCCGGGACGTCCTCCTCCCCGCCTACCTCTCCGCCTCCCAGGTGCTCCGCCTGGCCGCCGACCCCGACGGCTTCGCCAAGGAGCTGGCCCGGCCCATGCCGAAGCCGCCGCAGCCGGCGGCCAGGCGCGGGACGCGGTTCCACGCGTGGGTGGAGTCGCGTTTCGAGGAGCTGCCGCTGCCCATGCTCGGCCCGGACGAGCTGCCCGGCGGCGAGGACTTCGCGGGCGAGCCGGAGATCCTGGACGAGCGGGACCTGGAGGCGCTCAAGGAGGCCTTCGACCGCACGCCGTACGCCCGCCGCACCCCGTACCGGGTGGAGGTCCCCGTCCATCTGTCCCTCGCGGGCCGGGTGGTCCGGGGCCGGATCGACGCGGTCTACCGGGACCCGGAGACCGGCGCGTACGAGATCGTCGACTGGAAGACCAGCCACCTGCGCAACGCCGATCCGCTGCAGCTGGCGATCTACCGCCTCGCCTGGGCGGAGCAGCACGGTCTCGCACCGGAGGAGGTGGCCGCCGCGTTCGTCTACGTACGGACGGGGGAGGTGGTCCGCCCCGCCCGGCTGCCGGGCCGGGCCGAACTGGAGGCGGTGCTCCGGGGCGGCCCGGCCGGGGATTCCGAGGACCCCGCATACCCCGAGGTCACCGCCCGCCCCGGGGCCCTCGCGTACCCCGAGGACGCCGACGACGGGCCCGCTTCCGGCGCCGGATAGGCTCGGAGCCATGAGCGAGACCCCGGACAACGCCGTCCACGCCGTACGCACGTACATCGAGCAGCACCGATCCGCCTTCCTCGGCGACCTCGTCGAGTGGCTGCGGATCCCCTCCGTGTCGGCGCGCCCGGACCGGGCCGGGGACGTGCGGCGCAGTGCCGAGTGGCTCGCCGACAAGCTGACCGACACCGGCTTCACGAGCGTCGAGGTGTGGGAGACGGACGGGGCCCCCGCCGTCTTCGCCGAGTGGCCCTCGGACGAGCCGGGTGCGCCGACCGTCCTGGTCTACGGCCACCACGACGTGCAGCCCGCCGACCGCGAGGACGGCTGGCACACGGACCCGTTCGAGCCGGCCCTCGTCGACGGCCGGCTGTACGCGCGGGGCGCCGCCGACGACAAGGGCCAGGTGTTCTTCCACACGCTGGGCGTCCGCGCGCACCTCGCCGTGACCGGCCGCACCGCGCCCGCCGTCAACCTGAAGCTGCTGGTGGAGGGCGAGGAGGAGTCCGGTTCGCCGCACTTCCGCGAGCTGGTGGAGAAGCACGCCGACCGGCTGGCCGCCGACGTGGTGATCGTCTCCGACACCGGCATGTGGTCCGAGACCACCCCGACCGTGTGCACCGGCATGCGCGGCGTCGCGGACTGCGAGATCGACCTCTTCGGCCCCGACCAGGACATCCACTCCGGTTCCTTCGGTGGCGCCGTGCCGAACCCGGCCACCGTGGCGGGCCGGATCGTCGCCGCCCTCCACGACGCCGACGAGCGGGTCGCGATCCCCGGCTTCTACGAGGGGGTCACCGAGCTCTCCGACGCCGAGCGGGCGCTGATCGCCGAGCTGCCGTTCGACGAGAGCGGCTGGCTGGCCACCGCCAAGTCGCACGGCACCCTCGGCGAGGCCGGCTTCTCCACCCTGGAGCGCGTCTGGGCCCGCCCGACGGCCGAGGTGAACGGCATCGGCGGCGGCTACCAGGGTCCCGGCGGCAAGACGATCGTCCCCGCCTCCGCACACCTGAAGCTGTCCTTCCGGCTGGTCGCGGGGCAGGACCCGGACCGCCTGGAGGCCGCCGTCCGCGCGTGGCTCGCCGGACTGGTCCCGGCGGGCATCCGGTACGAGATCGTCTTCGGCGCCCCGACCCGGCCGTGCCTCACCCCGCTCGACCACCCGGCCCTCAAGGTGGTGGCCGCCGCGATGAGCCGCGCCTTCGACGGCGCCAAGATCCGCTACACCCGTGAGGGCGGCTCGGGACCGGCCGCCGACCTCCAGGACGTCCTGGGCGCCCCGGTGCTGTTCCTGGGCATCTCGGTCCCGTCCGACGGCTGGCACGCCCCGAACGAGAAGATCGAGCTCGACCTCCTCATGAAGGGCGTCGAGACGACCGCTCATCTCTGGGGCGACCTGCCCGCCGCCCTCACCGACGCCGGACGCTGAGCCGCATGCCGCCGCACGCCGAACGTCGAACCCACTGACACCGATCCGGGGGAGTTGGAAGCACCTGTGAGCACCATGAACAACGCGTCCGCGGACCGGCCGATCTCGCTCACCGCTCCGAGCGGCATCGACCGCGCCGCCCACCACCGCCTCGACGAGGCGTGGCTCGCGGCCGCCTGGAGCCACCCGACGACCCGGGTCTTCGTGGTCTCGGGCGGCCAGGTGCTGATCGACGACACGCCGGACGGGCGCACGGAGCTGGTGATGACCCCGGCCTTCGAGGCCCCGGTCACCGAGACCCACCGCTACTTCCTCGGCACGGACGCCGACGGCGTCTCGTACTTCGCGCTCCAGAAGGACAGCCTGCCGGGCCGCATGGACCAGTCCGCGCGGCCCGCCGGGCTGCGCGAGGCGGGGCTGCTGCTGTCGCCGCGCGACGCCGGCCTGATGGTGCACGCGGTGGCCCTGGAGAACTGGCAGCGGTTGCACCGCTTCTGCTCCCGCTGCGGCGAGCGCACGGTGGTCGCGGCGGCGGGGCACGTCCGCCGCTGTCAGGCCTGCGGCGCCGAGCACTACCCGCGTACGGACCCGGCGGTGATCATGCTGGTCACCGACGACCAGGACCGGGCGCTGCTGGGCCGCCAGGTGCACTGGCCCGAGGGCCGCTTCTCCACCCTCGCGGGCTTCGTCGAGCCGGGCGAGTCCATCGAGCAGTCGGTGGTGCGCGAGGTCTTCGAGGAGGCGGGCGTCACGGTCGGCGAGGTCGAGTACGTGGCCAGCCAGCCCTGGCCGTTCCCGTCCAGCCTGATGCTGGGCTTCTTCGCCAAGGCGACCTCGTCGGAGATCGACGTGGACGGCGAGGAGATCCACGAGGCGCGCTGGTTCTCCCGCGAGGACCTGGCCGCCGGTTTCGAGTCGGGCGAGGTGCTGCCGCCGTACGGGATCTCGATCGCGTCCCGGCTGATCGAGCTCTGGTACGGCAAGCCGCTGCCGAAGCCGGGCGACGTGGCCTGAGGTGCTCGAAGAGGCGAAGCGGTAGTCGAAGACGCGAAGCGGTAGTCGAAGACGCGAAGCGGAAGCGGAACAGCCCCCTCCCGGTCGGTCGGGAGGGGGCTGTTTTCAGTCACCGCACGGGTGTCGGTCAGGCGGCGAGAGCCTGCTTGACCTGGGCCAGGCTCGGGTTGGTCATGACGACCTCGCCGCCGCCGGCCGAGGGGACGACACGGACGGTCGGAACGGTCTGGTTCCCGCCGTTGACCTTCTCGACGAAGGTCGCCGACTCCGGGTCCTGCTCGATGTTGATCTCCGTGTACGCGATGCCCTCGCGGTCCAGCTGGCTCTTCAGCCGGCGGCAGTAGCCGCACCACGTGGTGCTGTACATCGTCACAGTGCCCTGCATGCCAGGCGCTCCTCTTGTGTCGCGAATGCTCGGGGTCGGTGCCGAGAAGAAGAACGTACGTCCTCTACCGGCCATTCCCGGAATTCGTATGACCACCGTCTCGCGCCTGTGGACAACGCTCCGCACCGCTCCCGCGGACCTGGCAGCATGGCGGGGTGACAGCAGCAACGCACTCCACTCTCTTCCCGCGGGTCCCGGAGACGGCCGACGCGGTGCTCGACGGGCTCGACCCGGAGCAGCGCGAGGTCGCCCTGGCGCTGCACGGTCCGGTGTGCGTCCTGGCCGGAGCCGGCACGGGCAAGACCCGGGCCCTCACCCACCGCATCGCCTACGGGGTCCGGGCGGGCGTGCTGGTGCCCTCCAGTGTGCTGGCCGTCACGTTCACCAACCGTGCCGCGGGCGAGATGCGCGGCCGGCTGCGGCAGCTCGGCGCGGGCGGGGTGCAGGCCCGGACGTTCCACTCCGCCGCCCTCCGTCAGCTCCAGTACTTCTGGCCGAAAGCCGTCGGTGGTGAGCTGCCCCGGCTCCTGGAGCGGAAGGTCCAGCTGGTCGCCGACGCCGCGGCGCGCTGCCGGGTCCGGCTCGACCGGAACGAGCTGCGGGACGTCACGAGCGAGATCGAGTGGTCCAAGGTCACCCAGACCGTCCCCGCCGACTACCCGGCCGCCGTCGCCAAGGCGCTGCGCGACGCCCCGCGCGACCCGGCCGAGATCGGCCAGATCTACGCGATGTACGAGCAGCTCAAGCGCGACCGGGACGTGATCGACTTCGAGGACGTGCTGCTCCTCACGGTCGGCATCCTGCAGGACCGGCACGACATCGCCGACCAGATCCGCCGCCAGTACCACCACTTCGTGGTGGACGAGTACCAGGACGTCTCCCCGCTCCAGCAGCGCCTGCTCGACCTGTGGCTCGGCGACCGCGACAGCCTCTGCGTGGTGGGCGACGCCAGCCAGACGATCTACTCGTTCACCGGCGCCACCCCCGACCACCTGCTGAACTTCCGCACCCGCCACCCGAACGCAACCGTGATCAAGCTGGCCCGGGACTACCGCTCCACCCCCCAGGTCGTCCACCTGGCCAACGGGCTGCTCAGCCAGGCCGTCGGCCGAGCCGCCGAGCACCGCCTGGAGCTGATCTCGCAGCGCGACCCCGGCCCCGAGCCCCGCTACACGGAGTACGGCGACGAGCCCGCCGAGGCCGAGGGCACGGCCCGCCGCATCCGCGACCTGATCGCCGCCGGCGTCCCGGCCGGCGAGATCGCCGTGCTCTACCGGATCAACGCCCAGTCCGAGGTCTACGAGCAGGCCCTCGCCGACGCCGGGGTGCCCTACCAGCTGCGCGGCGCCGAGCGCTTCTTCGAGCGCCAGGAGGTGCGCGAGGCGGGCGCGGCCCTGCGGGGCGCGGCCCGCTTCGGGGCGAACGACTCCCTGCTCGACGGTGCCGAGGACCTCCCCGCCCAGGTCAGGGCGGTGCTCTCCGGGCAGGGCTGGACGGGTGAGCCCCCGGCCGGCTCCGGCGCCGTCCGGGACCGCTGGGAGTCCCTGGCCGCCCTGGTCCGGCTCGCCGAGGACTTCGCCCGGGCCAAGCCCGGCGCGACCCTCTCCGACCTGGTCGCCGAGCTCGACGAGCGGGCCGCCGCCCAGCACGCCCCCACCGTCCAGGGCGTGACCCTCGCCTCACTGCACGCCGCCAAGGGCCTGGAGTGGGACGCCGTCTTCCTGGTCGGTCTCACCGAGGGCATGATGCCGATCACGTACGCCAAGACCGACGAGCAGATCGAGGAGGAGCGCCGCCTGCTCTACGTGGGCGTCACCCGGGCCCGGTCGCACCTGTCGCTGTCCTGGGCGCTCTCGCGCTCCCCGGGCGGCCGGCCCTCCCGGCGCCCCACCCGCTTCCTGAAGGGCCTTCGGCCCGGCTCGGGGTCCCTCGGCACGGTCACCACGGGCGGCGGCGCGGCGGCGGGTGTCGAGCGGGGCGCCCTCGCCGGCCGGCGGCGCCGGCGCGGACCGGTGCGCTGCCGGGTCTGCGGCACCACGCTCACCGAGGCCGGCGAGATGAAGCTGCTGCGCTGCGAGGACTGCCCGTCGGACATGGACGAGGGTCTGTACGAGCGCCTGCGCGAGTGGCGTGCGGCGCAGGCCCGGGAGCTGGGCCAGCCGCCCTATTGCGTCTTCACCGACAAGACGCTCATGGCGATCGCGGAGCGCGTGCCGGACTCCGACGGGGAGCTCGCCGCGATCTCCGGCGTCGGCGTGCGCAAGCTGAACCGCTTCGGCGCCGACGTACTCGCCATCTGCGCAGGTGAGGCCCGTGGAGGAAGCGACGACGAGGTCTGAGGAAAACTCGTCGGAAAAATAGTTTGCGCCCGCCCCGTCAAGCCCCATAGGTTCTTAACCACGGACGCAGCGGCTTCTTCGAAGCCCTGTCTTCGTGCTGTACTTGTCCAAATGAACATGAGGGTCCGGCTCACCCCGAGCCCTCCGAGACGCCGAGAGGAGGCGATTCCAGTGATCAGCATCAAGAACATCAAGACCAGCACCGCCAAAATGACCGATCGCTCGGTCGTCTCCGCCTGCTCGCTCGGCCTCTCCGCCGCCGCGTCCTCCACTCTCCGGGGCACCGGTCTGTCCGGTTCCGGTCTGCCGCTCGGCATGCCCGGACTCCTGATGGATCGCCTCGAGCGCAATGAGCGACCGACCAAGGCACTGGAAGCAGGAGTAGTGGGCAAGGCCCAGGCCACGGCCTACGGCTTTGCGGCGACCCTGACCGGTGCCGGTATTCAGCAGCAGACGACGCAGCACCACACGATGTGGGCCTTCCGTGGGCTCGAACCCTGGAGTGATCCAGCCTGATCGACGATCAGGCCGGCGCCTTCAGGGCCGCGGAACCCCATCAGGGATCCGCGGCCCTTCTGTTTGTCCCCGAACGGGGCTGACGGAGCGAGGGGGCCTCGGGACCAGCAGTAACCGGTACCAGCCGAAACCCCGGCCCAACAGGCCGGAACGAACAGACGAGGAAGAAAACCCGTGCAACTCGAAGCGCACGCCCCGTCCGTACCGCCTTCCGAAACGATCCCCCCGCCCGGCCTCACGGAGGACTCCACCTTGACCGCCCTCACCCCCCTCACCGCGCTCACCGCGCTCGACGACGCCATCGAGAACCTCGGCGTACCCGTCCCCTGCCGCTCGTACGACCCCGAGGTCTTCTTCGCCGAGTCCCCGGCCGACGTCGAGTACGCCAAGTCGCTCTGCCGGACCTGCCCGCTCATGGCGGCCTGCCTCGAAGGCGCCAAGGAGCGCCGCGAGCCCTGGGGCGTCTGGGGTGGCGAGCTCTTCGTCCAGGGCGTGGTCGTCGCCCGCAAGCGGCCCCGCGGCCGCCCGCGCAAGAACCCGGTCGCGGCATGAACGCCACCGGAACCGTCGACCGCCCCCTCACGCACGATCCCCAGAAGCAGGCCCCGATGACCTCGCCCGCCTTCGAGCCCTCCGGCTCCGCGACCCCGAACGTTTCGATCAGTGGCGCCAACCGCTCGCGCCAGAACAGGACCCGAGCCATGCAACTCATTCCAGAAGCCCTGGCCCGTGCTCATATGCACGACCGCCTGCGGGAAGCCGACGCGGAACGCCAGGCCGCGCGCCTGGTCGCCGCCCGGCGGATGCAGCGACGCGCCGAGCGCGTGTCGATGCGCGCCCGCCGCGCGCTCGCCATGGCGGTCATGCACTGACGCGCCGTCCGGGCGCCAGGCACTGACCCAGGCACACCTCAGACGCGGGGGCCGGTCCGAACGGACCGGCCCCCCCGGTGCGTTGCCCGGTTCGCGGGCGCTCGTCGGGTTATCGTCACCAAGGTGAACAACGCCCCCACGAACGAGCGCCCCGTCGTGTGCGCCCGCTGCGGCAAGACCGCCCAGGAGCTGCCTCTCACCTGGACCTGCTCGGTGGAGAACGGCACCCGCCAGTACTTCTGCGAAGCCTGCGCCCGGGCCAACATCCGGGCCATCGAGGGCCGCCTCGACTCCTCCTGGTGGTGACCGCCGGTCCGCTACTCCGCCGCGACGAAGCCGGGCAGCCACGCCTCCAGCTCGTCCCGCAGCCGCACCGTCGCGCCCAGCTGGCACAGCACCCCGATCGTGCTCAAGGTCACACGGTGTATCAGCAGATACGAGGGCGGCAGGTTCAGCTGCTTGCCCAACTGGTGGGCGGGGGAGCGGGGATCGGCGATCCGGGCCGCCTGGGCGCGCATCCAGCCGCGGGTGAATCCGAAGGCGTCCACCTCCGCGGGCTCGATGATCGGCAGCAGGTACTCCAGGACCGCGTCCGGGTCGAGCGCGACGGACTTCTTCACGAAGCCCTCCTCGCACAGCAGCCCGTAGACCGTGTCCGCCTCGCCGGCGAGGGTCATGCGCAGACAGGTCCCGATGGTCTCCGGCAGCCCGCCCGGCAGCCGGTCGACCGTGCCGAAGTCGAGCACCCCCAGCCGCCACGCGGCCGCCTCGCCGTCGTCCGCGCCCTCCGGCCCGGGCAGCAGCCGGAAGTTGCCGGGATGCGGATCCGCGTGCAGCAGGCCGGTGCGCGCCGGCCCGGAGAAGAGGAACCGGGCGAGCAGCTGCCCGGCCCGGTCGCGCTGCTCCGGAGTGCCGTCGGCGATCACCTCCGAGAGCGGGATGCCGTCCATCCACTCCGTGACCAGGACCCGCTCCGACTGGTGCACCACGGCCGGGACCACCACGTCCGGGTCGCCCGCGAACTCCTCGGCGTGCTCCCGCTGCGCCGCGGCCTCCAGTCCGTAGTCCAGCTCCTCCGACACCCGGTCGCGCAGCTCCGTGATCAGCGGCTTGATGTCCATGCCGGGGATCAGCGGGCCCAGCAGCCGGGCGAACCGGCTCAGCTGCGTCAGGTCCGAGAGCAGCGCCTCGCCCGCGCCCGGATACTGCACCTTCACCGCGACCTCGCGCCCGTCGTGCCACACGGCCCGGTGCACCTGACCGATGGAGGCGGCCGCCGCCGGCTTCTCCTCGAACTCCAGGAACAGCGCCCGCCAGTCCTCGCCGAGCCCCTCCTCCAGCACCCCGTGCACGGTCCGCGTCGGCATCGGCGGGGCGGCCTCCTGGAGCTTGGTGAGCGCCGCACGGTAGGGCCCGGCCACCTCCTCGGGCAGCGCCGACTCGAAGACGGACAGGGCCTGCCCGAACTTCATGGCCCCGCCCTTCAGCTCGCCGAGGACCTTGAACAGCTGCTCGGCCGTGCGCTGCTGGAGCTCCCGGGCTACCAACTCCGCCGACCTGCCGCCGATCCGCTTGCCCAGGCCCCAGGTGGCCCGCCCCGCGAAGCCGAGTGGCAACGCGGCCAACTTGGCGGTCCGGGTGACCGCCTTCCGGGGAAGATCAGACATGCGCCCTCCAGATCCCAGACTGCCGTGCCGCGCAGGGCCGTTACCCCGCCATTGTGTCCTGCGGACGCCGCGCCGCCGAGGCATGCTCCCCCTCCGGGTCGCGACGCGCCCCGCACGGACACGCCGGGTGCGCCCGGACCGGAGCCGAGCGCCACTCGAGCAGCGGCAGGGACACCTCCCAGCGCGCCCCGGTGCTCGACGGCAGGTCCCCGTCGAGGAAGGCCAGGGCGTGCGCGGCGGCGAGCCCCGCGACCGCCTGCGCCATCCCCACGTCGCAGGCGGGCAGCGGATGCGGCGCGCCGGAGCGCCACTGGGCGGGCAGCCGCGGCCACACGGGCTCCCGGTCCGCCCGCTCCCGCTGCATGCAGCCCGCGCAGGCCGTGCCGCCCGGCAGCACCAACGGCCCGACCACACCGGTGGCTTCGAGCACGCCCGCGTAGAGATGGGGGGTGCCGGTGGTGAGCCAGGCCTCGGCCGGCAACGGGTCGGGCACATAGGCGCCCAGGCCGTCCCGCGGTGTCACCACCACGAGTGAGAGTCCCGGCTCGCCGGCCCCGTCACCCGGACCGCCCGGACCGCCCCGCGGCGGCCGCCCGCCCGGTGCCGCCCGCCCCACGAGCCGCCGCGCCGCCACGGCCCTGCGCTCGCCGACCGCCTCGGCCGGCAGTCCGCCCGGCGAGACCTCCCACGGCGCGACCGTGCCGGAGTCCAGGACCTCGACCCGTCCGACCCCCGCCGCCGACAGGAGCGCCGCCACCGCCGCGCCCACCCGGCCCGCGCCCCGCACCTGGACCCGCATGGCCCGGCGCGCGGCCAGCGCCCGCGCCGCCCCGTCCGGCGCCCGGTGCACCACGGACAGCGAGGCCAGGTCCGCGCGCACCGGGTCCAGCTCGGACCTCGGCGCCCCGGGCGGTGCACCCGGCGGTCCGCCCCGGCCGCCGAGGCCCGAGGAGCCGCCCGGAGCGCCGAGGTCCGAGGAGCCGCCCGGCGGTCCGCCCGGCGGCCGCACGGAGGCGTCGGCGAGCAGCCCCGCGTCGGCGAGCCGCCCGAGCAGTGCCTCCAGGCGGCCCTCGCGCAGACCGAGGGCCGCCGCCTCCGCCCGCAGCAGCTCCATCCCGCGTGTCCCGTCGAGAAGACCCAGCAGACTGCCCGTGGCCGTGTCGACCGGCCCCAGCACCACCGCGTGCGCGGGCGTCACCCCGAACTGCACGTACGACAGATTCCGCCAGGCGCGCCGCAGCGCCGGTTTCACCATCGGACGCATGGCCCCACCCCCCGTAACGATCTTTCTTCGCGCTTCGTCGTCGAGGTCAGATTGCCCCGGCCGGGCAAGCGGTGCGGAAAGTTGTCCACAGGGGGGAGGGATTAATCATTCGAATGGTGCGGGACTTCCGCCACGCCCACCGGGTAACGTCGGGACCGTGCCGGCCGACCCACAGCGCAGCGTGACCAGCAGACCGCCCCGCGGCTCGGGGACGAGTGCGGTCGAGGTGCGCAGAAGCAACCGCCGGAGCCGGACGGTCTCCGCCTACCGCGAGGGCGACCGGACCATCGTGCTCATCCCCGCCCGGATGTCCGAGGCGGAGGAGCAGCGCTGGGTCGGCGTCATGCTCGAGAAGCTGGCGGCCCAGGAGAGCAAGAAGGTCCTCGGCGACCAGGAGCTGACCGAGCGCGCCGAGCGCCTGTCGGCCCAGTACTTCGACGGCCGCGCCCGCCCCGCGTCCGTCCGCTGGGTGACCAACCAGAACACCCGCTGGGGCTCCTGCACCCCCTCCGAGGGCAGCATCCGGCTCTCCCACCGGCTCCAGGGGATGCCCGAGTACGTCATCGACTACGTCCTGTGTCACGAGCTCGCCCACCTCCTCGTGCCGGGCCACGGGCCGGGTTTCTGGCGGCTCCTGGAGGCCTACCCGCGCACCGAGCGGGCCCGCGGCTATCTGGAGGGCGTGGTCGCCGCCGGCCGGCTGCCGCACCTGCCGCACGCTCGCGAAGAGTGACGACGCTCGTGCTCCGGTTCTGTACCGAACGGGTACGGGCTTGCCCCGATCTCACGAACAGCCGTTAGCCTGGCGCGACGCATTCGTAATTCGGGATGGGGGACGGTCGTCACATATGGCCAGGGAATTCCAACGCGGCCACAAGGCCAAGATCAGTGATCTCACGTCGGGCACGGATCTGTACGTGGGTGTGCAGATCTCGGCGCCCGGTCTGACCTTCGATATCAGCTGCTTCGGTCTCGACGCGGACGAACGGCTCTCCGACGACCGCTACTTCGTCTTCTTCAACCAGCCCAAGTCGCCCGAGGAGTCCATCCAGCTGCTCGGCGCGCAGGCCGGTGACACCGAGTCGTTCCGCGTCACTCTCGACCGCGTTCCCGCGCACATCCACAAGCTGTCGTTCACGGCGACGATCGACGGCGCCGGGCAGATGTCGCAGGTCGGCCCCGGCTGGATCCGGATCGTCGCCGGCGGCGAGGAGGTCGCCCGCTACGCGTTCAACGGCGCCGAGTTCACCACCGAGCGCGCGGTCATGCTCGGCGACTTCTACCTGAAGGACGTCTGGCGGTTCGCCGCCGTCGGCCAGGGTTTCGACGGCGGCCTGGAGGCGCTGCTGAAGAACTTCGGCGGCGAGGTCGCCGAGGAGGAGCCCGCCGCGCAGCAGCCGCAGGGCGCCGCCCCCGGCTTCGCCCCGCCGCCGCAGTCCGCCGCACCGCCGTCCTTCGGCGCGCCCGCCGCGCCCCAGGCGCCCGCGCCCGCCCCGGCGTTCGGCGCCCCGCCCGCCCCGGCTCCCGCGCCGGCGCCGATGCACGCCCAGCCGACCATGGCCGCACCGCTCGCACCGCCGGCCCCCGCCCCGGCCCCCGCGCCCGGCCCGCCCGCGCCCGCCCCGGCGCCGTACGGACAGCCGCCGCAGCCCCCGCAGTACGGGCAGGTCCCCGGCCAGACCCCGCCGCCCGGCGCGCCCGCGCCCTACGGTCAGCCGGCCCCCGCCCCGTACGGCCAGCAGCCGTACGGCCAGCAGCAGTTCGGCCAGCTCCCGCAGCAGGGTCTGCCCCAGGGCGTGCCGCAGGGCGTGCCCGCCACCGGCGCCGGCCTCGCCAATGCCCTCGCGCCGTACAAGGAGACCGCGACCGGCGCCCGCTGGACCCCGCAGAACCAGCAGCTCATGCGGGTGGACCTGGCCATGGGCGGCGTCCCCGTGCTTGCCCGGCAGGGCTCCATGGTCATGTACCAGGGCAAGGTCGACTTCGCCTACAAGGGAGCCGGATTCGCCGGCCGCATCGTCGGCAACGCCACCGGCCAGGAGATGCAGCTGATGCGCTGCACCGGCCGCGGCCAGGTCTTCCTCGCCGAGAACGGCGCCCACCTGCACCCGATCGAGCTCCAGGGCGACGCCATCTGCGTCTCCGCGGAGAACGTGCTGGCCTTCGACGAGTCGCTGCAGCACGAGGTCCGGCGCATCGAGGGCCACGGCATCCCCGGCGGCGCCCTGTTCACCATGCAGTTCCAGGGCACCGGCACCGTGGTCGTGAAGACCCACGGCATCCCCGTCGTGCTGCCCGTCACGCCGACGACCTTCGCCGACTGCAACGCCGTCGTCGCCTGGTCCGCCGCGTCCCAGGTCGTCCTCTCCAGCCAGGTCCGACTGCGCCGCAACGCCTACCCGGGCCACAGCGGGGAGACCGTGAACCTGCAGTTCCGGGGCGCCCCCGGCAACTTCATCGTCGTCCAGCCCTACGAGGTCTGAGGGAGCCCGGAACCATGAACCAGCAACTCGCGGGCTACGCCCCGACCCCGGTCACGGCCCGCATGGAGAACCACGGCCGCTCCATGCTCAAGGTCGCCATGGCGACCGGCCAGGACCTCTACGCGCGCACCGGCTCGATGGTCGCCTACGAGGGCTTCGTATCCTACGAGCCCAACCCGCCCGCCGTCCGGCAGTTCGCCCAGCAGTGGCTCACCGGCGAGGGCGCGCCCGTCATGAAGTGCTCCGGCGACGGGCTGCTCTACCTCGCCGACTACGGCGCGGACGTCGTCGTGATCAACCTCCAGAACGACTCGATCTCCGTGAACGGCTCCAACGTGCTCGCCTTCGACGCGCACCTCCAGTGGGGCGTCGAGCGGGTGAAGGGCCTCGCCAAGTTCGCCGGGCAGGGCCTGTTCAACGTGGAGATCGCGGGCACCGGCTGGGTCGCCCTCACCTCCCGTGGCACGCCGATCGTCGTCGACTGCGGCCGCGGCGAGGACGAGACGTACGTCGACCCCGACGCGCTCGTCGCCTGGTCGCCCGGGCTCAAGGTGAAGGGCAAGCGCAGCTTCAAGGCCTCCTCCCTCATCGGACGGGGCAGCGGCGAGGCCTACCAGATGGCCTTCTCCGGCCAGGGCATCGTCGTCGTACAGCCGAGCGAGGACAGCACCGACCGCCTGCGGGTCCGGGGCTGAGGGGGAGCGAGAACACATCATGCAGAGCCCGCTTTTCAACCACGCCGAACAGCAGAGCCAGGAGCGCTACGTCATCCAGAACCCGCAGCTGCTGCGGGTCACCCTGGGCGGCTCGGACGACATCCTGGCCCGCAAGGGCGCCATGGTCGCCTACCAGGGACTCGTCGACTTCGACGGCGAGTACCAGACCCCGAACCAGCGCCGGGCCCGCGCCCGCACCGGTGAGGGCCTCGACCTGATGCGCTGCTCCGGGCAGGGCACCGTCTACTTCGCCAACCTGGCCCAGTACGTCCACGTCGTCGACATCGAGCAGGACGGCCTGACCGTCGACAGCTCCTACGTGCTGGCGCTCGACTCCACGCTGCACACCGAGGTCATCGCCGTGGACAGCCAGTACGGCGTCTCCGGCACCGGCAAGTACCAGCTGAACATCACCGGCCGCGGCAAGGTCGCCCTGATGACCTCCGGCCAGCCGCTGATGATGCAGGTCACGCCCGACAAGTACGTCAACGTGGACGCGGACGCGATCGTCGCCTGGTCCACCGGACTGCGGGTCCAGATGCAGGCGCAGACGGTCAACAGCAGCGTCATGCGCCGCCGCGGCAACACCGGCGAGGGCTGGGAGCTCAGTTTCCTCGGCCAGGGCTTCGCCCTGGTGCAGCCGAGCGAGGTCATGCCGCCGCAGAACGCCGCCGTCGGCCAGGGCGTCGCCGCCCAGTTCGGCGTCGGTCAGCACGGCTCGCGCGCCCAGAACCAGAACAACGTCTGGAACTGAGCCTCCTCACGGCACAGGTAAGGGGCGGTCGCTACGGCGACCGCCCCTTACCGCTACGCCTCCGCCGATCGGCGCTACAGCCGCCTCAGCGTGTTCTCCAGGAGCCGGACCACCGAGGTGTCCGCCACGCCCGCCACCTCGTCGTACGCGAACCAGCGCAGGTCCAGCGACTCGTCGCTGATCTCCGCCACCGCGTCCGCCGGCGCCAGCGCCGCGTACTGCACGTCCAGGTGCCAGTGGCAGGGCGCCGGGATCGGATGCCGGTCGAGCCGCACCGGGCCGCCCGGCAGCAGTGTCAGACCCGTCTCGATCCCCGACTCCTCGCGGGCCTCGCGCAGCGCCGCCTCCTCCAGCGTCGCGTCCCCCGCCTCGCAGTGGCCACCCATCTGCAGCCACATGCCCAGCTTCTTGTGCAGGGTCAGCAGCACCCGCCCGCGCGAGGGGTCGATCACCAGCGCGCTGCTGGTGAGGTGACCCGCCTGGCAGGGCTTGTACATGCCGTCCGGATGGGCCGAGAGGTGCTCCAGGTAGACGTCACGGAGCTCCGGCTGGTCCCCGTACTCCTTCAGTACCAGGACCGCGTCGTCGTACAGGCTCACTCCTTGTCGCCCTCGCCGTCGCCCTTGCCCTCGGCGTTCCCGCCGTCACCCCTGGCGGCCTCGCCCAGCATCTTGTCGAGCTCGGAGAAGTCCATGTGCTCGCGGTGCACGAAGCCGTCCGGGTCGTCCAGGTCGGTCGCCGTCGGCAGCATGTCCGGGTGCTCCCACAGGCCGTCCCGGCCGTCCACCCCGCGGGCGTCCGTCAGCGAGGCCCACAGGCGCGAGGCGTCGCGCAGCCGGCGCGGGCGCAGCTCCAGACCGATCAGGGTGGCGAAGGTCTGCTCCGCGGGGCCGCCCGTCGCCCGGCGCCGGCGCAGCGTCTCGCGCATCGCGTCCGCCGAGGTCAGCCGTGCCTTGGCGGCCTCGTGCACCACCGCGTCCACCCAGCCCTCGACCAGCGCGAGCGCCGTCTCCAGACGGGCCAGGGCCGCCTTCTGCTCCGGTGTGTCCTCCGGCTGGAACATGCCCTGCTGGAGTGCCTCCTGCAGCTGCTCGGGGTGCGTCGGGTCCAGCTGGCCCACCGCCTCCTCCAGCTTGGAGGTGTCGACCTTGATGCCCCGCGCATAGCCCTCGACGGCGCCGAACAGATGCGAGCGCAGCCACGGCACATGCGCGAAGAGGCGCTGGTGAGCGGCCTCGCGCAGGGCCAGGTACAGCCGCACCTCGTCCGCCGGGACGCCCAGGTCCTTGCCGAAGGCCGCCACGTTCAGCGGCAGCAGCGCCGCCTTGCCGGCCGGGCCCAGCGGCAGGCCGACGTCCGTCGAACCGACGACCTCGCCCGCGAGCACGCCCACGGCCTGCCCGATCTGCTGGCCGAACATGGCGCCGCCCATGGAGCGCATCATGCCGATCAGCGGGCCCGCCATGGCCTGCATCTCCTGCGGCAGCACGTCGCCCATCGCCGCGCCGACCCGCTCGGCGACCGGGTCGACCAGCTGCTGCCAGGCCGGCAGCGTCGCCTCGACCCACTCGGCGCGGCTCCACGCCACGGCGGTGCTCGCGCCCGAGGGCAGCGAGGTCACCTGGTCCAGCCACAGGTCGGCCAGGCGCACCGCCTCCTCGACCGCGGACCGCTCGGCCGGGCCGACGCTCGCGTCCTTGGTGCCGTCGGACGTGCCCTGCGCCACCACCTGGCGCGCGATCTGCTTGGCCATGTCCCAGTTGACCGGCCCGCCCTCGTAGCTGAGCATCTGGCCGAGCTGCTGGAAGGCCGCCCCCAGGTCCTGGGGGTTCAGCGAGCCGAACATCGCCGCGAACGGATTGTCCGCGCCGCCCGGTCCGCCCATCCCGGGCAGCCCGCCGAAACCGAACGGATCGCCGCCGCCCTGACCACCGGACCCCTGGCCACCTCCGGCGGGGTCCTTCTTCTTGCCTTCGTCGCCGTTCTCCGGCTCCTCCGGCGGAAGGCCGAATCCGAATGGGGTGTCACTCACAGGTTTCCTCGGCTCGTAGGGCCGCCGGCGTGATACCGACGGCGGGTTCTCGGCTCGGCTCGCCTCCCCGACTCCACACCACCAGCGTAGGTGGTGGTTCGCCGGTCGGGCCGGGCCCGCGACCCGGCCCGACCGGCGAGCCACCACCCGACATCCGCACCGGATCCGGGCTCGGTGCTCCGCCGGGCCGTGGCCTGCGGCAGGATGGACGCCACCTGGTACGTACGCGTCATTCGGGTACGTACTGAAGACAACCGCTGGAGACGCCCGGTGAGTTCCCCAGATCCTCAGGTTCGCGGAGCGCGAAACCCCTCAACCAGGTCCGCCGCGCGCGGCCCCGTCGTCGCGGTCACCGGTGCCGCGTCCGGCATCGGCGACCTGCTGACCCGGCGCCTCGCCGCGTCCGAGGAGATCAAGCAGGTCATCGCCATCGACGAACGCCGCGGCGAGGTGTCGGAGGCGCAGTGGCACATCCTCGACGTGCGCGACCCGGCCATCGCCGAGAAGCTGCGGGGCGCGGACGTCGTCGTGCACCTCGCGGTCGACCTCGACCTGGAGACCGACCCGGCCGCGCGCACCGCCTTCAACGTGCGCGGCACACAGACCGTCCTGACGGCCGCCGCCGCGGCCGGGGTGCACCGGGTGGTGCTGTGCACCTCCGCGATGGTCTACGGCGCGCTGCCGGACAACGACATCCCGCTCTCCGAGGACGCCGAGCTGCGCGCCACCGCCGAGGCCACCGGCGTCGGCGACCTCCTGGAGATCGAGCGGCTCGCCCGGCGCGCCCCGCGCGCCCACCCCGGGCTCAACGTGACCGTGGTCCGTCCCGCGATCCTGGTCGGCGGCACGGACACGGCGCTGACCCGCTACTTCGAGTCGCCGCGCCTCCTCGTCGTCGCCGGATCGCGCCCCACCTGGCAGTTCTGCCACGTGGACGACCTGGTCAGCGCGCTGGAGTACGCGGCCCTGGAGAAGGTCGACGGCGAGTTCGCGGTGGGCTGCGACGGCTGGCTGGAGCAGGAGGAGGTCGAGGAGCTGTCGGGCATCCGGCGCATGGAGCTGCCCTCGGCCGTGGCCCTCGGCGCGGCGGCCCGGCTGCACCGGATCGGCCTCACCCCGTCCCCCGCGGGCGACCTCGCCTACACGATGCACCCCTGGGTGGTCAGCGTCGGCCGGCTGCACGACGCCGGCTGGCGGCCGCAGTGGACCAACGAGGAGGTGCTGGCCGCGCTCCTGGAGGAGGTCCAGGGCCGGCACACCGTCGCGGGGCGTCGCCTCGGCCGCAAGGACGCGACGGCCGCGGGCGCGGCCGGTGCCACGGTGGCGCTGCTCGGCACGGCGGCCCTGGTCCGGCAGATGCGGAAGCGGCGCGGCCTGTAGGACCCTCCTACGGAGATTCCGGCCGGCCGGTGGAAAACGCTATTCCGCGCTGTCGGTGCCGTACGGCACGATGGATGGCATGGCAGACATGCACGCCCACGCCGACGACCACCCCGGCGAGCGGGCCGCGGACGACCCGATCAAGCTCCTCGCGATCCGTGACACCCCGCTCTCGGTCGACGAGGTCTTCCGCGCGGTCGGCGACGACGCGGCCGGCGGTACGACCCTGTTCGTGGGCACCGTGCGCAACCACGACGGCGGCGCCGACGTCGACGCGCTCGGCTACTCCTGCCACCCCACCGCCGAGGCCGAGCTCCGCCGTGTCGCGGAGAAGGTCGTCGCGAACTACCCGGTCCGAGCCCTGGCCGCCGTCCACCGGGTGGGCGACCTCCATGTGGGTGACCTCGCGGTGGTCGTCGCGGTCTCCTGCCCGCACCGCGGCGAGGCCTTCGAGGCCTGCCGCAAGCTGATCGACGACCTGAAGCACGAGGTCCCGATCTGGAAGCACCAGAAGTTCTCGGACGGCACCGAGGAGTGGGTGGGGGCCTGCTGAGCGCCTGCCCGACGGTCTGGGGGTGCCCCCGGCCGAAGGCTGGGGGAGGGTGGGGGCCTGCTGAGCGCCTGCCCGACGGTCTGGGGGTGCCCCCGGCCGAAGGCTGGGGGAGGGTCGGCGCCTGCTGAGCGCCCGCCGGACGGGCCTGCTGAGGGCTCGCCTTTACCTCCTTCGGCCGCAAGGCGCCACGCCGACCAGGTGTAGTCGAACGCCCCGATTTGCGTAACCGCCCCCCAGGCGTGAGCGTTGGTCTCGCGGATGAATAATCTGCTGATCAACTCACTTGAGGATCATTGGGGATGGGAGGTCGGGATGGCAGCGCTCGCCTGGTTGCTGATTCCGGTTTTCGCAGTCGTCGGCGCGGCGATATGGGGAAGCTGGGCTTCGCGGAACAAGACCATCGGTGACGTCGCCGAGCTGGCGGGCTATGCGCGCTTCCGGGACGCCATGGAGCGGTCCCACGCCACCACGACCACCCCCGCCTCCGCTTCCGTCCGCCCGGAGCGTGAGACCACCCCGGCGGCGACCACCGGCTGATCCCGTACGGACCGCCCCGGGGGTGCACTCACAGGCCGGTCCCGTACTGTCGTTCCATGCCACGCCGCACCGCGACGATGCTCGCCTCCACCCTGGTCCTGATCACGCTGCTCTGTGTCGGCGTCCTCATTCCGGTGCCGTACTCGGAGATGAGCCCCGGCCCCACGGTGAACACCCTCGGTGAGGCACGCGGCGAGCCGGTCCTGCAGATCTCCGGTCACCAGACGTACCCGACCACCGGCAACCTCAACATGACCACCGTTCGGGTCACCAGCGCGGACTACAAGATGAACGCCGTCGAGGCGGTCTACGGCTGGCTCGCCCACGACAGCGTCGTGGTCCCGCACGACACGCTCTACCCGGACGGCAAGACCGAGGAGCAGTCGAGCCAGGAGAACGCCGAGGAGTTCAGCCAGTCCCAGGAGAGCGCCAAGGTCGCCGCCCTGAAGGAGCTGGGCATCCCGGTCACCACCCGCGTGGTCGTCGCGACCGTCGTCAAGGGCACCCCCGCCGAGGGGGAGCTGCACGCGGGCGACGTGATCCGCGCCGTGGACGGCACGGCCGTCAAGGAGCCCGGCGACGTGTCGAAGCTGGTCACCCAGCGCAAGCCGGGCCAGGACGTGGTCTTCACGATCGTCCCGGCCAAGGAGGCCGCCGCGGCGGAGAAGGCCCACAAGGACGCCACCACCACCCGGAAGGTGGTCATCACGACCACCAGGTCGGAGGAGGGCGACCGGGCCATCGTCGGCATCCAGGCCGGCACCGACCACGTCTTCCCGTTCACCATCGACATCAAGCTCGCCGACGTCGGCGGCCCCAGCGCCGGCCTGATGTTCGCGCTCGGCATCGTCGACAAGCTCACCCCGGAGTCGCTCACCGGCGGCAAGTTCGTCGCCGGCACCGGCACCATCGACGACAAGGGCAAGGTCGGCCCGATCGGCGGCATCGAGATGAAGCTGGTCGGCGCCCGCAAGGCCGGCGCCCGGTACTTCCTCACCCCGGCCGAGAACTGCGCCGCGGCCGCCGCGGACACCCCCGACGGCCTCACCCTCGTCAAGGTGAACACCATCGACGACGCGACGAAGTCGCTGGAGAAGCTGCGCAGGGGCGACACGGCGTCCCTGCCCAGCTGCTCCCACGGCTGAGCCCGGCGGGCGGCGGCCTACGACGCGAAGGTCGCCGCCAGCGCGTCCGCGAGCCCCGGCACCAGGTCGGGGCCGGTGAGCACCTCGTTCGGCGAGTCCTTCTCGCGCAGCCGGATCGCCGCCTCGCGGGCCCCGTCCCGCAGCACGGCCACGGTCATCCGCACCTCCTGGCGGTCGGGGTGAGCGGCCACCCACTTAGCGAGCCCGGCCTCGTTCAGGCCCTTCGGCACGGCGGCCTCCGCCGACGGCGGCAGCATCAGACGCTCCACCGTGAGCGCGCAGCCGGCCACGGCGTCGGGCCAGGCGATGGTGCCGAGGAACTCGTCGAGGGGCTTGCCGGCCGGCAGCTCCTCCTGCTCGATCGGTGTGTACGCGGTGGTGTCGTCGCCGCCGACACCCAGCTGGGCGGCGAGCCGGGGCTCCTGGGCGCGCAGCCTGGCGGAGTCGACGAGGGCGAACAGCCGGGCCGGCCGGTCCCAGCCGAGGCCGGACGCGTACTCGTCGATCTCGAGCACGGCGCGGGTGAGGGGGCTCGCGGCCATCGGAGGGCCGGAGGGGGAAACGTTGGACATGAGCAATATCCTGCCTCGTCTTTCCCGGGAGACGGGAACTAGGTAAAGCCTCAGTAAGTTGCATCAGTGGGCTCTACGATCGCGGAGCCTGCTTAGAACGCAGTGAACGCACCGTTCTCACGCATCAACCTCGAGGGGCGCACGTTGGCTTTCCAGATGCCGGACCGCGGAGGCGGCACAGGTCCTTCCGGGCCAAGGATCAGGGTCGGCCGGCCCTCCCGGCGCGCCCGTACGCTGCTGATGACGCTGGGCGTCCTCGCCGTCCTCGCCATGGCGTTCGTGATGTTCGCCGGGTTCTGGACGGACTGGCTGTGGTTCCGCTCGGTCCACTACTCGTCCGTGTTCACCACCACGCTCTGGACGAAGATCGGCCTCTTCCTGGTCTTCGGTCTGCTCATGGCGCTGGCCGTCGGCCTGAACATCTGGCTGGCGTACCGGCTGCGGCCGCCGCTGAGCGCGATGTCGCTGGAGCAGCAGAGCCTCGACCGGTACCGGATGGGGCTCGCGCCCTTCAAGAAGTGGGTGCTGATCGCCGTCACCGCCCTGGTGGGCCTGATCGCCGGCGCCTCCGCCTCCGGCCAGTGGCGCACCTGGCTGATGTGGGTGAACGGGGTCTCGTTCGGCGAGAAGGACCCGCAGTTCCAGCTGGACGTGGCGTTCTACGCGTTCGACCTGCCCTGGTACCGCTTCCTGCTGGCCTTCGGCTTCGCCGCCACGATCCTGTCGCTGATCGCCGCCGCCCTCACGCACTACCTGTACGGCGGTCTGCGGATCACCAGCCCGGGCGGCCGCGCGACGGCCGCCGCCACCGGACACCTCTCGGTGCTGCTCGGCGTCTTCGTCTCCCTCAAGGCCGTGGCGTACTGGCTCGACCGGTACGGCCTGGCCGTGAAGTCCAGCGACTTCAAGGCGACCGGCAACTGGACCGGCCTGCGGTACGTGGACGCCAACGCGTATCTGCCGGCGAAGACGATCCTGTTCTGCATCGCCGTGATCTGCGCGGTGCTGTTCTTCGCCACCCTGTGGCGGCGCACCTGGCAGCTGCCGGTGATCGGCTTCGGTCTGATGGTGCTCTCGGCGATCCTGATCGGCGGCCTGTACCCGGCCATCGTGCAGAAGTTCCAGGTCCAGCCGAACGAGCAGGCCAAGGAAGCGCCGTACATCAAGAAGAACATCGACGCGACGCGCAAGGCCTACGCCATCGACTCCACCAAGCCGGAGGAGTACTCGGGCAAGTCCACGGTCAAGGCCAAGGACCAGCTCCGCGCCGACGCCGACACGGCCGCCAGCTACCGGCTCGTCGACCCGAACATCGTGTCGCCGACCTTCCAGCAGCTGGAGCAGAAGCGGAAGTACTACCAGTTCCCGCTGACCCTCGACGTGGACCGCTACCAGGGCAAGGACACCGTGGTCGGTCTGCGTGAGCTCAACATCCGGGGCATTCCGAAGCGGAACTGGATCAACGACCACTTCACCTACACCCACGGCTACGGCGCGATCATGGCCACGGGTACGCAGACGGACGCCAACGGCTCCCCGGTCTTCACCGAGCAGGGCCTGCCGACGACGGGCCAGCTCGGCCCGTACGAGCAGCGCGTCTACTACGGCGAGAAGACCGACCAGTACTCGATCGTGGGCGGGCCCCAGAAGGAGCTCGACTACGAGGAGAACGGCGAGAAGACCACCAGCTACGCGGGCAAGAGCGGGGTCAACCTCTCCAACGCCTTCAACCGGGCCGCCTACGCGGTCGCGTTCAGCGAGCCGCAGATCCTCTACTCGGGGGCCATCGGCGACGGTTCGCGGATCCTCTACAACCGCACCCCCAAGGAGCGGGTCGAGGCCGTCGCGCCGTGGCTGACCATCGACGGCGACGCCTACCCGGCGGTCGTGAACGGGCGCATCCAGTGGATCGTCGACGCGTACACCACCACCAACGGCTACCCGTACGCCTCCCGTACGACGCTGGGCGAGAGCACGGCCGACGCCCTGACGGTCGGCAACCAGCAGCGCGCGGTGGTCGCCCAGCAGAACCAGGTCAACTACATCCGCAACTCGGTGAAGGCCACCGTCGACGCCTACGACGGCACGGTGAACCTCTACCAGTGGGACACGAAGGACCCGGTCCTCAAGACGTGGATGAAGGCCTTCCCGGACACGGTGAAGCCGCGCTCCGAGATCAACCCCGAGCTGATGGCGCACCTGCGCTACCCGCAGGACATGTTCAAGGTCCAGCGTGAACTGCTCACGCGCTACCACGTGCAGGACCCGGCGCAGTTCTACAGCGGCTCGGACGCCTGGCAGGTGCCGGACGACCCGACCAACAAGGACGGCAACGCGGTTCCGCCGTACTACCTGAGCATCAAGATGCCCGGGGACCAGTCCCAGCGCTTCTCGCTGACGACGACGTTCACCCCGAACGGCCGGCCCAACCTGGGCGGGTTCATGGCGGTGGACGCCGACGCCAACAGCAAGGACTACGGGCGGATAAGGCTCTTGAGGGTCGGGGAGGACGTGCCGGGCCCCCAGCAGGTCCAGAACAAGCTCAACAGCCTCCCGTCCGTGGCCACGTTCGTCCGTGACATGAAGGGTGCCGACTCCGACATCCTCTACGGCAACCTGCTCACGGTGCCGCTGGACGGCGGCTTCCTGTACGTGGAGCCGGTCTACGCCCAGGGCCGCAACCTGCCGTACCCGCTGCTCAAGAAGGTCGCGGTGTCGTACGTGGACGCGGACCAGCCGGAAGGGGACACCACCAAGGACACCACGGTGTTCGAGGACAACCTGACGGCCGCGCTGAACGCGGTGTTCGGCGTCGAGGGCACCGCCCCGCCGACGACCCAGCCGCCGGGCACCACCAAGCCCCCGACGCCCCCGACGACGAACGACGCCGCGCTGAAGCAGGCCATCGCGGACGCGCAGAAGGCGTACGACGACGGCGAGGCGGCGCTGCAGAAGGGCGACTGGGCGGCCTACGGCAAGGCACAGGACGCCCTGCAGGACGCGCTCAAGCGGGCGGCCGACGCCGGAGCGAAGCTCCAGAGCGGGACGGGCACCGGCGGGACCGGGCCCGGGCCGAAGGCGACCCCCAGCACCTCGGCGAGTCCGCCGGCCGCCCCGGCAGGCTGATCAGCGGTCAAGCGCTGCCCCCGCGTCGTGATAGCGTGTGAACACAACGACGCGGGGTGGAGCAGCTCGGTAGCTCGCTGGGCTCATAACCCAGAGGTCGCAGGTTCAAATCCTGTCCCCGCTACTGCGGACAAGGCCCGGATCCAATGGATCCGGGCCTTCGTCGTGCCCCGAAGAGCGGTATGGATGGGGTGAGTTGACGCGAGACGTGTTTGACTTGTCTCTCTGTGGGCATGTCGACAAAACGCTGAAGTGACCTCACTGGCTGCGGTATACGAGGTGTACGCGGGTTGCAGGTGGTGCGACGATGGTATTTATGGGGGACAGGGCAACTCTGTTGGAGACAGGGCGGTTTGTGCAGCGGCATTCCGGAAACGCCGCAGACGAGATCATCGAGGCCGCGGGGGCCGTCGATGAGGCCGTCGACACCACTGCCGAGAACGAGACCGAGGCCGAGACCGAGGCCCGCCACCGGCGCGCCGCCGAGAGCGGTGACGCCGCAGCCATGAGCGTCCTCGGCGCACTGCTGCTGCGCCGCGGCGACCTGGACGGCGCCGAGCCGTATCTGCGCGGGGCCACCGCACAGGGCGACCGCGCCGCCGCCAACAACCTGGGCGTCCTGCTGCACCAGCGGGGCTACCCGGACGAGGCAGCCGGCTGGTGGCGGGTCGCCGCCGTCGCCGGCTCCGCACCCGCCGCGCACGCCCTCGGGCGCCACCACCGTGAGCGCGGCGACGAGCCCGGCGCCGAGTACTGGCTGCGCCAGTCGGCCGAGCAGGGGCACGCCCTGGGTGCCTACGCCCTCGCCGACCTCCTGGAGCACCGCAGCGACGTCGGCGCCGAGCGCTGGCTGCGCGCCGCTGCCGAGCAGGGCCACCGCGAGGCCGCGTACCGGCTCGCCCTCGCCCTGGAGCGGCGCGCCACGGAGCCGGCCCGCGGCCCGCACGCGTACGACACGGCCACCGGCCTGCGCACCTCGGCCGCCGACGCGCCCGGCGCCGCCAAGGCGGCTCCCGCGCCCCGGTCCGCCGCGCCCGAGCCCACGCCGCCCAAGGGCGGGCTCGCCGAGGCCGAGCAGTGGTTCCGGCAGGCCGCCGCGCGCGGTCACCGCCGGGCCGCCCTGCACCTCGGCGCGCTCCTGGAGAAGCGCGGTGAGCTCAAGGAGGCCGGCCGCTGGTACCTGACCTCCGCCAAGGACGGTGAGGCCAAGGCCGCCTGCGCGCTCGGCTTCCTGCTGCGCGACGCGGGCGACGAGGAGAGCGCCGCCGTGTGGTGGCTGCGCGCCGCCCAGGACGGCGACGGCAACGCCGCCAACGCGCTCGGCGCGCTGCACGCCGCCCGCGGTGAGCAGCAGACCGCCGAGCGCTGGTACCGCGCGGCCATGGACGCGGGCGACGTGAACGGCGCCTACAACCTCGGGCTGCTCTGCGCCGCCCAGGAGCGCACCGCGCAGGCCGAGCAGTGGTACCGGCGGGCCGCCTACGCCGGCCACCGCGAGGCCGCCAACGCGCTCGCCGTCCTGCTGCTCCAGGCCGGGGACGCCAACGGCGCCGAGCCGTGGTTCTCCAAGGCCGCCGAGGCCGGCAGCGTCGACGCCGCGTTCAACCTCGGCATCCTGCACGCCGGACGCGACGACGACCGCACCGCGCTGAGCTGGTACGAGCGCGCCGCCGCCGCCGGGCACACCGAGGCCGCCCTTCAGGTCGGCATCGCGTACCTGCGCGACGGCGACGAGCAGGCCGCCGAGCGCCATCTGCGGTGCGCGGCGGGCGGTGGCAGCGCGGAGGCGGCCTTCCGGCTCGCCTCGGTGCTCGACGCGCGCCGCCCGGCGCCCGGCCCTCCGGCCCTCGGCGCCCCGCGCGAGGAGAAGAGCGAGTGCGAGGAGTGGTACGAGCGCGCCGCCGAGCAGGGACACCGCCGGGCCCAGGTGCGGGTCGGGATGCTCGCCGCCGGCCGCGGCGACGTGGCGGAGGCGGCCCGCTGGTACCGGGAGGCGGCCGAGGCCGGCTCCCGCAACGGCGCCTTCAACCTGGGGCTGCTGCTCGCCCGCGAGGGCGGCGAGCGCGAGGCCGCCCTGTGGTGGACCCGCGCCGCGCACGCCGGCCACGGCCGGGCCGCGCTCCGGCTCGGCCTGCTCGCTGCGCGCCGCGGGGAGCTCGCCGAGGGGCGCCGCTGGTGCGCCCGCGCGGTGGAGCTCGGCCCGGCGGAGGTGGCGGAGCGGGCGGCACGGCTGAGCGAGGCGCTGCACCAGGAGCTCACGGCGTAACGCGGCTCACATGGTTCACCCGCTGAACCGATTTGCTCTGCTCCGAACGGTCCCGTAAGGTTGGGTTCACCGACGCGGGGTGGAGCAGCTCGGTAGCTCGCTGGGCTCATAACCCAGAGGTCGCAGGTTCAAATCCTGTCCCCGCTACTCAGTAGCACGAAGGCCCGGATCCGGAGACGGATCCGGGCCTTCGTCGTTCCTCGGCCCCGTCGCGCGGGAGACGGGAAAGCCCCCGCCGTCGGCGGGGGCTTCGTGTCGTGCGGGGTCAGGCCGTGGTGGCGCAGCTCGGGCAGATGCCCCGGTAGGTGACCTCGACGTCCGAGACCGTGAAGCCGAAGCGCTCCGAGTCGGGGAGGTCGGCCAGCGGGTTGCCCGCCGGGTGGACGTCGCGGATCGCGCCGCAGCGGGCGCAGACCAGGTGCTGGTGCGGCCGGTGGGCGTTCGGGTCGTACCGCTTGGCGCGGCCGTCCGTCGCGACCTCGAGGACCTCGCCGAGCGTGACCATCTCGCCCAGCGTGTTGTAGACGGTGGCCCGCGAGATCTCCGGCAGGCGCTCCACGGCGCGGGCGTGCACCTCGTCGGCGGTCAGGTGCACGTGATCGCCGTCGAGCACCTCGGCCACGACACGACGCTGCGCGGTCATCCGCCAGCCGCGGCCGCGCAGTCGTTCCAACAGGTCACTCATGGGGTCAGGGTAACAGCCGCCGCAAGCGAGTCCCGAACCGATGTGATATTGGACGGGGGATTGACTTGGACAATGTCCATTGTAGGATCGACTTCCGCCTGATGTCCGAGGACGAGAAGGCCACTTCGGCAGGCGGCTCGACGCCGCGGTCCAGGCCCTCCGTGGCCGGGAGCGCCTGCTGAGGAGGAGAGGGCCGGACCCCGTACCGTACGGGGCCCGGCCCTCTTTCATGCCCCGGGCCGCCGTCAGACGGGCAGGCGGTCCGGTGTCCAGCAGCGGATGATGTCGCGCACGGAGACGATGCCCACCGGGCCGTGGTCGTCGAGGACCACGAGGTGGCGGAATCCGCCGCGGGTCATCGCGTCCGCGGCCTCCTCCAGTGTCCAGGTCGAGGCGGCGAAGACGACGTCGCGGGTGGTGTGGGCGTCGGCGGTCTCGTGGTCGGGATCCCGGTCCCGGCCGATGGCGTTGAGGATGTCGCGCTCGGTCAGGATTCCGAGCCCGCTGGTGTCGGTGTCGAGGACGATCGCCGCGCCGACGCGTCGCGCCGACATCAGGCGCGCCGCCTGGCGGAGGGTGTGGGCCGGGCCGATGGTGAGGACCACCGTGCTCATGGCGTCTCGGACGAGCATGAAGGGGACCACCTCCTGTTCGAGAACTCTTTCACAAGTTCACAAATGGGGGGAGTCTCAGAGTGACAGCAGGACGGGCACCCAACAAGAGGGCGCGCATGGCGCGCGAGGGCGCACGCGCGCCCCGCGGAGGGCGCCGGTCGGGATCCGGCCCCGGGTCATCCGGCCCGGGCGGTCAGCCGCCCAGGTAGCTGAGCAGCTCGCCGTGCAGCAGTCCGTTGGACGCCGCCGCATTGCCGCTGTGCGGGCCGTGCCGGCCGTCCAGGCCGGTGTAGGTGCCGCCCGCCTCCTGGACGACGATCGCGACGGCCGCCATGTCCCACAGCGACAGCTCCGGCTCCGCGCAGATGTCGACCGAACCCTCGGCCACCATCATGTACGGCCAGAAGTCGCCGTACGCCCGGGTGCGCCACACCGCGCGGCCGAGGTCGAGGAAGTTGTCGAGCCGGCCGAGCTCCTCCCAGCCGGTCAGGCTGGAGTACGCGAACGAGGCGTCCTCCAGGCGGCCGACCTTCGACACCCCGATCCGGGTCGCCGAGGCCAGGCTGCGGCCGGTGTACGCGCCGAGCCCCTTCGCCGCCCACCAGCGACGGCCGAGCGCGGGCGCCGACACGACGCCCACCACCGGCTGGAAACCGGTCTCCCCGGCCTCCATGAGCGCGATCAGGGTCGCCCACACGGGCACCCCGCGCACGTAGTTCTTGGTGCCGTCGATCGGGTCGATCACCCAGCGGCGCGGGCCGGTGCCCTCGACGCCGTACTCCTCGCCGAGGATCGCGTCCCGCGGCCTGGCGCGCTGCAACTGACCGCGGATCAGCTCCTCGGCGGCCCGGTCGGCCTCGCTGACCGGGGTCATGTCGGGCTTCGTCTCGACCTTCAGGTCGAGCGCCTGGAACCGGTCCATGGTGGCCGCGTCCGCGGCATCCGCGAGGACATGGGCGAGACGCAGATCGTCGTGGTAATCGGCCATGGTCGAAACTCTATCCCCCGGACAGGGGTCGGCCGGCGCCGGGCCTTGACAGTGCGTGGTCACGCGTCAACGCTGTGCGCAGAACCGACCTGGCCGGGAGGCGACGATGCCGACTGCCCGTAAGCCTCCGAGGGCGCCGACCGCCCGAGAGGCGCTGCTCGACACGGCCCTCGCGGCCCTCGGCGCGCTGCCCTGGTCCGCGGTGCGGATGGTGGACGTGGCCGCCGCCGCGCGGGTCTCCCGGCAGACCCTCTACAACGAGTTCGGCAGCAAGGAAGGGCTGGCCCGCGCCCTGGTCCGGCGCGAGGCCGACCACTATCTGCGGGGCGTCGAGACCGTCCTCGCCGAGCCGGGGCCGCCCGGCCGCCGACTGGTCGCCGTCGCCGAGTGGACCGTCGCCGCGGCCGCCGCCCGGCCCGTGCTCCGTGCCCTGCTCACCGGCGCCTGGGGCGAGCGGCTGCCCGTCCCGCGGCCCGCGCGCGCCGGGGCCCGCGCCGCCGCCGTACCCGAGCAGCGGCGCGCCGACGCCGGCGTGCCGTCACCGGGCGAGCTGCTCGTCCAGGCCAGGGACCGGGCGGCGGCGCTGCTCGCGGACGATCCCGAGGCCGCCGTCCGCTCCTGCGAACTGGCGCTGCGGCTCGCCCTCTCGTACGTCGTGGCCTCCGCGCAGGCGATGGCTCAGTGCGCGGAACCGGACAGCTGGAGGCCGATGACGCCCACGATCACCAGCGTGATCGAGACGATCTTGAGCGTGGACACCAGGTCGCCGAGGAACACCATGCCGTAGATCGCCGTCCCCGCGGCCCCGATCCCGGTCCACACGGCGTAGGCGGGGCCGACGTCGAGCCTGCGCAGCGCGAGCGTCAGCAGACCGAAGCTGCCGAGCGCGAAGCAGGCGAACGCGACGGTCGGCCACAGCCGGGTGAAGCCGTGCGAGAGCTTGAGGCACACCGCGAACCCCGTTTCGAGGAGCCCGGCGACCACCACCAGCAGCCACGCCATCGTCAGTGCCTCCCACGCCGTCGGTGACTGCTTCGTCGCACTTGGTGCGATTATGCACTTACCAGGAGTCCGCATCCGCAAACGTGAGCGAGCGCCGTGACGCGCCGTCAGTCCCCTTCGCGGCGCTCCCGGGTGGCGAGCAGCCGCCGCAGCGAGAACAGTCGCGCCGGATCGGCGTGCCCCTCCTCGACCCAGGCGTCGAGCGCGCAGTCCGCCTCGTCGTGCGAACAGGCCCGCGGGCAGTTCTCCGTACCCGGCTCCAGGTCGGGGAAGGCGTGGATGACCCGGGACGGGTCGACGTGGTGCAGCCCGAACGAGCGCACGCCGGGCGTGTCGATGACCCAGCCGTCGGCCTTGGCCAACGGCAGGGCGAGCGCCGAGGTGGTGGTGTGCCGGCCGCGGCCGGTCACCGCGTTCACATGGCCGGTGATCCGCCGCCGCTCCTCCGGCACCAACGCGTTCACCAGGGTCGTCTTGCCCACGCCCGAGTGCCCGACGAAGGCGGTCACCCGGTCGCCCAGGTGCTCCCGCACCCGGTCCGCCGCCCCGCCGTCGTACAACTCCTCGCGGTTGACGACGACGTACGGGATGTCGAGGGCGCCGTACAGCTCCAGGATCTTCTCCGGCGGCGCCAGGTCCGACTTCGTCAGGACCAGGAACGGGTCGAGCCCGCCGTCGTAGGCCGCGACCAGACAGCGGTCGATCAGCCGGGGGCGCGGCTCGGGGTCGGCGAGCGCGGTCACGATCGCCAACTGGTCGGCGTTGGCGACGACCACCCGCTCGTACGGGTCGTCGTCGTCGGCGGTCCGGCGCAGCACCGAACTGCGCTCACCGATCCGCACGATCCGGGCGAGCGTGTCCTTCTCGCCGGACAGGTCGCCCACCAGGGAGACCCGGTCGCCGACCACGGCCGCCTTGCGGCCCAGCTCGCGGGCCTTCATGGCGAGGATGACCCGGTCGTCGACCAGGCAGGTCAGCCGGCCGCGGTCGACGGTGAGGACCATCCCCTCGACGGCGTCCTCGTGCTTGGGGCGGATGTTCGTCCGGGGACGGTTGCCCTTGCGGTTGGGGCGCTGGCGGATGTCGTCCTCGTCGGTGCGCTTGCCGTAGTGCCGCATGGCTCAGGCCCCGAGCATTTCGGTCCACATCCCCGGGAAGTCGGGCAAGGTCTTCTCGGTGGTCCGCACGTTCTCGATCTCCACGCCCTTCACGGCGAGGCCGATCAGCGCGCCCGCGGTCGCCATCCGGTGGTCGTGGTACGTGTGGAAGACCCCGCCGCGCAGCGGGCGCGGGCGGATGTGCAGCCCGTCCTCGGTCTCCGTGACGTCACCGCCGAGCCCGTTGATCTCCTTGGTGAGGGCGGCGAGGCGGTCGGTCTCGTGGAGTCGCAGATGGGCCACGCCGCGCAGGGTGGACGGGGAGTCGGCGAGGGCCGCGACGGCCGCGATGCCGGGGGTCAGCTCGCCGACCTCGCCCAGGTCGATGTCGATGCCGTGGATCCGGCCCGAGCCGGTGAAGGTCAGGCCCCGCTCGGTGAGCTCGCAGGATCCACCCATCGCGGTGAAGATCTCCCGCAGCGCGTCACCCGGCTGGGTGGTCCGCTCCGGCCAGTCCGGCACGGTGACCCGTCCGCCGGTGACCAGGGCCGCGGCCAGGAACGGCTGCGCGTTCGACAGGTCAGGCTCCACGACCAGGTCGCGGCCGAGCAGCGCGGACGGCGCGACCCGCCACACGTCGGGCTCCCCGCCGTGCTCCGGCTCGTCGACCTGGGCGCCGACCGCGCGCAGCATGTCGACCGTCATCCGGATGTGCGGGAGCGAGGGCAGCCGGTCGCCGACGTGCCGCACCTCGACGCCGTGGTTGAAGCGCGCGCCCGACAGCAGCAGGGCGCTCACGAACTGGGACGAGGAGGAGGCGTCGATCTCCACGACACCGCCCTCCAGACCGCCGCCGCCGTGCACGGTCATCGGCAGCGCGCCGCGCGCGTCGTCGTCGATCCGGGCGCCGAGCGCGCGCAGCGCGTCGATCACGCCGTGCAGCGGGCGCTCGTGGGAGCGCGGGTCGCCGTCGAAGCGGACCGGGCCGTCGGCCAGGGCCGCCACCGGCGGCAGGAAGCGCATGACCGTGCCGGCGTTGCCGACGTCCACGGTCGCCGGTCCGCGCAGCCCCGCCGGGATGACCCGCCACGCCTCGCCGCCGCCCTCCGGGTCCCCCGCGACGGAGGAGCTGGACGACACGGTCTCCTCGATCTTCACGCCGAGGGTGCGCAGCGCCTCCGCCATGAGCAGGGTGTCGCGCGAGCGCAGCGGCCGGCGCACCCAGCCGGGCTCGGCGGCGAGCGCGGCGAGCACCAGGGCCCGGTTGGTGACCGACTTCGATCCGGGCACGGTGACGGTGGCGTCGACGGGGCCACCCGCATACGGGGCGGGCCAGAGGCCGGTGAGCGGATCGATGGACGCGGAGCTTTCGGTCATGCCCTCACTGTACGGGGGTACGGGAGGCCCGCGACCCGCCCGCTACAGGCCGAGCAGCCAGCGCCCGCCGCCGATCAGGGAGCAGATCGAGACCGCGTGGAAGAAGAACAGCCACAGCGCCGGCGGCACGTGGGTGAGCCTGCCGAGCTGGTCGGCGTCCGAGTCGCCGGCCCCGCCGTGCCGTCGCTTGGCCTGCAGCTCGAAGGCCGGCCGCACCCCGCCGAGCAGCAGGAACCAGACCGCCGCGTACGCGAACACCGACTGCACGTCCGGGGAGGTCAGCCAGGACACCAGGACGAACAGGCCGCCGGTGAGCAGCACGGTGAAGATCCCGTACGCGTTGCGGACCATGACCAGCAGCGCCACGAGCAGCGCCGTGGCCAGCCAGAGCAGCAGGGTGATCCGGTGCGTGGAGAGCAGCGCGGCGCCGCCGAGGCCCAGCAGCGGGGCGGCGGTGTAGCCGGCGGCGGCCGTGAGGATCATGCCGATGCCGGTGGGGCGGCCCCGCGAGACGGTGAGGCCGCTGGTGTCCGAGTGCAGCCGGATCGACTGGAGCCGCCGCCCGGTGGCGATGGCGACCAGGCCGTGGCCGCCCTCGTGCGCGATGGTGATCGCGTTCCGGGACAGGCGCCATATCGGCCGGGGCAGCACCGCGGCGAGGGCCGCGACCGCCGTGGCGATCACGATCCACTCCGCGGGGGCGGGCTGGGTGCCGAGGACTTCTGGCATTTCGTGGACGGCTCCTCGGTCGGGGTCGGGACCGTGGCAGTGTGGCACTTATGTGCGGACGGTATGCAGCGAGTCGGCGGCCCGAGGACCTCGTGGACGTCTTCGAGGTCGAGAAGTGGGAGCCGACGGAGACCCTGGCCCCCGACTGGAACGTGGCCCCGACCAAGGAGGTCTACGCGATCCTGGAGCGTCCCCTGAAAGACGCGGAATCGCGGCGGCCGGTTCGCCAGATGCGCGCCCTGAAGTGGGGCCTGGTGCCGTCCTGGGCGAAGAGCCCGGAGGGCGCCGCCCGCATGATCAACGCCAGGTCCGAGACCCTGCACGAGAAGCCCTCCTTCAAGAAGGCCTTCGCGGCCCGCCGCTGCATCCTGCCGGCGGACGGTTATTACGAGTGGGTGACCGGCGCCGCCGAGCGCGACCTGGAGGTCGAGGGGAAGCGGAAGCGGCCCCGCAAGCAGCCGTACTTCGTGACCCCCGCCGACGGATCCGTCTTCGCCATGGCCGGCCTGTACGAGTTCTGGCGGGACCGGACCCTGCCCGACGACCACCCGCAGGCCTGGTGGGTGACCTGCTCGGTGGTCACCACGGAGGCGGAGACCGCCCCGCTGGGCGTCGCCCCCGCCGAGGGCCCGCACGCCCTCGCCGACATCCACCCCCGGATGCCGCTCATGCTCACCGCCGACCAGTGGGACGCCTGGCTGGACCCGGCCCGCACCGGTCCGGACGAACTGCGCTCGCTGCTCGCCCCGCCGCCCGGGGGCCTGATGCGGGCCTACCCGGTGTCGACGGCGGTCAGCAACGTACGGAACAACGGTCCCGAACTCCTCCAGGAACTGGAGGGACCGGAGGAGGGGACCCTCTTCTGAAGTCCGCTCCCGAGCGTGTTTCCGGGACCCGCGCGCGTGGCACGGCGGTGCAGGATGGAGGCGTGACGAAGAGCGAGACCGTTCCGACCGACGCCGGGGACGCCCGGATCACCTGGGTCGCCGCCAAGAAGCCCTGGACCGTCCTCGCCGTGAGCCACGGCGCCGGCGGCGGCATCGAGGCCCGCGACCTGCAGGCGCTCGCCGCCGCGCTGCCCGCCGAGGGCGTGACCGTGGCCCTGGTCGAGCAGCCCTGGCGGGTGGCCGGCAAGAAGGTCGCCCCCGCGCCGAAGACCCTGGACACCGGCTGGCGCGGGCTGTGGCCCGCGCTCGCCGCCCCCGGTCTGCCGGTGATCTCCGGCGGACGCAGCGCCGGCGCCCGGGTCGCCTGCCGCACCGCCGGCGAGCTCGGCGCGAGCGCCGTGCTCGCCCTCAGCTTCCCGCTGCACCCGCCGGGCAGACCGGAGAAGTCACGGGCCGACGAGCTCCTGGGCGCCGGCGTCCCCACCCTCGTCGTCCAGGGCGGCAACGACCCGTTCGGCAAGCCCGCCGAGTTCCCGGCCGGCCCGTACGCCCTCGCCGAGGTCCCGTACGGCGACCACGGCTTCGCCGTGCCGAAGCGCGCGACGCTCACCCAGGAAGAGGCACTGGACGTGATCGTCCGCGAGGTCTCGGGGTGGATCGCGTCCCTTCGGTGACCGCGCGGGCGGCGCGGGAATGCGGAGCGGGGGACGTCTGTTGTGACGGACATCGGTGCCGGAAAGAGCAAGGAAGAGGGAGTCCGTCCTATGGGTTCGACCATCTGCCCGGAGCGCCCGCAGGCCGCTGACCTCGACTGGACGGTGCTGCCCGGGCCGAGGACCGCCCCTATTCGGGCGGCGGGCGGAGCGGTTCCTCGTCTATCCTCCGAAGCGAGCGGGTCCGCGTTCGGATTCGCCGCAGCGCTGGAGGAGGTGGGTCCGGTCACCGGGACCGACACAGGGACCGACGAAGGCCCCGAGGAGACGACCGAGGAGCGCAACGCGCGCTTCGAGCGGGACGCCCTCGGCTACCTGGACCAGATGTACTCGGCCGCGCTGCGCATGACGCGCAACCCCGCGGACGCGGAGGACCTGGTGCAGGAGACCTACGCGAAGGCGTACGGGTCCTTCCACCAGTTCCGTGAGGGCACGAACCTCAAGGCGTGGCTGTACCGCATCCTCACGAACACCTTCATCAACTCGTACCGCAAGAAGCAGCGCGAGCCCCAGCGCTCCGCCGCCGAGGAGATCGAGGACTGGCAGCTCGCCCGCGCCGAGTCGCACATGTCGACCGGACTGCGGTCCGCCGAGTCGCAGGCGCTCGACCACCTTCCCGACTCCGACGTGAAGGAAGCGCTGCAGGCGATCCCCGAGGAGTTCCGCATCGCCGTCTATCTCGCCGACGTAGAGGGCTTTGCGTACAAGGAGATCGCGGACATCATGGGTACGCCCATCGGTACGGTGATGTCCCGGCTGCACCGGGGCCGCCGCCAGCTGCGCGGCATGCTCGAGGACTACGCCCGTGAGCGCGGGCTGGTTCCCGCGGGCGCCGGAGAGTCGACGCACGATCTGAAAGGCTCGGGCTCATGAGCTGCGGAGAGCCGCACGAGACGGACTGCTCAGAGGTCCTGGACCATCTCTACGAGTTCCTCGACCGTGAGATGCCCGACGGCGAATGCACCAAGTTCGAGGTGCACTTCGAGGAGTGCTCCCCGTGCCTGGAGAAGTACGGCCTGGAGCAGGCGGTCAAGAAGCTGGTCAAGCGCTGCTGCGGCAGTGACGACGTGCCGACCGACCTGCGCGCCAAGGTGATGGGGCGGATCGAGCTGATCCGCGAGGGTCACCTGCTTCCCGAGCAGGACGTCACGGCGACCCCGCAGGAGCAGTAGCCGCACGCGTACCGAAGGCCGGGCGAGTCCCTCGCCCGGCCTTCGGCGTGCCCGACCCGGTGTGTCCGTCGTCTGATCCGCTTGTATCACCCGATGTGGCGAATCGGTCCGGCTCGCCCGCCGCCACCGCACCGAATCGCTAGCGTGACAGGCGTGAAGTTCGCTCCGCGGTCGAAGCCGGTGCCCCGGGCGGCACGGGTCCACGTCGGCTGCGCCGTGCTCGCCGCCACGGCGGTCGGCCTGCCCGCGTTACGCCCCGGCGCGGCCACCCCCTGGCCGACCACGCTGCTGCTCGCCGCCCTGTACGCGCTGTGCGAACTGCCCGCCCGCTGCCGCCTCCTCGGCCGGGCGCTGTCCCCGGGGGCCGGTTCGTTCTTCCCCGTCCTGCTCACCGCCGCGCTGCTCCTGCCGCCGTCCGCCGCCGCGCTCGCCGCGGTACCCGGCGCCGTCCTCGCCCGCGTCGACCGGCCGCCCTTCGCCCTGCGCCGGGCCTGGCGCGCCGCCCAGCTGGCCCTGTCCGTCTGGGCCGCGGCCGTCGTCGGGCAGCTCCTCCAGTGCCCGGGAGCGCTCGGCCGCGGGCCGGACGTCCCCGACTTCCCGTACGTGCTGCTGCCCGCCGGGGCCACCGCGCTCGTCTTCTGCCTGGTCCTCACCGCGCTGGACGGCAGCATCCGCGCCACCGCCGAACAGCTCCCGCCGCGGACCGCCTGGCGCGGACTGCTCGGCCGGTCCCTCGCCCCGCACACGGCGCACGGCCTCGCCGGGCTGATGATGGCCGTGCTGTGGCGCAGCAGCTACGGTCCGGTCGCCGCGCTCTTCGTTCTGCTGCCCATGTACATCTCCTGCTGGGGCTTCGCCCAGTACCACCGCGAACGCGCCGCCCACCAGGCCACCATCCGGGCCCTCGTCCAGGCCGTGGACATCAAGGACCGCTACACCCGCGGGCACAGCGAAAGGGTCGGCCACGCCTCGGTCCTGATCGCCCGTGAGCTCGGCATGGACGAGCCCCGCCTGGAGGTCGTCCGGTTCGCCGGCATCCTCCATGACGTCGGCAAGCTGGGGGTGCCGACCCGGGTGCTGCGCAAGGACGGCCCTCTGACCCCCGAGGAGCGCCGGGTCATCGAGCTCCACCCCGAGTACGGGCACGAGATGGTCCGCGGCATCGGCTTCCTCGGCGAGGCCCGCACGGCGATCCTGCACCACCACGAGCGCATGGACGGCAGCGGTTACCCGTACGGCCTCAAGGGCCACCGGATTCCCGAGTACGCGCGCGTGGTCGCCGTCGCCGACGCCTTCGACGCGATGACCTCCACCCGCTCGTACAGCAGGGCCCGCCCCGTCGAGACGGCCCTCGCCGAGCTGGAACGCTGCGCCGGCAGCCAGTTCGACCCCCGCATGGTCGACGCCCTCGCCCGCGCCCTGCACAAACACGGCTGGCAGACAGAGGTCACCGCCGACGAAACGGTCCCGCCCCCCAGATCCCCTCAACCGACGACGGCGGAAAGGCGCCCGGACCCGGACCCACCAGCCCCGGCCCGGCGGCCGACGACGGCGGGAAAGCGCCCGGAGCCGGAGCCACCCGCCCCCGCCCGGCGGCCGACGACGGCGGGAAGGGGTCCGGGGCCGGAGCGGGGGAGGGAGGTGTCCGGACGTGGTGGCGTCCTCCACGAGCGAAGCGAAGTGGAGCACGCAGTCCGGACACCTCCCTCCCCCGCGGAGGCCCCGGACCCCGCGAACCCACGGGTGAAAGCCCAGCACAGGCGGCAGGCATGAGAACCCCCCGCGAGACCACGCCCCCAGGCACGACCACGGCGGCCCACTTCACCACGACCACGCCCCCCCGCCCCACCACGGCCGCCCGCGCCACCACCGCCACCGTCCACGCCGCCGCCCTGCTCCTCACCCTCGCGGGGCTGGGCGCCACCCTCTGGCAGGGGGTGGACGAACCGGGCAACGCCCTGGCCTTCGGCATCCTCATCGCCCTGGGCGAGCTCGCCCGCCACGGCGCCCAGCCCGGCGAGCGGGAACCGGCCCCGCTGGCCGCCGCCGGCGCCCTCGCGTACGCCCTGCTCGGACAGGACGCCGGCCGGGCCACCACCCACGGCGTCCTCCAGACCGTCGCCGTCGTCGTCGCGGCCGGCCTCGCCGGGAGCGTCCCCCACGTGGCCCGGGGCCGCGGCCCCCACCCCGACCTCCTGGCCCGGCGCATCCTCACCGTCGGCTTCGCCGCCCTGTGCTTCCAGCCCCTCTTCAACGCGGGCACGATCACCGCCCACCTCGGCCAGGGCCCGTCCTACGCCCTCTTCCTGCTCCTGCTGCTGGTGCTCACCGCCCTCTGCGACGCCGTCCTCGCGGCCGTGCTGCTCCGCGCCCGTACCGGTCACCCCTACGGCCCGCTGCTCCGCGACGAACTGCGCGCCCTGCTCGGCATCGGCTCCGCCGTGTGCGCCACCGGCACCGTCATGGCGCTCGGGGTGGCCGTCGCCGGCCTGTGGGCGCTGCCCGTCTTCGCCGTACCGCTGCTGCTCACCCAGGTCTCCTTCCGGCGGTACGCGGCCGTGCGCACCACCAACCGGCAGACCATCGCCTCGCTCGCCCGGGCCACCGAGATCGCCGGCTGCACCCCGCCCGGCCACGCCCACCGGGTCGCCGCGCTCAGCCGGGCCGTCGGCCGCGAGCTCGGCCTGTCCGGGACCGAGCTGACCGTCCTGGAGTACGCGGCGCTCATGCACGACATCGGACAGCTCTCGCTGGTCGACCCCGTCGACGGCGGAGCCACCGCCCCGCTGCCCGCCGAGGAGCAGCGCAGGATCGCCCTGCTCGGCGGCGCCGTGGTGCGCCAGACCGGCGTCCCGGAGGCCGTCGCGGTCGTCGTCGAGCGGCAGGCCGACCCGTACCGGGAGCAGCCGCTGCCCGCCCGGATCGTCCGCACCGTCAACGCCTACGACGACCTCGCCGCCGGCAGTCCGGGCGGCGGCCTCGGCGCCCTGGAGCGGCTGCGTCTGGGCACCGCCCACGACCACCACCCCGACGTGGTCGAAGCCCTTGCCAGGGTCCTCGCGCGCGGAGGTGTCAAGAGGGGCATCGCCCCCGTTCCGCCGGGGTAACCCATGGGTAATGAGCGCGCGTCCGACCGGGCATGGTTGGATGCGAACAAGAGGGTGAAGCGACCGGCAGGCGGGAATCGTGAGGATCTTCGGGAAGGTACGGCATCGGCCCTCCGCCTCGTGGCGGCAGGCCACCGACCGCGCGTTCACGCTGATCGGCGACGGCCGGTACGAGGACGCGGGCGCGCTGCTCACGCGCGCGGCGGACCTGGAGCCCTGGCTCTCCGAGTCCTGGTTCAACCTGGCCCTGCTGCACAAGTTCCGGCACGACTGGGAGCAGGCCCGGGCCGCCGGGCTGCGCGCCGTCGCACTCCTGGACAAGGAGACGGGCGCCCCCGACTGGTGGAACGTGGGCATCGCCGCCACCGCCCTGCAGGACTGGCCGCTGGCCCGCCGCGCCTGGCAGGCCTACGGGCTCAAGGTCCCCGGCGCCGCCGCGGGCACCGGCGAGCCGGCCGGCATGGAGCTGGGCAGCGCGGCCGTGAGGCTCTCCCCGGAGGGCGAGGCCGAGGTCGTGTGGGGCCGCCGCCTGGACCCCGCCCGGATCGAGGTGCTGTCCATCCCGCTGCCGTCCTCCGGCCGCCGCTGGGGCGAGGTCGTGCTCCACGACGGGGTGCCGAACGGTGAGCGCACCACCACGGCCGGCCCCTCGTACCCGGTCTTCGACGAGATCGAGCTCTGGGCCCCCTCGCCCGTGCCCACCTGGGTGGTCCTCCTGGAGGCGGCCACCGAGGCCGACCGGGACGCCCTGGAGCAGCTCGCCGCCGACGCCGGCTTCGCCGCGGAGGACTGGTCGTCCTCCGTACGGCTGCTCTGCCGTGCCTGCTCGGAGTCGACGATGCCGAGCGCCGAGGGCGAGGGCGAGCACCTGGACCCGCACGACCACAGCGAGCCCGGGCACCCCGGTCCGCTGGGCCACCGCTCGCCGGGCGAGCTGTGGGTCCCGGAGCGCGAGTGCGGCATCGCCGCCCCCGCGGGCCTGGTGCGCGGGCTGCTCGACGGCTGGGTCGCGGACAGTCCGGACAGTCGTGAGTGGCGTGATCTCGAAGAGGTCTGCTGAGGTCACGGCCCCGGGCCCGTAGGCTGTCCTCCGACGGAATCGGGTTTTCAGAAGGGCGCGGCCGGACATGGCGCAGCAGGAGACGGACGAGCAGATCAACGACGGCTTCGTCGTGGACACGGAGGACTGCGAGGCGCGTGAGCTCGCACACCGCGAGCGGGGCACCTCGCGTCCGATCACGGTCGTCGGGAACCCCGTGCTCCACCGGGAGTGCAAGGACGTCACCGAGTTCGACGACGACCTGGCCCAGCTGATCGACGACATGTTCGCCAGCCAGAGGACCGCCGAGGGCGTCGGCCTGGCCGCGAACCAGATCGGCGTGGACCTGAAGGTCTTCGTCTACGACTGCATGGACGACGAGGGCGTCCGGCACGTCGGCCATGTGGTCAACCCGGTCCTCCAGGACCTGCCGGCCGACCGCCGCCACCTGGACGACTCCAACGAGGGCTGCCTCTCGGTCCCGACCGCGTACGCCTCGCTGGCCCGCCCGGACTACGCCGAGGTGCACGGCCAGGACTCGAAGGGCAACCCGATCAAGGTGCGTGGCACGGGCTACTTCGCCCGCTGCCTCCAGCACGAGACGGACCACCTGTACGGCTTCCTGTACATCGACAAGCTCTCCAAGCGCGACCGCAAGGACGCCCTGAAGCAGATGGCCGAGGGCACCCCGCGCTACCCGGTCGTCGCGAACGACTGACCTTCCCGCAGGCACGCCGAAGGGCCCTGCTCCCCCCCGTGGAGCGGGGCCCTTCGGCATGGGGGCCTTTTAGAAGTCCTCGCCCAGGTCCACCGAGCCCTCGACCGCCACCTGGTAGGCGGACGGGCGGCGCTCGAAGAAGTTGGTGAGCTCCTGGACGCCCTGGAGCTCCATGAACGCGAACGGGTTCTCCGAGCCGTACACCGGGGCGAAGCCCAGGCGGGTCAGGCGCTGGTCGGCGACGCACTGGAGGTACTCGCGCATCGACTCGGTGTTCATGCCCGGCAGGCCGTCGCCGCACAGGTCGCGGCCGAACTGCAGCTCCGCCTCGACGGCCTCCCGCAGCATCGCGGTGACCTGCGCCTGGAGCTCGTCGTCGAAGAGCTCCGGCTCCTCCTTGCGGACGGTGTCCACGACCTCGAAGGCGAAGTTCATGTGCATCGTCTCGTCACGGAACACCCAGTTGGTGCCCGTCGCGAGGCCGTGCAGCAGGCCGCGGGACCGGAACCAGTACACGTAGGCGAAGGCGCCGTAGAAGAACAGGCCCTCGATGCACGCGGCGAAGCAGATCAGGTTGAGCAGGAAGCGCCGGCGGTCGGCCTGCGTCTCCAGCCGCTCGATCTTCTCCACCGAGTCCATCCACTTGAAGCAGAACTGCGCCTTCTCGCGGATGGAGGGGATGTTCTCGACGGCGGCGAACGCGGCGGCGCGGTCGTCCGGGTCGGGCAGGTAGGTGTCGAGCAGCGTCAGATAGAACTGGACGTGCACGGCCTCCTCGAAGAGCTGGCGCGACAGGTACAGGCGCGCCTCCGGGGAGTTGATGTGCTTGTACAGCGTCAGGACCAGGTTGTTCGCCACGATCGAGTCGCCGGTCGCGAAGAAGGCGACCAGGCGACCGATCATGTGCTGCTCGCCCGGGGTGAGCTTGGCGAGGTCGGCGACGTCCGAGTGGAGGTCGACCTCCTCCACGGTCCAGGTGTTCTTGATCGCGTCCCGGTAGCGCTCGTAGAAGTCCGGGTAGCGCATCGGACGGAGGGTCAGTTCGAAGCCCGGGTCCAGCAGGTTCTTTTCGGTGGACGTGGTCATTACTGGCAGGCCTCGCAGGACTCGGGGTTCTCAAGGGAGCAGGCGACGGCGTCGGCGTCGGGCGTCGCCTGCTGGACGGGGATGGTGCTGGCCTGGGCGGCGCGGGCGATCCGGGTCGCCGGGCGCGAGCGCAGGTAGTACGTGGTCTTCAGGCCCTGCTTCCAGGCGTACGCGTACATCGACGACAGCTTGCCGATGGTCGGCGTCTCCATGAACAGGTTCAGCGACTGCGACTGGTCCAGGAACGGGGTGCGGGCCGCCGCCATGTCGATCAGACCGCGCTGCGGGATCTCCCAGGCCGTGCGGTACAGCTCGCGCACCTCGGCCGGCACCCAGCCGAAGCCGGCCACCGAGCCGTTGGCGTCGCGCAGCGCCTCGCGGGTCTGCGCGTCCCACACGCCGAGCCGCTTGAGCTCGTCCACCAGGTACGAGTTGACCTGGAGGAACTCGCCGGACAGCGTCTCGCGCTTGAACAGGTTGGAGACCTGCGGCTCGATGCACTCGTAGACACCCGCGATCGAGGCGATCGTCGCGGTCGGCGCGATGGCCAGCAGCAGGCTGTTGCGCATGCCGACGGCGGCGATCCGCTCGCGCAGCGCGGCCCAGCGCTCGGGCCAGTTCAGCTCGACGTCGTAGTGGTCCGGGTGCAGCACGCCACGGGCGGTACGGGTCTGCTCCCAGGCCGGCAGCGGGCCGCTGCGCTCGGCGAGGTCGGCGGAGGCCTCGTACGCGGCGAGCATGATCCGCTCGGCGATCCGGGTGGAGAGCGCCCGGGCCTCGGCCGAGTCGAAGGGCAGCTTCAGCTTGAAGAAGACGTCCTGGAGGCCCATCGCACCCAGACCCACCGGGCGCCAGCGGGCGTTGGAGCGGCCCGCCTGCTCGGTCGGGTAGAAGTTGATGTCGACGACCCGGTCGAGGAAGGTGACGGCGGTGCGGACGGTCTCGTCGAGCCGCTCCCAGTCCAGGTCCGCACCGGCGACGAACGCGCCCAGGTTGACCGAGCCGAGGTTGCAGACCGCCGTCTCGCCGTCGTCGGTGACCTCGATGATCTCGGTGCAGAGGTTCGAGGAGTGGACGACCGTGCCGGGCTCGGCGGTCTGGTTGGCGGTGCGGTTGGAGGCGTCCTTGAAGGTCATCCAGCCGTTGCCGGTCTGCGCGAGGGTGCGCATCATCCGGCCGTACAGGTCGCGGGCCGGCATGGTCTTCCTGGCCAGGCCCTTGGCCTCGGCGGCGCGGTAGGCGGCGTCGAACTCCTCGCCGTACAGGTCGACCAGCTCGGGCACGTCGGCCGGGGAGAACAGCGACCACTCGGCGTCCGCGTTGACCCGGCGCATGAACTCGTCCGGGATCCAGTGCGCCAGGTTGAGGTTGTGGGTGCGGCGGGCGTCCTCGCCGGTGTTGTCGCGGAGCTCCAGGAACTCCTCGATGTCCGCGTGCCAGGTCTCCAGGTAGACCGCGGCGGCGCCCTTGCGGCGGCCGCCCTGGTTCACGGCGGCGACGGAGGCGTCGAGCGTCTTCAGGAACGGGACGATGCCGTTGGAGTGCCCGTTGGTGCCGCGGATCAGCGAACCGCGGGCGCGGATCCGGGAGTAGGACAGGCCGATCCCGCCGGCGTGCTTCGACAGCCGCGCGACCTGGTGGTAGCGGTCGTAGATGGAGTCCAGCTCGTCCTGCGGGGAGTCCAGCAGGTAGCAGGACGACATCTGCGGGTGGCGGGTGCCGGAGTTGAAGAGGGTGGGGGAGGACGGCAGGTAGTCGAGCCGGCTCATCAGCCCGTACAGCGCCGCCACTTCGTCCAGCGCGCGGGCCGAGTCGTCCTCGGCGAGGCCGGAGGCGACGCGGAGCATGAAGTGCTGCGGGGTCTCGATCACCTTGCGGGTGATCGGGTGGCGCAGCAGGTAGCGCGAGTAGAGGGTGCGCAGGCCGAAGTAGCCGAAGCGGTCGTCGGCCGCGGCGTCGATCGTGGCGTCCAGCCGGGCGGCGTGCCGGGCCACGAAGTCGGCGGTCCGGTCGGCGATCAGGCCCTCGCGGTGGCCGACGGCGACGGAGGCGGAGAAGGAGACCGCGCCCTGGCCGGCCGCCTCCTCGGCGATGGTGAGCGTCAGGAGCCGGGCGGCGAGCCGGGAGTAGGCGGGGTCCTCGGCGATCAGGCCGGCGGCGGCCTCGGTGGCCAGTTCGCGCAGCTCCGCCTCGTCCGAGCCGGGGTGCCGGCCGCGCAGGGCGGCGGCGGCGACCTTGCCGGGGTCGGTGTCCGGCAGATCGGCGGTGAGATCGGTCAGGGTCCGCAGGAGTACGGTCCCGGGGCCGTCGTTCTCGATCGCTGCGGCCGGATCGGCGGGCGCGATGGTCACGTGGGGGCTCTCCCTCGCTCGGCTCGGGGCCAGGACGGGAGGCGGGAACGGGCGGCCGTACGCAGGGCGGCGCCGCGTCCACCGGCCCACTCCGCGAGGCCCGGACGTCTGTGGCACCCGGAACGGACGGACCGGGCGCACTGTCGGCAGGTCCTCGGACTCGCACGTGCGCGAAACGCGCAAAAGCACACCGTTGCGGGACAGTTCCGGATTTCCACCGGATTCCCCTGCGGCGACAGCGAGGATGAGCATACATGTGGGGGGCGCCCGTCGCGGCACCCCCCACATGTTGTGTGTCGTTTGCGTTGCTACAACTCCAGCGCGTAGCAGAGCAGGACGAATTCGGGGCGTTCGGGGATGGGGGCCCAGTCCCGTTCCGGGACTCGCCGGAAGCCCAGGCGCTCGTATATGCGGTGCGCCGTGCGCATGTCGGTCTGGGTGGACAGGACGATCCGCGCACAGCCCGGGACGGCCCGCGCCCGTTCGACGCAGGCCCGGACGAGCGCCTCGCCGACGCCGCGGCCGCGGGCGGCGCGGTCGACGGCCAGCATCCGGATCTCGGTCTCGCCGGGCTTGGCGCGCTCGCCCATCACCCCGGGGGCCGGGACGAAGGTGACGCCGCCCAGGACGGTGCCGGCGTCGTCGTCGGTGGCCACCGCCACGAGCACGTCGGCCACCTCGGCCCGCCCGGCCACGTTCCGCAGATGGCCCAGGTACCAGTCGTCCCGGCCGCGGACCAGGAACCCGTCGTCGAGGTAGGCCTGGCTGGTGATCTCGCCGAGGGTCTCGTGCTCCTCCGGGCGTACGTCTCTGATCATGAAGTCCATGCCCCGCAGTCTCCCGCGAGGCGCCTCCCGCGCGCACGCCGGTCTTCCCGGACTTCGCGCGTCCGCAACACCCGGACGCCGGGACCCCCGCAGGGGCCCCGGCGTCCGGTGGGAGGTGCGGAGGATCAGTGCCCGGTGCCGACCTTCGGCAGCTCGGTGACGACACCCGCGTCGCCCGCGTCGGCCGTGTAGTCCTCGGGGGAGGTCTCGTCGACGCCGTCCGGCGTGCCGACGGCCCGCAGGACGAGGGTCAGCACGACCGTGACGAGGACGTTGAGCACGAAGGCGGTGAGACCGATGTAGCCGATCTCGCCGATGCCCGGGATCTCGGCCGCGGAGCCGCCGAAGTGCTTCTGGGTGGGGCTCGCGACCCCGTACGCGGCGGCCGTGCCGTAGACCATGCCGACGGCCCAGCCCGCGAGCAGCGCCCAGCGGTGCATCCAGCGGGTGAACAGACCGCCGACGAGGGCCGGGAAGGTCTGCAGGATCCAGATCCCGCCGAGCAGCTGGAAGTTGATGGCGACGGTCTTGTCCATGGTGAGGACGAAGACGAGGGCGCCGACCTTCACCAGCAGCGAGACCAGCTTGGAGACCTTGGTCTCCTGCGCCGGGGTCGCGTCGGGCTTCAGGAAGTCCTTGTAGATGTTGCGGGTGAACAGGTTGGCCGCGGCGATCGACATGATCGCGGCGGGCACCAGCGCGCCGATGCCGATCGCGGCGAAGGCCACGCCCGCGAACCAGTCCGGGAACATGTTCTCGAACAGCTGCGGGATGGCGAGCTGGCCGTTCTTGACCTTCACGCCGGCCGCGATGGCCATGAAGCCGAGCAGGGCGAGCAGGCCCAGCATCAGCGAGTAGAGCGGCAGGATCGTGGTGTTGCGGCGGATCACGTCGCGGCTCTTGGAGGAGAGCGTCGCGGTGATCGAGTGCGGGTACATGAACAGCGCGAGCGCCGAGCCGAGCGCCAGCGTGGCGTAGGTCCACTGGCCGGCCTCGCCGGGCACGAGCGCGCCCTTGGGCTTGCCGGTGGCCGGGTTGACCGTCTGGTAGGCCTCGCCCGCCTTGGCGAAGATCTCGTCGAAGCCGCCCAGCTTGATCGGGATGTAGATGATCGCCACCGCGATGACGATGTAGATCAGGGTGTCCTTGACGAAGGCGATGAGGGCGGGGGCGCGCAGGCCGGAGGAGTAGGTGTACGCGGCCAGCACGCCGAAGGCGATGAGCAGCGGCAGGTCCTTCACGAACCAGTTGGTGTTCTCGCCGCCGCCGACGCCCATCACGTCCAGCACGGCCTGGATGCCGACGAGCTGGAGCGCGATGTACGGCATGGTGGCGAGGATGCCGGTGACGGCCACCGCCAGCGACAGGCCCTTGGAGCCGAAGCGGCCGCGGACGAAGTCGGAGGTGGTGACGTAGCCGTGCTTGTGGGAGACCGACCACAGGCGGGGCAGGAACGTGAAGATCAGCGGGTAGACCAGGATGGTGTACGGCACCGCGAAGAAGCCGGCCGCGCCGGCCGCGTAGATGGCCGCCGGGACGGCGACGAAGGTGTACGCCGTGTAGAGGTCGCCGCCGAGCAGGAACCAGGTGATCCAGGTGCCGAACGACCGGCCGCCCAGGCCCCATTCGTCGAGGCTGTGCTCGTTCTCGGCCTTGCGCCAGCGCGCGGCCAGGAAGCCCATGACCGTGACGGCCAGGAAGAAGAAGACGAAGACGCCGAGTGCGACGCCGTTCACGCCGTCGTTCATCGCGCGTCACCCCCCTTGCGGGTGCGCTGGTCGCGCTGCCACAGCTTGTACGCGACCATGGTGAGCACGGTGGAGACCAGCACCCAGAGCATCTGGTACCAGTAGAAGAACGGGACGCCGATCAGGATCGGATCCACCTTCGCGTACGAACTCACCCAGAGCATCGCGACGAACGGCGCGAAGAGGCAGAGCGCGATGACCACTCTCAGCGGCGTGATGACCGCTTGTTTCCCTTGTGTCGCTTCTGACATGGCGAAACCGTCCCCTCACTGATCACCTCGTGATGACGGGGAAATCTAGGGGACGGTCCCGCTGTTAGGAACCCCTGTCCGTATAACGGATCGGGGTGTCAAGAACGTGTCAGCCGTTGGGGCGTTGCAGGCGGGCGACGAACTTGTAGCGGTCGCCGCGGTAGACCGAGCGCACCCACTCGACCGGCTCGCCCTGCTCGTCGAAGGAGTGCCGGGAGAGCATCAGCATCGGCAGGCCCACGTCCGTGCCGAGCAGGCCGGCCTCGCGCGGGGTCGCCAGCGAGGTCTCGATGGTCTCCTCGGCCTCGGCCAGCCGCACGTCGTACACCTCGGCGAGCGCGGTGTAGAGCGAGGTGTACTTCACCAGGGAACGCCGCAGCGCGGGGAAGCGCTTGGCGGACAGGTGGGTGGTCTCGATGGCCATCGGCTCGCCGCTCGCCAGGCGCAGCCGCTCGATCCGCAGCACCCGGCCGCCGGGCGAGATGTCGAGCAGGCCGGCGAGGGTGTCGTCGGCGGTGACGTACCCGATGTCGAGCAGCTGCGAGGTGGGCTCCAGGCCCTGGGCCCGCATGTCCTCGGTGTACGAGGTGAGCTGGAGGGCCTGCGAGACCTTCGGCTTGGCCACGAAGGTGCCCTTGCCCTGGATCCGCTCCAGGCGGCCCTCGACCACCAGTTCCTGCAGGGCCTGGCGCACGGTGGTGCGCGAGGTGTCGAACTCGGCGGCGAGGGTGCGCTCGGGCGGGACCGGGGTGCCGGGCGGCAGGGTCTCCGTCATGTCGAGCAAGTGCCGCTTCAGTCGGTAGTACTTGGGCACGCGCGCGGTCCGGGTGGCTGCGCCGCCCTCTGTCTCCGTGCTGCCCGCGTCCGTGGCCATGGCCTGCCTTCCCGACTCCTGTGCTGCTGCCGTCACCGGCTCCTCCGTCTGTCGCGGCTCACATGGTGGCACGGACCGGTCACGGGTCGTCGCCCTCCCTCAGGTGTCGGTCCGATAACGGACCCGACTGCCCTTCTTATACACCCTTGACACCCCTAAAGGTCTAGGCCAAGCTCCGGGTACTGGTCTACACCATTAAAGACCAGGTCCCAGCCCCACAGCAGTACTCGACGTATGTCTTGGCGTCTTCGCGCAGTGGGAGGGGGGAGCAGGCATCCCTGAGGAGGGTGGCGTGAAGCGCAAGCTCATCGCGGCGATCGGCGTCGCGGGCATGATGGTCAGCATTGCCGCGTGCGGTGGCTCCGACGACAAGGGCGGGGCGAAGGCCGGCGGCGACGCCAAGGAGCTCACCGTCTGGCTCACGGTCGACGCCCAGAACAACTGGCCGGAGCTGGTCAAGGCCGCCGACGACGCGGTGACCAAGAAGCACCCCGGCATCACCATCAAGCACGAGTACTACGGCTGGCCGGACAAGAACACCAAGCTCGACGCGGTGCTCGCGACCGACAAGGCCCCGGACGTTGTCGAGATGGGCAACTCCGAGATGATCAGCTACATGGCCAAGGGCGCCTTCGCCGAGGTCGACCCGTCGAAGTTCGAGAACTCCGACAAGTGGCTGGACGCCCTCAAGGACTCCGTCACCTACAACGGCAAGACCTACGGCGTCCCCTACTACGCCGGTGGCCGCGTGGGCACCTGGCGCAAGGACATCGCCGCCGAGGCCGGCGTCAAGGCCGCCCCGAAGACCTGGGCCGAGCTGACCGCCGCGCTCGACGCCATCCAGAAGAAGAAGGGCGACAAGTTCAGCGCCTGGTACCAGCCGTCGCCGGACTGGTACGCCGCGATGTCCTTCGTCTACGAGCAGGGCGGCTCCATCGCCAAGCAGGACGGCGAGACCTGGAAGGCGAACCTCTCCTCGCCCGAGTCCATCAAGGGCCTCACCGAGTACAAGAACATCGTCGACAAGTACATGCACGGCGACAAGACGAAGGACGAGTCCGACCGTCCCGTCGTCTTCGGCCAGGGCAAGTCCGCGACGATCTTCGCCGCCGGCTGGGAGGGCGCCACCTCCGCCGACCCGAAGAACGACAAGGTCGGCGGGCTGAAGGACAAGCTCGAGAACTTCGTGATGCCCGGCCCGTCCGGCAAGAACCTGCCCGTCTTCCTCGGCGGCTCCGACCTGGCCATCCCGGTCAAGTCCAAGGCGCAGGGCGTGGCGGCCGAGTGGATCGCCGCCTTCACCGGCGCCGAGGGCCAGAAGGGTCTCGTCGCCAAGGGCAACCTGCCCAACAACAAGGCGGACCTCGCCCCGCTGAAGAACGACCCGGCCACCGCCGTCCCGGCGACCGCGGCCGAGTCCAGCTGGTTCGTCCCGACCGCCCCCGGCTGGGGCCAGGTCGAGAAGGCCCAGACCCTCAAGACGATGCTCATCGAGATCGCCAACGGAAAGAAGTCGGTCGAGCAGGCGGCCAAGGACGCCGACGCCGCGATCGACAAGGTCATCAACACCAAGTGACCTTCGGGCAGGGCCCCGTCACCGTGACGGGGCCCTGCCGGCCCGTACCACGAGAGGGACCGTTGAGGAGCACGGGATGAGTGCCGCAGACACAACCACCGCGAAGGTGCCGCCGGTGCGGCAATCGCCACCCTCCGGCTCCGGAGCCGGTACGCCCGCCCCCCGCGGCGGGAAGCCCACAGGCGGGGCCGGGATCCCATGGCTGCTCCTCGCGCCATGTCTGCTCGTGCTCCTGCTGGTGCTCGGCTATCCGCTGGTCCGCCTGGTCACCCTCTCGTTCCAGAAGTTCGGCCAGCCGCAGCTCTGGGGCTTCCAGGAGCCCGAGTCGGCCGGCCTGGAGAACTTCACCAAGATCCTCGGCGACAGCGAGTTCTGGGCGGTCGTGCTGCGGACCGTGATCTTCGCGGCCGGCGCGGTGATCGTCACCATGGTCGTCGGCATGCTGATCGCCCTGCTCCTCCAGCGCGTCTCCGGCTGGGTCAAGGTGCTGATCAACATCGTGCTCGTGGCGAGCTGGGGCATGCCCATCATCGTCGCCACGGCCATCTTCAAGTGGCTCTTCGACGCCGACTACGGCGTGCTCAACTGGCTGCTCAGCCGCCTCCCCGGCGTCGACATGATCGGCCACAACTGGTTCGCCAGCGGCCCCCAGGGCCTAGCCGTGATCATGCTCCTGGTGGTCTGGGGGGCCGTGCCCTTCGTGGTCATCACCCTGACCGCCGGCCTCACCCAGGTGCCCAAGGAGCTCGAAGAGGCCGCCCGCCTCGACGGCGCCGGCGCCTGGGGCGTCTTCCGCTACGTCACCCTGCCCATCCTCAAGCCGGTCATCGTCATGCTGACGACGCTCTCGGTGATCTGGGACATGGGCGTCTTCCCGCAGGTCTACGTGATGCGCAACGGGCACCCCGAGGCCGAGTTCCAGCTGCTCACCACGTACTCGTTCGACAAGGCGTTCGTCGTCAACGACTACGGCACCGGCTCCGCGATCGCGCTTGTCACGGTCGTGCTGCTGCTCGGCGTCGTGGCGGTCTACATGCGCCAGATGCTCAAGATCGGAGATGTCGAATGAGCACCGTCAAGGCCACCGCGGCCACCCGCGCCCCGCGCCGCCCGCGCAGGTCGAAGCTCGGCTGGAACCTGCTCGGCCTGCTCGTCTTCGTCACCGCCGGCTTCCCGGTCTACTGGATGCTCAACACGGCCTTCAAGCCGGCCAAGGACGCGATCGACCCCGATCCGCACTTCTTCCCGTCCACCTTCACGCTCGAGAACTTCAAGCGTGCCCTGGACATCGCGGACTTCTGGGGGCCGGTCACCCGCAGCCTGCTCGTCTCGTCCGTCGTGGTCGTCATCGGCATCGCGGTCGGCCTGCTCGCCGCCCTCGCCATCTCCCGCTTCGCCTTCCGCGGCCGGAAGATCGTCATCGTCGGCATCCTCGCCGTCCAGATGGTCCCGCTCGTCGCCATGATCATCCCGGTCTTCCTGCTGCTCAACGACCTCGGGCAGTACGACAAGCTCAGCGGCCTGATCATCACCTACCTGACCTTCATCCTGCCCTTCACGGTGTGGACGCTGCGCGGCTTCATCGTCAACATCCCGAAGGAGCTGGAGGAGGCCGCCCAGGTCGACGGCTGCACCCCCACCGGCGCCTTCCTCCGGGTCGTCTTCCCGCTGCTCGCCCCGGGCATGGTCGCCACCTCGGTCTACGGCTTCATCCAGGCCTGGAACGAGTACCTCTACGCCCTGATGCTGATGAGCCAGCAGAACCAGACGGCCACCGTCTGGCTCTCCAACTTCATCACCAAGAACGGCACCGAGTACGCCCCGATGATGGCCGGCTCGACCATGATGGCCGTCCCCATCGTGATCCTCTTCCTCCTCGTCCAGCGCAAGATGGCCGCGGGTCTGACGGCCGGCGCAGTGAAGGGATGACGTCCGCCCCATGACCACTCTCACCACCGGCACGGACACCCTGACCCGGGACGCGCTCACCGTCCTCCAGCCGGGTTTCGTCGGCACCACCGCCCCCGACTGGCTGCTCCGCCGGATCGGCGAGGGGCTCTCCTCGGTCGGCCTCTTCGGGCGCAACATCGTCACCCCCGAACAGCTGGCCGCGCTCACCGCCCAGCTGCGCGCCGAGCGGGACGACGTCCTGGTCGCCATCGACGAGGAGGGCGGTGACGTCACCCGCCTGGAGGTCAAGGAGGGCTCCTCCTTCCCCGGCAACTACGCGCTCGGCAGCGTCGACGACGTCGAGCTCACCCGGGCCGTCGCCCGCGAGCTCGGCCGTCGGCTCGCCGCCTGCGGGGTCGACCTCAACTGGGCGCCGTCCGCCGACGTCAACTCCAACGCCGCCAACCCGGTCATCGGGGTCCGCTCCTTCGGCGCCGACCCCGAGCTGGTCGCCCGGCACACCGTGGCCTACGTCGACGGCCTGCAGTCCGTGGGCGTCGCCGCGTGCACGAAGCACTTCCCCGGGCACGGCGACACCAGCGTCGACTCGCACCACGCGCTGCCCCGGATCGATGTGGACCTCGCCACACTGCACGCCCGTGAGCTGGCACCTTTCCGCGCCGCCATCGCAGCGGGTACCAAAGCCGTGATGAGCGCGCATATCCTGCTCTCCGCGCTCGACCCCGACCGTCCGGCCACCCTGAGCCCGCAGATCCTCACCGGTCTGCTGCGCCAGGAGCTGGGCTTCGAGGGCCTGATCGTCACCGACGGGATGGAGATGCAGGCCATCTCGTCGACGTACGGCATCGAGCGCGGATCCGTCCTCGCGATCGCCGCGGGCGCCGACGCCATCTGCGTCGGCGGCGGGCTGGCCGACGAGGACACCGTACTGCGCCTGCGCGACGCGCTGGTGAACGCGGTACGGACCGGTGAACTGCCCGAGGAGCGGCTGGCCGACGCCGCGGCGCGCGTGCGCGCCCTGGCGGCCTGGACCCAGGCGCACCGGGTCAGGGGGGCTGGATCGGGGCCGGGCGCGGCGTCACAGGAGGGGACCGCGCCCGGCACCGACGTAGGCCTCGTCGCCGCTCGCCGGGCCCTCGAGGTCACCCCGGGCCGGAGCCCGTACGAGCCGGTCACCGGCGCCCCCTACGTGGCCTCCTTCACCCCGGTCGTCAACTTCGCCGTCGGCGACGAGACCCCGTGGGGGATCGCCGCCGAGCTGGAGCGGCTGCTCCCCGGCACCGCCACCGGCTCCTTCGGGGCCGAGGCGACCGTGGACGCCGTCCTGGCCGCCGCGGGGGAGCGGCGCGTGGTCGCCGTCGTCCGCGACGCCCACCGGCACCCGTGGATGTCCGGAGCCCTGGACGCCCTGCTCGCGGCCCGCCCGGACACCGTGGTGGTGGAGATGGGTCTGAACGAGTCGGAGCCCCGTGGGGCCCTGCACATCGCCACCCACGGCGCCGCCCGCGTCTGCGGCCGGGCCGCGGCCGAGGTCATCGCCGGCCGCTGAGCCGCCGCCTCCGCTCGGGGGGACGGACGAGGTGGTACGGGAGAGGGGCCCGGCGCCTGCATCAGGCGCCGGGCCCCTTCGCGTACCCGGGTGCGCGGGGAGCCCGGGGCCTGCCGGGCCCCGACCCGCCGGACGGGCCCTAGATGCCCTGCCAGGCCGGCTTGTTCGCGAAGGTGTGGCGGAAGTAGTCGGCGAGCTTCAGCTTGGAGGCGGCCGCCTCGTCCACGACCACCGTCGCGTGCGGGTGCAGCTGGAGCGCGGAGGCGGGCACGAGCGCCGCGACCGGGCCCTCGACCGTCTGCGCCACGGCCTCGGCCTTGCCCTCGCCGGTGGCGAGCAGCACCAGGTGCCGGGCCTCCAGGATGGTGCCGATGCCCTGGGTGATGACGTGGTGCGGCACCTGGTCGATGTCGTTGTCGAAGAAGCGGGCGTTGTCCACCCGGGTCTGCTCGGTGAGCGTCTTGATCCGGGTGCGCGAGGCGAGCGAGGAGCACGGCTCGTTGAAGCCGATGTGCCCGTCGGTGCCGATGCCGAGGATCTGCAGGTCGACGCCGCCGGCCTCGGCCAGCGCCGCGTCGTAGGCCTCGCAGGCCGCCTGCACGTCCTCCGCCGAGCCGTCCGGGCCCATGAAGGCGTCCGCGGACAGCCCGAGCGGCTCGACGACCTGGCGCAGCACCGTGGAGCGGTAGGACTCCGGGTGCCCGGCGGGCAGGCCCACGTACTCGTCGAGCTGGGCGATCCGGGCCCGGGAGGCGTCCACGGAGCCCGCCCGGACCTGGGCGATCAGGGCGTCGTAGATGGGCAGCGGGGTCGATCCGGTGGCCACGCCGAGCAGCGCGTCGGGCTTGCGGCGCAGGAGGTCGGCGATGCCGTCCGCGATGAGCTCTCCGCCCGCCTTGGCGTCCTTGACGATGACAACTTCCACGCTGAGCCTGCCGATCTGAATGAGGGGCTGGTGAGGAGCCGGGTGGTATAGACCAATCTAGGCTCAAATCTAGCAGAGCGCGGGCCGTCCGCCCATGCCGTTCCGGCCTGCGGGACGGGCCCTTCTCATCGTCGGCCGCCCCCGTCTCCCCAGCCACTCGAACCCCACCCGGCACCCCTCGGCGCCGCGCCCAGTCCCGCACCCCGGGTGCCGCGCCGGGTCCCCGCACTCCGGGTGCCGCACCCGCCCCCGCACCTCGCCTCCTCCCGGCAGTCACCCCGCGCCCACCCGCTGACCTCGACCCCCTCGCCCCCCAACCCGCCCGACACCCCCGGCTCAGTCCAGCGAACCTCCCGTCGCGTCGATCCACTGACCCGTCACCCAGCGCCCGTCGTGCGAGGCCAGGAAGGCCACCACGTCGGCTATGTCCTCGGGAGTGCCGATCCTCCGTAGGGCCGACATCGCCGCGGCGCCCGCCAGGGCCTCCTCGTTCCCCCGCAGCCAGCCCGCGTTGATGTCCGTGTCGACGATGCCCGGTGCCACCGCGTTCACGGTGATCCCGCGCGGGCCGAGCACCTTCGACAGATAGCGCGTGAACACGTCCAGGGCGCTCTTCGACATCGCGTAGGCGATCAGGTCCGGCATCGCCGCCGCGTGCGACAGGCCGGTCGAGACGTTCACGATCCGCCCCCCGTCGCGCAGCCGCTCGGCCCCCAGCTGTGCCAGGAAGAACGGAGCCTTGGTGTTGACCGCGAAGATCCGCTCGTACTCCTCCTCGCCGATCGTGGCGAACGGCTCCGACGCGCCGATCCCCGCGTTGTTCACCAGGATGTCCAGGCCGTCCGCGTGGGCGTCGAAGGCGCTCCACAGTGCCTCCGCGTCCCCCGGGACCCCCAGCTCCTGGCCGATCGCGAAGGCCTCCCCGCCGGCGGCCGCGATCCCCGCGACCGTCTCCTTCGCCGCCGCCTCGTTGGTCCCGTAGTGCACCGCGACGCGCGCGCCGTCGCGCGCCAGGCGCTCGGCGATCCCTCGCCCGATGCCCCGGCTGCCGCCCGTGACCAGTGCCGTCTTCCCCTTGAGCACGCCCATGACGACGCCCCCCTCGCATTCCCTAGCGGTCGTTACAGAAAGAACCGTACCCCACGTTCCGTAGTGCTCGCTATAGAATTTCGGCATGACGACCAAGCAGCGCGGCCGCCCCCGCTCCTTCGACCGCCATACGGCGCTGGAGCAGGCGACGATGGCCTTCTGGGAGCACGGGTACGAGACGACCTCCGTCTCCGACCTCACCCGCGTCATGGGCATCAGCGCGCCGAGCCTGTACGCGGCCTTCGGCGACAAGAAGACGCTGTTCGAAGAGGTCGTGGAGGAGTACGCGCGGTCGCACGGGGCCTTCGGCGCGGAGGCCTTCACCCAGGAGCCGACGGCGCGCGGCGGCATCCGCCGGATGCTGATCGAGGCCGCGGCTCACTACACCGACCCGGCCCACCCGCCCGGCTGCCTGATGATCTCCGCGGCGGTCAACTGCTCCACCCCCGAGGTCGCCGACGCCCTGCGCGACCGGCGGAACGCCAACATCGCGCGGATCGAGGGGCTCATCCGCCGGGGCGTGGAGTCGGGCGAGCTCCCCGCCGCCACCGACTCCGCCACCCTCGCGCGGCTGTGCGGGGCCGTCCTCATGGGCATGTCCCAGCAGGCCAGGGACGGTGCGACGCGGGAGGAGCTGGAACGGCTCGCCGAGGCGGCGATGGAGGCCTGGCCCGGGGAGGGGTGACGCGTGCCCGGCCCGGGGAGAGCCCGGCGTCGGGTGATGCGGGCGGGGCCCGGGGATCCGGGTCCGGGGAAACGGTGAAGACGCACCCGCGGGCCGCGGCGCCCGACGGGACCCTCAACCCGTCCGGCACCGCAGCCCGGAGTTGCCCGGCCGGGGGTGTGCGGTCCCTCGGCCGTGTGGGAGGTCTCGGCGCAGTCAGGGCAGAGAGCGCCGGGTACCTCGTCCATCCTCCTGTGCGGGGAGGATGGAGGCTTCTATGAAAGGCATTGTGGACTAGACCATTCTTGTCTGTCCATCCATGCGCACACGGTCGTACCGGGGCCATCCTCCAACACGGACGCCCGGAGATCCAGGTTCACCGCCTGTTAATTCCGACGGGTACGCTCGCTCACGTGCCCTCCATGAACGACCTCGTACGCCAGCACACCGCTCTGAGCGAGTCCGACCTCGACTGGCTCCACATGCTGGTGTCGGAGTGGCAGCTGCTCTCCGACCTGTCCTTCGCCGACCTCGTGCTGTGGGTCCCCACCCTGGACGGCACCCGGTACGTCTCCGTCGCCCAGATGCGGCCGAACACCGGCCCCACCTCGTACCAGGACGACATGGTCGGCCACCTGGTCCCGCGCGGCCGCCGCCCGCTCCTCGACGCCGCCCTCGACGAGGGCCGGATCGTGCGCGAGGGCGACCCCGAGTGGCGCGAGGAGGTCCCCGTACGGGTCGAGTCCATCCCCGTACGGCGTGAGGGCCGCGTCCTCGGCGTCATCGCGCGCAACACCAACCTGCTCACCGTGCGGACCCCGTCCCGCCTGGAGCTCACCTACCTCCAGTCCGCCTCCGACCTGGCGCAGATGATCGCCGCCGGCTCCTTCCCCTTCCCCGGCGAGCAGGTCGACATGGACTCCTCGCCGCGGGCCGGCGACGGGCTCATCCGGCTCGACGCCGAGGGCGTCGTCCAGTACGCCTCGCCCAACGCCCTCTCCGCGTACCACCGCCTCGGCCTGGCCGCCGACCTCGTCGGCCAGGACCTCGGCCAGATCACCGCCGAACTCGCCCCCTCCCGCGGCCCGGTGGACGAGGCCCTGGCCAAGATGGCCTCCGGCTACGCCCCGCGCGAGTTCGAGGTCGAGGGCAACGGCGGAGTGATCCAGCTGCGGGCGATCCCGCTCAAGCCCAAGGGCACCCGGATCGGGTCCCTCGTGCTGCTCCGGGACGTCACCGAACTGCGCCGCCGCGAGCGCGAGTTGATCACCAAGGACGCCACCATCCGGGAGATCCACCACCGGGTGAAGAACAACCTCCAGACCGTGGCCGCCCTGTTGCGCCTGCAGGCCCGCCGGATGGACTCCGACCGCGGGCGCGAGGCGCTGAACGAGGCCGTGCGGCGCGTCGGTTCGATCGCCATCGTCCATGAGACGCTGTCCCAGAATCTGGACGAGCGGGTCGAGTTCGACGAGATCGCCGACCGGGTGATCGCGATGGTCGCCGAGATCTCCCCGGGCAAGGTGTCGTGCCGGCGCAACGGGCGCTTCGGCATCCTGGACGCGGAGGTCGCCACTCCGCTCTCCATGGTCCTCACCGAGATCCTGCAGAACGCCCTGGAGCACGCCTTCGCGCCGGGGGAGCAGGGCACCGTCGAGGTCACCGCCGTCCGCGGCGAGCCCCGCGCCGACGCCCGTCTCCTCATCACGGTCAAGGACGACGGGCGCGGACTGCCCGAGGGCTTCGACCCGCAGCGGGCCGGCAACCTCGGTCTGCAGATCGTCCGGACGCTCGTCGAGGGCGAGCTCGGCGGCAGCTTCGACATGCAGCCGGGCGCGGAGCGCGGCACGCGGGTCGTCCTCGACATTCCCGTACAGCCGCAGAAATAAAGGGAGTTCACCGGGGCGAAGTCAGCGGTGTGAGTTCACCGATGCGAGTTCACCGGTGTGAGTTCACGAACCTGACGTCACGAACCTGACTCCATGAACCTGGCTTCACGAACCCGAGTTCACGAACCCGAGTTCATGAGTCCACGACCCTGGTTCACAGCAGCGAGCCCCGGACCGAAGTGAATCGGTCCGGGGCTCGAATGCTGTGGGTTACTGCTGCGCGCTGCGGCTCGGGGGGCGGTGAATGCGTACGCGGTGTACGCGCCGCCGGGCCTCAGGCTGTGCAGGTGGCTCAGGCGCTCGCGTTACGCGCCCGGTTGCGGGCGGCGCGGCGCTTCATCGCGCGGCGCTCGTCCTCGCTGAGGCCACCCCAGACGCCGGAGTCCTGGCCGGACTCGAGCGCCCACTGCAGGCACTGCTCCATGACGGGGCAGCGGCGGCAGACGGCCTTGGCTTCCTCGATCTGCAGCAGCGCAGGACCGGTGTTGCCGATGGGGAAGAACAGCTCGGGGTCTTCCTCACGACAAACGGCGTTGTGACGCCAGTCCATGGCTGCTACCTCTCTCAGGTGTTACGTGCGAGTTGCTTGTGAATGTGAACGCTTTCACGAATCCCCCCGCAAGGGAAGGGCCGACTGCCAGGTGAACTGGTGTGGTCCTTGTTACAGAGGAGGGGTTCTGGCTCTCAGTGGAGGCCGGTCTTGCGGGCCGTCCCGATCGCCAAGAAGAGACTCCCAAACCCCAGCAACGGATACAACCCCTTCCGGAAAGTTTTTTTTGATTCCTCGGTGTCGGCTCCGTCACAGCCGTACTTCTAGGGGGTGGAGGGCAGCCTAAACGTTCGAGTAGAAGGACTTTCGGTCCTTCTGGTCACACAATCACACGCAGTGCACGGCGAACGCCTGTGAACGTCACGCTCGTACGCAGTCCCAGGTGGTCTCCGTCCATCTGGAGGGGGAGCGGCACCTTCGAATGCAAGGTGAAGTCGGTCAGATCGTGCAGCGTCAGCGCGTGCTTCCCGTGCGGTCCCCGCTCCGGGGTCGAGGTGAGCAGCTGGGTCGCGTACCGGGCCACGGCGGGGGTGGACAGCCGGCTCAGTCCGAGCACGTCGAGGGCCGTCTCGAAGGAGGCCTCGGGCGACGCGTACACCGGACGATTCCCCAGGTAGGTCCAGGGGGAGGTGTTGCAGATTATGGAGAGGACGAGGTTCTCCACAGGATCCTCACCGGGGCGCTCCAGGGAGATCGTCCCGTGCCGGCGGTTCTGCTCGCCCAGGAACTGGCGCACCACCTGACGCAGATAGAGCGCGTGGGTCGAACGCTTGCCCCGCTCCCGCTGCTGTTCGACCCGGCCGATCACACTCGCGTCGAACCCGAATCCGGCACAGAAGGTGAACCAGCGCTCCGGTACGCCCTCGTCCTCCGTGCCCGGGGTCCCCGAGGCGAGCCCGAGGCTCACCGTCCGTGTCCGCCGCTCACGCAGAGCGTCCAGCAGCGCCCCGGTCGCCTCCACGGCGTCGTTCGGCAGTCCGAGCGCCCGGGCGAAGACGTTGGTGGAGCCGCCCGGCACCACCGCGAGACCCGGCAGCCGGTCGGGATCGGGCCCGGCGTGCAGCAGTCCGTTGACCACCTCGTTGACCGTGCCGTCGCCGCCGAGGGCCACCACCAGGTCGACGTCGTCCGAGTCGGCGGCCCTGCGCCCCAGGTCGCGGGCGTGGCCCCGGTACTCGGTGGTGACCGCCTCCAGCTTCATCTCGCTGGCCAGCGCGTGGATCAGCACGTCACGTGTGCGGGCACTGGTGGTGGTTGCTGCCGGATTGACCACGAGAAGCGCGCGCATGGTCGCCAGCGTACCTACCCGGCGGTACCCGGCGCAGTCCGGTCCGTCCTCACTCGTCCCCGGCCGCCCCTCCGGCCGGAGCGGGCCGGCTCCGTTCCGGCCCGCGCCCTTCGCCTCCGGGCCGCCCCGGCTACCCTGCCTGCATGAGCAGTGCGAGCAGTGCGGACATGAGCAAGACGGAGCGTACGGAGCAGGGCCCGCGGCCCGGGCGTCTCACCGCCGCGGCCGTCGTGGCCGGCGTGGAGGGCCTCGCCCTGGCGGCCGGCGGCCTCTACCTGCTGGTGAGCACCCTCGCCGACCGGCCGGGCGACCTCACCTCGGCCCTCATGGGCGGGGTCACCCTCATCGCCCTCGGGCTCATCCCGCTCGTCGCCGCCCGCGGCCTGTGGCTGCGGCGCTCGTGGAGCCGTGGCCCGGCGGTCATCATGCAGATCCTGGCGCTGCCCGTCGCCTGGCAGCTGCTCCACGACGAGGTCCTGATCCCGGCCGGTATCGCCCTCGCGATCCTGGCCGTGACCGGCCTGGTCATGCTGGTCAGTCCGGCCACGACCCAGGCGCTCGGCATCAAGCGGCCCGGCCAGGACGCTCCGTAGCCGCTCGCTCCAGCCGCACGCTCCGAGCGCTCGCCGGTGGCACCACGCGCGCCACCCTCCGTAGCGCCACCTTCCGTAGCGCCACGCCCGCCGCAGCACCACGCGCCCGTGGCACCAGGCGCCGTGGCACCAGCCACCGGCACCGTGGCACCCGGCCAGGCTGCTCCCCAGCCCCGGCCAGGCCCCTTCACGAGCGCCCGTCGCTCACTCCTCGACGAGCAGCTTCTCCCGCAGCTGTGCCAGCGTGCGCGCCAGCAGCCGGGAGACGTGCATCTGCGAGATGCCCACCTCCTGCGCGATCTGCGACTGGGTCATGTTCCCGAAGAAGCGCAGCAGCAGGATGCGCTTCTCGCGCGGCGGCAGGTCCTCCAGGAGCGGCTTGAGCGACTCGCGGTACTCGACCCCCTCCAGGGCCTCGTCCTCGGCGCCCAGGGTGTCCGCGACCGCCGGCGACTCGTCGTCCGTGTCCGGCACGTCCAGGGAGAGCGTCGAGTAGGCGTTCGCCGACTCCAGCCCCTCCAGGACCTCCTCCTCGGAGATCCCGAGCCGCTCCGCGAGCTCGTGCACCGTCGGGGAGCGCCCGTGCTGCTGCGACAGCTCCGCCGTCGCCGTCGTCAGGGCGAGCCGCAGCTCCTGCAGGCGCCGGGGCACCCGCACCGCCCAGCCCTTGTCACGGAAGTGGCGCTTGATCTCGCCGACCACGGTGGGGGTCGCGTACGTGGAGAACTCCACCCCGCGGTCCGGGTCGAACCGGTCCACCGACTTGATCAGGCCGATCGTCGCCACCTGCGTCAGGTCGTCGAGCGGCTCGCCGCGGTTGCGGAAGCGCCGGGCCAGGTGCTCCACCAGCGGCAGGTGCATCCGCACCAGCCGGTCGCGCAGCGCCGCCTTCTCCGGCGAACCCTCCGGAAGGCCGCGCAGCTCGACGAAGAGTGCCCGCGCCCCGGTCCGGTCGTGCGGGACGGGACTCCCGTGCTCCTCGTGGGCCGCTGGGCCCTCGGGAACCTCGGGAACCGCTTCCTGCTGCTCCTGCTCGCTCATCTGGTCCGCCTGCTCCGCGTGATCCGTAGCGACCTCGACTCCGACCCCGACCTCGACCCGGACCCCGGCCTCGACTCCGGCATCCGTCTCCGGGTGCGGCCGGGCCTGCTGCTCAGGGATGCCGGCCGTCGCGTCCCCGCTCCTCACGCCGGGCCTGGCCCCGCGCCGCGCTGTTTGTACAGGCTGATGGACACCGTTTGGTCGTCGGCCACGGACGACTCCACCTTCCCGGCCAGTGCCGACAGCACCGTCCAGGCGAAGGTGTCGCGCTCGGGCGCCCGGCCGTCCGTGGTCGGAGCCGACACGGTCACGTCGAGCGAGTCCTCGACCAGCCGGAACACACAGCTCAGCACCGACCCCGGCACCGCCTGCTGGAGCAGGATCGCGCACGCCTCGTCGACGGCGATCCGCAGGTCCTCGATCTCGTCGAGGGTGAAGTCCAAGCGCGCCGCGAGACCGGCCGTGGCCGTACGCAGCACGGACAGGTAGGCACCCGCAGCGGGCAGCCGGACTTCCACGAAGTCCTGGGTCCCGGGCTCGCCTGCGATCTGGGACACCCTCACCTCCAAGGTGGCACAAGCTCTTTCGGGGTCCGGGGAGGAACCTCCCGAACCAGGCGGTACGCAGTCGGTTGCGCAGTCCGCCGAGACGCTATCGCGATCCGTCCCGCCGTGTCTCCGGGGGCCCGTACGGACCGCCCCGAGGACCGCCCCCCTTGAGGACCGGACCCGTAGGACGCACCCCGGCTGCCCGGCGGCCGCGGAGAACCCGCGGAGGGGTGACGTACCCAGCCGTCAGACGATCGAACCGTCCACGAAGCACCAGCGCCAGCGCTCGTTCGGCTCGAAGGTCCGCATGACCGGGTGACCGGTGGCCGTGAAGTGCGCCGTCGCGTGCCGCCCCAGGGACGAGTCGCAGCAGCCGACGTGCCCGCAGCTGAGACAGAGCCGCAGCTGGACGGGGTGCGTGCCGTCGGCCAGGCACTCGGGGCAGGTGTCGTTCAGCGGCGCCGGTTCGGGGCGCGGCATTTCGGCAACGTGCAGGCACTCGCTCATGATGGCCAGGTTACGTTGTGGCACGAGTGACGTGAGGGCACGAACGGGGATCGGGCATGGACGCACTGCAGCTGGTGGCGCTGGTCGCGGCGAGCGCCGCGATCGCGGGCTTCGCCCGGAGGACCCCGGTGCCGGCGCCGCTGCTCCTGGTCGCGGTCGGCCTCGCCGCCTCCTACGTGCCAGGGGTGCCCGACTACACGCTCGACCCGCACATCGTGCTGCCGCTGATCCTGCCCCCGCTCCTCTACACGGCCGCCGTCGAGTCCTCGTACCTCGACCTGCGGGCCAACATCCGGCCCGTCGCCCTGCTCTCCGTCGGCTACGTGCTCTTCGCGACCGTCGCCGTGGGCTGGCTCGCCTACGTCCTCGTGCCCGACCTGCCGCTGACCGCCGCGCTCGTCCTCGGCGCGGTCGTCGCCCCGCCCGACGCGGTCGCCGCCACCGCCATCGCCCGCAGGCTCGGCCTGCCGCACCGGATCACCACCATCCTCCAGGGCGAGTCCCTGGTGAACGACGCCACGGCCATCACCGCGTACAAGGTCGCCCTCGCCGCCGCCGTGGGGGAGGGCATCAGCTGGGCCGGCGGTCTGGGGGAGTTCGCGCTGGCCGCGCTCGGCGGCATCGGCGTCGGACTGGTCCTCATGGTGCCCATCCACTGGCTGCGCACCCATCTCCACGAGGCCCTGCTCCAGAACACCCTCTCCCTGCTCATTCCCTTCATCGCCTACGCCGCCGCCGAGGAGGTCGGCGCCTCCGGCGTGCTCGCCGTCGTCGTGGTCGGCCTCTTCCTCGGGCACAAGAACTGGAAGGTCGACTTCGCCACCCGGCTCCAGGAGGAGGCGGTCTGGAGGATGGTCGCCTTCATCCTGGAGTCCGGCGTCTTCGCGCTGATCGGCCTCCAGCTGCCGTACGTGGTCCAGGGGCTCGGCCGGTACGGCATCGGGGAGGCGGCCCGGTACGCGGCCGGGGTCTTCCTCGCCGTGGTCGTCGTCCGCTTCGTCTGGGTCTACCCCGCCACCTTCCTGCCCCGCTGGATGTCCGCCCGCATCCGGGAGCGCGAGCCGGAGGTGGACTGGCGGGCGCCGCTGGTCGTCGGCTGGGCCGGCATGAGGGGCGTCGTCTCGCTGGCCATCGCCTTCTCCATCCCCGTCGTCACCGACGGGGTCCCGTTCCCGGCCCGCAACCTGGTCCTCTTCCTCACCTTCACCACCGTCATCGGCACCCTGGTCGTCCAGGGCCTCACCCTGCCGCCGCTCATCCGGATCCTGAAGCTGCCCGGCCGCGACCGCTACCAGGAGACGCTCGCCGAGGCGCAGGCCCAGAGCGAGGCCTCCCGGGCCGCCGAGGAACGCCTCGACGCGCTCCTCGCCGACCCGCGCAACTCCCTGCCCCCGCCCCTCGCGGACCGGCTCCGTACGGTGCTGGAACGGCGCCGCAACGCCGTCTGGGAGCGGCTCGGCGCCGTCAACGAGGTCACCGGAGAGACCGCCGACGACACCTACCGGCGGCTCGCCCGCGAGATGATCGACGCCGAGCGCGAGGTCTTCGTACAGCTGCGCGACGCCCGCCGCATCGACGACGAGATGATGCGCACCCTGCTGCGCCGCCTGGACCTGGAGGAGGCCGCCGCCTACCGCGAGGAGACGGGCTGAGGCTCCGGCGCGCCGGTGACCACCGCCGCGATCCGGGTGCCCGCCGGGAAGGCGCCCTCCGCGGCGAGCGTCACCAGTCCGTGGAGCATTTTGGCCACATACAGTCGCTCGATGGCGAGTCCACGCCGCGCCCCGTGACGCGCCTCGAAGTCCCGTGCGAAGGCGTCGAGCTCGGGCGTCGTACGGGCGTAACCGCCGCCGTGGAAGCGCTCGTCGAGCCGCCAGTCGCCCCGCGGGCCGCCGAACGCCGCCTCCTGGAGGGCGGCGATCTCCTCGCCCAGGAAGCCGCCCTTGAGAACCGGGACGCCCAGCACCCGGCCGTCGAATCCGGCCGCGAGACCGGCGAGCGTGCCGCCCGTGCCGCAGGCGACGGCCGCCACGTCGGCCGCGCCCCGGAGCTCGCGCCCCAGCTCCACGCAGCCCTCGACGGCGAGCGCGTTGCTGCCGCCCTCCGGGACGACGTAGACGCCCTCGGGGGCCCCGGCGAGCGCCAGGAGCCGGGCCATGGCCCCGGGCTCGTGCTTCGCGCGGTACGTGGCGCGGTCCGCGAACACCAGGCGCATGCCGTCCGCCGCGCAGCGCGCGAGCGAGGGGTTGAGCGGGCGGCCGGCCAGCTCGTCGCCGCGCACCACGCCGATCGTGGCGAAGCCGAGGAGCCGGCCGGCGGCGGCGGTCGCCCGCAGGTGGTTGGAGTACGCGCCGCCGAAGGTGAGCACCGGGCGGCCGGCGGCGGCCCGCAGATTGAGCGCGAGCTTGCGCCACTTGTTGCCCGGCAGGTCGGGGTGGATCAGGTCGTCGCGCTTGAGCAGCAGCGTCAGGCCGTGCCGGGCGAAGCGCTCGTCCTCGACCGGCTCCAGCGGGGAGGGGAGCCGGGGCCGCAGGCGGGCGGGATCGAACGCGTTCACCCGGACATTGTCGCCGGTGGAGGAGGGGGTGGTGGCGGACGGTGGGGGCGGGCCGGTGGCCGGGGCCGGTGGGGGGAGGCGGGACCGTGCCGTGGGGACGGCGGCGGTCAGCGGAGCCGGTCGGCGATCCGCTCGCGCATCGACGCCATGGAGAAGCCGCGCGGGTCCACCTTTCCCGGTTGCCACTCCAGGTGGCCGATCACCGAGCGCTGGGTCCAGCCGTGCACCCGGCAGAGCGCCGCCGCGGCCTTGGCGATGGCCTCCAGCTGGACCTTCGGCCAGGGGTCCTCGCCGTTGCCGAGGTTCTCGCACTCGAAGCCGTAGAAGTGCCGGTTGCCGTCCGTGGTGGCCTCGTCGTCGCGCGGCAGGCGCTGTTCGGCGATGACCGCCCGCAGCACCTCGTCGTCGCCGAGGCCCGCGTGGTTGGCCCTGCCGTAGCCGACCAGGTGGACGGTGCCGTCCTTGGCGATCACGCCGTGGCACAGCGGCCCCGGCAGGGACGAGTGACCGTCCCGGCAGATACGTACGGTGTTGCTGGTGCCACGGGTGACGGTGTGGTGGATCATCACGCCGTGCACGGGGCCCCAGGGGCCCTTGTGGTTGCGGTTGTGGGTGCGCCAGTCGCCGACCTCGACGACCGTCAGACCCTCGTCGCGGAGGGCGTGGAGGAAGCGGCTCGCGGACATGGGTGGGGCCATGGCCGACTCCTTTCGGGCAGGAGAGCGCGGCGGTTCCTTGCTCTGCTTCGGAAGTACCGGAGGGAAGCGCTCCGGTGCCATCCGTTCGGACCGTGTGCGAGCCGATCCGGACAGGGCCCTGGGCTGTTCGAGTGGAAATCGTGCGCCGTGCCCTCGTGGAACACCGTCAACTCCCACTCGTTTGTGTAATGGCGCGACCACGCTCCGTGCTGAAAGGCTTCCTCTCGCAGGTTTGTCGTACGAGAGGGAGTTCCATGTCCGTTGGTTCGGTTGGCGACGAGGTCCGCGCGGGTCAGGCCGCACCGCAGCAGAGTCTCGGCACCGCCGCCGCGCGGAACCTGGCGACCACCACCAAGTCGGCCCCGCAGATGCAGGAGATCACCTCCCGCTGGCTGCTGCGCGCGCTGCCGTGGGTGCAGGTCCAGGGCGGTACGTACCGGGTGAACCGGAGGCTCAGCTACTCCGTGGGGGACGGCCGCGTCACCTTCGTGCAGACCGGCGAGCGCGTCACCGTCATCCCCGCCGAGCTCGGCGAGCTCCCCGCCCTGCGCGGGTACGACGACGAGGACGCCCTCACCGAGCTGGCCGCCCGCTGCCGCCAGCGCGCCTACGCCGCGGGCGAGGTCATCGCCACCCGTGGCGAGTCCACCGACCGGGTCCACCTCCTCGCCCACGGAAAGGTCGAGCAGATCGGCGAGGGGCCGTACGGGGACGAGACCGTCCTCGGCGTCCTGGCCGACGGTGCCCACTTCGGCGACGCCGCCCTCCTCGGCGCCGACGCCACCTGGGAGTGGACCGCCCGCGCCGCCACCGCCTGCACCGTCCTGGAGCTCACCCGGGCCGACGTGCTCAACCTCGCGGAGCGGGCCGGCTCGCTCGCCGGGCACCTCGCCGAGGCCGCCGCGCTGCCGCACCAGCGCACCAACAAGTACGGCGAGGCCGCCATCGACCTCTCCGCGGGCCATGTCGGCGAGGCCCTGGTCCCGCACACGTACGTGGACTACGACGCCTCCCCGCGCGAGTACGAGCTGAGCGTCGCCCAGACGGTGCTCAAGGTCCACACGCGTGTGGCCGACCTCTACAACCAGCCCATGAACCAGACCGAGCAGCAGTTGCGGCTCACGGTCGAGGCGCTGCGCGAGCGTCAGGAGCACGAGCTCGTCAATAACAAGGAGTTCGGGCTCCTCTCCAACTGCGACTACGGGCAGCGCCTCCAGCCCCACGACGGCGTGCCCGGCCCGGACGACATGGACGAGCTGCTGTCCCGCCGGCGCGGCTCCAAGATGTTCCTGGCGCACCCGCGCGCCATCGCCGCCTTCGGCCGCGAGCTCAACAAGCGGGGCCTCGTCGCCGAGACGATCGACGTCGACGGCACCCGGATCATGACCTGGCGCGGGGTCCCGATCTACCCGTGCAACAAGATCCCGGTCTCCGACGCCCGCACCACCTCGATCATCTGCATGCGCACGGGCGAGAAGGACCAGGGCGTGATCGGTCTGCACCAGACCGGCCTCCCGGACGAGATCGAGCCCAGCGTGTCCTGCCGCTTCATGGGCATCGACGAGAAGGCCCTCATCTCCTACCTGGTCACGGCCTACTACTCGGCGGCCGTCCTCGTCCCGGACGCCCTCGGCGTTCTGGAGAACGTGGAGGTCAGCCGCTGGCGCTGAGCCGGCGCCCCCGGGGTGGGGGCCGGGCCGACGGGCCCCCACCCCTCCCTCCCCGTCCGAGGACCGCGAACCCCGGGCCCGTGCAGGGCCCCGCGAGGAAGGTGACTGCGAACATGACCGCGACCAGCGCGGAGACCACGACCGGAGAACAGGGCGCCGTGCTGCTCCTGGACCGGGCGCGCGGCGTCGTCGACCCCCAGCTGCGGACGACCGTCGCGTCCCTGCCGGGGCAGATACGGCGTATCGCCGCGTACCACTTCGGCTGGGAGGAGGCGGACGGCACCCCGACGAGCGGGGCGGGCGGCAAGGTCCTCCGGCCCGCCCTGGTGCTCGCCGCGACCCGCGCCTTCGGCGCCGACCCGGCGCCCGCGGTGCGGGCGGCAGCGGCGGTGGAGCTGGCGCACAACTTCACCCTGCTCCACGACGACATCATCGACGAGGATCCGACGCGCCGTCACCGACCGACGGCCTGGGCCGTCTTCGGCATTCCGGACGCGCTGCTCGCGGGCGACGCCATGAACGCGCTCGCGCTGCGGCTGCTGGCCGAGGACCCGCACCCGGCCGCCGGCGCGGCCTCGGCCCGGCTCGCCGCCTGCGTCATCGAGCTCTGCGCGGGCCAGCAGGCGGACTGCGCCTTCGAGGAGCGCGGTCCGCGCGAGGTGTCCCTGGACGAGGTGACCGCCATGGCCACCGCGAAGACCGGCGCCCTGCTCGGCTGCGCGTGCGCGCTCGGCGCGCTCTACGCGGGGGCGGGCGAGGAGGCGGTCGCGGCGATGGACGCGTTCGGCCGCGAGGCCGGACTCGCGTTCCAGCTGATCGACGACCTGATCGGCATCTGGGGCGACCCGGGGCGCACGGGCAAGCCGGCCGGCGCCGACCTCGCCGCCCACAAGAAGTCGCTGCCCGTGGTCGCGGCGCTCGCCTCGGGCACCCCGGCGGGGGAGGAGCTGGCCGAGCTCTACGCCCGCCCGGTGCTCGACGCCGAGGCGGTGCGGGCCGCGGCGGACGCGGTGGAGCGGGCCGGTGGCCGGGACTGGGCGCAGAACCAGGCGGCGGAGCGGATGGCCCGGGCGGTGGAGCAACTCTCCCGTGCGGTGCCGGACCTGTCGGCGGCCGGGGATCTGTTGGCGCTCGCGGAGTTCGTGACGCGGCGCACTCGCTGAGTCTTTCGAAAAGGGGCTTGCGCAACCACTACAACTGAAGCACTATGGATGCAGTGGTCAGCATGCACCACGCCCCCTAGGGAAAGAGATCCCGGTTTGCGCAAGCTCACGTACTACGTCGCCTGCACCCTCGACGGCTTCATCGGCGACCCCCATGGCGACGCCTCCTCCATGTTCCAGTTCATGGACGAGGAGTACGCCGCTTTCATGAACACCGAATACCCGGACACGATCCCCACCGCCTTCCGGGAGGCCGTCGGCCTCGCGGGCGTGCCCAACAAGCGCTTCGACACGGTGATCCAGGGCCTCGGCTCGTACCGCCTCGCCCTGGACGCCGGCATCACCAGCCCGTACGCCCATCTGCGCGAGATCGTCGCGAGCCGCTCGCTCACCGAGTCGCCCGACCCGAACGTCGAGCTGATCGCCGACGACCTCGCCGCGAGGGTGCGCGAGCTCAAGGCCGAGGACAGCTCGCTGGACATCTGGCTCTGCGGCGGCGGCCAGGTCGCGGGTCAGCTGGTCGACGAGATCGACGAGCTCGTCATCAAGTCCTACCCGCAGGTCTACGGCTCCGGAACGCCGATGTTCGGCACCGGCTTCGGCATCCGCGACTTCGCGCTCGCGGACGTGCGGAGCTTCGGCAACGGGGTCGTCGTGCGGACGTACACCAGGAAGCGGTGACGGGGGCCGCGCCCTAGGCTGGAGACATGGCCGACCTGGCGCCGCACACCACACGGGACCCCCGGGCCGAGCACCCCTGCCCGGCCTGCGGGGAGCCCCGTCACGTGCTCGCGAAGCGGCACAAGGTCCTGGGGGCCTGGGTGCCGGAGTGGGAGGTGCAGCCCTGCCGCAACCCGCGGTGCGAGCTGTACGAGCCCGAGCACGGAGAGGACGGCTCCGCGGAGGCCTCCCGGGCCGGCGGGGGTGACGGTGCGGCAACCGCCGCGGACGACGGTGCGGAAGCCACGACCACGCACGTGACCGGCAAGAACGACGAGACCGGGAGAAGTCCGGCCCCAGGGTGACCGGCCGCGCGCCGGAGCCGGTCATACCGCTACAGTCCGCGCATGTCATCGGAGTCGACAGAAGTCTGGACCGGCTGGTACCGGGACCGCCGTGGTGCGGAAGCGATCGTCATCACGGCCGACGGGAGCCGGGTCGCCACCCGCATCAGGGGAATCGAGTACACGGGCGCGAGCTTCGCCGCGCTGAGCGCCGCGGACGAGGGCGGGCAGGCCCTCACCGGGTGCGTCCTGGAGTGGGACCTCCCGCTCCCCGTCCTCACGGACGGCACCGCCCAGCAGGCCACGCTCAGCTGCCTGCTGACCCTCGGCGAGCGCGCCGACCTCAGCCTCACCCTCCATTACGGCGGCGCCGCCTACGAGTCGGGCGTCGCGGGCGGCGACTTCGAGGAGGCCCTGAACCGGGTCCGCCGCCAGCTGCCGCCGGGCACGGAGTTCGGCCGGAGGCTGCCGCAGGCGGCGTGACGGACGGCAGGGCCCCGTCCCCCTGAGGGACCGCTAGGCGAGACCGTCCCAGCCCCAGCGGGGCGTGGGCCCGGGCTCGCCCAGATCCGTACCCGGCGCCGAGGCCGAGACGTCCTTGGCGATCCGGGTTCCCCAGTCGAAGTACTCCACCACCCGGCGGCGCAGCAGTGCGTCGTCCGGCAGCTCCTTCTCCACGGCCGCCGTCATCAGCTCCATCCAGCGCAGCCTCTGCTCCTCGGTGATGCCGAGTCCGAGGTGCGCGGTCAGCAGGGCGTGATGGCCGCCGTGGCGCGCCGTGAAGTCGGCCGGACCGGAGAAGACCTCGGCCAGCCACACCGCGACGTGTTCGACATGGGTGGGGGTGAAGTCGGCGAAGACGGGGGCGAGGAGGGGGTCCGCGAGGACCGCCTCGTAGAAGGTGTCGGAGAGCCTGCGCAGCGCCTCGGCGCCGCCCACGGCCTCGTACAGGGTGGTGCTCCGCTCATCGGGCATGCCCCGCACGCTACCAAGCGGCCCCGCTCCTCACCCCCGGCTCGCTTAGCCCGCCTTGAAGGCCGTGGCGAGCCCGTAGCGCCACAACTGGTCGACGCGCGACCGCTCCTGGGAGTTCGGATACGCGTTCTGGCAGGACGTGCCGGGGCCGCCGCCGGACATCAGCTCACTGCACGGGCCGCTGTAGTGGTCGGGGAGACCGAGGACGTGTCCGGTCTCGTGGGCGGTGACGCGAGTGGAGTTGTACTGCTGGTTCTGCCGGTAGTCGAGGAAGATGTAGCCGTTGCCGTGCCCGTCGGTGCTCGCGTACGAGCCGCGGGAGTCGTTGCCCTCGTAGTACGCGAAGTCGGCGTTGCTTCCTTCCACGAGGCGGACGTTGACGACGGAGCTGTTCCAGATCTGCGCGGAACGGGATATCTGGGTGCGGAAGCTGGGTGCGTTGGCGGCGCTGTAGACCACGGTGACGGCGGTGGCACCAGGCGTGGCGGCCCGCTTCTTCGCGACCGACTTCACGACGGCGTCGAAGAACGCCTGGTTGGCCCTGGCCTCCTCGGCCGAACCGGCGTAGGCCGCGTACGACCGGTCGGCCGGCTGGTCGGCGGAGGCCGGGGCGGCGCCGAGGGAGAGGGTGAGGCCGGCACCGAGGGCGGCGGTGAGCAGGGACGTGAGGACCTTCGGATGACGCATGGGGGGCTCCTCCTGTGGGGTTGAGGAGAGTGTCGGGGGAGCCGGGGCGGGTGGGGAATGATGTCATCCGCCGATAACACGATCGCATCACCTGCCCTCCAACAAGCCCTGTGGCCAAGCGAGTTGGCGCATCGTGCGAATCGACGGGGTGGTCTGGCGCGAGTCCCGAAAGCGCCCCTAACCTCTGACCATGGAGCTGGAGGTGAGGCACCTGCGGGCGCTCTGCGCCATCGCGGACACCGGCAGCCTGCACAAGGCCGCCCGCCAACTCGGCGTCAGCCAGCCCTCGCTGACGACCCAGCTCCGCCGCATCGAGAACGCCCTGGGCGCCGAGCTCTTCTCCCGCGGCCGCACCGGCTGCCACCCCACGCCGCTCGGTCGCAGCGTGCTCAGCCGGGCCCGCCCGCTCGTCGAAGGCCTGGCGGCGCTGATCGCCGAGACGCGGGCCGCCGCGGCCCGCACCGGCGGCCTGGCGCTCCGCGTGGGCTCCACGGCCAGCCGCGCCTTGCCGGGCTGGCTGCGCCGGCTCCGGCAGGGGCAGCCGGGCACCGACATCGCGCTGCGCGTGGACGTCTCCGCCAACGCCCTGCTCCGCACGGCGGCCGCCGGACAGCTCGACCTGGCCTTCGTCCACGAGGTCGAGGGCTGCCCGCTGCGCGTCCCGGACGGCCTCCAAGGCCGCGTTTTGGTGGAGCGCGAGCCGCAGTTCGTCTCCATGGCCCGCGACCACCCGGCGGCCGGCCACGAGGTCGTCGACCTCACCGACCTGGCCCACGACCGCTGGACGGTCGACCCGGCCGTCGACGGCGAATGGGACGGCCTGCGCCGCGTCCTGGCGGCGGCGGGTCTCGACCCGCCGGTGCTGCAGGCCGACTACCACACCGCCGCCTCGCTCATCGCCCTCGGCGAGGCGGTGGCCCCGTGCCAGCCCACCTCGGTCCCGCGGGAGGACATGGCCGTCCGCCCCCTGCGCGGCGACCCGCTGGCCGTCCGGCTGCTGCTGTACGCGGCGCCGGGGGTGCCGCTCGACCGGCCGTACGCGGAACTGGCCGCCGCCTACCGCGAGGCGGCCCTGCGCGCGGCACCGTACCGCCGGTGGCTGCGCGCGGGCGGGACGGCGGGACCGTGCATGATGACGGTATGAACGATCACGGGGAATGGGACGCCGTCATGGCGTTGTCGAAGGGCCACCACACGCGCGAGGCCCGCCCGTTGGGGCCGAGGCGGATCTCCGGCCACACCCTCAAGCCGTACGGCCTGGCGGCTCCCGGGCGTACGGTGGGCGAGGCGGAGCTGGCCCCCTTCCTGCGCCTGGCGGAGGACCACCTGGCGCTGGGCCGCCACCGGGGCTCGCTGGGCCTCGCGGTGCTGATCGCGCACGCGGGCGGAGACGGCGACTACGTCCTCGTGCACAGCTGGATCGAGGGCCACATGGCGGACCTCGCGATCTGGACCGGCCCGGCCGGGCGCCCGGCCGAACTCCGCCCGGGCCGCGCCGGGCTCGCCCCCTGCGTCTGGGAGGCGGCGATCCTCGCCCACGAACGCGAGGCCTTCGTCCGGCACGTCCTCGACGGCACGGGACCCGCGGAGCAGCGGGTGGCGGCGTGGGCGGCGGACGCCCTGGCGGGGGAGGTCCGATGACCGTCCCCGTCGCCCGCCGCGCCCACCCCGAGGACCTGCCGCGGGTCGCCGAACTCGCGGCCGAACACGCGGCCTACGAGAAGGCCGCGCCGCCGCACCCCGACCTGGCCGCCCGCCTCCACGGCCTCCTCTTCGCCACGGAGAGCCCCCGTCTGCGCTGCCTGGTCGCGGAACTCCCCGACGGCACCGTCGCCGGCTACGCGACCTGCTCCCTGGAGCTCTCCACCTGGGAGGCGGCCGAGTACCTCCACATGGACTGCCTCTACCTCACCGAGACCGCCCGTGGCCACGGCCTGGGCGCCCTCCTGATGGCCGCGATCCGCAGGGAGGCCCGCGCCCTGGGCGTCACCCGCGTCGAATGGCAGACCCCGACCTGGAACGACGGCGCCATCCGCTTCTACGACCGCCTGGGCGCCACGTCGAAGGAGAAGCGCCGCTTCTCCCTGCCGGTGGACTGAGCCGGCCCCGCGTCGAAGGCGCCGGCGACCGGATACGCCGAAGGGGCCCGACCGCCGGGCGGCCGGGCCCCTTCGGGGTGGGGAGGAAGGTCAGGCCTTCTTCGTCTCCCAGAAGATGCGGTCGATCTCGGCGATGAGCTCCAGCGCCTTCTCGCCCGTCTTCGGGTCCGTCGAGGCCTTCGCCGCCGACAGGGCCTTCAGGGTGTCGTTCACGAGCACGTGCAGCTCGGGGTACTTCTCGAAGTGCGGGGGCTTGAAGTAGTCGCTCCACAGCACCGAGACGTGGTGCTTGGCGAGCTCCGCGCGCTGCTCCTTGATGACCGTGGCGCGGGCCTGGAAGTGCGGGTCCTCGTTGGCGGTCATCTTCTCCTGGACGGCCTTGACCGACTCGGCCTCGATGCGGGCCTGGGCCGGGTCGTACACGCCGCAGGGCAGGTCGCAGTGGGCGCTGACCTTCACCTTGGGGGCAAACAGGCGGGAGAGCATGCTGCTGTCCTTCCTCGTGATCGTCTTCTCAAGTGGGAGATTACTCGGTGAGGAGCTTGTTTTCGCGAGTGCCCCCTGGTGCTTAGGACAAAAGTCCAGGGTCACCATGGGTCTCGTGGACGATCGGACCGGGAGGTGTCGAATGGTGGAATCGGGGCGTGAGCCCGGGCGGGAGTCCGGGGCCCCGTTCGGGATCGCCGAGGTGACGGGGGTGTCGATGGTGCCCACGCTGCTCCACGGCGATCAGCTGTTCGTGCATTACGGCGCGCGGCTGCGGCCCGGGAACGTGGCCGTGCTGCGGCATCCCCTGCAGCAGGACCTGCTCATCGTGAAACGGCTCGTCGAGCGGCGGGACGCCGGCTGGTGGGTGCTCGGGGACAATCCGGACGCCGAGGGGGACAGCCGGGTGTTCGGGGTCGTACCCGACCAGCTCGTGCTCGGGCGGGTGCGGGCGCGGTACCGGCCCGTCACCCCCGGGCGTCAGCGGTCGGTCGGAGTGGTCGTCTCCTGGCTGCTGTCCTCCGTGCGGCCGGTGCGTTCGGCGTCGAGGGCCTCCTGGCGCTTGCGGGCGCGGTAGGCGGCCACGTTGGCGCGGGTGGCGCAGCGGTCGGAGCAGTAGCGCCGGGAGCGGTTCGTGGAGGTGTCCAGGTAGGCGTTGCGGCACGGGGCCGCCTGGCACAGGCCGAGGCGGTCGGCGCCGAACTCCGTCAGGTGGAAGGCGAGCCCCATCGCGGCGATGGCCGCGTAGCCCGCGGTCGCGTTCGACGGGTGATCCGCGAGGTGCATGTGCCAGCGCGGCCGCCCCTCCTCGTCGAGGTAGTCGTGGCCGGAGATCTGCGGGCTGACGGGGAACTCCAGGAGCAGGGAGTTCAGCAGGTCCACGGCTCCCGTGTGGTCGCCCTCGTCCGCGGCCGTGAAGACCGCGCGCAGCCGGCCGCGTACCGAACGGAAGCGGGTCACGTCGGCGTCCGTCGCACGCCGGGCCATCTGCGACGCCGTGCCGAAGAGCTCCCGGACCGCCTCGACGGAGGTGAGCGAGTCCTTGTTGCGGGCCGGCTCCTCGGTGTTGACCAGACGCACGGCGTAATCCGAGTAATAGGCCAGTTCCACTTGTAGTCCTTACTCCGGCGGGCTAGGGTCGGGGCGGGAAAGGGTAAGCGACGCTTTCCCTTCGAGGGTATTACGACGGCAGTGGAGGCGGAGCCATGACCGGCAGCACGGACGCGCACACGACCGGAACCGACTGGGCGGCCTGGCAGCAGAGCTGGGACCGCCAGCAGGAGTGGTACATGCCCGACCGCGAGGAGCGGTTCGGCGTCATGCTCGACATGGTCGAGGCGCTCGTGGGGCCGGAGCCCCGCGTGCTCGACCTCGCCTGCGGTACGGGAAGTATCACGGACCGGCTGCTCTCCCGGTTCCCGCGCGCCACGAGCACCGGCGTCGACCTCGACCCCGCCCTGCTCGCCATCGCCGAGGGGTACTTCGCCGGCGACGACCGCGTCACCTTCGTGACCGCCGACCTCAAGGACCCCGCGTGGGTCGACGCGCTGCCCCACGACTCGTACGACGCCGTCCTGACCGCCACCGCCCTCCACTGGCTGCACAGCGACCCCCTGGCCGCCCTCTACGGGCAGCTCGCCGGCATCGTGCGGGAAGGCGGCGTCTTCATGAACGCCGACCACATGATCGACCAGGCCACTCCCCGCATCAACGCCGCCGAGCGCGACCGGCGGCACGCCCGCATGGAGCGCGAGAAGGCCGCCGGCGTCCTCGACTGGGCCGACTGGTGGGCGCTCGCCGCCAAGGACCCGGTCCTCGCCGGGCCGACCGCCCGCCGCTTCGAGATCTACGGCGAGCACGCCGACGGCGACGCGCCCTCGCCCCGCTGGCACGCCGACACCCTGCTCGCCGCCGGCTTCGCCGAGGCCCGGACCGTGTGGGCCTCGCCCTCCGACAGCCTGGTCCTCGCCGTGCGCTGAGCCGGGACGGGCGTACGTGAAAGGCGCGTACGGCGGGCGTCCGTGAGGCGCGCAGCCGGTGGGCGTACGCGAAAGGGGCGGTGCGGGTTCTTGCCCGTACCGCCCCTTTCGTAGCGCTGTGGCGCCTTACAGCACCTTCGACAGGAACGCCTTCGTCCGGTCGTGCTGCGGGTTGCCCAGGACGTCCCGCGGGTGGCCCGACTCGACGACGACGCCGCCGTCCATGAAGACCAGCGAGTCGCCGACCTCACGGGCGAAGCCCATCTCGTGCGTGACGACGACCATCGTCATGCCCGACTCCGCCAGGTCGCGCATGACGTCCAGGACGTCACCCACGAGCTCCGGGTCGAGGGCCGAGGTCGGCTCGTCGAAGAGCATCAGCTTCGGCTCCATCGCCAGCGCGCGGGCGATGGCCACGCGCTGCTGCTGGCCGCCCGAGAGCTGCGAGGGGTAGTTCCCCATCTTGTCGCCGAGGCCGACCCGGTCGAGCAGGCGCTCGGCGCGCTCGCGCGCCACCGCCTTGGACTCGCCCTTCACCTGGACCGGAGCCTCCATGACGTTGCCCAGGGCCGTCATGTGCGGGAAGAGGTTGAAGCGCTGGAAGACCATGCCGATGTCCCGGCGCTGGGCCGCGACCTCGCTGTCCTTCAGCTCGTAGAGCCTGTCGCCCTTCTGGCGGTAGCCGACCAGCTCGCCGTCGACCGAGAGCCGGCCGGCGCTGATCTTCTCCAGGTGGTTGATGCAGCGCAGGAAGGTGGACTTGCCGGAACCGGACGGGCCGATCAGGCAGAACACCTCGCCGTTCTGCACCTCCAGGTCGATGCCCTTGAGGATGTGCGCGGCGCCGTAGGACTTGTGGACGCCCTCGGCCTTCACCATGGCAGTCACTTGGCCACCGCCTCACGGTTGGAGAGTCGGGAGAGGTTCGCCTTGACCTTCTGCCACGGCGTCGGCGGCAGCGAGCGCAGCGATCCCTTCGCGTAGTGCCGCTCCAGGTAGAACTGGCCGATGCTGAACACCGTCGTCAGGACGAGGTACCAGATCGAGGCGACGAAGAACATCTCCATCACCGCGAACGAGGTGGAGGCGATGTCCTGGGCGGCCCGCAGCAGGTCCGGGTACTGGACCGCGACCACCAGCGACGAGGTCTTCAGCATGTTGATGAACTCGTTGCCGGTCGGCGGGATGATCACCCGCATCGACTGCGGCAGGATCACCCGGCGCATGGTCTTGCCCTGGGACATGCCGAGCGCGTGCGCGGCCTCGGTCTGTCCCTCGTCGACGGACTGGATGCCCGCGCGGACGATCTCCGCCATGTAGGCGCCCTCGTTGAGGCCGAGGCCCAGGAGGGCTGCCAGGAACGGGGTCATGACGTCGGTCATCTCGTCCTTGTAGAACCCGATGTTGAAGATCGGGAAGATCAGGGCGAGGTTGAACCAGATGAGCAGCTGGACGTAGACCGGGGTGCCCCGGAAGATCCAGATGTAGAGCCAGGCGACGCCGTTGGTCACCGGGTTCTTCGAGAGGCGCATGATCGCGAAGACGATGCCGAGCACCAGGCCCAGCGCCATCGAGGCCACGCTGATCAGGATGGTGTGCCACAGGCCCGAGAGGATGCTCGGGTCGAAGAGCTTCTCCGGCACGGTGGCCCAGCGGACGTCGCCCTGCGAGAAGGCGAAGCCCAGCAGGGCCAGGAGGGCGACGACCAGGACGCCGGCGATCCAGCGGCCGTAGTGGCGCACCGGAATGGCCTTGATCGCCTCCGGCGGGGTCCCCGCCGGGGCGGGGGACGCCCCGGCCGGAACCTTGTCGATCTTGTCAGTCACAGCGACTGCCCTTCGGTGTTGCGGGACGAGGGTCAGGAGCCGCCGTTGATCTTGGCCGCGGGGATGGCGCCGTCCCCGGCGTTCCACTTGTCGAGGGCGGCCTTGTAGCTGCCGTCCTTGATGGCCGCGTCCAGGGCCGCGGCGAGGGCGTCCCGCAGCTGGGTGTTCTTCTTGTCGACGGCGATGCCGAAGAAGCCCGCGTCGGTCTTGTTGGCGATGGCCTCGAAGTCGTTGCCGCCACCGGCCGTCTGGGCGATGTAGGCCGCGACCGGCGAGTCGTTGAGGTCGGCGACGGCGCCGCCGGCCTTCACGCGGGTCTGGGCCTCGGCGTCGGTCGGGAAGGACTCGAAGGTGAGGGCCGGCTTGCCCTCCTTCTTGCACTTCTCGGCCTGGTCCTTGGCGGCCTGCTCGTACGTGGTGCCGCGCTGGACCGCCAGCTTCTTGCCGCACAGGTCGTCGAGGGACTTGATGTTCTCCGGGTTGCCCTTCTTCACCAGGATGCCGGTGGAGGCGGTGAAGTAGTCGACGAAGTCGACGCCGGTGCCGGTCTTGTTGCCCTTGTCGTCCAGACCCTCCTGGCGGGCCTTGGTGTCGGTCATCGAGGACATGACGATGTTCGTGCGCCCGGTCGGCAGCGCGGTGAGGAGGGTGTCGAACGTGCCGCTCTCGAACTGGAAGGTCACACCGAGTTGCTTGGAGAGGGCGGCGGCGATGTCGGGGTCGACGCCGACGATCTGCTCGCCCTTCTTGAACTCCATCGGGGCGTACGTGGCGTCCGTGCCGACCTTGATGACGCCGGACTTCTGGATGTCGGCCGGGAGCTTCGAGAAGAGCGGGGCCTTGCTCGCGGCGGCGGAGGAGGAGCCGCCCTCCTTCGTGGAGCCGCCCTCGGTCTGGTCGCCACAGGCGGTCAGCAGCATGGAGCCGGCGACCGCGATGGCGGCGACCGCGGCAAGACGGGAGGTGCGGGTCTTGGCGACGGTCGTACAGCGCGTGGAGCGTGCGGTCATGGTCGGGTTCCTCCGGCGTGTGAGGGAGTTGCCTTAGGCCGCGCACGCACCTTCGAGTGCCGCGACCTCGTGTGATTCACGCATCTTGCCATTCGGACTGCCTCAATCCGATGGGCCCGGATGTCAAAATCGGGTAACGGGACGTCCCGGAATGTCGGAGACCAGTCCCCCCAAGGGGGAACTTCTTCGGGGATGTGTTCCCCGCACCGAAAATTATCCCGCCGATCTCGCCATTCGGACGACACGAACACCGCTATTCGGGTAGGGAATGCATCTATCGGGACATCGAGTGACGTGTCGTTCTCTGTCTGCGCCCGGTCGCAGTACGTATGAGTCGCATCACCGATGCGGTATCGACTCGTCTCCGGACCCGTCCGTCCGGTAAGAAGGATCCTTACACCCCTCATCCGGGGCTCAGGGCGCGTTGTGCGGCGCGCCCGCGCGGCTGCCAGACACGGCGGCCGCGGGACCCGCCCACCTCCTCAACAGGGAGTGGCCACCCTCAAAATGAAGAAGACTTAAGGGGTCAACCCACATGGCAGCGGAGATCGTCAATCCTCGCAGCGACAGCGGTACGGAAGGGGCTCCCGGCGAGCCCTTCGATCCGGCCTTCGCGCTGCACCGCGGCGGCAAGATGGCCATCCAGGCCACGGTGCCGCTGCGCGACAAGGACGACCTGTCCCTCGCGTACACGCCCGGCGTCGCCAAGGTGTGCACGGCAATCGCGGAGCAGCCCGAGCTGGTCAACGACTACACCTGGAAGTCCCAGGTCGTGGCCGTCGTGACCGACGGCACGGCCGTGCTCGGCCTCGGCGACATCGGTCCGGAGGCCTCGCTTCCGGTGATGGAGGGCAAGGCCATCCTCTTCAAGCAGTTCGGCGGCGTCGACGCGGTGCCGATCGCGCTCGCGACCACGGACACCGACGAGATCGTCGAGACCGTCGTCCGGCTCGCCCCGTCCTTCGGCGGCGTGAACCTGGAGGACATCTCGGCGCCCCGGTGCTTCGAGATCGAGCGCAAGCTCCAGGAGCGCCTGGACATTCCCGTCTTCCACGACGACCAGCACGGCACCGCGATCGTCACCCTCGCCGCGCTCCGCAACGCGGCGAAGCTGACCGACCGGACCCTCGGCGACCTGCGCGCGGTCATCTCCGGCGCCGGTGCGGCCGGTGTGGCCATCGCGAAGTTCCTGCTGGAGGCCGGCATCGGCGACGTCGCGGTGACCGACCGCAAGGGCATCGTGAGCGCCGACCGCGAGGACCTGACGGACGTCAAGCGCGAGATCGCGGAGCTCTCCAACAAGGCGGGCCTCTCGGGCTCCCTGGAGACCGCCCTCGCCGGCGCGGACGTCTTCATCGGCGTCTCCGGCGGCACGGTCCCGGAGGAGGCGGTCGCGTCCATGGCGCCGAACTCCTTCGTGTTCGCCATGGCCAACCCGAACCCCGAGGTGCACCCGGACGTCGCGCACAAGTACGCGGCGGTCGTGGCCACCGGCCGTTCGGACTACCCGAACCAGATCAACAACGTCCTCGCGTTCCCCGGCATCTTCGCCGGCGCGCTGCAGGTCCGGGCCTCCCGGATCACCGAGGGCATGAAGATCGCCGCGGCCGACGCCATCGCCGGCGTCGTCGGCGACCAGCTCGCCGCCGACCTTGTGATCCCGTCGCCGTTCGACGAGCGGGTCGCCCCGGCCGTCGCGGCCGCGGTCGCCGCCGCCGCCCGCGCGGAGGGCGTCGCCCGCCGCTGACGGTGGAGCCACTTCGGCCGTCCCACACGAGAGGGCCCCGTACGGGAGACGTACGGGGCCCTCTCGTGTGGTCTGAGGGTGCGGCCCAGGGGTTACGGCGTGGGTGGCGTACGGGGGTGTGGCTTGCGGTCGGGGTGCGGCTTGCGGGGCGCGGCCAGGGGGTGCGGCTTGCTGGGGGTGCGGCCAGGGGGGCGGCTTGCGGTCAGGGTGCGGCCGAGGGGGTACGGCTTGCTGGGTGCGGCCAGGGGTGTGGCTTGCGGTCGGGGGGTACGGCTTGCGGGGGGTGCGGCCGAGCCGGATCGGGGCCGGTTGACATGCGTCACACCGGTGCGTGGTTCCGCGAGATCGGCGTCGGCCCCTAATGTCGGGCCCATGTTCGCCGCCTACGCTGCCCGAATCGACCGCGACCAGCCCCTGAACGGCCTCGAACTGGGGGAACGCCCCGAGCCCGAGGTGCGGCCCGGCTGGACCACCGTCACCGTCAAGGCCGCCTCGCTCAACCACCACGACCTGTGGTCGCTGCGCGGGGTCGGACTTCCCGAGGAGAAGCTGCCGATGATCCTCGGCTGCGACGCCGCGGGCATCGACGAGCACGGCAACGAGGTCGTCCTGCACTCCGTCATCGGCCAGACCGGACACGGTGTCGGCCCCGACGAGCCGCGCTCCATCCTGACCGAGCGCTACCAGGGCACCTTCGCCGAGCGGGTCACCGTGCCCAGCTGGAACGTGCTGCCCAAGCCGAAGGAGCTCTCCTTCGAGGAGGCCGCCTGCCTGCCGACCGCCTGGCTCACCGCGTACCGGATGCTCTTCACCAACGCGGGTGTACGGCCCGGGGACTCGGTCCTCGTGCAGGGCGCGGGCGGCGGCGTCGCCACGGCCGCCATCGCCCTCGGCAAGGCCGCCGGCCTGCGGGTCTTCGCCACCAGCCGGGACGAGGCCAAGCGGAAGCGGGCCGTCGAGCTGGGCGCCGTCGACGCCTTCGAGCCCGGGGTGCGCCTGCCTCAGCGCGTGGACGCGGTCATCGAGACCGTCGGCGCCGCGACCTGGTCGCACTCGGTCAAGTCGCTGCGCCCCGGCGGCACCCTCGTCATCTCCGGTGCCACCAGCGGTGACCGGCCCTCGCACGCCGAGCTGACCCGGATCTTCTTCCTGGAGCTGAAGGTGGTCGGCTCGACCATGGGCTCCAAGGACGAGCTGGAGGACCTGCTCTCGTTCTGCGCCGCGACGGGAGTGCGGCCGCTGATCGACGAGGTGCTGCCGCTCGACCGGGCCCGCGAGGGCTTCGAGAAGATGGCGTCGGGAGACCTCTTCGGAAAGATCGTCCTCACCAACTCGTGACGACCTCTTGATGACTCGTCAGTACTGCTGATGGGATCTCCGGCACACGAAACGTGAACAACGCTCACCATCGTCGTGCCGGAGGTCCCCTTGTTGCGAACCACCCTTGTGGCGGGCGCCGTTCTCGCCTCGCTGCTCGCCCCGACGGCCGCTCACGCCGACTCCGGCGGCGGGGACGGGATACCCGCCCTCACCGACGTCCGCGGCCGCGCGCTCACCCTGCGCGGCTGGAACCTCGCGGACAAGGCCCACCGCGGCGAGCAGGCGCTCAGCGGCATCACCGAGAAGCACTTCCGCGACATGCGGGCCAAGGGCTTCGGCTTCGCCCGCCTGGTGGTCTTCTGGGACGACCTGGAGCCGCAGCCGGGCCGGTACAGCCAGGCGTACCTCCGGAAGATCGAACGCATCCTGGGCTGGGCCCGTAAGTACGACGTGCTCGTGGTCCTCGACGCCCACCAGGACGTCTTCGGGCCCGCGTTCGGCCACCGGGGCATCCCGGCCTGGGCCACCCGGACGGACGGGCTGCCCTTCACCCCGCACCCCGACGACTGGTTCGCCGAGTACTTCGAGCCGGCCGTCCAGCGCGCCTTCACCCACCTCTACGAGGACCCGGACCTGCGGCGCGCCCAGGCCCGGATGTGGCGCGTGCTCGCCGAGCGCTTCCGGAACCACCCGGCCGTCCTGGGCTACGACCTGATCAACGAGCCCATGGGCGAGCTGCGCGAGGGCGAGGACCTGCCGACCGCCGCCCGCCGGATCGAACGCGAGCAGCTGACGCCGATGTACAACCGGCTTGCGGACGCGGTCCGTTCGGCCGACCGGGACGGCTGGGTCTTCGTCGAGCCGACCCCGATCGTCGGCGAGGGCGTCCCCACCGGCCTCGGCCGCATCGACGACCCCAAGGTCGTCTACGCCCCGCACTTCTACAACACCGCCATGGAGGCGGGCGCCGACTACGATCCCGCGGCCGGCTGGATCGAGAGCTACGAGCAGGCCGTGACCGCGTACCCCAAGGAGTACAAGGTCCCCGTGGTGGTCGGCGAGTGGGGACCGCTCAACAACTCCCTGCCGAACATGAACCGCTTCTTCCGCGAGGCCATGGCCTCGCTCGGGCGCTACAGCTCCGGCTGGGCGGGCTGGGAGTGGTGCTACGGCGGCGGCTACTGCGCGGTGGACGGCGCCGGTGCCTTCCGCACCAACAAGGAACTGACCGCCGAGCCCTACGCGGAGGCCGTCGCCGGCACGGTCCGCGCCGACGCCTACGACGCCGGGGCCGGCGTCTACCGCCTGGAGTACGACTCCGCCGGCCCTCGCGGCTCCCACGCCACCGAACTCTCCCTGCCCCCGGGCGCGTGGCAGGTCGCGGTCCGGGGGAGGGCGATCGTGCTCCGGCCCGAGCGGGGGAAGGCGGTGGTGTTGGCGGCGCCGGGGGAGCGGGTGACGGTGACGGTGCGTCGGCCGGGTGGGGGTGCGGGCCTTGCGGCCGAGGTGGGCCTTGCGGCCGAGGTGGGCGTTGCGGCCGAGGTGGGCCTTGCGGCGGGCGGCGTGGAGGGGGCTTACGTCCGGCGGGGCTGAGGGGGTTGGCGGTCGGGGGCTGACGGGTGTACGCGCGGGGCCGGCCGGGGGCTTACGCCTGCCGTCTGTGTTGGGCCTTCACCCGTGGGTTCGCGGGGTCCGGGGCCTCCGCGGGGGAGGGAGGTGTCCGGACTGCGTGCTCCACTTCGCTTCGCTCGTGGAGGACGCCACC
>NZ_JBITXX010000006.1:312805-391725 GCF_044544925.1 Streptomyces sp. NPDC053431 | reverse complement strand
CGCTACGACAAGCGCCCCGACCACTACCTCGCCGTCATCACTCTCGCCAGCACACTCATCTGGCTCAGCGATTGATCGACAAGACGCTCCCTAGGGCCCTACGCCGGCAGGCTCGGCGAGGTGGCGACCAACGACCAGGCCGCCTTCCTGCCCCGCAGTGCGGAGTCGACCCGGGTTCTGCGGGCCCAGGGAACGTTCCGGCAGGAAGACGCCCTTCCGGCACTGATCGTCTGGACCGCCGAGGGCGGCGGGCGCCTCGACCCCTCGGCGCGGGCCGCCGCCACCCGGGCGCTGTCGACGCTCAGGGGCGTCGAGGGGGTCGTCGGCGCGCCTTCCCCGGCCTTCCCGTCCGAGGACGGCGAGGCCCTGCGGGGCGTCGTACCGCTCCGCCCGGACCTCGGCGACGACCTGCCCGCGGCACTGGACCGGGTGGAGGCCGCGGCCTCCACCGTGCCCGGGACCGTGGCGTGGCTGGGCGGCCCCGCCGCCACACAGGCCGACCTCAAGGACGCCTTCGCCGGCATCGACGGTCTTCTCCTCGTCGTCGCCCTGGTGACCGTCCTGGTGATCCTGCTGCTGGTGTACCGGAGCGTCCTGCTCCCGCTGCTGATCATCTTCGGTGCGGTGTTCGCCCTCGGTCTGGCCTGCGCGGTCGTCTACGTCCTGGCCGACCACGACGTCGTGCGGGTCGACGGCCAGGTCCAGGGCATCCTGTCCATCCTGGTCATCGGAGCCGCCACGGACTACGCCCTCCTCCTCGCCGCCCGCTACCGGGAGGAGCTCGGCGCACGCGCCGGCGACCGGGTCCCCGCCATGCGGGCCGCCCTCAAGCAGTCCTTCTGGCCGATCGTGGCCAGCGCGGCCACGGTCGCGCTCGGGCTGCTCGCCCTCCTGCTCAGCGACCTCACCAACAACCGCGCTCTCGGTCCGGTCGGCGCCATCGGCATCGCCTGCGCCGTCCTCGGCGCGGTGACGTTCCTGCCCGCGGCTCTGGTCCTGCTCGGCCGGGCCGCCTACTGGCCGGCGCGTCCCCGGGCGACCACCGGAGACGACGCGCACCCCGTCTGGCACAGGGTCGCGGCGCTGGTGGACCGCGCGCCACGCAAGGTGTGGGCCGGATCGCTCGCCGCACTGCTCGCCTGCGCCGCCTTCTCCTTCACGCTCGACTCGCGGGGCGTGCCGCTCGACGAGATCTTCGTCAAGGACGCCCCCTCCGTCGCCGCCCAGGCGCGGCTGAGCGAGCACTTTCCCGGCGGTGCGGGCGATCCCGCCGTCGTCATCGCCGACGCCGGCAGCGCCGAGCAGGTGCGTACCGCCGCCGAGGACGTCGACGGAGTCGACTCCGCGACCCTCTTCGCCGTGCCCGGCGCGACCCGGCCCCTCGTCGCGGACGGCCGGGTGCGGATCGACATCACCCTCGCGTACGCCGCGGACTCCGACGCCGCCAAGGACACCGTCGCCCGTCTGCGCGGCGTCCTCCACGGCGTGCCGGGCGCCGACGCCCTCGTCGGCGGCCGCACCGCGCAGCAGTACGACACGCAGCTCACGGCCGAACGGGACCGGATGCTCATCCTCCCGGTCGTGCTCCTGATCGTCCTGGTGATCCTCGTCGGCCTGCTGCGCTCGCTGCTGCTCCCCGTGCTCCTGGTGGCCACCGTCGGACTCAACTTCGTGGCCACGCTGGGCGTCTCGGCCGTCGTGTTCGAGCACGTCTTCGGGTTCACCGGCACCGACGCGTCCGTCCCCCTGTACGGCTTCGTCTTCCTGGTCGCCCTCGGCGTCGACTACAACATCTTCCTCATGTCGCGGGTCCGCGAGGAGACGGCGCTGCACGGCACACGCGAGGGCGTCCGCCGGGGACTGGTCGCCACAGGAGGGGTCATCACCTCGGCCGGTGTCGTCCTGGCCGCCACCTTCGCCGCTCTCGGCGTGATCCCGCTCGCCTTCCTCGTCCAGATCGCCTTCATCGTGGCCTTCGGCGTCCTGCTCGACACCCTCGTGGTCCGGTCGCTCCTGGTCCCGGCCCTCGTCCGGGACATCGGTCCCGCGGTCTGGTGGCCGGGCTCGCTCCGCCACCGCTGAGGAGCGTGTCGGCCCGCCCCGGTGAAATCGGCGTGGGCTCGGCGCGGCTGCATCCGAGGAGGGCCTCGCACCGGAAGCCTGGTCCGGACGGTCCTCCGCGCACGAGGGGGCGGACGGGCCGCGGTGGGCCCGGCCGGCCGGGCCGTCCGGCGTCGAGAACGGAGCGGACCGCGGAACCATGACGTACAGCACCGACATCGCCATCGTCGGCGCGGGAGCCGCCGGCCTGTCGCTGGCCTGGCGGCTGCTCGACCCGCCGCCCGGTGTCCGAGCTCCGGACGTCGTCCTCGTCGACGCGCCGCCCGGCCCGCTCCGGCCGCCCGAACGCACCTGGTGCTACTGGGAGGCCGGACCGGGTGACTACGAGCCGCTGCTCACGGCGAGCTGGCGCCGGCTCCGCGTCCGCGCCCCCGACGGCAGCGGCCCGGCCCGCGACCTCGGCGGGCTGCGGTACAAGATGCTGCGCTCCGCCGACTTCGAGCGGGGACTCGAGGCGCGCCTGACCGGACTGCGCAGGATCGAGGCCGTCGTGGAGCGCGTCACCGACCGGCCCGACGGCGCCGAACTGGCCTGCCGCACCGCCGAAGGCGGCGTACGCACCCTCCGCGCCCGCCGGGTCTACGACTCCCGTCCCCCCGCCGTACCGCCACCCGCCCGCGTCGCGCTCCTCCAGCACTTCCAGGGCTGGTTCGTCCACTGCGCGCGCCCCGCGTTCGCCCCCGAGACCGTCGAGCTGATGGACTTCCGCACGCCGCAGCCCGAGCACGGACTCTCCTTCGGGTACGTCCTGCCCCTCAGCGCCCGTGCGGCGCTCGTCGAATACACCGAGTTCAGCCGCGCCCCGCTTGCCCAGGCCGCCTACGACGAGGCCCTGCGCCACTACACCGACCGCGTGCTCGGACTCGGCCCCTTCCGCGTGACGGCCACGGAGCGGGGCGTCATTCCCATGACCGACGGCAGATACGACCGCCGGCCCGGCCGGCACGTCTTCCGCATCGGCACGGCCGGCGGGGCCGTACGGCCCTCCACCGGATACGCCTTCGCCGCCGTCCAACGGCAGACCCGCTTCGTGGCGGACGGCGTCCACGCGGGCCGCACGCCCGTCCCGCCGGCCGCCCACCCGGCCAGGGCCCTCGCCATGGACGCGGTCCTGCTGCGTGCGCTCGACGCCGGCCGCATCGACGGCCCCGCCTTCTTCACCCGGCTGTTCGACCACGTGCCCGCCGCCCGTCTGCTGCGTTTCCTCGACGGCACGACCCGACCCGCCGAAGAGTTGGCCATCGGCCTGTGCACTCCTGTGCTCACCATGCTCCGCACCGCCGCCGAGCTGCCCCTGCTCGCCCGCCGCACCCGCTCCTGACCTCCGAGGGAGACCACGCATGAGCGCCCACCACCGCGCACCGGCCGCCCGCCGCGGCCGCGACCGCAAGGCCGTCGTCGTTCCCGCGCACCCCGGGCGGCCCACCGCCGCCGGCCCCCCGCCCCGGTGCGCGGTCGTCGGCGGCGGCATCGCGGGCCTCGCCGCCGCGACGGCGCTCGCCGAACGCGGCGTCCGCGTCACCCTCTACGAGCGGGATACCGCCCTCGGCGGTCGTCTGGCCGGCTGGCCCACCGAACTCGCGGACGGCTCGGCCGTCACCATGAGCCGCGGCTTCCACGCGTTCTTCCGCCAGTACTACAACCTGCGCGGTCTGCTGAGGCGGGCCGACCCCGGGCTCGAACGGCTCCGCCCGCTGCCCGACTACCCGCTGCGGCACAGCTCGGGACTCCACGACAGCTTCGCCCGGGTACCGAGGACGCCCCCGTGGAGCGCCGTCGGCTTCAGCCTGCTCAGCCCGAGCTTCGGGCTGCGCGACCTCGCCCGGATGAATCCCCGCGCCGCACTTCCCCTGTTCGACGTCCGCGCGTCCGAGATCCACCGGCGCTACGACGGCGTCAGCGCCCTCGAACTCCTCGACCGCATCGGCTTCCCCACGGCCGCCCAGCATCTCGCCTTCGAGGTCTTCTCCCGGAGCTTCTTCGCCGACCCGGCCGAGTTGTCCGCGGCCGAGCTCGCCCTCATGTTCCACATCTACTTCCTCGGTTCGTCGGAAGGACTCCTCTTCGACGTGCCGGACGAGCCCTACCCGCAGGCGCTGTGGGACCCCCTCACCCGCCACCTCCAGCGCCGCGGCGTCGACATCCGTACCGGCACCGCCGTGACCGGCCTCGGCCCCTCCTCGCACGGCGGCCACGTGATCCACACCCCGCAGACCACCGAGCAGGTCGACGCGGTCGTCCTGGCCCTGGACACCGCGGGCCTGCGGACCCTCGTGGCCGCCTCCCCCGACCTCTGCGACGCCGCGTGGCGCGCCCGGATCGGCCGGCTGCGGACCGCCCCGCCCTTCCTCGTGTCCAGGATCTGGCTCGACCGGCCCGTGGCCGCCCACCGCCCCGGGTTCCTCGGCACCAGCGGCTACGGCCCCCTGGACAACATCAGCGTGCTCAGCGCCTGGGAGGGCGAGGCCGCTCGCTGGGCCGCGAAGACCGGCGGAGCCGTGCTCGAACTCCACGCGTACGCGGCGGATCCGGCCGCGGTTCCCGAGTCCCTCGACCGCGCCCTCGTCGAGCAGCTCCACCGCGTCTATCCGGAGACGCGGTCCGCCCGCGTCGTCGACCGGCGGCTCCAGTGGCGGCAGGACTGTCCGCTCTTCGCCGTCGGCGGCCACACGGACCGGCCCACCGTCGACACCCCCGAGCCGACCGTCACCCTCGCCGGCGACCTGGTCCGCACGGACCTCCCGGTGGCGCTCATGGAGCGGGCCGCCACCACCGGCTTCCTGGCGGCCAACGCGCATCTGCGGCGCTGGGGGCTGCACGGGCAGACCCTGTGGACCGTGCCCGACCGGGGCCGGTCCGCACCCCTGCGACTCCTGGCCCGCCGCTACGGCGACCGCTGACGGGAGGGCCCGGCGGCGCCCGCTCAGCCGCGGGAACGAGGGGGTGAGCCGCAGAGCCGCCGACGGGCCGGACGGCCGGGCCTCCGACGCGCCGAGCCCCCGACGGACCCGACGGCCAGGCTTCCGACACGCCGAGCCGCCTACGGACCTGACGGCCGGGCTTCCGGGGCGCCGAGCCGCCTACGGACCGGACGGCCAGGCTTCCGGGCGCCGAGCCGCCTACGGACCGGACGGCCAGGCTTCCGGGCGCCGAGCCGCCTAGGGACCGGACGGCCGGGCCTCCGACGCGCCGAGCCCCCGGCGGACCGGTGCCGGTCAGCCGGGCGACCGGTCGTCCCTGCGCAGAGCGAAGCGCCGTTCCGCGTACGCGAGATCGTCGCGCCACAACCGGCCCGCCGCCGCCCGCATCGCGGGCCGCAGCAGTGGCGCGAGGGCGCGGGCCAGCGCGAATCCCCGCCGGTCCGAGCCGGCCACGACGGCCTCCACCACCGCGGTCCTGGGCCGGACGGCGCCCGCCGGCGTCAGCGGCGTCGCGTGGGTCTCCACCACGGACCCCGTTCCCTCGCCGGCCACGATCCGCATGACGACCGTACGCGGATCCGGGGCCTCGAAAGCGGCCCGCACCGGAACGACGACGCGCCCGGCCACCTTGAACGACACGTCCACCAGCAGCGCGTCGTCGGCGTCACCGCCGCCGGACGGACCGTCCAGGACGGCCAGATCCACGAACGAGTACGGGTGCAGCCAGGCCCCGTGCCACGGGTCGAGGCGGTTCGCGACCACGTCCTCCGGTTCGCACCTGCCCACCCCGGTGTACACCGCGGTGACCGCACCGTCCCGCGGCGGCCGGGCCGGCACGGCGGGGCGTTCGGTCGGCGGTTCGCCGCCGGCCCGGTCCAGGCGTACCCAGAGCAGCACCCCGTCGTCGTGCACCGGCCACGGCGACCACCCGGCGAAAGGCCCGCCGTCGAGGGCCAGCCCGTGCCAGTGACAGATCAGCCGGCCGCACCGCACCACGCTGTCCTTCAGCGGAGCGCCGAGGTGCGGGCAGGCTCCGGGCCCGGCCTGGGGCACCCCGCCCTCGTCCCGCCAGAGCACCACCTCGGTGCCGGCCACCGTCCGGCCTAGCGGCCGGCGCGTGGTCAGGTCCGCGGAGGCCCCGACGACGAACCAGTTCCCCGACGGACGGGCCCGGGCCCGCTCCAGCGCCTCGGCGATCCGCGCCGGCTTGGCCTCCCGCCACGTGGGGCGCTGCAGCTCCCAGGTGACGGGGTTCCGGCGCAGCCGCAGCGGCAGCACCGCCCGTCGGCCCGGCCGCCCGACCGGCCCGTTCGTCCTGTTCTCCTCGCTCACGCCCCGTCCTCTCGCCGACGCTCCGTCACCGCGCTCGCGGGCGTCGCCGCGGGGGCTCCCCCCGGGTACGCGATCCCGCTCCCGCCCGGGCACCCACCCTGATCGGGGCCCCCGCTCCCGTCCGGGCTCCCGCTCCCGCCCGGGGCCCCGCTCTCGGCCGGGCTCCGGCGTTCGGCCGGCCCGGCCCGGCCCGCCGGGCGGGCGCCGGAGCGCGCCGTCAGGGCGCCGGCCAGACCGCGCAGTGCCACGGCCGCCCGCCTCCCGCGACCCACCACGGCCCTGCGGTGCACCACCGCGTAACCGTCCTTCTCGATCGCCCCCAGGATGTCGCGGTACAGCACGAAGGCCGTGCGGACGCAGGGCGCCGAGACGGGGTCCAGGCGTTCGATCCCCGGCTCGGCCGCCCGATAGACGTCCCGGGTCAGGGCCGCGGCCGCGCGCAGCGCCGCGGTGATCCGCGCGTCCCGGCACCCGGTGCGCCTGCTCCACGCCAGCAGCTCACGGTCGACCCCGTGCGCCCCCAGCAGGTCCAGGGGCAGATAGACCCGGCCCCGGTCGAGGTCCTCGCCGACGTCCCGGAGGAAGTTCGTCAGCTGGAAGGCCACTCCGAGCGCGGCGGCGTACGGCTCCGCCTCCGCCCGGGGCACCACGGTGCCGAGCACCGGAGTCATCTGCAGGCCGATGACGGCGGCCGAACCGTGCATGTAGGACCTCAGGTCGGCGTAGGTCGGGTAGGCCTCGACCGACAGGTCGCTGCGCATCGACGCGAGGAAGTCGGTGAAGTGACGGGCCGGAATCCCGTACCGGGCCCGGGTGTCGGCGGCCGCCCGCACCACCGGTTCGCCGGCCTCCTCGCCCCGGGCGGCCCGCAGCCACTGCCGCTCCAGCGTGTCGAGGGCGACGCGCCGTTCCTGCCGGGAGGCCGCCGCGCCGAGGTCGTCGACGATGTCGTCGGCGTACCGCGCGAAGCCGTAGAGGGCGTGCACGGCGGCGCGCCGGTCGACCGGGAGCAGCCGCGTGGCGAGGAAGTACGTCTTGCCGTGCCGGGCGTTGAGGCGGCGGCTGGCCGTGTAGGCCGCCCGCAGCGCCGGATCGGTGATGCCCGCCGCGTCCAGCTCGCGCGCCGTCATCCGGCTCCCCCCTGCCCCGTCACCCGGGCCGCGGCGAGCTTCCCGGAGAGCAGCACCGTGGGCACTCCGACGCCCGGGGTGGTGCCGCATCCGGCCAGGACGGCGTTCTCCGTGCCGGCCACGAGGTTCCGCGGCCGGAAGGGACCCGTCTGCGCGACGGTGTGGGCGACGGAGAAGGGGGTCCCGGCCGCGTGCCCCAGCGCCGTCCAGTCCGCCGGCGTGACGAGGCTCTCCTCCTCGACGGACGCCCCCAGACCGGCCAGCCCCCGGCGTTCCAGCTCGCGCACCAGGTCGTCGCGGTAGCGCGGCCCGAGCTCGCCCCAGTGGGCGGCCGCGGGGCCGGTCTCGGTGTTGGGGCAGGGTGCCAGAACGTAGTGGAGGTGACGCCCCGCCGGTGCCAGCGACGGGTCGGTGGCGGTGGGCCGGGTGATCAGCACCGAGGGGTCGCTCATCAGCCGTCCGGCGACGGTCAGTTCGCCGAACACGGTGTCCCAGGACTGTCCGAACGACAGTGTGTGGTGAGCCAGTTGGGGCCATGTGCGATCCGTCCCGACGTGCAGCACCACCGCGCTCGGCGCGTGCCGCAGCCGGACGGGACGCCGGGGGGCCCGTCCCAGGAGCCGGTAGGACACCGGCAGGTCCGGGGTCAGGACGACCGCGTCACAGGCGATTCGGTCGTGGTCGGTGACCACCGCGGTGACGCGCCGCCCCCTCCGCTCCAGCCGGGCGACCCGCTCGCCGAACCGGAACACGACGCCCGCCCGCTCCGCCGATCCGGCCATCGCCACCGGCACGGCGTGCATCCCGCCGCGCGGGAAGTAGACGCCGGCGACCGTGTCCATGTAGGCGATCACGGCGTAGGCGGCCAGCGCACGGGACGGGGCGACACCGGCGTACAGGGACTGGAAGGAGAACACGCGGCGCAGTCGCTCGTCCGACAGGAAGCGCCCGACGGCCCGGTCGAGACGTCCGAAGCCGCCGAGCGCCGCGAGCCGTGCCAGGTCCGGGTGGAGCAGCCGCAGGGGGGAGTCGAAGTTGGCGTCGATGAAGCGCCGGATCTGCACGGCGTACAGCTCTTCGAGCCACCGGCGCAGCCCGCGGTATCCGAGGGCTTCCCGGGCACCCGCGAAGGAGGCGATCTCGGCCTCCATGACCTCGGCGTCGGTGTGCACGTCCAGGCGGCTGCCGTCGGCGAAGAGCGCCCGGTAGGCGGGACACAGGGGGACGAGGTCGACGCGGTCGCCGAGCGAGTCGCCCACGGCCCGGAAGGCCTCGTCGAGAACGTCCGGCATGGTCAGGACGGTCGGTCCCGTGTCCACCCGGTAGCCGCCGAGGTCGAGCCGCCCCGCGCGGCCGCCCGGCCCCGCGTCCCGCTCCACCACGGTCACCCGCCGGCCCGCTCCCGAGAGGTGCAGCGCGGCCGCGAGACCGGCGAGCCCCGCTCCCACGACGACGACATGGTCCGTCGGACCGGTCAGGGTCTTCAACGGGCTTCTCCGATCAGCAGGGGGTCGGCGGTCTCCCGGGCGGCCACGGGCACGGCCGGTCCGCCCGCGGCGGGGCCCTGCCCGCAGGCGGCGCGCAGCAGGTCGCCCAGCCGGTGCGCCGCCTCCCGCGACAGGCCGGCGCCGGCGACCGCCGCGACACCGCGGGCGCACAGCTCCTCGACACACCGGGAGACCGACTCGCGCGCCCCGCACGTGTCCAGGAGGTCCAGCACGCGGTCGACGTCCTCGGCGCGGGCGCCGGGGACCCCCACCACCTCGTCGAGCAGCCGCAGTCCGGCGTGGTTCCGGTCGCGTACGCACAGATCCCGCGCGACCGCCATCAGATAGGAGGCCTTGCCCTCGCGGATGTCCTCGCCGACCGGTTTCCCGGTCGCCTCCGGATCTCCGAAGGCCCCCTGCACGTCGTCGTGGAGCTGGAACGCCAGCCCCGCCGCCCGTCCGGCGGCTCGCAGCCGGCGCAGTGTCCGCTCCGGCGCGCCCGCGAGCACGGCCCCCAGGGTCAGGGGGTGCCCCACCGTGTACAGGGCCGTCTTGAGCACGGCGGTCCGCAGCGCCCGGGTCGTCGAGGTGGCGTGCGTGGCCTGGCCGTGCAGGTCGAGGTACTGGCCGGCGACCATCTCCGTCCGCATGACCCGCCAGACGTCCGCCGCGCGCCGCTCCGCCGGCGCTCCCCGGACGGACTCCGCGAACGCGTCGTCGGCCCAGGCGAGGGCCAGGTCCCCGGCGAGCACCGCGGCGGCCCCGCCGAACGTTCCGCACGGCGACGTGCGCCCCGCGGTCTCGTACTGGCGGTCTATGTCGACGTGCAGGGCCGGACGTCCCCGGCGCCGTGTCGAGCCGTCCATGACGTCGTCGTGGATCAGCGCGCAGGTCTGGATCAGTTCGAGCGCCGCGGCGACCCCCAGAGCCCCAGGAGCCTCGCGGGCGCCGCCTCCGCAGCCCCGCATCGCCCACCACAGGAACGAGGAGCGCAGCCTTCTGCCGCCGTCCAGGGCGAAACGGGCCACGCGCCCGGCGACGTCGGCCGCGAAGACGGGATCCGTGGCCTCGGCCTCCTCCAGTCGCCGCTCCAGCATTCGCCCGAGGCGCTCTCCGACGGCCGCGGGCACGTTCTGGTCGACGTCGAACGGATCGAGTACGCGCATCGCAACTCTCCTTGGCGGCGGACGGCCTGTGTGGCTCACCGGTGATTCCGTACCGCCCCCGCGGACGGATGCAGCTTTTCCTGCGCCGTGCGGGGCACGCCGCCCGCGGGGCGCGTGGCGCGTCGCGTCCGCCGGTACGTCGTACGTGACACTGGTGAGCCCTCGACCTTCCCCGGAGGCGCCGCCATGGTTCTCCTGAGAGACGCCGAACTCGCCCGCGCCTTCGACCACGCGTCCGGCACCTACGACCGCATGACCTCGGCCAGCCCCGGCTACCACCGGCACCTGCGCCGCTCGGCCCGCCGCCTCGCCCTGCCCGGTCTCGGCGTGGGCCGGAGCGTGCTCGACCTGGGCTGCGGAACGGGCGCCTCGACCGCCGCCCTCCTGCGCGCCGCGCCGCTCGCCTCCGTCACCGCGGTCGACGCCTCGGCCGGCATGCTGGCGCGGGCTCGGAGCAAGGCCTGGTCCGGCCGGGTGACGTTCGTCCACGCTTCCGTCGAGGGCATGGCCCGGAGCGGTGTCACCGGTCCGTACGACGCGGTCTTCGCCGCCTACCTGTTCCGCAACGTCGCGGATCCCGACGCCGTCCTCGGCCAGGTGCGCGACGTCCTGCGCCCCGGCGGACGGCTCGCCGTCCACGAGTTCGCCCTCGGTGGCCGCGCGGTCGACCGTGCCCTGTGGTCGGTGGTCATGGGCACCGTGGTGCTGCCCTGGGGCCGGCGCCACGGCGACGGGGCGCTCTACCGGCACCTGTACCGCAGCGTGCTCGACTTCGACACGGCCGGCGCCTTCGCCGACCGGCTCCGCCGCGCCGGGTTCGCCGACGTCCGCGTCCTGCCCCAGCCGGGCTGGCAGACGGGCATCACCCACACGTTCGTGGCGACCCGGCCCTGACGGCACGGGAGGTCGTCCCGGAGCCTTCGCCAGGGGGGCCGCCCCCGCTCACTGCTTCCCTTGCTGCCGCTTCCTCTTCAGCGCTCCGGGCTTGTGCACGGCCGTCCGCCCCGACCTGTCGCTGCGCACCTCGTACTGGGGGTCGTCCGGCGAGGCGTCGACGGTGCGTCCGGCCGCGTGGGTCCGTCCGGTGATCTTCCGCTCCACCGTGCCCTCGGTCTCGCTGCCATGACTGCGCCAGGAGACCTCGTCGCCTTTCGACAGCTCCTGCTTCCCCGCGGGTCGCTTCCTCTTCGCCACGGACCGCTCCTCTCCTGCGGCCCGCACGCGACTTCGGACGGGCACGGTCTCCACCCTGGGGGCGGGCCTCACGGCCCGCATCCGCAGCGCTTCGGCGCGTTTGCGGCGCGCGGAGCGCATCCGGGGGCCGCCGAACAGCGGAAGACAGGTCGAGGGGCGCTTGAAGGCGCCCGTCCGACGGGGAGAGGAGTGCCATGTGGCCCGAAGACGAGTCCGCGCCCCATTTCGGGGCCCCGCAGCACGTGGCAACTCCCGCAGGGCCCCCGGGCCCGGTAGACCCCCCTGGTCCCGCAGACTCCCCGGGCCCCGACGGCGCCCACCGGCCGCCCCCTGGCGTCAGCGACGCCACGATCGACGCCCTGGGCTCCCTGTCCAAGGCGCTGGAGACGGTCGAGCGGGCCCGCGGGGCGCTCTACACCTTCCACCAGCTGACGGGCACGGCCGACTTCGAGCTGGACCGCGCGGTGAGCCTGCTGCGCGACGCCGGTCACGACGAATGGGCGGACCGTGTGCAGACCGACATCCTGGGGCGCAACGTGATCCCCGGACACTGGACGTTCCAGATCGTCGAGGCCTACGACCGGACGTACTACGAACCGTTCAAGGTGCTGGAACGGCACGCCGTCTCGGATCTGGCCCAGGGCAGGAACCACCTGTACGAGGCCCGGCTCAAGGAGAGACGGCGCACCCCGGGCCACCCCGACCACACGTCCCGCCCCCGCTGACGGCCCACGACCGGAGCGCGGCGTGGCCGCGCGGTCCCGCGCACGGGGAAGCCGTGCGAAAGGGGAGCCGGCCCTCAGGAGGAGCCATGGCAGACATCCGTCCCCTCGACGGCCGCACCGCGGTCGTGACCGGAGCCGCCCGCGGGCTGGGCGCCGGCCTGGCCCACCAGCTCGCCGCCCGCGGCATGCGCGTCGCGCTGCTCGGACGGGACGCGGCGACCCTCGCCGAGGTCGCGGCGACCCTTCCGACCGAGGCGGGCGTCTACGAGGTGGACGTCACCGACGACAGGGCGATGGAGCGGACGGCCCGGGAGGCCGAACGTGCCCTTGGACCTCCGTCGGTGGTGGTCGCCAACGCCGGTGTCGCCGAGGGCGGCCCCTTCGCGTCCTCGGATCCGGCGACCTGGCGGCGGGTGATCGAGGTCAACCTCGTCGGGAGTGCGATCACGGCCCGGTCCTTCCTGCCCGGGCTGACCCGGACGAGGGGGTACTTCCTGCAGATCGCGTCCACCGCGGCCTTCGGCGCCGCGCCCATGATGAGCGCGTACTGCGCCTCCAAGGCGGGGGCGGAGTCCTTCGCGCGGTCGCTGCGGGCCGAGCAGGCTCCGTACGGGGTCGCCGTCGGTGTGGCCTACCTCCACTGGACCGACACCAGCATGATCCATGACGTCGACCGCCACCCGGTGCTGCGTGACCTCCGGGCCCAGATGCCCCGGCCGGCCCGCCGGATCCATCCGGTGGACCAGGTGGCGTCGTGGATCGCGCAGGGGGTCGACCGCCGGTCCGCCACCGTGTACGCGCCGCCCTGGCTGCGGCTCGCCCAGGCGGCCCGCCCGCTGTTCCCCCCCGCGGTGACCCTGCTCTCCCGCCGACGGTTGTCCCGGCTTCCGGACACCCCCCTCGAACAGACGGGTCTCCTCGGTCACGGCGGCCGGATCGAGACGGACCACCTCGCGCGCACGCACGGCAGCGATCCCGCGCCACCGAGCCGCCCCTGACTCCCTCCCTGCACGTACGCCCCCGGACTGCCGACCGTCCGCACGTGCGCCCCTGACTGCCGCCCGTCCGCGCACGTGCGCTCCTGACTCCCCCGCCCCCGCGCACCAAGAGGAAGCACGTACATGCAGACCTTCCTGCCGTATCCCGGCTTCGCCGCCTCCGCGGCCGTCCTGGACCCGAGGCGCCTGGGCAAGCAGCGGGTCGAGGCGCTCCAGGTCTTCCGGGCGCTGACGGTGCCGACGTACGGGTGGCGCCGCCACCCCGCGGTGCGGATGTGGACCGGCTACGAGGAGGCCCTGGTCCGTTACGGTCTGGACATCTGCGGCGTCTGGACCGCCGAGGGGCGCTCCGACACCTGCTCCACCACGTTGATGAGTGACTACCTGGCCTGGCGCCCTACCGCGACGGTCCGCGAGCAGAGCGGGCTCGCGGAGGTCGGCGAACTGCCGCCCTGGCTCGGTGACCCCGCGTTCCACCGCAGCCACCAGTCCGCGCTGCTGCGCAAGGCCCCGGAGCTCTACCGCCACTGTTTCCCCGACGTACCGGACGACCTCCCGTACCTCTGGCCCGCGTCCGACCGGGAGGGCGATGACCGGACGGGATGAGCACCGGGCCGCCTGGACCTGAGCACAGGGCCGCCCCCCGAGTTGACGCGTCGACGCGTCGACGGCGGTCGCTTTCACGGCGTAGCGGGTGGCGGACAGAAACCGGCCCGGGAACCTGCCCTACCGGCGCCCCACCGGCCCTACCCGCTCCACCGACCCCAACCGGGGCCTACCCGCTCCACCGACCCCAACCGGGGCCTACCCGCTCCACCGACCCCAACCGGGGCCTACCCGCTCCACCAGCCGCCTTACCGGCCCTACCCGCCCGGTCGCCCGACGGGCAGACCGGCGGTGTGCGCCGCATCGGCGAGGACCTCGCGCAGCATGTCCGGAGTCAGCCTGCCGGTGAAGACGTTGCGCTGGCTGACGTGGTAGCAGCCGAAGACGGCGAGCGACCCGCCCGTCTCCCCCACCGGGGTCAGGCGCGCCTGTGCGCCGTGGCCGAACGCCGGCCGGGGCCGCGGCACGCTCCAGCCGGCCTCGCCGAGTGCCGCCATCAGGGCCTGCCAGCCGAAGCCGCCCAAGGCGACGACCGCGCGCAGGGTCGGCCGCAGCAGTCGCGCCTCGCGAGCCAGCCAGGGGCGGCAGGTGTCACGTTCGCCGGGGGTGGGGCGGTTGTCGGGCGGTGCGCAGTGCACGGGGGCGGTGACCCGCACGCCGAAGAGCTCCAGCCCGTCATCGGGGCCGGTCACGGTCGCCCGGGAGGCCAGCCCCAGCTCGTGGAGGGTCGCGAACAGCAGGTCGCCGGCCCGGTCTCCGGTGAACATCCGCCCGGTCCGGTTCGCGCCGTGCGCGGCGGGCGCGAGGCCGGTGATCAGCAGGGCGGCGTCGGCGGGCCCGAACCCGGGCACGGGGCGGCCCCAGTACTCCCAGTCCCGGAACGCCGCCCGCTTCTCGAGGGCGGTCTCCTCCCGCCACGCCACCAAACGCGGACAGGCCCGGCACCGCACCAGCCGCGCGTCCATGTCGGCCAGGGTGCGGGCGTCGGCGGCGGAGCGCGCCGGATACCCCTCGGCAGCGGCCATCCGCGCCCCCTTCCACCACGCCCGTCGGCACTCCCTGTCGCCTTCATCGTCCCAGGCACCCTCACGGCCGCCACCACACGACGCTCACTCCCCTGCCCCACGCCTCACGGCCCATGCCCCATGCCCCAAGGCCCGTGGCGCCCATGCCCCATGCCGTACGACACGGCCACTACCGGGCAGGTCGCCTGCGGCTCCGTTCGGCGTCGGGGGGCCGTCGTGGTGAGGCGGGCATGATCCAGCGGATCGCCGCGACGACCGCGTGTCCGCCGGGGCGGGCGAGAGGCAGCAGGAGGCGCGTGGCGTAGGGCAGCTCGAGCCGGGCCCGGACCCATGCCGGCAGCAGTTCGACGGCCGCGGCCGCCAGGAACGCGTAGGGCAGCCGCGCCGGCCAGGGCAGCGGAGGGTGGGACAGCAGGTAGCGCGCCGCCGCACGCGACTGCTCGGTGGCGCGCAGCTCCGGGCGGTACTCCGCGAGCCGCGCCGCGAGCCCCGCCGTGTCCTCCGGCGGGTCCAGCACTCCGAGCCGGCGCGCGACGCCCGCCATGTCCGCGACGTACCCGTCCGCCGCCCGCGGATCCAGCGGGCGCCTTCCGTACCGCTGGTGGGCCCGCAGGAAACACGCGGTCTCCGCCGCGTGCACCCAGGCGAGCAGATGCGGATCGGAGGCCCGGTACGGCACACCCTCCGGTGTCCGTCCCCGCACCGAGTCGTGCACCCGGCGCACCCGCAGCACCGCGCGCTCCGCGTCCTGCGCCGTACCGAACGTCGTGGCCGCCAGGAAGGTGCTGGTGCGCTGGAGCCGCCCCCAGGGGTCGCTCTCGAACCCGGAGTGCGCGGCGACCGCCGCCATCGCGACGGGGTGCAGCGACTGCAGCAGCAGCGCCGCGAGCCCGCCCACGTACATCGCCGCGTCCGTGTGCACGACCCGCACCGGCCGGTCCGGACCGAACCAGCGGGGACCCGGTGTCCCGTGGATGCGGGCGCGTTTCTCGTGCGCGGTAGGACCCGCGACCCGGTGCAGCAGCGCCTCACCGGCCCGCTCCCTCAGCTCGCCGACACACGGTGGGGTCCAGGGCACCCCTCCAGTGTGCGTCAGGACCCCGCGCGGGCGTCGGCCCGGCCGCTCGCCGCGCCTGCAAGCGCGATCGTCTGCCTCACCGCCGGGGCTCGCCCGGCCCGGACGCCGGACGGGGTCAGTCCAGGATCGTCGCGACGCCCCGGCGGCGTAGTTCCGCCAGGCCGTCCAGCATGGCCTGGATCTGCTCCGGGGAGTGCCCGAGCCATCCCTCGAGCTCCGACACGACACGCACCGGCTCGCGCGTGCGGTACGAGCAGGTGGGATTGCCCGGGAACTTCTTGTCGGTGACGTTCGGGTCGTCCTCCAGCTCTCCGGTCGGCTCGACCACGTAGATCCGTCCCGGACCGTCGCCGGCGGCGAGCTCCGCGCCCCAGACCGCGGCGTCCAGGGTCTGCGAGACGTAGACGTGGCGGGACACGCGCCCTTCCTCGAAGTTGGACGCGTGGCCCGGTCGCAGCAGGTCCCCGGCGACGAGGTCCGCCTTCGTCCCGTGCAGGTAGGTGCCCGCCTCGTACACCTCGAACGGCACAGGTTCACTGGTCATGGATACTCCGTGAGACGTCATACGGCCCGCGGGCCGGACGTGGCTGAGGGGCGCTCTGCCCACGATCGTAGATTCGCGGAGGTGGGAACGGGGCGTGTTTCGGGCCGACAATGCGCGTCGTATTCGGTGGGCCGTCGTCGGCTACGGGGCTTGTCCGCAGGCCGTCGGCGGCGGGCCGTCAGCGTCCGCAGGGCGTCGTCGGCGGCCGTCGGCCGCCGCGGCAGGGCGTTGTCTCCCGCGTCGGGACGACATCCAGGCGCGGGAGACGTACAACGGGCGTGCCCTGGGGAGTGCGCGCGGCCGGATCAGCGTGTGGTGAGCAGGTGCTCGCGCAGGCGGTTCAAGGTGCGCGAGAGCAGGCGGGAGACGTGCATCTGGGAGCAGCCCAGGCGTTCCCCGATCTGGGACTGGGTGAGTTCTTCCACGAACCGCAGGTGGATGATCCGACGGTCGCGCTCGTCGAGGTCGGCGATGAGGGGGGCCAGCGCGTGGAAGTCCTCCACCAGTTCCATGGCGGGGTCCTCGCTGCCGATGAAGTCGGCCAGGGACGCGTCGTTGTCCTCGCCCTCCCCGCTCAGCGCGGCGTCGAGGGACGAGGAGTTGTAGCCGTTGGAGGCCAGCCGCGCCTCGGTGACCTCTTCCTCCGTGAGGCTCATCAGCTCGGCCAGCTCCTTGACCGTCGGCATCCGCCCCAGGCGGCTGCTGAGCTCGTCGGTCGCCCTGGCGAGTTCCACCCGGGCCTCCTGCAGGCGGCGGGGGACGTGGACCGCCCAGGAGGTGTCCCGGAAGAAGCGCTTGATCTCGCCGACGATGTACGGCACGGCGAACGTGGTGAACTCGACCTCTCGCGAGAGCTCGAAGCGGTCGATCGCCTTGATCAGGCCGATCATGCCGACCTGGACGATGTCCTCCATCTCGTCCGCGCGGTGACGGAACCGCCCGGCCGCGTAGCGGACCAGGCTCATGTTCATCTCGATGAGGGTGTTGCGCGCGTACTGGTACTCGTGCGTCCCCTCCTCGAGCACCGCGAGCTCCTCGAAGAAGACCTTCGACAGAGCCCGGGCGTCCTTCGGCGCCACCGCCAGCGGGTCCGGGACCGTCGGCAGCGTCCCCGTCCCGACCTCAACTCCTGTGGCCGACATCGTGGTTACCGACACGCCTTTCCCCTTTCACGTTCAGCACGACCCCGGATTCGTGGTCCGATGGCTGCTCGCCTACCCGGAGATGCGCGGCCCACACAAACGAGTTGAACGAAATTTCCGAGGAGCGCGGCGGGCCACCGGTGCGCTCCTCGGAGCTTACGTGCCCGGCCCGGTGGCCGCGCGGTCAGCAGCTGCCGTCGAACCACCGGTTGGAGCTGGACCTGTCGTTGAGGTCGCTGTCCCAGGTCGCGCCCCAGCCGGCGTCCAGGCAGAGGGACTGGCCCTGGTAGTCGGCGTGCTCGTAGACGCGGACGCTGGAGTAGCTGCCGGGGTTGCCGTTGTTGTACCAGGAGGAGCCGTTGTCGTTCATGTAGGCCATCTGGGTCTGCGTCCAGTTGGGGTTGGAGTACTGGAAGCGGGCGATGCCCCAGCCGCCGAGCTGGAAGTCGGTGTCCTTCCAGACGCAGAGGTGGCCCTTCCAGCAGTCCGTGGGCACGCCGCGCTGCCCGCCGTCGTACCAGGACGTCTCGGCGTGGGCGGGACCGGCGAAGGCGGCGACCGCGGCCGCGGCGGTGAGCAGACCGGTGGCCCAGCGGGTGGTCCTACGCATGGGAGTTCTCCTTCGTGTGAGAGAGGTGGGGTGGGTGGGATGGATCAGCGGGATGGGTCGGTGACGGGTCGAGGCGGCGGGCGGGCGCGTGCCGTGGAGTGGCTCAGGCGTCCGGCCCTCCCGCCGGGCCGGCCAGTGCCTGCCGTACCGCTCGGGTGTAGTAGGCCGTCTCGGCGCGGTACGGGCCGGTGGCCGCGGCCCGGACGTGGTCCTCCTCGGTGCGCGTGCCGGTCCTGGCGAGTGCCGTGGTGCGGTTGCAGCGGGCGTCCGCGACGGCGGTGCGGCGCTCGGTCGCGCCGTCCTTGTCGCGCAAGGCCAGCCGGGCCTGGTCGGGTGTGCGGTACGGGAATCCGGCCGTCCGCATACAGGTCCGCCAGGCGTCCAGGGCACGGGTCCAGCGCGGGTCGCGTTCGCGTTCCGGTGCCGTGAGCGTGCGCAGGTGGGAGACCACCGCCTTGGCCCTGGTCCAGTCGGCGAGATCGCCGTAGAGCGTCCCGCGCGCCTCGGACAGGCAGCCGTCGGCGCTGGTGAACAAGGTGCCAAGGCGCGGCAGCCGGACGGTGATCGCGTTCCGGCGGGTGCCGAAGAGCGCCGTGTCGTACGCCTGCCGTCGCTCGGGCGTAAGGGAGGTGGCGTAGCGGTTGTTGGGGTCGGTGCGGCGGGCCTGTTCCTCCGTCCGGCGGTCGGCCGCTTCCCGGGTGCGGAGGGCGGCGAGTCCGTAGCCCTCTTCACGGGCGCGGGCCTCGTCGTCGCTGCCGTACGGGGCGGCCCACGGGGTGTCGTCGGTACGGCCGAGCGGGGTGACGGCGTACTCGAAGCCGTGATCGCTCATGCACCGGGCCACGAGCCGCTGTTCGGCCTGGTGGAGCCGCTCCTGTTCCCTCCTCGTGAGCGTCAGGGTCAGGGCCGGGTCCGGATCCGCGGTCCGTGCCGCGGGCGGCACGTGCGGCGCCTTCGGGGCGGCGGTGGCCGGCGGGGCCTCGGAGCCGCTTGCCGCGGAGGGGGGAGCGGCGCAGCCCGCCAGCAGCAGCGCGGCCAGTGCGGCCGGTGACGCGAGCAGGGCGCCGCGTGCCCGCCGTCCGGGGATGCGTGTCGGGGTTCCGTTCACGGTGCGTCCCGTCCGGTCAGCACGGGCGGCTGACGCCGCCGGTCTCGTCGCCCTTGAGATAGATCGCGCTGACGTAGCCGACGCCGCCGGCCCGCAGGGGGAGCTGGACCCACGTGTCGTTCGAGTAGCCCTCGGCGTTGACGAGCTGCCCCTTGGTCCAGCAGTTCGCCGGGTACGACTCGTTCGCCTGCACCGAGCTGACGACTCCGCAGGACGTGGTGGCGCAGGAGCGCACGTTCGCGGTGGCCCAGGCGGTCACGGTCGTACCGCCTCCGCCTCCGCCGCTGCCGCCGCCGGGCGTGCAGGGCAGGCCGACTCCGCGGTCCCGCAGGTACGGGACCGGGTCGATGCCGCGGACCGTGGTGGACGTCGAGGTGCGCACCCGCAGGTGCAGGTGGACGCCGGTCGAGTCGCCCTCCGAGCCCATGAGCGCGATGCGCTGACCGGCCGACACCCACTGGCCGACCGCGACGTCGCGCTGGTACATGTGCCCGTACTCGGTGACGGTGCCGTCCTCGTGGCGGATCCGGATCCACTGCCCGTACCCCTGGGCCGGGCCGGAGTTGACGACCTCGCCCGCGCCGACGGCGTAGATGGGTGTGCCCAGGGAGTTCGCGATGTCCACGCCGTCATGGGTGGAGCTGTAGCCCTGGGTGACCGTTCCCGCCGCCGGGCAGGAGCCGGCGAAGCCGGCCGCGGCCGTGGGGAGCGCCGCCGGGGCGGCCGCGGGGGCCGGAGCGGCGTGGCCGGGTGCCGCGGCGACGAGCGGCAGCAGGAACGCGGCCGACGCCGTGAGGCCGGCTCTGACTGGGACACGGGGCCCGGTACGCGGCCCGGTGCGGGGCGCGCTGCGGGAGAGGCCAAGACGCACGAGTGCTCCCTGTTCGGATGGGGTGAGGCCGGCCCGGACGGGACCGGCGGCGCCGCCGCGACGGCGACGATCCGGAACGTATCCGGGAGGGAGCGGCCACCGGCATCCGTAACGTTACGGAGAGACCCCCCTGGGGCCCGGGCGGTAGGGATGGCCTGTGCGGTGCGGGGCCGACGCCGATCGTCCGTCGCGTGCCGGCCCTGTCCCGTTCGATGCCCCAGGAGGCGATGTCCAGGTGCGATTCCGTCAACCGCCCCAGTTCCAGAGGGAGCCGCGAGTTCGCCGTCCGTCAGGAGGGCGCCGCGCCCGCTCCTCGGGTGCCGCTCTGTTCGTCCTCCTCACGGCGCTGGTGGGACTGCTGCTGCCGGCCGCCGTCCCGCACGCCCTCGCGGCACCGGCCGCGGCGAAGGCCGGGCCGGGACGGACGGGTCCCGGCACCGCGACAACGGCGACGGCAACGACTGCGACGACAGCGACGACAGCGACGACAGCGACGACAGCGGCAACGGCGAGGGCGGCCGTCGGGAGGCCCGACTTCCGGCTGCCCTTCCCGTGCGGCCAGACCTGGCAGTTGCAGACGTACGCGGGCCACGACCCGGACGACAAGAAGCTCGACATGTACCGGGTCGGCGGTGACACCCTCGGCGCCGTGGTGGTCGCCTCCGCCGCCGGTACGGTCACCGAGTTCTTCGAACCCGGCGGCCTGGAGATCAACCACGGCGACGGCTGGTTCACGGTCTATCTGCACATGGACCGCATCGACGTACGGCTCGGCCAGAGCGTCGCCTCCGGCACTCCGCTCGGGCGCCTCGGGCTCAAGGGCACGACGTCCGCGCACCTGCACTACGAGCAGCTGCTCGACCGCAACGGCGACAACGACGGCGAGACCGACGAGATGGTGTACCCGGTCATCCAGGGCACCGAGTACCGGCTCACGCCCGGCAGCACCTTTCCGCGTGTCACCAGCACCAACGCCTGCGGTGGGCAGACTCCGCAGCCGGCCAGGTACTGGGTGGACACGTTCGCCGACGCGACCGGTTACGCCGCCACCGACTGCGTGGGCGACGCCCGCCCCGCGTGCGCCCCGCAGGGCACCCTGCTGCAGGGCACCAGCTACGTGCTGTGCAAGAAGTGGGGGGACGAGGTGCGCGTGGGCGGGTCCTTCAACCACTGGTGGCTGCTGACCGACCTCGACCGGGTCGAACCGGGCGGCAGCGGGCGGACGTACGTCTCCGCGTACTACCTGAAGCGCTGGGGCGACGACCAGGCGAAGGACAACGACGGACGCGACATCCCCCTGTGCTGACCGCCGGACCGCCCGGGACCGCCGGACCGCCCGGGACTGCCGGTCCGGGCGGCGCGGCAGGCCGGCCGGCGCGCGTTCCTGCCGGCGCTGCGGGCCCGCCGGCTCGCGTTCCTGCCGGCGCGGCGGCCCCTCAGCGCGTCCCCGCGGGGACCGCGGTCGTGGTGGGTGCGCGGGGCGGGCAGTCCGGGAGCGACGGGCGGTCCTGCGTCCGTACGGCCGGCAGCCATGCCTCTCCCCCGCCGCCCTGGTCGGGGCGGCCCGGAAGCCGGACCCGGTACCAGTCGACCGACCGGCGCCCGGCCTCGTCCGTGATCGCCTCCCCGTTAGGGAGGCGGCAGAACGCGGGCAGGACGTCGCCGTGCCACACCCGGGTGGGGACCACGTTGTCCAGCGTGTACGCCTTGGCGGGGTCGATGGCGAGGCCGAGGCTGCACAAACGGTCGCGGTCGGTGCGGTCCCTGCAGTGCGCCTCGGCGTTGTACACCCGTACCGGCGCGGACGTGGCGGAGGGCGTGGTCCGGGCCGTCGTCCGCCCGGCACCGTCCTGCGCCGCGCCCGGCTCGTCCGCGGAACGGAGCAGCCAGGCGCCCAGTGCACCGCACACCGCCGCGAGCGCCAGCGCGGCCGCGGTGAGCCGGGCGGTCTTCGTCCGCCGGGGCCGCCCTCCGGTGGCGGGAAGGCGGTCGAGCTCCGTGCGGATCCGCGCCAGGAGCGCCTCGGCCGGATGGGCCAGCCGTTGCTCGTGCGTGGCGGACAGGCAGTCCGCGGCCAGTTCCCGCCAGAACGGGGGGAGCGCCGGGTCGAGCCGGAGGGCGGCCCGGCCCTCCGCGTACTCCTGAACGGCCGCGGCCCGGGCCGCCGGTGTGGCCCCGGCGAAGGGTGACGCGCCACCGGTGAAGACCTGGTGGACCAGGATGCCGAAGGCCCAGATGTCGGCGGTCGGCCGCACCCGCACTCCCTGCTCGGCGAGCGGTGCCCGCCAGCGTTCGGGCGGCAGACAGTCCGGGGTGCCCATGGGGGCGGTGTAGCCGTGCGTTCCGTCCAGCTGCACCGCGAGGCCGAAGTCCGACAGGCGCGCCGAACCGTCGTGCGCCACCAGGACGTTGCCGGGCTTGAGGTCGCCGTGCACCCAGCCGATGGCGTGGAGCTGGGCCAGCCCCTCGCAGATCTCGGCCAGCAGCCGCCCCGCCTCGGCCTCGGTGCGCTCCCGGGTGAGGACGCCGGCGAGGCTGGACTCGGCCCGTTCCATGACGAGCACCACGGCACCGTCCAACGCGGGGTGCCGCGGGTCGTGGATCACGACGGAGTCCAGCATCCGCACCAGGCGGGGATGGCGTACCAGGCGGCCGAGTTCGGCCTCGCGGCGGGCGCTGTCCACCAGGTCCCGGGCCTGCCGGGGAGCCAGTCCGACCGTCGGCAGGAACTTCAGCGCCACGTCGTCCGGCGCGCCGTGCGCCGCCACGGCGTCCGGTACGTCGTCCGTACGGCTGCCCGGCGGGCCGACCGCGCGGGCCGCGTACACCGTGCCCCAACCGCCCTGGCCGAGCAGCTCGGTGACCTCCCAGCAGCCCACCCGGTAGCCGCGAGGGACCGTCACCGACGACCCGTCGTGGCTCACCGTGCCGTTCCCGGGGCGGGGCAGGACCTGCCGCGGCGCGGCAGCAGCGCCAGGTGCTCCTCCCGGACCAGACCGAACCGCAGCGCCACGCCGACCACGGCCTCGCGCTTCCCGGTGCGGCGGGACGCGGTGTCCGGGAGCCGGACCCGGAGCTTCTCCTCGGCGAGGTAGTCCAGGTGCGCCGTGACCGCGCGGGTGGTCAGTCCCCCGCACGCCGGGTGTCCGGCGAGCCGTTCCACGACCTGCGGAGTGGTCGGTACCCCGACCGCCGACTCGTCCCGCAGCCGCGGTTCGCACAGGGCGACGAGCACCAGGAAGTAGGTCGCGGCCTCGTCCAGGGAGTACGCGGTGAGGGTGCGGGTCCCCCGGCGTCCCTCGTGCAGGGACGAGGGATCGGCGTACACGTGGTCGGGCGCGTAGACCTGGAAGGACACTCCGGCTCCGCGGGACGGCAGCACCACGCGGGCGAACTCGAACGGGACCGGCGTGCCCATCCGGCGCGGCGCCACCCGCAGATACTCGCCGGCGCCCTCGGGATTCTCGACGAGATAGCTGTGGGTGGTGCTGTAGTTGGTCAACTGCCAGTGGTCGTCGGTCGCTCTGATCTCCCCCGCGACCCGTGACACCGCCGGATCGTCGAACCGCAGCTCGACCCTTTCCGCCTCCTTGCCGCCCCCGCGCCCGAACCGGACCACCTCTCCCGGTCCCAGCCGGAACGACGTTCCCCTGCCCGCGCCGCCCCCTGCACCGCCTTCCGACGGCACATGGACCACCACGCCACTCATATCCCCTCCGCCTCACATGCGACCGGACCACGGGGACCACCGCGCGGGCCACGGTGGTCGACCCGCCACCCGCGGCACGTGATCCCTCCTCACATCCCACATCCCGTACAGTCCGCGCGGGGTGACCTGGTTCCCGCGCGGATCGGGAGGCCAGGATGGCACGCCCGGGCGGGGCGGCCGGACCGTGAACTTCCGGGTTCCTCCGCCGATCGGGGGGCAGACGGGACCTGCATGCGGGACGTGCATGTGATCGGTCGGAGGAGAGACATGGCGCGAGATCCCTCACTGAGAGCTGTCGGATGGGCGCGACGGCTGCCCGTCGACAGCGGCGTGAAGACGGCCCGGGACTGGACCCGCGGGCATTTGGCGTCACTCGGCTGGGACCGTACGGCGCCGGAACTGGTGGATTCCGTCGTGCTGACCGTCTCCGAGCTGGTGACCAACGCCCACGTCCACGCCCACAGCGACGCGCAACTCATCCTCACGTGGGACGAGGAGTGCCTGCACGTGACCGTGCACGACGCGTCGTCCCATGTCCCCGAGCCGCGCCACCCCGACGACGGAGCCCTCGGCGGACGCGGTCTGCTCCTGATCGGAGCCCTCGCCGACGACTGGGAGACCCGCCCCTGCCCCCGCGGCAAGGACGTCGTCGCGTGCTTCCGCCCGCCCGCTACGAACGCATAGGAGTTGCCGTGGCAGGAGCATGGGCGGCGGGTGGTTGGGGGCTGTTCGCGGGCGCGGCGCTGCTGGTGGGGGCTGCCGTCGGTTCGTCGGTACGGGTCCCGCCACGGCTGATCGCCCTGGTCATGGCCTTCGGCAGCGGGGTCCTGATGGCGGCGGTGTCGTTCGAGCTGATCGCGGAGGCGTACGAGCGCTCGGGCATGCCGCCGGTGGTGGTCGGTTCGGTCCTCGGGGCGGCCGTGTACTCGGGAGCCAACGCCCTGTTGGCGCGGCACGGCGCCCGGCACCGTAAGCGTTCCGGGCGGCAGCAGCCGTCCGAGGCCGACGAGCCCGGGTCGGGAAACGCCATCGCGCTCGGTGCGCTGCTGGACGGCGTCCCCGAATCCGTGGTCATCGGCACCAGTCTGCTGGGAGGCGGACAGCTCGGGGTGGCGACGGTGGGGGCGGTGTTCATCAGCAACCTTCCCGAGGGACTGGCCAGCTCGGCCGGGATGCGCGAGGCCGGGCGCAGCCGCCGCTACGTGTTCACGCTGTGGGGAGGCATCGCCGTCCTCAGCGGACTGGCGGCGCTGGCCGGGTACGTGCTGCTGGGCGGCGCGTCCGACCGGGTGATGGCGGTGATCACGGCGGTGGCCGCCGGCGCGATTCTGGCGATGATCGCCGACACGATGATCCCGGAGGCCTACGGCAGGGTGCACCTGCTGACCGGGTTGGTCACCGTGGTCGGGTTCCTGTCCGCGTTCGCCCTGTCGCACCTGTGACGGCGGGACCTGCCGCACCTGTGACGGCGGGACCTGCCGCAGCTGTGGCGGCGGGGCGGGCGGGGCGTTCTTCTCGGCCGCCGCCGCACGGCAGGGCTCGGTCGCCGGCTCCGAGTCGGATACGAGCGTGGTGCCGCGAACGGAGAAGGGGTGCCACGAACGGGGAATGCCGCGAACGAAGGGCGGCGCCGCCCCTGTGCCGGGTCGGCGCCGCCCTGACGGCCCTGATGACAGCCCTGACAGCCCCAACGGCCTGCCGGCCCTGTCGGGACGGCGCCCGTCAACCGGGCCAAGTGCCCGTCAGGCGCCGCGTAGTGACGGCTCCACCACGCTGCACCATGGCTTTGACGACGGCGAAGATCGCGCCCTGTACAGCTGCGGCGAGCAGGATCTCGCGCCAGGTGCGGTCCTCGTCCATGGCGTCGGGGGCGTCGCTCTCGTGCCCGATCACCTTCCACGCCTGCTTGAAGGCCACCCCCGCGAGCATGCCGCCGGTGGTGCCGAGCACGAGGCCGATCGGCTTGTAGGCGATCTTGGATTTCTTCATCGGCACCTCCGGAGAACCTCCTGTGCGTCATCCCGCTGTCCTGGCGCGCCTACCCCGCGCCCCGCCGCTCACTCGCCGGCCGGTGGGGGCAGCAGGTGGCACGACGCCGTCCCCCGCCGGGCGCCGGGCATCATCCCGGGCCGAGGGGGCACTCGCGGGAGCTGAGGAAAGCCCCCAGGAGGCTCCGACGACGGGAGGCGCCATGACGGGCTCGAGCGGTCCGCACGACGCCGTGGCCGCCACGCTCGACAGGCTCGGTTCAGGTGCCTACCTGGCGGACGAGCAGGGCCTGATCCTCGCCGTGAACAGGCACGGCGAGAACCTGCTCGGCCGCCGGTCCGCCGAGCTGCTCGGGCAGGACGCCCACGACCTGCTGCACCGCACCAGAACGGGGGCGCCCATGCCGCGAGCGCAGTGCCGGATGCGGGAGACCGTCCTCGACGGGGGCACGGAGCAGGGCGAGGGCGAGTGGCTGGAGCGGGGCGACGGCACGCTGCTGCCCGTGTCGTGGCTGGCCACCCCCTGCCGCATCGGCCCGGGGGCCTCCGCCACGCTCGTCCTCTTCCACTCCACCGGGTCCCCCGGCAGCCCCGACCGGCGGGCCCGGGCCGGTGCCCGGCTCTCGGAGCTGGAGCGGCTCGCCCTGCTCGCCGAGACGACCACCCTGCTCACCTCCACCCTCGACATCCACGAAGCCCTGCGCCGCCTGATCGGTCTCGTGGTGCCCCGCCTCGCCGACTGGGCCGTCGTCGACCTGATCGGGGAGCGGGACGAGGTGTGGCGCTTCGCCGTCGCTCACGCCGAGGACGGCGGCGTGGCCTTCCGGGAGGACCTCCAGGGGCCGATGCCGCCGGTGCCCCAGGAGTCCTCGATGCCTCTGTCCCGTGCCCTGCGCGGGGTCGCCTCCTCCTTCGCCGGCCCCGAGACCTATCAGGGGCCGCCCGACTCCGGTGTCGCGGTCGAGCAGCGGCGTCTGTTCCAGGCGACGGGCATGCACTCGGCGATCGTGGTGCCGCTGCGCAGCCTGCACCAGGTGCTGGGCGCCCTGACCCTGGGCCGCGCCGCCCAGCCCCAACGGTTCACCACGACCGACACCGTTCTGCTGGAGGACATCGCCCGCCGGGCCAGCTTCGCCCTGGAGAACGCGCGCCTCTACCAGCGGCAGCGGAAGGTCGCCGAGACCATGCAGCGCCACCTGCTGCCGAAACTGCCGTACACCCCCGGCCACACCATGACCGCCCGCTACCTGCCCGCGCCGGACGCCTCCCAGGTGGGCGGCGACTGGTACGACGCGTTCACCCTGACGGACGGCGCGACCGCCCTCGTCGTCGGCGACGTGGTCGGCCACGACCTGGACGCCGCGGCCGGCATGGCCCAGCTGCGCAACATGCTGCGCGCCTACGCCCTGTCCCAGGGGAGGCCGCCCAGCAAGATCGTCGAACGGCTCGACCGTGCCACGCTGAACGTCGCGGAGGTCTCCCTGGCCACCCTGGTCTTCGCGCGCATGACGCGTCGGGACGGCCGCTGCGTGCTGACCTGGACCAACGCCGGCCACCCGCCGCCCCTTCTGGTCACGCACGAGGGCGTCGCCCGCTACCTGACCGACGGTCACGGAATACTCCTCGGCGTCGTCCCCGACCAGGACCGCCCCGACGCGACGACCGAACTGCCGCCCGGGTCGACCCTGATCCTCTACACCGACGGGCTCATCGAGTCCCCGGGCCGCAGCCTGGACGAAGGTCTGACCCGGCTCCGCCGCCACGCCGCCTCACTGGCCCACCGCCCCCTCGAGTCCTTCACCGACGAACTGCTCGACCGCGCCCGCCCCCCGGACAACGAGGACGACGTGGCCCTCCTGGCCGTCCGCCACACACCGAGCCCGTGACCACCGGGGCCCCGTCCGGCGACGCCCCCGACGTGCTGTCCCCGACCTGCCGCGCCTGACTTACAGCGCCCGCCCAAGGCACACAGCGCCACATTCGATCATTCGATGTCATTTTCAGTGCACGAATCTGCCCATTCATGGGGCCGATTTGATTGATGGAAACCTTCCTTTCATCGAGGTCACACGGGAAACATCAACTGACTATGCTCCGCACATGTGTTGCGCCGCGCCTCACCGCGACCAAGCACGGAGACGACCTCCTGGCGGCCGCATTCGAGAATGCTTACGCATTCGATCGAAATAATGTTCCTTCGGCGCTGCGCACTACTTCAGTCCGCTCATTCCAGACTGTTTAGGGACACCCTTCATGGTTCGTGCAGGTTCAACCTCCAGAGCCCGGCCGCACGCGACGGCCCCGGTGTGGCTCGTCCCGCCGGGAGCCGTGGCCTGTGCCCTCGCCATAGGGTTGATCGTCTCGCAGGCGCAGATACGGATGTCGCTGGCCTGGTGGGGCTTCCTCGCGGTGTCCCTCGCGGCCCTCGGCTCGCTGGTGACCGTACGTCTGTCCCGTTCGGCGGAAGCGGCCCGTCACACACAGGCGGCGGCGCAGGCGCACCAGGCCCACGCGGAACGTGAGGCCGCGCTGCTCGGACGCCTGGCCGACCAGCGCACCACCACCGTCTGGATGGCCGAGTCGCTCCTTCCCGCGGCGGTCGCGCGGCTGCAGAAGGGTGACCCCGCGTCCGAGATCCTGCAGTCGGTCTCCTTCGGAGTGCATCTCGACGAGGAGTTCGCCGACGCCCTCCGGGCGGCACTGCGCACGCTCCTGGAGGCCGTCGAGGCCGAGGAGAACACGCGGGACTCCTCCCAGAGGGCCCTCGTGGCCGTCGCGCGCAGGGTCCAGGCGATCGTGCACCAGCTCGCGAAGGACCTCCGCGCCATGCAGATCATCCACGGCACGGACCTCGTGCTCTCCCGTGGCCTGCAGGACATCGACCACCGCAACGCGCTCATCGGCCGCCTCGCGGCCAGCATCGCGGTCCTGGGCGACGCCCGGCCCGGCCGGCAGTGGTCGAAGGCCATTCCGCTCTACGACGTCCTGCGCGGGGCCATGTCGCGCATCGTGGACTATCCGCGGGTGAAGCTGCAGGCCGTCACGGAGGCGGCGGTGATCGGTCCCGGCGCCGAACCGCTGATCCACCTGCTCGCCGAACTGCTCGACAACGCCACGACGTTCTCGCCCCCGCACACCCCCGTGGAGGTGAGCGCGATCGAGGTGCCGTCCGGCATCGCGATCGAGATCGAGGACCGGGGGGTCGGGCTCACCGAGGAGGTCCGGCAGCGCATCGCCCGGATCATGGCGGACGCGTCGTCGGGACGCTTCCTGGCGGGTCTCGGCGAGGTGACCCAGCTCGGCCTGCCGGTCGTGAGCAGGCTGGCGCGCGAGCACGGCTGCGAGGTGGACCTGCGTACGTCCGCCTACGGAGGCGTGCGGGCCGTGGTCCTCGTGCCCCGGCGCCTGATCACCACGGTGGAGCAGCCCGTGGTGAGAGCCCCGGAACCCGCTCGGAGAGGCATCGGGGGACCGATCCGCCCGCGGCCGGTGCCGACCGTCGTGAGCGACGGCCCGGCGCGTTCCGTCGAGGTCGCGAAGACCGTCAACGGACTCCCCCGCCGGCGCCGGGAGTCGCCCGTCCCGCCGCCGGTCGTCCGCACCTCGCCCGTTCCTCCCGCCGCCCCGGTGTCCCGGGGAACGTCCGGCGCCTCCCGCCAGCCGGGACTGATGTGGGAGGCCTTCAACGGGGACAGGACATCGGGCGCCGAACCCTCCACTCCGCACAGCGAGCCGTCTGATGAGGTCGACTAACATGCAGCCACTGCCCAACATTGACTGGATGCTCAACGAGCTCGTGGGCGGCGTGCCGCACGTACGACACGTCGTCGTCCTGTCCTCGGACGGCCTCTGCATCGGCCAGGCGAACACGGCGTCCGACACGGCCGACGCGATCGCCGCCGCCTGCTCCGGCATCCAGAGCCTGGCGAAGGCCATCGCGCAGATGTTCCCGCACGGGGACGGTTCGACGCGCATGGTCGGGATCGAGGCCGACGGCGGGTACTTCTCGCTGATGGCGGCCGGCCCCGGCGCGTACCTCGCCGTCCTGGCGGACGCGGAGGTGGACGCCGGTCTGCTCGGCGACCGGATGCGGACTCTGGTGGTACGGATCGGTCAGCACATGACCAGCCCGCCTCGAGATGACGTCCGGCAGGCGATGTGACCTCGGAGAGCAACTCCCCCTGGGACGAGGGGACCCCCGTTCCGCTCTACGTGATCACCGGTGGCACGGGGCCCTCGGCCGAGGCCTTCGACCTCGTCACCCTGATCGCGACGAGGTCCGAACCCGAACCTTCGATGCAGCCGGAGCAGGCGGCCATCCTCTCCCTGTGCCAGTACCCGCTGTCGGTGGCCGAGATCTCGGCCTACCTCAGCCTGCCGTTCAGCGTCGTCACCACGCTGCTGTCCCAGCTTGTCGAGGACGGACGCGTCGAGGCGATCGCACCCGTGCCCGTCGCGGCCTGTCCCGACCGCGGCCTGTTGGAGGCGGTGATTCATGGACTACGCAAGCTCTGACGGACCCAGGACAGGACCACGCGACACCGACGTGCTGCTGGCTCCCGGTGCCAGGGGGGTCAAGCTCGTCGTCGTCGGCGGCTTCGGCGTCGGCAAGACGACCATGGTCGGCACGGTGAGCGAGATCCCTCCCCTCACCACGGAGGAGACCATGACGCAGGCCGGCGTCGGGATCGACCACAATCCCGGCGCGGCGGGCAAGCACACCACGACCGTCGCGATGGACTTCGGCCGGATCAGCATCAACCGGGAGCTGGTCCTGTACCTGTTCGGGACTCCGGGACAGGAGCGCTTCTGGTTCCTGTGGAACGGAATCTTCGAAGGCGCGCTCGGCGCCGTCGTCCTCGTCGACACCCGCAGGATCGAAGTCTGTTTCGAGGTCGTCACCCGCCTCGAGGACCGCCGCGTCCCCTTCATCGTGGCCGTCAACGCCTTCCCCGACGCACCGCAGTACCCCGAAGAAGAACTGCGCACGGCTCTGGCCCTCAGCGACTCCGTACCCCTCGTCACCTGTGACGCGCGGGACCGGGCGTCCTGCCGCGACACCCTCCTCTCGCTGATGGTCTACCTGTGCACCCTCGCCGCCCAGGAGACCGCATGACCGTTCCACCCCCCGAACACACCACGGAGAAGTCCGGAATGCTGCCGCCGCCGGGGTGCCCGGCCCATGCCGCCACCGGGCCCGGCGGAGCGGTCCGGCTCTTCGGCTCCGCCGCGGAGACCGACCCCATGGGCCTGTACGAGGAGTTGCGCGCCGCCCACGGTCCGGTGGCGCCCGTCCTGCTGGACGGTGACGTACGCGCCTGGCTCGTCCTCGGCTACCTCGAGAACCGGGACGTGGCCACCCGGTCCACCCAGTTCTCCCGCGATCCGCGGCTCTGGCACGGCTGGACCAGCGGGGAGATCGACGCCGCCACCTCGCCGCTCGTGCCCATGATCGGCTGGCGTCCGGACTGTGTCTGCGCGGACGGCGAGGAGCACCAGCGTCTGCGCAGCGCCGTCACCGCCTCGCTCGACCAGTTCGACCACCGTGGCCTGCGGCGCCACATCAACCGCTTCGCCCACCAGTTGATCGACGCGTTCTGCGAGAGCGGCGAGGCCGAGCTCGTCGGTACGTTCACCGAGCTGCTGCCCATGCTCACCCTGACGCATCTGCTCGGCATGTCCGACGAGGGGACCCCTCGGCTCGTGCACGCCGCGCGGGACCTCTTCAAGGCCACCGAGACCTCGCTCGCCAGCAACGCGATCGTGGTGGAGAGCCTCGAACAGCTCGTCAGGGACAAGCACGTGAGGCCGGGCCAGGACATCGCCTCCGCCCTGCTGGCCCACCCGGCCGGCCTCACCGACGAGGAGGTGGTGCAGCACCTGCGCCTCATCCTGCTCGCCGGGTACGAGACCACCGCCAACCTCATGTCCAACGTGCTGCGCATGGTCGTGACCGATCCGCGGTTCCGCGGCTCACTGGCCGGTGGACAGATGACCCTGCCGGAAGCGGTGGAGCAGGTCCTGTGGGACGAGCCCCCGCTGATGGTGTGCCCGTCCCGGTACGCCAGGGGGGACACCACCCTCGGCGGGCAGTCCATCAAGGCGGGAGACATGCTGCTGCTGGGCCTGGCCGCGGGAAACGTCGACAAGGCGATCCGTCCGGATCCCTCGACGCCCGTGCACCACAACCGGGCCCACCTGTCCTTCAGCGCCGGCAGCCACGAGTGTCCCGGCCAGGACATCGGCCGCATCATCGCCGACACCGGCATCGACATCCTGCTGACCCGGCTTCCAGACATCGCCCTGGCCGTCCCGGAGGAGGAGCTCACCTGGCGCTCCTCGACCTGGGCCCGGCATCTGACAGCCCTGCCCGTCGCGTTCGCCGCGCGTCCCCCGCGGAACCAGCAGCTTCCGGTGCCGCTCCCGGCGCCGCCGCCGCGGAGCGGCCCGCCGTCGGCGACGGCACCGGTGCCCGCCCCGCCGGCCGCGCCGGGAACCGTCCCCGCGTCCGACCGCGGGCCTGACGCCCGGCCCCCGTGGTGGGCACGCCTCGGACGGCTCCTGCTCAGGCGATAGGCGCGTCAGGGCCGGGCTTCCGCGCCCAGCCCGACGGCCGAAGGGGGTGCCGGCGCACGCGTGTCGGCACCCGCTCGGTACCCCGGTTCGGGCGGCGCCTCGGCGGAGACGTACCGGGGAGCCCCGGTGTACCAGGCGTAGAGACCTGACAGGAAGCCGCAGGCGCCCTCGATCCACGTCTCCAGCTCGGCGCTCTCCTCGGGGTGCGGGCCGGACGCCCGCGCCGGCAGCCGGACCGCCTCCCGCCGGAGCTGCTCGAAGTCGCGCATGCGGGTGTTCACCAGATGGACGGCGGCGGGTACGGCCTCCCGGAGGGGAATCCCCAGTGACGCCGCCATCACCACCACGAGGTTGTTGACGTCACGCTCCTCGTGCACCTCCCGTTCGTAGGAGGCGATGTCGTTCGCCAGCCCCATGACGTCCATGAACGCGGCGAGTAATCCGCGCATCGTCCGGCCGCTCCGGATCCGCTCGGGTATTCGCGCCCCGGTGGAGAGCTCGACGGAGTAGGGGGCGGTGTGAGCGGCGAAGCTCTCGCGCCGGAACGGCGCGTAGTCGATCAGGTGGGGAACACGACCGGCACGGCTGTTGGCCAGTTCCTCGACCCCGGCGTCGATGTATCGCGCCACCGCCCGGTTGAACTCCTGTCGCCAGTGCGCCAGTTTCGGGGGGAACAGCTGTCGCTGCAGGTCGGCGATGCCGCGCTCGACGGCATTCACGGGTTCCGGCTGTCCCTGCCCGCGTTGCGGGCTCAGGAAGGCGTGCAGCCGGGCGGTGAATTCCAGTGCGCCCCGGAGGTCGCCGGTCCTTTTGAAGGTGGCGGCGAAGTAGTCGTCCCACGCCAACGCCCAGATGTTGAAGCGGTGGTTCAGACGCAGGTCGTCCGGGGCGGCGTCGGGGAGCGTCCACGCGGTGAGCGCGTCGACCGTCATGGCCTGGAACTTGTGCCGGGTCCATATGGCGCGGTGGGACGGCCCGCCCTCGTCGTCGATCAGCATGCCCATCTCACGAGCCCAGCTCTCGCTCTCCGCCCGCAGAGCCGGCAGGTGCGGATTGACCCGCAGGGGATGAGGCATCCACAGCTCCGGGAGTTCGACGGCACGCACGGTCATGGTCACTCCATCTCCCTCGAGGCACAGGGCGGGCCGGGGGCTCCTCCCTGCCGTCCGAGTCGACTGCCGGTTCGGCGGCAGGCAGGGCAGATGTCGCCCGCACCACCGACGGCCGGAAATGCCCCCCTGAGCAACGCCTCAAACCTGCCCGCGTGGCGGGATCCGCAACCCCTCTCCTGCCGAGCGGCGGCCCTCGCGGTCGTCCGTCGGGACGAACACGCCGCGACAGACGGAGGGAGGGCCGGCGGAAGGAGCGTCGAAACCACGAGAACCGGCCGTCGGGCGAGAGGTGCGCAGGTCGCCCGGGCGCCGCCGCGTGCGTACCGCGCCGCGCGCGCCCTGCTCCCCCGCTGCGCCGTGCGCGCCTGCCTCCCGCACTACGTCACGCGCCCCGGCCGCCGCGCACGCCGGCCGCCGACGGACGCTCCGGCGCCGGTGTCGGCACCCGCACCCGCACCCGCACCACTGTCGTCGGCGAGCCGTTCCAGGTCTGTCGTCAGTGAGGCCAGCCAGGAGACGGTCGCGTAGTACCCGCGGGACGCGCCGGGCGGGTCGTCGGCGAGGGTGGTGTACGCCGTCGGGGCGTGGAGCGGTACGGGCGTCTGCGCGGTGTCCCCCGTCGGGTCCATACGGGCGGAGACCAGCAGCATGCCCGCCGCCACCCGGTCGCCCGCGCGGACGACGGACTCCGCGGCGTCCGGCCCCAGCGGCGGGGCCACCAACGGTTCGGGCGGTACGAGGAGCCGGTCGGCGCCCCACAACGTGTGGTGCCCGGCGATCAGCGCGGCCTGCCAGTCCTGACCGGCTCCCTGCGGGGCGGGCGCCCCGGGTTCGCTCTGGTACTGCGCGTACGCCGACTCCGCCAGGACGAGCGCGTGTTGCAGCGAACGGTGGCCCGGGGCGGTGACCACCGGCGTGCGCCGCCCGCCCGCCGCGATCTGCGCGGTCGTGGACACGACGATCTCCGCGGCGATCCGCAGCAGCACCGCCACCGACCGCCGCAGCTCGTCGTGGGCGCCCCGCGGCCAGGCCAGCAGCCCGAAGACGGCACCGATCGCGCTGCCGGTCAGCACGTCCAGCACCCGGAACTCGGCGAGCTGCCAGGTGGCCGGTGCCAACTGCGCGAAGACCAGGGCGACCACGACGGTGAACAGCGCCTGGGCCCAGCCGACGCCCTTCACCGGCCCCAGGGTGAACGTGACCAGCATCAGCGGCGGCAGCGCGACCGCGTACACCGCGATGTCGGTGCCGACCAGGGCCAGCAGCGCCGCCGCGACGAACGCCCCGACGAGCGTGCCGGTCAGCGCCACCCGCTCCGTCTTCCGGGTCTCCCGCACCGTCGTGCGGGTCAGCGTCAGGGTGGCCAGCAGCACCCAGAAACCGTGCGGAAGCGTGTCGAGGCCCGCGATCAACCGGGCCGCCGCCAGCGCCATGCTGATCCGCACGGCGTTCTGGAAGAACACCGATCTTCCGCCGGCGTGGCCCGACAGGCGCCGCCACCACAGCCGGGGCGCCCGCTGCCGCGCGTACCAGAAGCGGCCCGGCGCCGGCACGTCCGCCGCCCGGCCCCGTACGGCGATGTCGGCGGCGGTGGACATCGCGAGCGCCGCGTCCGCCACCTCCAGGAGCGCCGCGTTGCGCCGCAGCACGGCGGGGGTGCCGTCCTCGGCCGCCGTCAGGGCCTGCCGGGCCTGCCCCAGGTGGCCTCGCGCGCGGTCGTCGGGGGCTCGGCCCCGCAGCCGGGCGGCGGTCTCCCGCGCCACCTCCGCGATCGCCCCCAGCGGGTCCGCATCCCTGGCGCCCGCGGCCCCGGCCGCGCCCGCCGGGCCCGCCCCGGCCGCCTCTCCCCCGTCCCCGGCCAGGCGGGGCGGCACCGCACCCGGAGGAGGAGGCGGCAGCACCGTCAGCCGGCCGAGCAGGGTGCGCGTCGCCAGGCCGGTGTGGGCCAGTGCCCGCTGCCGTACCCCCGCTCCGGCCGGCCGTTCCGCCTCCGGGACCCGGGAGGAGCGGAGCCCCGAGCTCAGGGCCTGGGCGGTGTGCCGGGTGGCCTCCGAAAGCGTGTACGGCGCGGAGCGCAGGGCGTCCGCGCAGCGCGCCGCGCCGTCGGCGGCCCGGGCGGCCCGTTCGCGGTAGGGCAGGGCCGCGGGTTCGGGGAGCAGCGTCAGTTCCACGAGGACGAGCAGGACGAGCCCCAGGGTCGCCCCCGCCAGCCGTTCGCCCAGCGAGCCGGGGTCGTACGGCGGGAACGACGGCAGGATGTACATCAGCTGCAGACCCGTGGCCGCGCCCGCGAAGCGCGGCCCGCCGACGCCCATGAACGCCAGCGCGAACCCCACGACCAGCATGCCGACGACCGCGGTCCAGGTCCGCACGGACAGGTAGGTGCCCAGCGTGATCAGGAACCAGCACACCGGGATCACGCCCACCAGCAGACGGGCCCGCTGGCGCCCGGAGCCGGGGAGGTGGGACAGGCCGGCCATCGCGATCGCGCCGAACAGCGCGTACGTCGCGCCGACCGTCGAGTCGAAGCCGTACAGGAGCAGGTAGAACCCGGCACCGGCGGCGACCGTGACGCGCAGCGCCCTGCGCGCCGCCGCCCGGTAGGCGGGCGGCGGGCGTCGCCGGAATGCGCCAGCCATGCCCCCAGCATCACCCGCCGGTCCGGACCCGGCACGGCGGGGGTCGCGGTGAGCGGCTGTGTCCCGGCACGGCGGGGCGGTAGGGGGCCGCGGTGAGCGGCTTTCGGCCGGTGAGGTGGTGGAACGCGACGCGCGGGTAGCCCTCGGCCCGGCTCGCGGGGCAGGCTGGTGCGCATGAACGAGTTGCGTGGTTCGGTCGTCGTCCTGCGTCCTTCCGTCCCCGGAGACGTCCCCGCCCTGGCCGCTGTCCGGGCCACCCCCGAGGTCCGCGCGCGGTGGCGGGGCGGGGACGACATGGCGGCGGAGGTCGCCTCCGATCTGGCGGACCCGGACACCCACTGCCTGACCGTTCTTCACCTCGACCGGATCGTCGGGATGATCCAGTGGTACTCCGAGGAGGAGCCGGACTACCGGCACGCCGGGATCGATCTCTTCCTCGACCCCTCGGTGCACGGCAAGGGCCTCGGCACGGACGCCGTCCGCACCCTCGCCCGCCACCTGGTCGAGGAGCTCGGCCACCACCGGCTCGTCATCGACCCGGCGGCCGACAACCACGCGGCGATCCGCTGTTACGAGAAGGCCGGGTTCCGGCCGGTCGGCGTGATGCGGCAGTACGAGCGGGGCGCGGACGGCAGCTGGCACGACGGACTGCTGATGGACCTGCTGGCCTCCGAGCTGACGCGGTGACCCCGCGCCCGGCCGCCCGGCGGACACCGGGCCGGCCGGGGTCGGGGGCCCCGTCAGGGGTACGGCAGCGGGGGGCCGTCCGCCTCGCCGCCGGGGGCGGTGCCGTCGGGGCCGCTCGCGCCGGCCGCCTCCGGCCGGCCTGTCAGGTGCTCGTAGGTGCCGGTGAGCAGCAGCAGCCTGTCGAGGAAGGGGGGTCTGCGCTCCAGGTGCAGGCGCACTCCGGCCGCGGCGGTGTCCCGGTGGAGGGCCAGCAGGGCGGAGAGGCCCATCGAGTCGCAGAGGGTCATCCGGGCGCAGTCGAGGCGTATGTCCGAGGGGTCCGGGGCCGCGGAGAGGTGGGCGCGGGCGACGTCCAGCAGTTCGTCGGTGGCGTCCCACGCGAAATCGCCGGCGAGCTCCGCGTGGAGGACGCCGTCGACGCCGGTGGCGGCCTTGAGTTCGAAGGTGTTGTCGGAGGATGTCGTCATGCCTGGGGTCCGGGGGCCGATGGCGGGGGGACGCGGGTGAGGGCGCGGCGTCCGGCGGTGAGGTGGGCCTGTGCGCGCGGGAAGTCGCGCTGCGCGTCGGCGAGGAGGTCGAGCGCGGCGAGCAGGGCGGCGGTGGGGACGCCGCGCACCCGGAGGACCTCGGCGGTCCAGGTGAGGAAGCCGGTGAACAGCTCGGCGTCGTCGGTGTAGAGGGAGGCGGCGAGGAAGTCGACGATGTGGGCGATGTCCTCGGCGGTCCGTTCCCGCTGCTGGTCGGTGTACGCGGCCATGGCCGGGACCCTGTCCTCCAGGCCCTTGAGGACGTCGCTGGTGAGCCGGGCCCGGGTGCGGGTGACGAGGGTGTACTCCTGGTCGAGGAGATGGGGCAGGTCGTGGCCCGGGGCGGGCAGAGGTGTCTCCGGGCGCCGCAGCCCGCCGGCGAGGAGGTCGGCGGCGGCCCGGGCGTCGGGCGCCCACCCGTCGGCACCGAGCAGACGGGCGTACCGGCCGTCGGGGCCGAAGGCGGCTCCGCCGACGAGGACGGGGATCCCGATGGCCTGGACGGCGGTGACGGCGGCGTGGGCCGCCGGCAGGCGGACGGGCAGGGACGAGGAGAGCGCGACGACGTCCGCACCGTTCTGGTGGAGATGCGCGATCAGGTGGGGGGTGGGGACCTGGGCGCCGAGGTAGTCGACCACGAAGCCCCGGGCGCGCAGGACCTCGGCGAGGAGGCGGGCGGGCAGGGCGTGCCATTCGCCGGGGACGCAGGCGACGGTGACGCGCCGCGGGGCTCTGCCGCCTTCCCGTCGGGCGGGCGGTCCGGCGGGGCGGTGTCGGGGGGTGCGGTGGGCGAGGGCGGCGATGACGCGGTCCTGGATGGCCGTCGCGGCGTGTTCCTGGGCGACGGTGAGGCGTCCGGCGGCCCATTCCCTGCCGACCCGGGCCTGGACGGGACCGATCACGTCGAGCAGGACGTCCTCCAGTGGGACCCCCGCTTCGCAGGCGTCGAACACCGCTGCCGCGGCCGCCCCTTCGTCCCTCTCTTCGAGGGCCGCCCACAGGCGCTCGCGGGTGTCGACGAGACCGGCGGCGTCGGTGGACGAGGGGGTGGTGTGCGTGGTCATCCGGTGTACCTGCCCCGGGTGTGGCCGTTCACCGCGGTCAGATGGTTGGAGTGCGGTGCGGTGATCGCGACGACCGCCATGTCGTCGTGCGGACCGCTGCCCACCCAGTCGCCGGCGAGCATCTGCAGGCGCTCGACGACGGCCTCGGCCGGGAGTCCGACGCATTCGGCCAGGGCGGTCCGGAGCCGTTCCTCGCCGAACATGGCCGACCCGAGCGGCCCGCCCCGGGCCTCGGTGATCCCGTCCGTGTAGAGCAGGCAGGTCTCCCCGGGCGCCAGGTGCACGGTGGCGGACCGGGAGGTGACCTGGGGGAGCGCGCCCACCAGGGTTCCGCGGGTGTTCGCCTCCTCCACCTCGCCCGTGGTGCGCAGGATCAGCGGTCCGGGGTGGCCGGCGCTGGTCAGCCGCAGCCGCACCCGGCCGCCCGAGCGGCGCACCGAGGCCAGGACCAGCGTGGCGAAGCGGGTGTGACGGGAGGTCAGGAGCGCGCCGTTGAGCAACGTCAGGACCTGCTGGTGGTCGCCGGCGAGCGGCAGCAGCGCGTGGAGGGTGCTGCGGATCCGGCCCGTCAGCACCGCGGCGTCGAGCCCCTTCCCGCACACGTCGCCGAGGACCGCGAGCGATTCCTGGTCGGCGTCGGCCCCGGCGTGGACGTCGTAGAAGTCGCCGCCGATCCGCTCCGTCTCCTGGGAGGTGCGGTAACCGCCGGCGAAGTCCACGCCGTGGACGTGGTGGAGTTGCGGCGGGAGGAGTTCGGCGATCAGCGCGCGGGTGATGCGCGCCTGTTCCGCGTACATGCGGGCGGCCGAGAGCGCGGCGCCCGCGCGGGCGGCGAACAGCCGGGCGAACAGTTCCTCCGACGCGTCGAAGGCCGTGTGGCCGCTGCGCCGCAGCAGGATCAGCACGCCGGCGGGCACGCCGTGGCCGGGGAGGGGTGTGACGGCGACGGATCCGACGGTTCCTTCGAGGCCTTCGGGTACGGCCCAGTCCGGCAGATCCGCCGGGTCGATCCACCGGGCTGGCACCGGGGGGAAGCCCTGGAGGGCCTCGGCCAGGCCGGGCATCGCCGTGGGATCCATCGCCACCTGGCGCCGGGTGACCCGCTCTCCGATCGCGGTGACCACGCCGTACCGGTTCCGCACGGGTGGCGCGATCGCCAGCGCCACGTCGGCGAGGTGGGCCGCGGCGAGCTGGGCCGCCTTCTCCAGGCACCGGTCCGGGTTCAGCGAGGCCAGCAACTGGGTGGAGGCGTCCGCCAGGAGCGCGGTGCGCTCCTGCTCGGTCCGCAGGGCCTCCTCGGCGGCGACCAGGTCGGAGTCGTCGACCAGCCACCAGGCGACGTCACCGTGCCCGGACCGGGTGGGGTGGGCCCGCAGGAGCCGTCCCTCGTGACGCCCGCGCAGAGCGGGGTGCGCCGCCCGGGCGGAGGCCGCCGGGGGCCGCGTCCGCTGCGGCGCCGGACGGGCCAGGCGTCGATGCGCCTCGGCCAGCCAGGGCGGGACCACCTCGTCCAGGCACGAGCCGACGCCCATCGCCGGGAAGAGGTCGGCGGCGGCGTCGTTGAACTCCACGACCTCGCCCTCGTGGTCGGCCACCACCGCCGGATGGGGCGAGCGGAGCCAGGAGGTGCTCACCGCCGCGGATGTGCCCCTGGTCCGACCGGACTCGTCTTCGAAAACAGTCATATGCGTGGCCGCCTGTCGTGGCCCGCCACCTTCCCGCTCGACGACAGCTCGTCCTTCCAGCCTTCCTCAGGCCACGCCGCACATCAAGCGAACCCCTCTCCCGGTGGGCCTCGGGGCGGCGCTGTGCCCATACCCTCACGTTCCCGGCACATCGGCTTCACGGAAGGATTACTTTCCCGGCCCCGGATGGTCGGAACTCGTGGCCGACGGAGGCGTTTCGGCGCCGTGTTCGCGGTCACCCGGTTCTGACACACCAGTCGGGAAGGGGGCCGCATGGCGGCGAACGGTGGTCGGGAGCGGGGCGTGTTCCGGGGCGGTCCGGTGGCCGTCGGACGGGACGTGGTGCTCGCGGTCGGTCTCGCGGGGGCGGTCGTCGGCGGAGCGGCGCTGTTCCTCAAGACGGCGCGGGCCGCGGGCGTGCACGCTCCCGTCGTGCTGGTGATGCTGCTGACGGTGCTCGGTGTCGGGGTGGCGATGGCGCGTTGGAGCATCGCGCCGGGGCGCGGCGGAGTGCGTCGGCGGCCCGGCGACGGCGGTGACGGCGGCTTGCGGCGCATACCGGGGGAAGCGGCGGGCTCGGTCGCCGTACCCGCGCGGGGCGATGGAGCCGTTGCCGGTGGAGGAGGCGTGCCGGTCGAGGCGCCCGTCGTGGACGCCGAAGCGCTGGACCACTCCGCCGCCGACGCCGACGGGTTCGAGCACACCGTCGCGGCGCTCTGCGTCCGGGACGGCTGCGGGGCCGTGGAGGTGGTCGGCGGGGCGGGTGACCTCGGCGCCGACGTCGTGGCGACCACCGCGGACGGCCGGCGGGTCGTGCTCCAGTGCAAGCGGTACGCGCCGGACCACCGCGTCGGTTCCCCGGACCTCCAGCGCTTCGGCGGCACCTGCTTCACGGTTCACGGTGCCGATGTGGCGGTGCTGGTGACGACCAGTTCGTTCACCGTTCCGGCGCTCGAGTACGCGGCCTCGTGCGGGATCCTCTGCGTCGACGGCACCGCTCTGGACGCCTGGACCGCCTCGGTCTCCCCTGCACCCTGGGACGCCGTTGCCCCGGAGCCGGAGGCGGCCCCCGACTGACGGAGCGGGCCGGGCGTTCCCGGGGGGCGGGTCAGACCTGGCGCCACTTCGCCTGGCCGAAGGAGAAGACGCCGAAGAGCACGAGGCCGAGGGCCACGGCGAGCAGCAGCCAGGGGCCCGCCGGGGTCTGCGCGAAGGAACGGATCGTGTCGTCCATGCCCTTGGCCTGACGCGGGTCGAACGCGGTCGCCGCCTTCAGGCCGGAGAGGCCGAGCGCGGCGAGGACGAGACCGCGTCCGATGCCGCCGACCACGCCGGTCACGTCCATGAGGCGACGCTGATACGTCGTCAGCCGCCCCCACTCCAGACGGTCCCGGTACGTGCGGAGCACCGCCCGGCCCGCGATCCACAGCCCGGCCCCCAGCACGCCCACCGCCACCGCGCCGGTCCACCACCGGCCGCCGGGCAGTTCGAGCAGGCGGGCGGTGACGTCACGGCTCTGACGGTCGGTCGAGCCCGCACCGCTCCCCCGCTCGCCCGCCGCGAAGGAGAGGACGAGGAAGGCGGAGCCGGCGTAGAAGAGGGAGCGTCCGGCGGACAGGGCGCGCTTCCAGGTTCTGTCGCCCTTGGGGCCGGACGCGCCGAAGACCGCTTCGGACAGCCGCCATGCCGCCATCCCGGCGAGGCCGGCGCCCAGGGTCCAGAGGAGGACGGCTCCGAAGGGGGCGGCGGCGACCTGCGCCACGGCGCCTCCCCGGTCGGCCTGTTGGTCCGCGCCCGTCAGGCCGACCCGTACCGCGAGTGCTCCGACGAGGAGGTACAGCACGCCCCGCGCCGCGAACCCCGCCCGGGCAGCCGCCCGTACGGCCTCGCCGCGCACCGCTCTCCCCGTCCCGGCCGCGTGCGGCCCCGCTGTGGTCATGTCCCTCGCTCCTCTCGATCGACCCTCCGGGTGCCCCGTCCTCGTCGGACGAATCCCGCGCGGACGAATCCCGGCCGCGCCGTTTCAAGTGCGGAGAGGCGGTGACCCGAACGAAGACGATTCCCGACGCATCCGTCAGGAGGAGAAGCACATGGACAGCTGGCGCATGGCCGCGGCCTGCCGGGAGGTCGACCCCGATCTGTTCTTCCCGGTGGGGGCCGGTTCCCCCGCTCTCGCCCAGGCCGAGGAGGCCAAGAAGGTCTGCCGGCGCTGCCCGGTGCGTGACCAGTGCCTGCGCTGGGCCATGGACGAGTCCCGGCAGGTGACGGGTGTGTGGGGCGGCCTCACCGAGAACGAACGCCGTTCTCTGCGGCGCCGGTTGCGCCGCGGGGCGGAGGAGAGGCGGTGAGCGCCGACCGGGCGGGCGGCGTACCGCCGGGCCTGCGCGGGTGACTCACCGGGCTTACGCGCGTGCCTGAGGGGCCGGCGGGCCGACGCCGGCGCCTTGGGGACCGGCCTACGCTCGGGCGCCTCAGGGGTCGGCGCGCCCCCGCGGGCGCCTCAACTCGGGGAGCGGGCCTACGCGGGCGCCTCAGGGGCCGACGTCTGCCGGCGGGCGCCGGACTTCCCGGTCCCGCGCCCGGCGGCCCCCGGCAGCAGGGAGAGGCACGCCCGGACCCGCTTTCCGGTGGGGTGCGGCTCCACGGTCACGCTCTCGCAGACGGCGACGACGATCTCGACGCCGTGCTGTCCGATGCGGCGCGGGTCGTGGCCCCGGGGTACGGGGGCGGCCGCCGCGCGGTCGATCACCGAGATCTCCAGGGTGTCCTCGCGCAGCTCCAGCACCAGGCGACACGGGCCGGGTGCGTGCCGGACCGCGTTGGTCACCAGCTCGCTGACCACCAGCTTCGCCAGATCGACGCGCTCGTCCGTCAGCGGTGCGGGCCGGACGGCCGAGGCCGCCGCGAGGAAGTCAGTGGTGAAGGCGCGGGCGGACGCGATCGCGCCGCCGTCGGCGTCGTCGTAGACGGCACCGGCGGACAGCAGGGGCTCCGGTGCGGCACGCTCCGCCGTGATCGCGTCCGTCATGGCCCTGGTACTCCCCTCGTCAGGCGTGGTGGGCGCGCTGGGCACCTCGTACTCCGCCTTTCCCGTCTTGGCGGTTCCCACACCGACGGCATCCGGGGCCACGCGCACCACCACCTTCTCAGCCCAGCGCGGGCGGCGGGAGGGGGTCCCCGGCCCTGTGGGTGACCGCACCGGAACCACCCGCCTCGTGCCCGCGCCAGTCGAGGCAGAGGACGAGGACGGCGTCCGGTACGTCCCCGGGCGTCTCGCGCAGCGCCCGTACGACGGCCCCGGGGGCGTCCGCGCAGCTCAGGTGGCTTGTCCGGGTCAGGGCCCGGAGGACGGGACCCTCGGGCGCCTCGTCGTCCCGGCCGGTCGGGGACTCGTCCCGGTCGCAGGCGACGATGACGAGCCGGTCGCCGGGCAGGAGGCTCAGCCGCTGCGTGGCGTAGACGGTGTCCTCGAACATGCCGAGGGGCAGCTGGCGGTCCAGCTCGATGCGCTCGGTCACGGCCCCGCGGGTCCGCCAGACCGTCGGCGAGCCGGCGTCGACCACCTCGAGATCGCCCGTGGCCAGGGCGAAGCCGAGCAGCAGGGCGGCGAGGGGGCTCTTTCCCCGGTACTGCCCGTAGAGCGCCTGGTCGGTGAGGCTGGCCTGTCCCACCAGGTCGAGTCCGGCCCGCCGGGCGTTGCGGATCGCGCTCAGGGCGAGGGTGCTGACCAGCGCGGCCGGGGTGCCGGGGCCGGCGCCGTTGGCGACGACCACCTGGAGCTCGTCCTCGGTCACGCTCCAGTCCAGGACATGTCCGCCGGAGGTGTAGGCCGGCTCCCAGTAGGCGTGCAGGTCGAATGCCGGTCCGGTGCAGGCGCGGCCCGGCAGGGTGTCCCACTGGATCTCCCCCGCGACGCTGAGGGCGCGTGTCCGGCGGGTTCTGCGGTACAGGTCGGTGTGGCGGTCGGCGACGCGCAGGGCGTGGCCGAGCATCTCGGCGACGTGGCCGAGGCCGTCGGTCGCCTCCGGGGTGGCCCGCCCCGCGGGCAGGACGACCACCAGGACGCCGAAGCGGTCGCCGCGGACCGTGACGGGAAGGTACGCGGTCGCCGTGGGCCCGTCATCACGGAAAAGATATGGTTGCTGAGTGCGGAAGACGCGACCGGCGGGCCCGGTGTCCACGGGCCCGTGCCGCACCGCGGCCGGTGTCTGTACGGGCTCCACGGGCCGCAGGGACGTGAGCCCGTAGTCGATGAGCAGCAGGTCGGCGGATGACGCGGCGTAGTGCCGCGCGAGACTGACACGGAGGGAGTCCAGAAGGAGGTGTGGTGCCGCCCCGCGCAGTGCGCTCTCCACTGTCACGTGTCGATCCACCGAATCCGTACCGCCTTCTGGAGAGATGTGGAGATGACCGGTCCGTCGGAAGGCCGACGACCTCGGCCCCGGACGCCCGAGGAGTGTGGGCAGGCATGAACACCGACCCCGCCCCGTCCCCGCGGGAGCCGCAGCAGACGACTCAGGCCGCCCGGGAGCTCATCGAGCTCCTGGAGGTGCTGTGGGAGCGCGGCCGGGACATGGTGTCGCCGACGCCGGTGTCGGCGAGTCAGCTGCGGGTGCTGTACAGCCTGGACCGGGAGGAGGGCATCAGCCTTCGGACGCTGGGCGACCTGCTCGGTTCCGCGCCGCCTTCGGTGAGCCGCATGTGCGATCGGCTGGAGGCGCTGGGCTTTGTGCAGCGGTTGCCCAGTCCGGTCAGCCGGAGGCAGCTGGAGCTGCACCTGACGGCCCACGGCAAGGCGTACCTGCGGGACCTCCGGGCCCAGCGCGAGGAGGCCCTGCTCGCGGTCATCGGCGCGATGTCGCCGACGAGCCGCAAGGCGCTGCTGCGGGGGCTCACCGGGTTCCAGGAGGCACTGGAAGAGGGCGCGCCGGCGGCCTCGTCACGCCCCGGCACGCCGCTGAAGGACGTCAGTTCGGCCTGATCTCCGCGCGCCGCCGGCTCCGGCCGGCCGCCCATCCCCTGTCCCCATCGCCACCCTCCGGTCATCCTCGCTGCGTTCAACCGGGCACGAGCCAGGTGTTGCCCCAAGGATACAGTTGTCACACGGCAACTGTTGACGGGGGCCCGTGCCAGTCGAGGCAGACGACGAGGGCGTCGTCCTCCAGCGGGGTGCCGCCGTGGTAGGTGGCGAGCTCCCGCAGCACCGCCTGCGGCACGTGCGTGGGCGGGAGCAGTCGCGTCCCGCTGAGCGCGCGGGCCAGCGCCCGCTCGCCGTAGCTCTCCCCGTCGGGGGAGACGGCGGCGTAGACCCCGTCGCTGCCGAACAGCAGGCGGTCGCCGGGGAGCACGGTGAACCGCTCGGGCACGTAGTGCGAGTCCTCGAACATGCCGAGGGGCAACTGCGCCTCGAAGGAGACGGACTCGACGGCGTGGCCCCGCAGCCGCCACAGCCGCGGCGACCCCGCGTCCACGGCCTCCACCTCGCCCGTGGCCAGGTCGAAGCACAGCAGGAGCACCGACACGAAGGCTCTGCCCCGGTACTGCGCGTACACGGCCTGGTCGGCCAGGGCGGCCTGGTCCGCGAGGCCCAGACCGGCGCGGCGGGCGTTGCGGAGCGCGTTGATCGCGAGGTTGGTCAGCAGGGCGGCCTCGATGCCCTCTCCCATGCCGTTGGTGACGGTCAGGGTCAGCCGGCCCTCCGAGACGGACCAGTCGTAGTTGTCCCCGAAGATCGCGTAGGCAGGTTCCAGGTGGGCGCCGAGGGCGAACTCCGGGCGGGCGCACGAGCGGCCGGGGAGGAGCTGCCACTGCATCTCGGCGGCGAGGGTGAGCCGCGTCGCCCGCCGCGCCAGGACGTACAGGTCCGTGTCCCGCTCGGCCACCAGGATCTCGTGGCCGAGCCCCTCGCAGATCTGGCCGAGTCCCGGCAGCAGAGCCCCGAGGTCGGCCCCCGAGGGCAACTCCGCGGTGAGGACGCCCAGCCGGTCGCCCCGGACGGTGACGGGAAGGTGGACCAGGACGGAGCCGGACCCGTGGGTGACGTACGGCTCCTGGGCACCGAAGGCGCGCCCCTGCGGACTGTCGTGGATCGGCACCGACGGCGCCGCCCCGGGTGTGCGCTCGACGAGCTGGAGCGTCCGCAGTCCGTAGTCGGCCAGGCGGAGTTCCACCCGCCGGGCGCCGCAGTACTTCCGCAGGGCGTCCTCGACGACATCCACCAACCGGTGCGGAGCCGCCCGGCGCAGCGCCTGCTCGACGTCGGCGATCTCGTGCACGTTCTCCCGCTTCCTTCCTCCCGGGCGCGGTCCCGTGCCCGGGGCCGCGCCGGCCTTCGTCTACCTCGTGCCGTCGGCCGCGGCCAGCGCCTCGGCCAGGTCGGCGTGCGGCGGGGTCGTCGTCGTGACTCCGGTGATCTCCAGGATGCGTCGCACCGCGGGTGTGGGCGCGGCGAGGTACAGGTCGCCGCCGATCTCGCGCGCCTTCTGGAACGCCCTGATGAGGACGTTGAGGCCGGAGGAGTCCATGAAGCCGAGCGCGGACAGGTCGAGGACGAGGTGGGACCGTCCCTGCCGGAGCTGCTCCGTCAGGTGGTCCTCGAGCCGGTCGGCCGTCTCCATGTCGAGCTCACCTCCCACGGACAGCACCGCTGTGCGGGCGTCGCGGACCGTGACGTCGACATCCAGGTTCAGTTCTCGCTCGGACATGTTCCCTGCTTTCCATGATGGGGACGGGCGGTGGGGCGGGCGGCGATCAGGTCATCTGGACACCGACCAGACACGTGTCGTCGTCCGTGTCCGACTTGCTGCGGGCCAGCATCAGGTCCAGGCGTCGTTCGAGGCTTTCGGCCGGCATCCGGGCCGTGGCGAGGAGCTGGGCGACGGAGTCGTGGACCGAGGTGTCCCGCCGTTCGACGAGGCCGTCGGTGTACATCAGCACGGTGTCCCGGGGCTGCAGCCGGATCTCCGCCTCCTCGTACTCGGTTTCGGCGAGGGCCCCCAGCAGCATCCCGCTGAGCAACGGCAGGTCGGCCGCCTCGCTCCCCCGGACGAGCACCGGCGGGAGGTGTCCGGCCCGGGCCCAGCGCAGGGTGCGGCTCTCCGGGTCGAAGATCCCGCAGACGGCGGTGGCCGTGACCTGGGCCGTGAGGTGGTGGGCGACGCTGTTCAGCCAGGACAGCAGCTGTCCCGGCCCCGCGCCGGTGACGGCGAGGCCGCGCAGGGCGTTGCGCAGGACGACCATCCCGGTGGCCGCCTCTATGCCGTGGCCCGCGACGTCCCCGACGCAGAGCAGCACCTTCTTGGAGGGCAGCACGACGGCGTCGTACCAGTCGCCGCCGACCAGGGACTCGGACTCGGCCGGGCGGTAGCGCACGGCGACGTCGAGCCCCGGCGCGTCGAGCGGCGGTTTGACCGGCGGCATGATGGCGTGCTGGAGCTGGAGGGTGAGCCGGTTGCGTTCCGCCGCCTCCTCCTCCGTCGCGGCCAGCCGGTCGCGGGTGGCCGTGAGGGCGACCTCGGTCCAGTGCTGCGCCGAGATGTCCTGGTAGGCGCCCCGCACGGCCTGAAGTCCGTCGTCGGCGCCCAGGGCGGGTTCGGCGATCACCCGGATGTGTCGGGTGACCCCGTCCCGGCGCAGCAGGCGGAAGGCGGCGGAGCCCGCCCGCCGCTGGTGCAGCACCGAGTGGAGGAAGCGCCTGATCGTGTCGGCGTCGTCGGGATGGGCGTGGGCCGCCAGGTCACGCAGCGAGACGGGCGGCTCCGTCCGCTGCCGCCCGAAGAGATCGAAGAGCTGGCCGTTCCAGGTGATGTCTCCGGTGAGGAGGTCCTCCTCGAAGGCGCCGAAGCGGCCGAGCCGCTGGGCGTGCTGCAGCAGGCTGGCGAGGCGGGCCGACTCGTCCTCGACGCGCCAGATGAGCAGGACGCTGCCGCCGTGCCGGCTGATGCTGATGTCGGCGAGCGAGGAGAGCGGCACCTGGTCCACGAGGGCGGTCAGCCGGGTCCGCCGGGAGCGGAAGGGCTCGCCCGTGGCGTAGACCCGCTCGATCCGCTCGAAGAGTTCGCTCTCCCCGGCCGTCGCGGGGTACGCCTCCAGGAGCAGCGCCCCGTCGACGGCGCTGCGGGGGCGGCCGGCCGGGTCCTGGAAGTGCGCGTTGGCGTGCCGGATGCGGAAGTCGGCGAGCCTCCCCGCCTCGTCCAGGTGGGGGGTCAGCACGAGGGCGGGGTCGTAGAGGCCCTCGGAGAGTTCGGCCAGTTCCAGCGGTCCGTCCCCGGCGGGGACGAGGGGAGGTGCGGGCACGGCCTGCGCGGGGAGTGCTTCCAGCGTGTGCGCGCAGAGCTCGGCGAGGGCCTCGATCTGGCGCTCCACGGCCTGCGGCTGGGGGTCCAGCGGGCGGGCCCAGCAGATCTCCAGGACGCCGTGGATGCGGCCGCCGGTGCCGGCGGGGACGACGACCCGGCCGCCGTCGGGGTGGCGTGCGCGTCCGATCGAGGGGATGCCGGCGGCCGCCAGCGAGGGATACCAGACCGTGCGGCGGCCGGTGAGCGCCTGCCGGGCCGCGGTGGTCACCCCGGGCGGTACGTAGTGCCAGCGGGCCGCCTCGTCGGAGCCGAAACCGGCGTGGCCGCGCAGGCTCAGCGAGGCGTCCGGGCCGGTGGTCCAGATCGCCACCGCGACAGCGCCCAGGGGTTCGAGGGCGTGGGCGAGCAGCGACTCGGCGACGGACTGGGTGTCGCCCGCGCTGAGCGCGGCGCTCTCGGCCGTACGCAGGCGCACGGCGACCGAGGCACCGGACGGGGCGACCGGGCCGGGAGCGCCGGGCTCGCCGACGGTCGTCCTGACGAACTCGCCGGCGACCTCGGCGACCCGGTCGCGGGCCGCCTGGTTGATGATGTCCGCGGCCAGTTCCAGCTGGGACAGCCCGGCCTGGGCGGCCAGCTCGGCAAGTTGCCGCGCCGCCTGGGCGGGGCCGCACCCCAGGCGCTCGACGATGACGCCCTTGGCGAGTTCGACCAGGGCACGGCCCTCGGCCGCCGCGTGCGCGGCGCGCACCTCACCGCGCAGGCGTTCCACCGTGGCGGCCAGCCGGCCGACCGCCAGACGGTCCTGCGCCGCCTGGGGGTCCGGTGCCGGCAGGGGGTCCGGCGTCACCGGGGGATCCGCCGGCAGGGGGTCCGGCGTCGCCGGGGAGTCCGGCGTCGCAGGGGGGTCCGCCGCCAGGGGGTCCTGCGCCCCCAGAGGGTCCGGCGTCGCCAGGGGGTCCGGCGTCGCCAGGGGGCCCTGCGCCCCCAGAGGGTCCGGCGCCGCCAGGGGCTTCCGGGCCGCCAGACGGTCCTGCGCCGCCTGGGGGTCGCCGTCGGCGTGGTGAAGGAACGGGGCGTCCGCCGCGGGCACCTCGAGTGCCGGAGCGTCTTCCCCGTCGGGGCCGGAGGTCGTGTCTCCGCCCCGGAGGTGGGGACCGGTCACTGCGACGACTCCTCGGGGAGGGCGGCCGCAGGGCCGCCGGACGGGCGGGGGCAGGGCGCGCCGGGAGGGCGCGGGGCCCGCCGCGGGGTGCGGTGCGGGCCGTTGATGGCGTTCACGGGGCTATCCGTCGTTCAGCCAGCGACTGACGCAGGCGATGAGTTCGTCGGCGTCGACGGGCTTGGTCACGTAGTCGCTGGCCCCCGAGGCGAGGCTCTTCTCCCGGTCGCCCGGCATGGCCTTGGCGGTGACCGCGATGACGGGCAGGTCCGCGTACTGCGGCATCTCCCTGAGCCGTGCGGTCGCCGTGTAGCCGTCCATCTCCGGCATCATCACGTCCATGAGGACGAGGTCGACGGCGGGGTGGGTGAGGAGCGCCTCGATCCCCTTCCGGCCGTTCTCGGCGTGCAGCACCGTGATGCCGTGCAGTTCCAGGATGCCGCTCAGGGCGTAGAGGTTGCGGGCGTCGTCGTCGACCACGAGAACGGTACGGCCGTGCAGCGTGGTGTCGACGGTCTGCGCCGCCGGGGCACGGTGTTCCCCGCGGACCAGGGGCACGACGTCGCCGGGCTGCTCGGCGGACAGGTGCAGGGCGATCCGCTCGCGCAGTTCGTCGAGGCTGGAGAGGAGCTCCAGCGGCCGACGGGCCGCCAGCTCCTGGAGGGCGCGCTCCCGGTCGGCGGCGAGCCGGCGGTTGTTGTGGGCGAGGACGGGGACGGTACGCAGGGCCTCGTCGCCGTCCATGGCGTCCAGGAAGCGCAGGGCGTCGCCGTCCCCCATGTCGACGTCGAGCACGACGCAGTGGAAGGGCTGCGTGGCGAGGGCGGTGGCGGCCTCCTGGGGCCCCACGACCGCGATCAGCTCGATGTCCTTCCGGTCGTCGGAGTGCCCGCCGTCGGCGGCGAGTTCCGTGACGGCGTTCTCCGCGACGAGCGCGAGGAGCCCCCGCGGACGCTCCTCGATCACGAGGAGCCGCCTCGTCGGCCGGGTCGAGGAGGTGCCGGTCCGGGCCGGGAGGGCGGGGGTGCCGCCCTGCTCCGGCACGGTGACCGGGGAGACCACCTGGGCGTCCGTCGTCGGGCCGGGAAGGGCGGGCGGTTCGGAGAAGTCGGGGCGGGTGACGGGCAGGTAGAGGGTGAAGGTGCTGCCCTCGCCGGGCACGCTGGTGACCGTGAGCCCGCCGCCGAGCAGATAGGCGATCTCCCGGCTGATGGACAGGCCCAGACCGGTGCCGCCGTACTTCCGGTTGGTCGTCCCGTCGGCCTGCTGGAAGGCGCCGAAGATGGCCTCCAGGTTCTCGGGGGCGATGCCGATGCCGGTGTCCGTGACGCGGAAGGCGACGACCGGGCCGCCCCGGTGGACGGTCGCCGGGAGTTCGTCGTCCGAGGCCGGTTCGATGCGGAGTTCGACGCTGCCGTGCTCGGTGAACTTGACGGCGTTGGACAGCAGGTTGCGCAGCACCTGCCGGAGCCGGGAGTCGTCGGTGACCAGGTCGACCGGCACACCGGCGGCGGTGGAGACCGTGAAGGCGAGGCTCTTCTGCGAGGTCAGCGGACGGAAGGTGGCCTCGACGTAGTCGAGAAGCCTGCGCAGTGCCACCCGCTCCGGGTTGAGGTCCATCTTCCCGGCCTCCACCTTGGACAGGTCGAGGATGTCGTTGATCAGCTGCAGCAGGTCCGATCCGGCCGAGTGGATGATGCCGGCGTACTCCACCTGCTTGGCGGTGAGGTTGCGGGTCGGGTTCTGGGCGAGCAGCTGGGCCAGGATCAGGAGGCTGTTGAGCGGGGTGCGCAGTTCGTGGCTCATGTTGGCCAGGAACTCGGACTTGTACTTCGAGGCCAGCGCGAGCTGCTGGGCGCGGTCCTCGAGTTCCTGCCGGGCCTGCTCGATCTCGAGGTTCTTGCCCTCGATGTCGCGGTTCTGCGTCGCGAGCAGGGCCGCCTTCTCCTCCAGCTCGGCGTTGGAGCGCTGGAGTTCCTCCTGCTGCACCTGGAGTTCCTCGGTGCGCGAGCGCAGTTCGCCGGCCAGTCGCTGGGACTCTTCGAGCAGTTCGTCGGTACGGGCGTTGGCGACGATCGTGCTGACGTTGACGCCCACCGCCTCCATGAGCTGCTCCAAGAAGTCCCGGTGCACGGAGGTGAAGGGGCTGAAGGACATCAGCTCGATGACGCCGAGGACCTGGTCCTCGACGACGATCGGCAGCACCACCAGGCTGCCCCGGGACGTCCGGCCGAGCCCCGAGGAGATGGTGACGTAGTCGCCGGGGACGTTCTCGGCGGCGATGGTGCGCCGGCTGCGGGCGGCCTGTCCGACGAGCGACTCGCCCAGCCGGAAACGGTCCTGGTCCTGGTCGCCGACGGGTCGGCCGTAGGAACCGACCAGCCTCAGCTCGACCCCGTCCGCTCCCTCCTCGGCCAGGTAGAACGCGCCGTACTGGGCGGACACGAGCGGGGTCAGCTCGTCCATGACGAGTTCGGCGACGACCTCCAGGTCGCGGTGGCCCTGCATGAGCGCGGAGATCCGGGCCAGGCTGGACTTCAGCCAGTCCTGCTCCTGGTTGGCCCGCGTCGTCTCGCGCAGCGAGCCGACCATCGCGTTGATGTTGTCCTTGAGCTCGGCCACCTCGCCCGAGGCCTCGACGGTGATCGAGCGGGTCAGGTCGCCCTCGGCGACCGCGCTCGCGACCTCGGCGATGGCGCGGACCTGGCGGGTGAGGTTCCCGGCGAGCTCGTTGACGTTCTCGGTCAGCCGCTTCCAGGTGCCGGAGACGCCTTCCACCTCCGCCTGTCCCCCGAGCCGGCCCTCGCTGCCGACCTCCCGGGCCACCCGGGTCACCTCCGCGGCGAACGAGGACAGCTGGTCGACCATCGTGTTGATGGTCGTCTTCAGCTCCAGGATCTCGCCGCGGGCGTCGACGTCGATCTTCTTGGACAGGTCGCCGTTGGCGACGGCGGTGGTGACCTGGGCGATGTTCCGGACCTGTCCGGTCAGGTTGTTCGCCATGGAGTTGACGTTGTCGGTGAGGTCCTTCCAGGTGCCGGCCACGTTCGGCACCCGGGCTTGGCCGCCGAGACGGCCCTCGGTGCCGACCTCGCGGGCGACCCGGGTCACCTCGTCGGCGAAGGCCGACAGGGTGTCGACCATGATGTTGATGGTCTCGGCGAGGGCGGCGACCTCGCCCTTGGCCTCCACGGTGATCCGGCGGGAGAGGTCGCCGCGGGCCACGGCGGTGGCGACCTGGGCGATCGAACGCACCTGCCCGGTGAGGTTGGACGCCATCACGTTGACGTTGTCGGTCAGGTCCTTCCACGTGCCCGAGGCGCCGCGGACGGTGGCCTGGCCGCCGAGGTTGCCCTCGGTGCCGACCTCGCGGGCGACCCGGGTCACCTCGTCGGCGAAGGCCGAGAGCTGGTCGACCATCGTGTTGATGGTGGTCTTCAGCTTGAGGATCTCGCCGCGCGCGTCCACGTCGACCTTCTTGGACAGGTCGCCGTGGGCCACCGCGGTGGCTACGTGGGCGATCGCCCTCACCTGCGCGGTGAGGTTCCCGGCCATGGAGTTGACCGAATCCGTCAGATCACGCCAGGTGCCGGAGACGCCCTTCACGTCGGCCTGGCCGCCGAGGATGCCCTCGGTGCCCACGTCCCGGGCCATGCGCGTGACCTCGTCCGCGAACGAGGAGAGCTGGTCGACCATCGTGTTGATGGTGTTCTTGAGCTCCAGGATCTCGCCGCGCGCGTCCACGTCGATCTTCTGGGAGAGATCTCCCTTGGCGACGGCGGTGGCCACCTGGGCGATGTCACGGACCTGCCTGGTGAGGTTGCCGGCCATCGCGTTGACCGAGTCGGTCAGGTCGGCCCAGGTGCCGGAGACCCCGGGCACCACGGCCTGCCCGCCCAGGGTGCCTTCCGTGCCGACCTCGCGGGCGACCCGCGTCACCTCCGAGGTGAACAGGGCGAGCTGGTCGACCATCCCGTTGAACACACCCGAGATCTCGCCCAGCAGTCCGCCCGCCTCGTCGGGCAGGCGGGTCCCGAAATCACCGTCGCGCACGGCCGTGAGACCGGCCAGGAGCTGTCGCAGCTCGGGCTCTCCCACCGCGGCCGGTCCCGGCCGCCCCCCGGCAGAGGAGCCCTTGATCGTGGTCTCAGACATGCCTCATCCTCGTTCGCCATCAGGCATTCGCTCACGGGCCATACGGACACGAGCACGCGCCGAAACCGCCTGTCCTCCCACACGGCTCCGGCCTCGACCGTTGCCGTGCGGCAATTATGACGACACTACCCCTCCGTGATCGACAGGAGGAGATCGGTGCTGGGTCAAGCGGCCGGAACCCGCCGTCGGCCGGGCCTCGGACGAGCCGGGAACAGGGGTGCGAAGCCCGTCTCGGCGGGGCGCGAGAAGCCGGCCGCCCGGCGCGCTGCGGGCCGCGGTTCCCCCGGAATACACCGCGGGAGCCCGGGTAAACGGCGCGTCGAGCCGGGCGGCCGACGCCCTGACGAAGAGGGGAAGAGCACGTGTTGATGGCCCATCCCGCGGTCCTGCGGAATCTCATCGATCAGTACGAGACCCTGAAGGTGCTCCACGCGGAGAACGGCGGCGCGGAGGTACGGCGGCGCATGGACGACCTCGCGTACACACTCTGTGTCGCCACCGGAACACGTGACGTGGACGCGGCACTGATCGCGGCCCGTCATCGACTGCCGGGCGCACGCCCCGAGGACGACTCGGTGCTGACCTCCTGAATACACGAACGAGCCCGGCACGCCCCTCGAAGGACGTGCCGGGCTCGTTCGTACCGGGGCGGGGAAACCGCCCTACCAGCGGTACCAGCGGGCCGTGCCGCCCTTCGGCCGGGCCACGAAGCCCAGCAGCCATACGACGAGCACGATCACGGCGATCCACCAGAGCGCCTTGACCGCGAAGCCGACGCCGAAGAGCAGCAGCGCGAGCAGGAGAACCAGCAGCAGGGGGACCATGTGCATCAACCTCCGGGATCACAGGTACGGGGGTATATACGGGGGGTGGCTACGGGGGGCGGCCTCGGGCAGCGCGGACGAAGGCGCTGGGGAGGGGGCGCCCCTCGGGGTGGGGTTCCTCGGGGAGGGCATCCTTGGGAAGGGTTTCCTCCGGGAGGGCTTTCTCGGAGCGCTTCCTCGGGGAGGGCATCCCCGGGGAAGAGCGACCCTGTCGCCTCAGAAACGGCGTCCGAGGAGCCGGGCCACCGGGCCGCGGCTGCGTCGCCCCGACCGTCGTCCCAGCGCGTACGCACCGGTGATCGCGGCCGTCGCACCCATGGCGGCGCCACCGGTCACCGCCTTGTGCGAGCGCACGGCGGTCCAGAGCGTGCCCCCTGTGCCGCGGGTCACCTCCAGGGCCGTACGGGCCTTCTCGGCGAACGGCGCCGGAAGGACACGCAGGGTGCCGGTGGCCGCCGGGCGTTCTCTCTCCGCCGCCCGGAGGCTTCCCTCCTCCGCCGGCCCGGCGCGGCGGTCCGCGCCGTTCGGCGGGCCGGCGCCGTCCGACGCGGCGGACGTGTCACTCCGACGGGACGGGTTCTGGTGGCTGTTCTGCGAAGCACTCATGGGGATCGTCTGGCCCGGTCCGGCCCGAACAAACCCGCGAGCCTCGTGCCGCGCCGGACTGCTCCGTGATCCTCCGCCTTCCCGTGGGGCCGCGAGGGGCGGGCGGCACCCCTCCTCCGCCGGCTCCTGCTCCTGCTCCTGCGGGTGCGCGTGCCGACGGGCGTGGGCACCGCCCGTGAGGCGCTTGGCCGGATCGATCGGGGACAGAAGGCCGGGCATGGTGACGTTTCTTCTCGTGGCCGTTCCGGCCCTGATCGCCCTGGCCACCGCGCCGGCGGCCGTCCTGGTGTCCCCCTGGTGGTGGTGCGTGGCGGGCCCGGCCCTCCTGCTCGTCGCGGTGGCGTTGCACGACCTCCTGCAGCGGCGCCACTCGGTCCTCCGCAACTACCCGGTCCTGGGGCATCTGCGGTTCGCGATGGAGGCGATCCGTCCCGAGGTGCAGCAGTACTTCGTCGAGCGGAACGTCGACGGCGCGCCCTTCGACCGGGACACGCGCTCCATCGTCTACGAGCGGGCCAAGGGCACCGACGCCGAGGACCCCTTCGGGACGGAGCTCCAGCTCGACCGCACGGGCACCGAGTACCTCGTCCCCTCCATGGCCCCGCGTCCGGTGCCGACCGAACCGCCCCGGGTCCGGGTCGGCGGCCCCGGCTGCACGAGGCCCTACGACATGGCCCTGCTCAACGTGTCGGCGATGAGCTTCGGCTCGCTGTCGGACCGGGCGATACGTGCCCTGAACGAGGGGGCCCGGCGCGGCGGTTTCGCCCATGACACCGGTGAGGGCGGGATATCGGAGCACCATCTGGCCCCGGGCGGGGACCTCGTCTGGGAGATCGGCACGGGATACTTCGGCTGCCGCACCGAGGACGGCGACTTCGATCCGCGCCGGTTCGCCGAGAAGGCCGCTCTCGACCAGGTCGCCTGCGTCCTGCTGAAGGTCAGTCAGGGAGCCAAGCCCGGCATCGGGGGCGTCCTGCCCGGATCCAAGGTCGGCCGGGAGATCGCCACGGTCCGGGGCGTCCCGGAGGGCCGCACCGTGATCTCGCCGCCGTACCACCGGGTCTACCGGACCCCTCGGGAGCTCGTGCGCTTCCTGGACCGGATGCGCGACCTCGCCGGGGGCAAGCCGGTCGGGTTCAAGCTGTGCGTCGGGTCGCGCCGTGAGTTCCTCGCCGTCTGCAAGGCGATGCTGGAGGAGGACCTCACGCCCGACTTCATCGTGGTGGACGGGGCCGAAGGCGGCACCGGTGCCGCGCCGCTGGAATTCGCGGACACCGTCGGTCTCCCCCTCACCGAGGGCCTGACGACGGTGCACCGGGCCCTCGTCGGCGCGGGACTGCGCGACCGGATCCGGCTCGGCGCCTCGGGCAAGATCGCCACCGGCGGCGACATCGTCAAGCGCCTGATCCAGGGGGCCGACTACGTCAACTCCGCCCGGGCCATGATGTTCGCCCTCGGATGCATCCAGGCCCAGCGCTGCCACACCAACACCTGTCCCGTCGGGGTCGCCACCCAGGATCCCCGGCGGGCCCGGGCCCTGGACGTCGAGGACAAGGCGCGACGGGTCCAGCGCTTCCAGGAGGCGACCGTCAAGAGCGCCCTGCAGATCATGGCCGCCATGGGCGTCGACGACCCGAGCGGTCTGACGCCCGGGATGCTCATGCAGCGGGTCGGCCCGGACGACGTACGGTCGCACGCCGACCTGTACGAGCCGCTCGCTCCCGGGCAGCTCCTCGCGTCCGCGTCGGTCCCGGCTTCGTGGGAGGACGACTGGACGTCGGCCCACCCGGACCGGTTCGCCCTCGGGTGAACGGGCGGAGAAACCCATCGGCCCGGGCAGAGCGGAGGCTCTGTCCCGGGCCGAGGGACCGTCGAGGCCGGTCGAAAGGCCGTCGAAAGGCCGGTCGAAGGACCGTCGAGGGGGCGTCAGGCGGCACCCATGCCGCCGCCCGAGAACGGACCGCCGGTCCGGTAGTACGCCGCGATCTCCTCGCGGTACTGCCGGTCGGCGAGGTGCTTGTCGGAGTGGAACTCGGGTGAGTTCTTGACCTGTTCCTTGACCAGCCCGAGGTGGACCGTCTGCGCTTCCAGGTCCACGCCGGTCACCGCGCTCGCCGGGATCAGCACCTCCTTGCCGAAGATCCAGACTCCCGTGTCCACCACCAGGTAGGCGTCGCCGACCTCGTCGGAGTGCTTGTCCACCTTTCCGATGTGGCCGTCGGCCGCCTCGACCCGCCATCCGGTGAGGTCCGTGCCCGCCAGGTGGCCGGATTCCGTGGTGTAGGCCCACTCGTGATTCGTCATCGCTGTCACTCCTCTGCTTCTCGGCATCGTGCGTGTCGGGGGGATCGAACGTCTGACCCACGTCAGAGCAGGTCGCGCCGGTCGTCCTCGGTGACCGTCGGGGCCACGGGCGGGACGACCATCCGGCGACGGCGCAGAACGCTGGTGTAGACGGCGGTGCCGATGATGCCGACCGCCATCAGGATGAGCCCGACCAGGTCGAGGTCGACCGCCTCGAGCTCCCAGTCGGACGCGAAGGTGAGAATGGCTCCGACCGCGATCAGAATGATGAACAGTCCTAGACCCATGGCTGCTCCCTCCCATGCCAGTTGGACTGCGTCCGCGTACCCGTGTTCCCCGCCTTCATGCGGACCGCCGGCGGACGCTCGCGCTCCGCCGGCCCCCGCTCCCCCGCCCGCACAGGGATGTTCACGGCCCGACGGGGCACATGGGAGCCGCGGGCCCTCGCACCGCGACGAAGGCTCACCCACCCCGCCCGTGGGGCCGGCCCCGGAAGGCCGAAGAACACCGCCAGGGAGAACCGATGCAGGTTCGAGAGAGGCTTACCCATCCCACCCGTCCCGCCCGTCCCGTCCGTCCGGATCTCCGGATGCCGGCTCGCTACGTCGCCGGCCGCTACCGGATCGACGGCCTGCTGGGCCAGGGCGGCGCGGCCGACGTGTACGAGGCCGTGGACCTGCGGCTGCGGCGGGCCGTTGCGGTGAAGATGTTCCGGCCCACGGGCAGCCGCCGGCCGACGGAGCAGTGCGACGAGGAGGGCCGGCTGCTGGCGCGGATGCAGCACCCCGGCCTGGTGACCCTCTACGACGCGGGCCTCGACGAGGACCGCCCGTACCTGGTGATGCAGCTCGTGCGGGGGACGACCTTGCGCCGGCGCATCGCCCGGGGCCCCCTCACCCCGGCCGAGACCTGCCGCATGGGGGCGGACCTGGCCTCGGCTCTCGCCCATGTGCACGCCCGTGGCGTCGTCCACCGCGACGTCAAGCCGTCGAACATACTCCTGGACCACGCGGACGCCCCGCACCTCGCCGACTTCGGCATCTCCCGCCGCTTCGACGCGCCTGTCCGCGACGATCGCGGCTCCGGCATCGCTTCCGCGTGCGGGTCGCCCGCCGATGCCGACGTGCTCATAGGCACCGCCTCCTACATGGCTCCGGAGCAGGCCTTGGGTCGGTGCGCGGGTCCCCGCGCGGATGTGTACAGCCTCGGTCTGGTGCTCCTCGAAGCCCTGAAAGGCGAAGCGGAGTACGGCGGAGCGCCGCTGGAGGCGGCGCTCGCGCACCTTGACCGCCCGCCCGTGCTTCCGCCCGGCCTGCCGGCGGAACTCGCCGAGCTGCTGAGGACGATGACGGCCCGGAAGCCCTCGGAGCGGCCGCGAGCACACACCTGCGCCCGGGCCTTGGCCGCCCTGCGGACGGCGCCGCCGCCGGTCCGCCCCGCGACCACCCCACCCACCGTCGCGCGGACCACCGGTCGTACGACCGGACGGACCGTCACACGGGAACTCGGGAACCTGTCGCCCCGCGCGAGCGTTCCGCCCGGCCCCACCGTGCACGGGCGATGGCGGCGACCGTGGCCACGCTCGGACTCACGCTGACCGGTTCCCTGGGCGGTGCCCCCGACGGAGGCGAGGCGGCCGCGTCACCGCCGGCGCCCCACGCCACGGTCGAACCCCCTCCGAGTCCGTCCGGCCGTCAGTCCGGGACGTCAGGGGTCCGGGGACCCTCGTCACGCCTCGCACGGACGGGCCGCCGCCCCGAGCCTGACGCCGTCCGGGCCGGCCGTCGCCGCCTTCACCGGCCGCTTCACTCACCGCTCCGCCTGGCCCGCGGACCAGTTCGGGTCGCGCCCGCTCAGCCCGACGGCGCGGTCGAGGAGCGGCGCCTGCTCCGGGACCTGCACCACGGTTCCGAAGATGCCGCCGCCGTCCTGCTCCTCGGCCACGGCCAGCAGGAAGGTGTGCGAGGCCCGCAACGCGGCCAGGTCGGGGGCGTAGTCCTGGCCGGTCGCCCGGGCCAGGTCCCAGCCATGGATCACGAGTTCGTCGGCGGCCACGACCCCCGCGACGTCGCCGGGCAGGTCCACGCCGCCGGCGCGGGTGAGTCCGGTCCACGCCGCGGGATCCCGCCAGGCCTCGGCGAGCTCCTCGAGGAGCCGGGGCAGCTCCGTGCGCCAGTCGGCGGGCAGGACGGGCTTGGCGCTTCCGGGAGCGACGGCCGTACTGGGCCCCAGGTCCTTGCGCGCGGCGTCCCGGAAGGCCAGGGAAAGCCCCGCCAGGTGACCCAGCAGGTCGGCCACCGCGTAATCGGGGCAGGGCGTCCGGTCGCCGAGCCGGGCGTCCGGGACACCCTCCGCGAGACGCGCCACGATCAGCGCCTGGGGTCCGAGGTCGAGCTCGGTCGTGTGGGTCATCTGCCGCTCCTCCGAGGCGTCCGCTCCGAGCTCGGTCCGGGTGAATCCGCGCTCGGTCTGCAGGGTGGACCGGCGGCGGTGTGCGAACTCATCGGTGGCTCGGGCAAGAGATCTCCCGGAGCGCCTTCAAGTTGCCCGGGGCATCGGCCTTGGCAGAGGGTGCACGCTTGTTTACCCTAGGGGTGAACGCTTGTGCACCCTCGTACACCGCTTCCCCGGATCCGCCCCAAGCCCCGCCCGCGCCGGCTCCCGGCCCCCCTTCACCGCCTCCGCAGCCCCTCCCGACCGCCTCTGGAGCACGATGGCCTCCGCGAAACCCGCGTCCGGCACCGCACCCGGCCCCGCTCGTCGGCGGCTCGTCGTCCCCGTCCTCGCCTTCTGCGGCGTGGTCGTCGCCGTCATGCAGACGCTCGTCGTGCCACTGCTGCCGCACGTGCCCGAGCTGACCGGGGCGAGCGCGAGCGCCGCGGGCTGGCTCGTGACCGTCACCCTCCTCACGGGCGCGGTGTTCACGCCCCTGCTCGGCCGCGTCGGCGACATGTACGGCAAGCGGCGGGTCCTGCTCGCCTCGCTCGGGGTGCTGACGCTCGGTTCGGCGCTCTGCGCGATCAGCTCCGACATCGGCGTCCTGATCGCCGGCCGGGCCCTCCAGGGCACGGCGCTCGCGGTGATCCCGCTCGGCATCAGCATCATCCGCGACGAGCTCCCCGCCGAGCGCGTCCTGCCCTCGATCGCCCTCATGAGTTCCACGCTCGGCATCGGCGCGGCGATCGGAATGCCCGTGGCCGCCCTCGTGACGGAGGACTTCGACTGGCACACCATGTTCTGGGCATCCGCCGCGCTCGGCCTGACCGACCTGCTGCTGGTGCTGTGGATCGTGCCGGAGTCACCCGTGCGCTCCCGAGGACGCTTCGACGTGCCGGGCACGCTGGGCCTCACCGCCACCCTGGTCGGTGTGCTCCTGGCCATCACACAGGGCTCGGGCTGGGGCTGGACCTCCGCGCTGACGCTCGGTCTGCTCGGCGCCTCCGTGGGCGTGGGGCTGATATGGGGCTGGTACGAGCTCCGTACCCCGTCCCCGATGGTGGACCTGCGGGTGTCCGCCCGGCCCGCCGTGCTGCTGACCAATGTCGCGGCCCTGCTCGTCGGCTTCTCGTTCTACGCCAATTCGCTGGTGACCGCCCAGCTCGTGCAAGAGCCCACGAGCACCGGGTACGGCCTCGGCGCGTCCATCGTCGTCAGCGGACTCTGCCTGCTGCCCGGCGGGCTCGCGATGGTGGCCCTGTCCCCCCTCTCGGCGCGGATGTCCGCCGCGTACGGGCCCCGCACCGCGCTGGCCGTCGCGGCGCTGGTCATGGCCGTGGGGTACGGGGTGCGCTTCTTCACCAGCCACAGTCTCTGGCTGATCGTCTCCGGTGCCACCGTGGTCTCCTGCGGCACCGCCCTCGCGTACTCGGCGCTGCCCGCCCTCGTCATGCGGGCCGTGCCGGTGAGCGAGACCGCGTCGGCCAACGGCCTCAACACCCTGATGCGTTCCGTGGGCCAGGCCTGCTGCAGCGCCGTGGTCACCGCCGTGCTGGCCCGCCTCACCTTCCTGACGGAAGGGGGGTCGGCACCGACGCTCCACGCCTATCTGCTGATCTTCCTCATCGCGGCGGGAGCGGCCCTCGCCGCCCTCGTCGCCGCCCTGTTCCTGCCCTCCGACCGGCCGCGCCAGGACACCCCGTGCGACGCCGACGCCCGCCCTGGCGTTACGGTCGCGGTGTCACCGCCCACCAGCGCCGCCCCGGGAAACGCATGAACACCGCCGACGAACCCACCCCTTCGGCCTCCGACGGAGCGGAGGGAGCCGACCGCCGAGAGGCCGGGGACGCCTCCGCGGACGGAGGGGAGGGGAGCCCGGAGACGGGACGCGAGGCCATCGTCCGCGCCGCACGACGGGCGTTCACCCTCAAGCCGTACGCCGAGGTCACCATGCGCGGCATCGCCGCGGCCGCCGGGGTGAGCCCCTCCTTGATCGTCAAGCGCTTCGGCAGCAAGGAGGCGCTGTTCAACACGGTCGTCGACTTCCGCCCCGCCGCCGATGTTCTCTTCGCCGCCCCGCTTCCCGGCCTCGGCCGGCACCTGGTCCTGACCATGGTCGACCTCCGCGACCGGCTCCGCGGCGATCCGCTGCTGCGGGTGGTGTTCTCCCTCGGCATCGAGGACGAGCGCACCCTGCTGCGCGCCCGCTTCCGCGAGCAGGTCACCGACCGCCTCGCCGGCGTCCTCACCGGCCCCGACGCGCGGCTGCGCGCCGAACTCGTCGCCGGCCAACTCCTGGGCCTGGGCGCCACCCTGAGCCTCCACCGGCCCGACGGCGCCACCGCCCACACCTCCGCCGAACGACTCGCGGACCTCTACGCGCCGGGCATCCAGCACCTCGTCGACGGGAGCTGAGCAGCGCCGGAAGGCGCCAGGCAGCGCGTGTGCGCTCCGGACGGAGCGGGCCGGGCATCGTTGCGGCGTCGCCGGGTAAGCGGTCCGTACGCACGGCCCGAGGAGGATGACATGTCCGGATTGATCACGCGTCTGATGCGATACACCCGCACCCCGCAGGGGCAGCGGGCGGTCGCGACGGTCCGCCGCGCCGCCGCCGACCCGCGGAAGCGCGCCCAGGCCCGCAGCCTGCTCGGACGGCTGCGCGGGCGCAGGTAGCGGTCGCGGTCGCGAGGCGGGAAGGCCCTCGGTGAAGGTCTCCCGGCAGCAGCGCGCGCCGGTCACGACGCGGCCCGCCGCAGAACGCCGGCCTCCCCGCATCCGACCGGACCGGCCTGGCCCGCATCCCGCCGGTCCGTCCCTCGTTGGGCACGCCGTACCGGTTGTGACATTCGGAAGGCGGACCCATGAAGTCCAGGATCGTCGGTAGCGTGCTGTTGGCCGGGGCTTTCGCCCTCGGCTCCGCCGGGGTGGCCATGGCCGACGGCCCCGGCGACGGTGACGCACCCGCGCCGCGGCCCGCGGCGGCGGGCGACCTGTCGGACGCGCCTGTGACGGCGTCGCAGAGCGTCCCCACGTTCAATCAGGTGCCCCTGTCGGGCAACTCGCTGTCGCCGCTCGGCACCCTGCTCGGCGGCTGACCGCTCGTCATACGTCGTCGCGAGCCTGGCTGTCCGGCTCCCCGCCGCTCCGACGGTCCACGGCGAACCACGTCCGTGCCGCCGGGGCGGGCGGGCCGGCGGGTCCGACGAGGCCCGGGCAGCAGCCGGCCTCGCGCCCTAGCCTGGAAAGCCGCCGCCGCCGATCGGCGCGGACGGGACGTCACGAGGCCAGGAGAGCAGCGTGGACAAGACCCTGTGGATCGCCGTGGCCGTGGTTCTCGTGCTCGTGGTGGCGGGACTCGCGGTCTTTCTGCTCGTACGCGTCTTCCAGGCCCGCAAGCTGCTGCTGGACGCCGGTGTCCCGTTGCAGTCCAAGGCCCTTTTCTGGGCGGCCGTCGTCTACACGGTCTTTCCGGTCGACCTGATCCCCGACCCCGTCTACCTGGACGACATCGGCGTCCTCCTGGTCGCCCTGCGGGCGCTGCACACCGCGGCCGCCAAGAGCGGGGTGGGGACGGAGAGCTGGCCCGAGGACCCGGACACCCCGACAGGCGGTGCCGCGAGGGTGCGGCCGCCTCGGTGAGGGTGGTCTCCGTCGGCGGCCCGCACGGTCGGCAGCTGCCGACGGCTCCTTCGTCCATGCCTTCGTCAATGCTCCTTACCGGAGTCTCGCTGGACATCGTGGCGGGTTCTACGCGCGTCGAAATCAGCGGCCGTATATCGGAAGACACCATTCGGAATTGACCGAGTTGGAGCTAGCGCACAACCGCTCGGTAGGGGGCGAAATAGGCCTCGGAGCAGGAGAGAATTTCGGACGCACTGTCGAGAAAAGATCAGAGGAAACACCCGTGCGACCAAGACTCTTCGGCCTGACCGCCTCCGTGGCCGCAATCGGACTGCTGGGTTCCCTCGTCACCGCCTGCGGCTCGTCCGAGAGCGACGGGACGACGCTGCGTCTCGTGGCCCCCGAGTACGGCGACGGCCCGGCGACCAGCTCCAAGGCGTACTGGAACAAGCTGACCACCGCGTTCACCGCCGCCCACCCCGGCAAGAAGGTGGAGGTCACGCTGTACCCGTGGGCGGACGTCGACCGCGAGGTCACCCGCATGGTCCAGGAGGACAACGCCCCCGACGTGGCCTTGATGGGCGCGTACTCCGACTTCGCCGCGCAGGGCCGGCTCTACGCCGCCGGTGAGCTGCTGTCGGTCAGGGCGGAGGCGAACTTCCTGCCTCCGCTCGCGGAGGCGGGTTCGGTCGGCAACACCCTGTACGGCCTGCCCTTCGTGGCCAGCAGCCGTCTGCTCTTCTACAACGAGGAGCTGTTCGACAAAGCCGGGGTGAAGGCGCCGAAAACCTGGTCGGAGCTGAAGAACGCGGCCAAGGCGCTGAAGAAGGAGGGCGTGCTGTACCCGTACGCTCTGCCGCTCGGTCCCGAGGAGGCCCACGCCGAGGCCCTGATCTGGGAACTGAGCAACGGCGGCGGCTACACCGACATCAGCGGCGGCTACAGCATCGCGTCCGAGTCGAACACGGAGACGTTCCGCTGGATCAAGGAGAACCTCGTCGTGCCGGCGCTCACCGGCCCGGTCCCGCCCGCCGAGCTCAACCGGCAGGACGCCTTCGCCGCCTTCCTGCGCGGTGATGTCGGCATGGTCAACGGCTATCCCTCCCTCCTTCACGAGGCGAGGGCCAAGGGCATGAAGGTCGGCACCGTGAGCATGCCGGTGTCGGACACCCTGAGCAGCGAAGCGGCCCCGCCGTCGGCGGGCGTCGCCGACTGGATGATGGCCTTCAGGCACGAGGGCAACCGCGAGCTCGTCGGGCAGTTCCTGGACTTCGTCTACGAGGACAAGAACCTCATCGAGTTCGCCGGGCGCTACCACCTGTTGCCCGCGACGGTGTCCGCCACGGAGGCCTCCGAGGACGCGGCGGCGGATCCCAGCGCCGAGCAGTTCCTGACCGCACTGCGCGTCTCCCGGCTCTACCCGGTCAACGAGCCGTCCTGGCTGCAGGTCAGCGACACCATCAAGCGGAACATCGGCAAGGCCGTCGCGCCGTCCGCCGACCCGAAGATCGTGCTGGAGGACATCGCCCAGCAGGCCGAGGACATCGCGAAGCGGAGGTAGCGGGCTCCCGGATCTGCGGTGACGACCTCCTCCCCTCCCCGCCCCCACTCCGGGATCCCTCCAGACGCACCCCTGCCCGCTCCATCCGGCGCCTCTCCGCCCGTCCGTTCTCCCCCCTCCCCCTTCCCCTCCCCCTCCCCCTCCCCCGTGCCCCCGCCCTTGCCCCCGCGCCGGACTCCCTGCCCGGCTCCGGGGGCCGATCTGCGTTGTCAGTGGCCCTCGTTAGTCTCCTCACATGTCGCAGCTCAGGGGCTTCCTGCCCCTGGTTCGGGCTGCGCCGGCATCTGAGGGACGAAGGGCGGAGGGGCACGGCTGATGGCGTGGCTGGCAGCGGGTGAGGGGTACGAGATCACCCTCGAGGACGGGCGTGTGGTCGCACGGCGCGTCGGGGGACGGCAGTTGAAGACGCTGCCGAAGGCGTTGCGGGACAGTCCCGAGGTCGACAGACTGCGGCAGCTCGCCGAGTGGCTGGACCGGCACGCGGCCTCGTGCGTGACCCAGGTGGACGCCTGGATGGTGTCGTCGCTCCCGGTTCCGACCGAACTGATCGCCCGTGTGTGGCCGGACGAGGCCTGGCAGGCGGCGCTGCGCGACATGGCCGTCGTGGGCGACGACCCGGACGAGGTCGGCTTCCTGCGTGACGTCACCGCCGACGGCGAGCTGAAGGTGGTCGACCTGGACGGCGAGACCGTGCGGCTGTCGCCGCGCACGGTGACGCTCCCCCACCCCGTGCTCCTTCCGGATCTGGACGACGTACGGGACTTCGCCGCCGACCTCGGCATCACCCAGAAGGTGGAGCAGATCCACCGGGCCACCTGGGCCAGGCCGGAGGGGCCGGACGCCGCGCGTCCGGAGACGGCCACGGAGGTACGGGACTACGCGGGCGGGAAGTTCGCCTCGCGGTTCGGTCTCGCCGCGCGCGCCACCGGCCTCGGCTACCGGGTGTCCGGTGGCTACGCCACGTGCAAGGTGCGCGACGGGGGCCGCAGCACGGAGGCGTCGGTGTGGATCGGCGAGCCGTACTGGGACGGGGAGTCCGAGACCGGCGCGCTGAGCTGGCACGACGAGGACGGCCGCGCGGTGCGGCTGCACGAGGTCGGGCCGGTGGCCTGGTCCGAAGGAATGCGCATGGCCGCCGCGCTCTACGCCGGCCGCACGATCGAAGAGGGTGGGGACGCGTGACCGGCACGGGCGACAACGACAACAAGGCGCTGCTCGCGGCAGGGGCGGTGCTCCCCGCCGACGCGCGGGGAGCGGGCCCTTCGGCGGTCGAGCTGACCGCGCGGGCCTACCGTCACGCGGTGCTCGGCGAGGACCGGGTCGTCGTGCGGCTGGCCGCGGCCGAACTCGGCGCCGCCGAGGACCTGGCCGCCGGCTTCCTCGGCCTCGAACCCCAGGGCGAGCCGGCCGTCGTCGGTCTGGGCCGGCGCCAGGAGCTCGGCTTTCCCGAGTGGGTGCTGGTGCACCGCCCGGAGGACGGCCACCACGCGCTGGCGGTCGTGCCGGAGCTGGACCGGCTGGCCCGGCAGGCCAAGAGCAAGCCGAAGGCCGCCCTGGACGCCTGCCACGAGCTGGCCGGGCGGCTCGCCTCGGCCGTCCCGCACTTCCTCCCCGTCTTCTACGAGCAGGCGGCGCGGGTCTTCCTGCGGGTCGAGAACCCCACGTACGCCGGCCAGCTGTTCGGCCGCGCCCGCACGAGCGAGGCGCAGCACGGGCTGACGGTCGACGAGGACCGGCTCGACGCGGTGTTCCTGGAGTTCGCCCTGGCCGGCGCGCTGCCGGTGAAGGTCCTGACCGGCTACGGCAAGGACCTGTCCGCCCGGCTCGCGCCCGTCGAGGCGTACGAGCGGTTCCGGCGGCTGTGCGTGCGTCGGACCGCCGGAGGTCTCGCGCCCTCCGCCCAGGCCGCTACGGAGCTGAAGCGGCTCGCCCGCGCCGCGGCCCTGTCCGGCAACGAGGCGGAGCAGGACTACCTCGCCGAGCTCCTGCCGCTGCCGGCCACGCTGCGGGCCGCCGCCGGCTGGTGGAAGTCGCACCGCGGCGCGCTGGTCGCGCTGGCCCGGCGCGTTCCGTCCGTGCGGGGCACGCTGCTGTCGATGACCCCGCCGGGGGACAACGGGGACATGAGCGAGCTGTGGCTGGGCATCCTGACGGAGTCCGGCGCCGTCGCCGGCCTCGCTGACGCGGACCTGCCGCAGGAGGAGCAGTGCTCCGACGGCGCGGCGGGCTGGCTGGAGCGCTTCCACGCTGCCCGGCACCGCGGTTGGGGGCCGCGTCCCACCCAGTCGGGCCTCCTGGAGCTCGTGGAGCGGGTGGCCGGCCGGCTGCGTGCCGACCTCGCGGCGCGGCCCGAGGGCGAGCGGTTCCTGCGGATCGGCGTCGAGGACGTGAACCTGCTGGACCTCCTGCTCTCGCTGGAGATCCCGGTCGCCGACCCCGAGGAGCGGCCGGCCGGCAACCGGCGCGGCGACGCCATGAACCTGTCGGACTGGGCCCGCGGCGAGAACCCGCGGGATCTGGTCGCGCTGGCCGCCGACCCGCGCTTCCGGCCCGCCTTCCGCCGTGGGGCGAACAGCTACAACAGCGCGTCCTCGGGTGCGGACGTGATGCGGCGGCTGGCCGCCTCGGCCGGCGGGCGCCCGATGCTCGCCGAGTGGGTGCGCGAGGTGGCCGACTCGTCGGTGGCGGCCGGACTGCCCGGACTGCCGAGTGCGATCGAGCGGCTTTCGTGGCTGCCTTCCGAGGCCCTCGTCCTCGCGCCGCGGGAGGTCGCGGCCGCGGCGGGCGCCGATCTCGGCGAGACCGTGGCGCGTACCCTGCGCGGCGGCCTGTGGGAGGAACTGCGGTGGCCGGCCTGGGAGGAGGCGCTCAAGGAGCTGTCCCCGGGCCACCAGGGCACCGCGGGCCTGACCGTGTCCGAGGCCTGGCCGTACCTGATCGTGGCCAACGCGACGCAGGCACGCGTCATCGACGCCGACTCCACCGTCCTCGTCCACGATCTGCGGGTGCCCTCCACGTCGGTGTGGCGGACGGGCTTCCACTACGTGGACGGCGCGCTGCTGGTGTTCTGGAGCACGTACGGCCGTGGCGAGCCGCAGGGCTACTGGCACACCTCGCCCGACACGGTGTTCGCCCTTGACGGTATGGACTACTGGACGGCGCGTTCGGAACACCCCAGCCTGCAGCTGCCCGGCGGCGGCCGCACCACCGGCGGCGGGGTCCTGCACAGCGGCGACACGAAGCTGCCCGGGGAGCGCGCGCTGCTGTCCGACGGCACGTCGTACTGGGTGTGGCAGAACGGTGACGGGCAGGACAAGGGCGGCTGGCTCGAGTACGACCCCGTGGGCGGCTCCTACGGCCGGCGCTCGCAGCCCGGCTTCCTCGCCGACGCGCTGCGGGGGCACGCGCCCGGGGCCGCTTTGTCCGCCCACTCGTCCTGGCTGCGGCCCGCGCCGGCGGTGGAGGGTTCGGCCCAGGGGACGTCCGCGGACGGGCTCCTCGGCTGGCGTGTCGTGCGGCTGCCCGACGGTGGCCTCCACGGCGAGGACACCACCGGACGGGTCGTCACCCTTCGGAAGGGCGCCGGTGCCCCGGTCGCCGCGCTGACGTTCCCGGGCGACGACCGGCCGCGGGCGCTGACCCGGCAGTGGCGCGAGCTGTCGCTGAACGACCCGGAGGGCGTGGTCACGACCACGGCCCAGTGCGACCACCGCAACGAGCTGTACGGGACGGCCGGGCACGCCCTGCCGCCGCTGCCGTACCTGCACATGCTGCGCGCGCGTGATCCCGAGGGATCGGCGGCCCTGCGGGAGGCCGACGCCGAGTCGGCCGGGGTCCTGCTGAAGGCGGCCGTGGCGGCGGAGCGGGCGGCGGACCTGCCCGAGCTGGTGAGCGCCGCGCTGCCGCAGGTCTCGGCGCCCGAGCTGATCGCCGGCGTGGTGAAGGTGCTGCGGTTCGCGGTGCGGCAGCGGAAGGCGCTGGACGCGGTGGCCGCACGGCTCGATCCGGCCGGGCAGCCCGCGGAGGTCCGTGTCCAGGGCCCGAGCGACCAGCTGCTCGCCAAGGCGCTGCACGGGATCGTCGGCACCGGCTACTACCACTACGGCGCGGACAGCGACGTGACCCACCGTTACCTGGAGGCGCTGGCGTCCGTACGGGCGGACACCGCCGCCACGACGCAGCCGGGCCGGCTGCACTTCGACCTGCCGTCGCTGCCGTACACCGGACTGCCGTTCGTCTCGCTCCTGGACGAGCCCGCCGCGCTCGCCTACCGGGCCGTCGCGCCCGGCAGCGACCCGGCGCACCGGGACGCCCTGCTCGCCGTCCTCGGCCAGGTCGACGCGCTGGGGCTGGCCTCGACGGCGGCGTCGGCCGGTCACTGGCGCCAGGTCGTGGTCCACCTGACGGAGCCCCACCTGCACACTCCGGACGGGCAGGCGCGCAACGCGTCGCACCGCAGCGTGCTGCCCCTCGGCGGTGGCGCGGCGCTCGGCTTCACCGAGCACAACGCGAGCGTCCCCGACGGGCGGGAGTTCGGTGCGCTGTTCCACGACCCGAGCGGGCGCTTCGAGGTGCCCGGCCCCTACACGCTGCGGGGCGAATCGCCGGTGGGCGACCGGACGCGCGGCGCCGACTGGCTGTCCGCCTTCCTCAAGGAGGCGCGATCCCGTGCGGAGGCGCCCTTCCTGGCGGAGGCCGCGGACGAGTTCAGCCGGCTCACCGGCGTGTCCGGGGCACTGGCCCGGATCGTTCTCGTGGGCATGCCCGACGTGGACAGCTGGCAGAACAACTTCCTGCCGGCCGAGCTGCGCAAGACGCTCGGCCTGAAGGTGACCGAGGCGGGACACGCCCGCGACGAACTGCGCGCGCTCACCGTCGAGGTGCGTCGAGCGGTGCTCGCGGCGCTCCTGCCCGCCGACCCGGCGCGGCTGTGGAGCGAGGGCCCGGACGTGGCGTCGGCGGCGGCCGTGTGGAACGAGAAGGTGGGACGGCGGCGGCAGGTGCCCGACTGGCTGGCGGCGGAGGCCGCGCGCGCCGCCCGCAGTGGCTGGCCCGTGCACCGGGCGCTCCCCGCGCTGCTCGACCCGGCGTCCTCGCCGGAGCTCGGCGTCGACGTGCCGTGGCACATCGAGGGCGACCATGCGGCGACGGTGACTCCCACGGAGGCGCCGTTCACCTCGGCTGTGCTGGCCGGCTCGATGAGCCTGACGGCCTGGCTGGCCCACCGGCTGCCCGCCGGCGACCCGGTGCGGGCGGCGCTGCCGGGTGCGCTGACCGCCGTGCGGCAGCGGTTGGCGGCGCCCGAACTGCTGCTCCCCGTGGGGCACTACACCAGCCTCGCGGACTTCCGGAAGGTGGCCGGGGCGCCGACGGAGACGGCTCCGGACCACGAGCGGTACGGCGCGGTGCTCATGGCGACGCAGGACGGCCAGCCCCGGCCGGCCGTACGGCCCGCCCTGCTGGACTCCACCGGGTCCGACCCCTATCTGGTCGCGCTGCGCGGCGCCGATCAGCAGCCTTCCGGGGTAGAGACGGCCTTGCGGCGGGCGCACGACCCGGCGTTCGCACGGCTCCTGGCCGACCCGGGCGCGCCCGTGGCCGGCGAGGCGGACGACGAGGGCATGTGGTGGCCGCAGGATCCGTCGCGGTCGGTTCCGGAGCTGGTGGCCGAGGTGTCCGAGGCTCACGGTCTCGGCGCCGACGCGGCGACGCTGTACCTGATGCTGCTGGCCATGCCCGACCCGACGGACCGCAACACCGCGCGGTGGACGGGCTGGAAGCCGGCCCGTCTCAAGGCGGCGCGGGCCGAACTGGCGGACGGCGACCTGGTGGTGTCGGCCGTACGGGCCCGGGCCGGCCGCTCGCTGTTCCTGCCCGGGGCCTGGGCCGAGCAGTCGTCGCCCGTCCTGCCCGTCGAGCAGTGGAAGCTGCCGATGTACGGCGTGGTCGCGGGCACCCGCCCGGTCCTGGGCGCTCTGGTGCCGATCGAACCGGCCGCGGAGCTGTTCGCCCGGGCGTGGCAGCGGATCCTCGACGGCGACGTCCCGCGCTTCGAGGAGCTGAAGGTCCGGCGTACGAGGCGCCGCCGCTGAGGGCGTGCCGTTGGTGGCCCCCGCAGATGGCCTCGAAGGCATCTGAGCCGACGCTCTTGGGGCCGCCGAACGGCACCGAGCCAGCTGGGCCGCCGCGGGGGGGCCGAGCGGCCCGAAAGCCACCTGAGCCGCCTCGGGGCGCCGAACGGCACCCGAGCCACCTGAGCCGCCGCTGACCGGCCCCTCCCCCGCGCCGGCACGGCGCGGCGCGCCCTCCCCGGGTGCGCCGCGCCGGCCACCCGTCCCCGTCCGCACGCATGTCGAACCATGACGAAGGAAACCGAATGACCGTCACCGAACAGACCGCCCCGGCCCGGCAGGGCCAACCGGCCGAGGAGCGCCACGCGGCCGAGCTCGCCTTCCTCGCCGCCCAGGACCCCGGCCCGCGGCCGCCCGGCTGGGCGCTCACCCCGCGCGCGGTCGTCACGTTCGTCTGCGGCAGCGACGGCGTGGAGCTGGCCCTGCCCGGGCGGCGCGCCGGTCTGCCGTCGAAGCTGGCGATCGCCCCGAAGTTCGTCGGCGAACGCGCGCTGGTCGAACGCTGTGTGGTCACCCTCGCCGGAGAGCGCGGCCTGCTGCTGACCGGCGAGCCCGGTACGGCCAAGTCGATGCTGTCCGAGCTGCTCGCGGCCGCCGTCAGCGGCACCAGCGCGCTGACCGTGCAGGGCACCGCGGGCACCACCGAGGACGCCTTCCGCTACGGCTGGAACTACGCCCTGCTGCTCGCCCAGGGGCCCACCCCGCAGGCCCTGGTGGACTCGCCCGTCCTCGCCGCCATGCGGGCCGGTCAGGTGGTACGGGTCGAGGAGATCACCCGCTGCCTGCCCGAGGTCCAGGACGCCCTCGTCTCCATCCTGTCGGACCGGCGGATCAGCGTGCCCGAGCTGACCTCCACCGAGGACGCGGTCGTCCGCGCCGCCCCCGGCTTCACCGTCATCGCCACCGCCAACCTGCGCGACCGGGGCGTCTCCGAGATGTCGGCCGCGCTGAAGCGGCGCTTCAACTTCGAGACCGTGGACCCGATCGCCGACGCCGACGCCGAGGCGGTCCTGATCCGCCGCCAGGCCGTCGCCGCCGTGCAGCGGGCGGGGGCGGCCTTCGCCGTCGACGACGCCGTCCTCGACGCCCTCGTCACCGTCTTCCGCGACCTGCGCTCGGGCCGCTCCACCGAAGGCTGGGACGTGGAGCGACCGGGCACGGTCATGTCCACCGCCGAGGCCGTGCAGGTGGCGGCCTCGCTGGGAGTCGCGGCCGCCTACCTTCCCGACGGCGACGTCCTGGACCTGCTGCCGGGTCATCTGCTGGGCGTGGTCCGCAAGGACGATCCGGCCGACCACGCGCGGCTGCTCGGCTACTGGGACGGCCCGGTGCGCCGCCGCGCCGAGAGCGGCTCGGCCATGTGGCGCCGGCTCTGGGACCTGCGCGGGAGCCTGCGTTGACGACCGTCGATCCACGGGCGGCCGTGGAGGCGCTGGCCGCGTCGCGCGCGCCGTACCTGCTGGGAGTGCGCCACCACAGTCCGGCACTCGCCGCCGTGGTGCCCGCCCTGCTGGAGGAGGCACGGGCCGAGGTGGTCTGCGTCGAGCTCCCGGCCGACTTCCAGCCCTGGCTGGAGCACTTGGCGGACCCCGAGACCGTCGCCCCGGTCGCCCTGGCCGGGGCGAGTGAGGACGGACGACTGTCGTTCTACCCCTTCGCGGACTTCTCTCCGGAGCTCGCCGCGGTCCGCTGGGCCAGGAGCCGCGGGGTCGAGGTCGTGTGCTGCGACCTTCCCCTGGGGGACCCGGGGTGGTCGGCGACGGAGACCTCCGGGTCGACGCACGAGCCGGACGGGACGGGGGCCGTACGGCCGGACGCCGGTGCGGCGTCGGGTGACGGGGCGGCGGCGACGAATGCCCGTACGTCCGGAGGTGGCGGGGCAGCGTCGACGGGTGCGAGGTCGGCGGCGGGCGACGGTGCCGCGTCGGCGCATGCCGGTACGTCCGTGAGCGACGGGCCGCCGGCGGCGGGTGCGGGGTCGGCGGCGGGCGACGGTGCTGCGCCGACGGACGCCGGTGCGTCCGTGGGTGACGGGGCGCCGGCGGGGGCCGCCGGCAAGGGCGGACCATTCGCCGATGCCGACGCGTCCGCGAGCGACGCGACGGCGTCGGCGGGGGCCGATGCCTCTGCGGATGGCGCGGGTTCTCCTGACGTCTGCCCCGGCGACGGGAAGGCGCGGGAGCGGCGTTCGTACGCCGAGGCGCTGGCCGCCGCCGGGACCGGCCGGGACGGTGACGACCTGTGGGACCGCGCGGTGGAGGTGCTGGCGCCGGGATGCGCCCCGGACGCGGTGCGCCGAGCCGCGCTGGGCGTGGGCTGGGCGCTGCGCGCCGACGCCGCCGTGCCGGCCACGGACCTGGCGCGGGAGGAGCGGATGCGGCAGGTGATCGCCGCCGCCTCGGCGGACGGCCGCCGGGTGGCAGCCGTGATCGGAGCCTTCCACGCGCCCGCGCTCCTCGCGTGCGCGCAGGCGGGGGCCGGCGCGGGCACCGAGGCGGATGCGGATACGGGCGCAGGCGCGGCTTCGGAGACCGAGGCAGATGCGGGCACGGACGCAGGCGCGGCCTCGCGGACCGAGGCCGAAGCGGGCACGGACGCAGGCGCGGCCTCCGAGACCGCCGCGTCCCGAACGGACGCGGCGACGGCGGAGGCGGCCGGCAGGAACGGGCACGTCGGGCGTGCGGGGAGCGAAGGCTCGGCGGTGACCTCGCTCGTCCCGTACTCCTTCGACCTGCTCGACTCCCGGTCGGGCTACCCCGCCGGCATCCGCGACCCGTTGTGGCAGCAGGCCGTGCTCACCGCGGCGGGCGACCCGGAACGGATCCGGGAGGCCGCGGCACACGCGGTGACCGGCCTGTGCCGGGAGCTGCGCCGCGCGGGTCACACCGCGGGAACCGGCGAGGCCGCCGAGACCCTGCGCCTGGCGTGCGACCTGGCGGCTCTGCGGGGACTGCCGGCGCCCGGGCGCGGCGAACTCCTGGAGGCCGTCACCACCGTCCTCGGCCAGGGCGAACCCCTCGGCCGGGGCCGGGCGCTGGCCCGCGCGATGGAGGCCGTGTTCGTCGGTGCCCTGCGCGGCCGGATCAGCCCGCACGCTCCCCGGTCCGGGCTGGGCCCCTCGGTCGAGGCCGAGCTCGCGGAGCTGCGACTGCCTCGCCCGGACGACCCCGACCGCCGCGACCTGCGCCTCGACCCGCTTCGTTCGCCCCTGGACGGCCGCCGCGAGGTGCTGCTCCAACGCCTGCTGGTGATCGGCGCCTCGTACGGGGAGCCCCTCGCCGTGGCGAGCACGGGCGACGGCACCGCGCTCGGTACCAAATGGCGCGTGACGTGGACGCCGTCCGTGCCCGCGCGACTCGACCTCGCGGGAGTGCGCGGGGTGACGGCCGCCCAGGCCGCCGCCGGGACGCTCTCCGCGACCGCGCGTCGCGAGGCCGCCGAGGGCGGCCCCACCCCGGACCAGATCCTGACGGGGCTGGCCGCCGCCGCGCGCTGCGATCTGCCCGAACTGGTCGACGCCCGCCTTCTTGAGGCAGCCGCCGTGCTGCCCGGCAGCGCCGGCCTGCCCGAACTCCTCCAGGCCCTGGACCTGTTGGAAGGACTCCAGCGCGGCCATTACCCCGGCACGACACAGGCCGCCCGCACGACGGCCGGCACGCTCGCCGAGGAACTGCTGGAGGCCGCCGTCCGTTCCCTGCCCGGTCTGGCCGGGAGCGACCGCCCCGACGACGCCGCGGCGCTGGTGTCGCTGGCCGACCGGACCGCAGCCCGTCACCTCGGCCTCCGGCTGGACCGGTCCCTCGCCGAGCTGGCCGCCGAGGGATCGCCGCTCATCCAGGGGGCCTCCCTCGCCGTGCGGGTGCTGCTCGACCTGGACAACGCGGCCGCCCTGGGCGAGCGCACGGCCGGCTGGATCGACGGGGCCACGGCTCCCGACACGCGCCGCGCGCTGACGAAGCGTCTCGCCGGGCTGCTCACGGCCGCCGGACCCCTGCTCCAGGCGTCACCGGACGCGCTGGCCCCGCTCATGGACCGGGTCGACGCCCTGGCCGACCAGGACTTCCTGGACCGGCTTCCGGCCTTGCGCGGCGGCTTCGACGCGCTGGCCCCGGCCGCGCGCGACCGGCTGCTCACCACCGTGACGGAGCGGCTCGGCGACCGGCTGGACCTGTCGCTCGACGCCCCGCCGGAGCTGCTCGCCCTGTGGGCGGCGGCCGACGCGGCCGGTGCGGCCGCGCTGAAGGCGCTGGGCCTGCCGGGCACGGACGCGGCGGACGGCCCCAGCCACTCGCCCACGTCCACGCGCTCCGCCGCGCCCCCGCCCCCGTCCTCCTCCGACACCGCCTCCGCCTCCGATACGGCCACCCATACCGCAACCGGCCCCGCGCCCGCGCCCGAAGGTCCCTTCACCGGGACTGCGGCCGATGCGGCCCCCGGTGTTCCTTCGGCGGACGCCGCTGCCGCGGGCGACGCGGACCGGCGGCTCGGCCGTGCCGACCGCTGGCGGCTGCTGCTCGGCCGCCACAAGGAACGGCTCACCGGCGACGCGCGCCGCTACGCCCACGCCCTGGACGAGCTCTACGGCCGGGGGCGCGGCGAGGGCGCGCAGGACCTGGACGGCGGTCCGGCCGGTCAGGGCGGCGGCCAGGACCCGAGCTTCCCCACCGCCCGGGAATGGGCGCAGGAGCTGGAGGCCCTCTTCGGCGCCGACGTGCGCGAGGAGGTCCTCGCGGAGGCCGCGGACGCGGGACGTTCCGACGTGCTCGCGCAGCTCGATCCGGCGGCCGTACGCCCGTCGGTGGAGCTGCTCGGTTCGGTGCTGTCTCTTGTCGGCGGCATGCCGGAGGCCCAACTCGCCCGGCTGCGTCCGCTGGTGAAGCGGCTCGTCGACGAGCTGGCCCGGGAGCTGGCGACCCGCCTGCGCCCGACGCTCTCCGGTCTGGCCACCCCGCGCCCCACCCGGCGGCCCGGCGGGCGCCTGGACCTCGCCCGTACCCTGCGCGCCAACCTCGCCCACACCCGACGCACGGAGGACGGCCGGCTCGTCGTCGTACCGGAGCGCCCGGTGTTCAGCACGCGGGCGAGCAAGGAGGCGGACTGGCGCCTGATCCTGGTCGTCGACGTCTCCGGCTCGATGGAGGCCTCGGTGATCTGGTCGGCGCTGACGGCGGCGGTCCTGGGCGGGGTTCCGACCCTGTCCACGCACTTCCTGGCCTTCTCCACGCAGGTGATCGACCTGACGGACCGGGTCCAGGATCCGCTGTCGTTGCTCCTGGAGGTCCGGGTCGGCGGCGGTACGCACATCGCGGCCGGTCTCGCGCACGCGCGCTCGCTGGTCACCGTCCCGAGCCGCACGCTCGTCGTCGTGGTCAGCGACTTCGAGGAGGGCGCACCGCTCGGCGGGCTGCTGGGCGAGGTCCGTGCCCTGGCGTCCTCCGGCGTCCATCTGCTGGGCTGTGCGGCACTCGACGACACCGGCACGCCGCGCTACTCGGTGTCGGTGGCACGCCAACTCGTCGCGGCCGGCATGCCGGTGGCCGCCCTCAGCCCGCTCGCCCTCGCCCGCTGGGTGGGCGACCGCCTCCGTGGAGAACCCCGTTGAGCACCGAACTCCTGCCCCCCGTCGCCCCCGACGTCCTTGCCGACGCCGTGGAGCAGCTCAGCGCACGGCTGCGCAAGAAGCTCGACGCGGCGATCGCGGACTGCGCCGACCGGGCCGCCCCCGGGGCCGACGGGTCGGTGGAGGTCCGCTTCGGCGAGGACGCCATGGTGACGCTGCGCCCGGGCCCGTCCGGCGCCGTCACCAGCGCGGAACAGGCCGCGTGCAGCTGCCTTCTGGCCCCGCGCTGCCTGCACCGTGCGGCGGTCCTGGGCGCGGCGCCCCTCGCCGACGGGGAGGGGGAGGTCGACGGAGACCCCGGCCCGGACCCGGGTGAGGCCACCGCCTGGGGCGGAGACGAAGCCGAGGGCGCAGGCCCGGGCGAAGCCGTCGGCTCGGGCGCGGGCTCCGATACGAACGCCGGGTCCGGAACGGGCTCGCCCCGTGCCGCCGACGGCGCGGCGCCCACCGCCTCCGGAGCGCCCGTCGAGACGTCCGCGGACCAGGCCCCAACCCGGCCGCACGTCGAGACGTCCGCGGGCGGCCGGCGCCCCGCGGCTCGCACGGCCCTGCCCGTTGCCGGCGCGGCCCCGGCCGTGGGCGCCGCGGCCGCGGGCGTCGCCCCGGCCGCCCTCACCCCGGCGCAGACCCGCGCCGCCGCGGCGCTGTGGGAGGCCGCCGCCGAGGCCCTGTCCGCAGGCGTCACGGCAGGGGGCGCGGTGGTGCAGGCGGAGCTGCTCCGTGCCGCTCACACGGCCCGGCTGGCCGGACTGCCGCGGGCCGAGGCCGCCGCGCTGCGCGTCGTACGGGGTCTGCGAGCCGCGCGGGAGCGGAAGGAGGGACAGCGCCTCGGGGACCTGGCGGGGGCCTTCCGTACGCTGCTGGCCGGCGCGGCGCTGCTCGCCTCGGGATCCGCCGACGCGGATGCGGCGGGCTCGGCGCGCCGGTTCTACGCAGAGGGCGGCAGCCTGCGGGTGTACGGCCTGTGCCGGGAGCCGGTGCTGACGGCGACCGGGTACGGCGGTGTGACCACGCACCTGGTCGACCCGGACGGGACCGGTTACACGGTGTCCGACGTGCGCCCCGGCGGTCTCGGCCGCGTGAAGGGCGCGGGGTCGGCCTCCGTGGCCCTCGGCGGCGCCGTCCTCGACCACGCCGGACTGGCGCGCGGTGGCCTGCGGATCGTCGGTGCGACTGTCTCGGCCGACGGACGCCTCGGGGCGGGGCGGGGCGTCAGCGCGACGCCGCTGCGCGGGGTGGACTGGTCCGAGGAGCCCGTCGCCGCGCTCTTCGCCCGGCCGGTGCGGGAGGCGATGGCCGCCGTACTGGCGGATGGCGCATCCGAGGCGGGCGGGCCCGACGGAACGGCGACGAAGCTGCTGGGCTGCGACGTCGAGGTGATCGGAGCGACCGGCGACTGCGTCGTCGTCCGCGTCGCCGGGGAGGGACCGCTGCTGCGCCTCCGCCCCGCACACCCCCATCCTGGACTGCCGCACACCGCCAACCTGCGCCGGATCGCCGAGCACCCGGGGCTCACGCTGCGCGTGCTCGGACGTCCCGACCTGGACCGGGCCGCGACGCTCCGGCCGCTGGCGGTCGGGCCGGTGCCGGGGGCGCCGGCCACGCTGCGGCTGCCGGACGCGTGGAAGGGCCGTGCCGACCTGGGCTACGACCGGCTTCAGGGCGAGCACTTCCCCCGCGAGACGACCGGAGCCGCGGGCCGGGGCCTGGTGACCGCGTTTCCGGACCCGCTGGCGGACGCGCCGCTGTGGCGGGTGAGACGCCTGCTGGAGACGGGCGTGGCGGGCGGTCGCCGCGCCGTGGCGGAGGCGGGCCGGGGGCAGGACGCGGCCTCGCTCGCGGCGCGGCTGACGCGGGCGGGCCTCGGCGGCGCGGCGCACCTCGCGCAGGCCCTCACGGCGGAGGCGGGCCGCCGTCCTCGCGACGCCTTCGGCCGCCTGACCGACGCCTCGGCCGACGGCTACGCACGGGCCTGGCTCGCCTCGGCCGTCCACCTGGCAGCCGCGGAACGCTCCTTGGTGGCCGCGTCCTGGTCGTGAGCGGCGTGGGGGGCGCCCCCCCCCCCCCCCCCCCCCCCGCGCCGGCCGCCAAGGCACACCCCCCCCCCCCCCAGCACAGGCCCGCGGTCGACCGCCCCCCACCCCACAACGCGCCGCGC
>NZ_JBITXX010000006.1:0-312795 GCF_044544925.1 Streptomyces sp. NPDC053431 | reverse complement strand
CGCCTGCGGCCGCCCGCCCGGCGCCCCGCCCGCCCGCCTCCTGGTCCCCGCTCCGGGGGGGGGGGGCCGGGGCCGGGGGCCCCCGCCCCCCCCCCCCCCCCCCCCCCGCCCCCCCCCCGGGGGGGCCCCCGACACTGTGCACCCGGCAGGTCCAGCGCCTTCTGTCGCCGTTCCACCACGGCGACCACCTCAGAGGGGCGCGGGTCCCTTCCGTGCGACTGGTGGCGTGCTGCCGACGGCTCGGAGACGCCGGCCGCTCAGCGACGTCGGCCCCGCCTCAGGGCCGCCCGTGGTCGAGCAGGGCGCAGACGAACTTCTCCTCGACCTCCCGCAGTCGGGCGAGCAGGGCCGGGTCGAGCGTGACCTGACTGGTCACGGTGACCGTGACGGTGCGCCGGCCGTCGGGGGTGGCGGCGGCGAACTGGGTGTAGCCAGGGGTGTTGCCGGTGTGGCCGAGGACCGTGCCGCACCGGGTGGCGTAACGGAACAGCGCGAGGCCGGCCGCGTTGGCGCCGGGACCGGCGGGTTCGGAGGCGCCGCCCGGCAGGAAGTCCCGCTGGGCACGGCGGGTGGCGGGTGACAGGAGCCGGGGTCCGGCGTAGCCGCCGATGAAGGCCGACAGGTCGGCCGGTGTCGAGACGATGCCGCCCGAGGCCCAGGCGCCGGACGCGCTGACCGCCTCGCTGACGTCCTCGGGCGGTTCGCCGGGCGCCGTGGCGTAGCCATGCAGGTACGGGCGGGGCAGGCGGTAGCCCTGGGGCAGGCTGGTGTCGCGAAGCCCGAGCGGCCGGTAGACCAGTTCGCGCAGCAGCGACTCGTACGGGCGCCCCGTGGCCTGTTCGGCCATCAAGGCGACCGCGATGTTGTCCGAGTTCGAGTAGCCGTAGCGGCTTCCGGGCGGAAACTCGAGATCCTCGCCGGCCACGAAGTCCAGCAGCCGACGGGAGTCGAAGTGGTGCCGGGGGTCGGCGCGGACGATGTCCTGGAACGCCTGGCTCTGGCTGTAGTCGGGCAGGCCGCTGGTGTGCTGCAGGAGCTGGCGGAGCGTCACCGCGTGCCAGGACGTCGGCAGGTGGGGCAGCCGGCGGCCGATCGTGTCGTCGAGGGCGAGGGCGCCCCGGTCCACCAGGCTGAGGGCCACGGCCCCGCTGAAGGCCTTGGCCGCGCTCGCGATGCGCATGTGGTCGCGGGGCCGGGGCGGCCGCCCGGTGCCGAGCTCGGCCGTGCCGGCCCGGTAGACCCGCCGCTTGCCGTCCCTGGTCAGCACGGCGATCGCCCCGGGCGGTCCGCCCGGGGCCGTCACCAGACCGGCCAGGGCGCGCTCAAGCCCCTCGTCATGGGGGCCATGACCTGAGGGCGGGGGTCCGTCTGCGGCGCCGGGCGCCGCCGACACACCGGTCAGCACGGCTCCGACCGCGAGGGCGGCCGCGACCGCCCGCCGGACAGCACGCCGGCCGGTACGGGCGGCAGGGGCGGATACAGGCACGTGTTGCCTCCTCAGGTGCGGCGACGGCGCCGTGGGCGCGCCAGGGGTCCGATGCCCCCAGCATCGGCCCCCTCCCCGGACGCCGCCGCTCCACCGCACGGTCCCTGGGCCATCCGGCCGAAGAGACGTCGCCCGGGCCTCGGCGGTGCTCGGTGCCGACCGCTGATGAGACCCGGGGGACGCCGACGGCCGAGACCGGCAGGAGAGGCCCGAGGACATCGACGTCCTCAGTCGATGCAGAACTCGTTGCCCTCGATGTCCTGCATCACGATGCACGAATCGTTGCCGTCGTACAGGAGTCGCACGCGCACGGCCCCGAGCGGGAGCAGCCGTGCGCATTCGGCCTCGAGCGTGGCCAGGCGCTCCTCCCCCACGAGCCCGGTACCGACTCGCACGCAGAGATGCAGCCGGTTCTTGACGACCTTTCCTTCGGGGACGCGCTGGAAGTACAGTCGCGGACCCACGCCCGAGGGATCGCTGCAGGCGAACCAGGAACCCCGGTCCTCAAGAGGCTGCGAGGCGTTGAAATCGTCCCAGGTGGCGAACCCTGCCGGCGGCGGGGGTGTCACGTATCCCAGCACCTCGCACCAGAAGCGGGCGAGGCGCTCCGGCTCCGCACAGTCGAAGGTGACCTGGAACTGCTTGATCGAGGACATCAGCGCACCCTACCAGGGGGCCCTGTTGCTCAATTCCCGCTGCTGATGCGCATGTTGGAGGGGCCTGAACGGCTCTTCTGCCCGCTTCGAGAAGGCCACCGTCTGGAGCGCCCCGCGGCCCCCGCGGATTGCGGAGTCTTGCCGGGAGGATTCCTTCAGGCGTCCCTGCGTCGTACGTGCAGATGTCCCTCGCGGGGAAAGGCGGGCGGCGCCGCGGGCAGGACCGAGTCGAGGCCGAAGCGGCTCTTGTGCGCCACGCGGCACGAGGCCGGGTTGTCCACCTGGTGCAGGAGTTCCAGACGCTGGAGCGTGCCGGCCCCCACGACGTCGAAGGCCCAGCCGGTGAGCGCCTCCACAGCGCGCGGCGCCACGCCACGCCCGCGGGCATGCGCCGCGGTCCAGTAGCCGACCTCGGCGGACGGTTTGCCGGGGGCCACCTCCTTGAGGACCACGTGGCCCGCCAACGGCCCGTGGGGCCGGTCCGGTTGCGCTTCGAGGACGGCGAAACCGAACCGGTCCCCAGCTGCCCAGCCTCGCTCCTGGCCCTCCACCCACCTCAGGGCATCGCCCTCGTTCTCCACGGCCGAGCTGGTCCAGCGGCGCAGTACGGGATCACGGAACACCTCGACGAGGGCCTCGGCGTCCTCCCTGCCCCAGGGACGAAGGAGGAGGGCGGGAGCGGATGGTGTCGCGTGCGCCTGCAAGACGGTGGTGTCGTTCACCTGCCGATCGTATGGGGCCGTGAGCCGCCCCGACGCGGCGAGTCGCCGGCCCACTACCGTTCCATTCGGAGGCGCACGGCCTCGATGGACCATGCGAACGCCGGCACCAGGCTCTCCGGAGCGGGCCAGCCGTTGATCACGGCGAGCAGCTGGAGGTGCCGCTCCCGGCGGGGGTCGCTCACGGTCTCCAGCCGGGCCAGCAGCAGGCGGCGCAGTTCGGCGTCGTCGGGGCGGCCGAGGAGGTGGGCGTAGTGTGCCGCGAGGGCCGTCACGATGGAATCGGCCTGGTGCGAGGCCGGGGTGGTGCCCGCCGCCAGGGCGGGGCCGACCAGGTCCCGGACGACCGCGCCGAGGTCGCGGCGCAGGCCCACGGTGCCGCCTTGGGCCCGTTCGGCCGCATGGCCCTCGACCATGCGCCGCACGCCGGCGCGGAAGTCCGGGTCCATGGCCAGTTCGGCCCACTCCACCCACGCCCGGGCCTGCTCCGCGTCGGGGCTGTCGGGTACCTCGGGGGTCATCGAGCGCCTGGCCCCCGCGAACGCGGTGTCGTGGTCGACACCGCCGAAGGCGGCGTCGAGGAAGTCCCCGATCAGGCGTCGGCGTTCGTCATCGGAGAGCTGGGCGAGCTTGTGCATGAGATCCGTCTCCTCGGCAGTGAGCCCGCGCTCGGCCACCGCCGTCAGCACCGCATGCCGCAGGCGCAGCACGCGGATCTGCACGGCCAGGGCTTCGGCGTGCGTCGCGGCGACCTCGGGAAGCGGGAGTTCCCGGTCCACGACCCTGCGGATCGTGGACAGGTCCACTCCGAGCTCCCGCAGGGTCCGCACGAGATCCAGGCGCGCGACGGCGTCGATGTCGTAGAGGCGGTAGCCGGCCGGGCTGCGGTCCGTCGGCGTCACGATCCCGCGATCGGAGTAGAACCGGATGGTCTTGACCGTCAGGCCGGTCCGCCGGGCCAGTTCGCCGATCGGGTAGAGCGTGTCGCCGTCCATGCCCCCACCTTGACGTCTCCCCCTGGGGGAGACGCAAGCCCGTCCCCCGCCGACGCCCGATCGCTCCACGCGGCTCGGCGAAGCCTCGGTGCCGTACGGGAGTGCCCTGGGTCGACGCCGTCGAGCGTCGCGGCCTCGCGCCGGCCGGCCGGGGGCTGCGTCACACCGACAGCGACCAGGGTGCGGACAGCAGATCGGCGATGCTGCGGCGGTCCCGGGTCTCCGAGGGCTCTCCGGCCGCCTTTCCCAGCGCGATCATGGAGACGATCGCCCATCCCGGGGCAGGGCGCAGTTCCTCGGTCAGGCCTTCCAGGTCGAAGGCTCGGAACTGGTGGGCGGCCAGGCCCATCGCCTGTGCCTGGACGGTCATGTGGGCGACGGCCTGGCCGAGGTCGTAGTCGGCGAACTCGGAGTAGAGCAGCTCCGTGTCGCCGACGTAGCGGTGCGCCAACGTGACGACGAGCAGCCCCGCGTTCGTCGCCCACCGGGCCGAGCTGGGCGCGAGGTGGCGGACCACCCGCTCGTGCTCCGGTTCACCCGGCCGACCCGTGAAAAAGCCCCAGGGCTGGGAGTTGCCTGCGGACGGTGCCCACCGCGCGGCTTCCAACAGCAAGCCCACGGTGTGGTCGTCCACGGCGGCCGACGGGTCGAACTGCTGGGGGCTGAACCGTTCCGCCAGCAGAGGGTGGATGCTGCGCGTCAGCTCTGGGTCACGTTGCATGCCCCGCTGCAACCGCCCGCCCCACCGCCGTATTCCGGACGCTCTTTCGTGGGCTCCGCGGCCTTCGCTGCTGCGGCAGCGGCCTCGGGGCTGACATGTCGTCCGGCGGGAGGGCGGCTGATTCACGACGGTGCCGGTTCCGCCCCGTCCGCGCCGTCCTCCGGGAGCACCGTCGGCATCCCGGCCACGATCACCACCACCTCGACGACCTCCCCGTCCACGGAGCGCCCTGTCCACACGGGGTACGTGCCGTCGCTTGTCGTCGCGAAGGCGACCAGCTCGCCGCCGGAGACCTGGTCCCGCGTGCGCAGCAGGTACATGGAGTCGGGGATGTCCTCGCCGGCCCCCGGCTCCCCCTTGATCAGATGCCGCTCGTAGAGCTGCCGGAGGAAGTCCCAGGCCCCGGCGTCGGCGAAGCATCCGGTCGCGCCGTCCGTGTCGAAGCCGAAGATCTCGTCCTCGACGAGCAGCCTGGGGTCGTCGTCCGGCCCGCGGCTCATCTCCCACGACGCGGCCGGAGTCCGGCCGATGCGCACCCGGACCGCCGTGGTGTCCGTACGGGTGACCCACTTCTGGCTCCACTCGCAGTCGTAGCCGAAGCGGACCCGTGCCTCCTCGAGTACGTACTCTCCCGGCGGTACGGGGACCGTGATGGCGGGGCCTTCGTCGGAGAAGGTGTCCGGTCCGGATATCGCCAGGAGGCCGCTCGGCACGCGCAGGGTTCCGGTTCGGCGCGGGTCCACGACGGTCATCTCGGGGTGGTATCCGTCCGTGACACGCGTCCCGGGTCGAAACAGCGCGTCGATCGGCCCGGGCCGCGCGGGGCGCGGCGGTCGCCAGCAGGTGGCAGGGGTCGTCCGGTCCGTGCCCGAGGCGAGGGCCGCCGGCCGGAGCACCACCGGCTCCGGCAGCCCGCGCCGGACGGCGGCGAACACCGGCCAGTCCTCGAACCGGGGGCGGTCGCGCCAACGTTGTACGTCGGCGCCGGGCACCGTGACGAGTCTCCGCCCGTGGGCGCCCTGCGGCTCCTGGGAGCACGAGCCCTTGCCGTCCGGAAACAGCTCCGTGGTGAAGCGCGGGCAGTCCTCGGCGAACTCCGCCATCTGCGGGCCCGTGTACCGCCACGCGCGGGTACGCCGGCTGAGCAGCCGGCTCCGGTCGTCCAGCAGCCGCAGGTCCAGCTCCTCGGTGCGGCGACCGTGGTCGTCGTAGACCCACACACCGACGTAATGGTCCTGCCAGGAGACCAGCCGGACCTCCAGCGGGTTCTCGCGGCCGGGCAGCCGGTACACCGCGACGTACGGCAGCCCGGCGGCGTCCCGCTCCCGCGCCGCCTCGGTGGTCAAGGGTCGCCACGGTGCGCACGCCTGAAGGTCCCACGCCTGCGCGTACGCCACCTCGACGACCGTCCCCGGTTGCCTCTCCCCGCCCATGCCCCACCGTCCGCTCCGTCCGATCCCGACGCACACGGTAGAGGTCGCCACTGACAACGCGGGCCGGTGCGGAGACGGACGCGGGGTCAGGGACGTTCGAGTCCCACAGTCGTGCTCATTGGGGGGCGGCGGACCCCGCGTCTCCGGCCGTCACCCGGGTGGCGCTGTCACCGCCTCCGCTCGCGCCCGACACCGGGCGGTCACGGTGCCCAGGGAAATCGGCCGACCACCGGCCGACCTGCGAGGACGTGCGCGCTCCCAGGGGCCGTTCACCTCGTGTGCACTCGCCTGCGCCGTGCGTTAGACCTGGATCAGCGGGTGTCCGCCCGCGCCGGAAGCACGGCGTCACGTGCCGCCCCTCCAGGAGGAAGTGGATGATCACTCGTCGCAGTGTGCTCGGCGGGTCTCTCGCCGCAGCGGGCCTGCCGCTCCTCGTCCCCGGCTCCCTCGCCAGGGCGCGGGCACGCGCGGCGGAGGCTCCGTCCCCGGTCGGTCGTGCCGAGCCGTTCACGGTGCCCATGCCGGTCCCGTCCGTGCTGAGCCCCGTCTCCTCCACGGGCGGCGTGGACTACTACGAGGTGGGTATCCGCAAGGCGACCGCCGAGATCCTGCCCGGCATCGCCACCGACGTCCTCACCTACGACGGCCAGTTCCCGGGCCCTGTCATCCGCGCCTTCTCCGGGCGCCGGCTGGTCGTCCGCCACCACAACGATCTCGACATGCCCGTCGCCGTTCACCTGCACGGCGGGAGCGTCACGCGGGATTCCGACGGCAATCCGATGGACGTCTTCGACCCCGGCACGTCCCGGACCTACACGTACGAGAACCGGCAGCCTCACGCCTCGCTCTGGTACCACGACCACGCCCACCACATGGAGTCCGAGCACGTCTACCGCGGGCTCTCCGGCGCGTATCTCCTCACCGACTCCCTGGAGCAGGGTCTGCCGCTGCCGAAGGGTCGGTACGACGTACCCATCACCATCCGCGACGCCCGCTTCGACGACCAGGGGCAGCTGGTGTACGCCATGAGCGACCGGAACCGCACGACCATCCTCGCCAACGGCAAGGTGGCCCCGTACTTCGAGGTCGCGGCCCGCAAGTACCGCTTCCGCCTGCTCAACGGCTCCAACCTGCGCATCTTCTCGCTGCGCCTGTCCGACGGCACCCCGCTCACCCAGATAGCCTCCGACGGCGGTCTGCTGGAGCGCCCCGTCACCGTGCCCGTCCTCCGCCTCTCGCCCGGCGAACGCGCCGACGTGGTCATCGACTTCTCCGCCTTTCCCGTGGGCACCCGACTCGTGCTCCGCAACTCCGGCCCCGGCCGGCCCGACCTGGTCGGCACCGTGCTCCGTTTCGACGTCGTGCGCACCGCCGACGATCCCAGCTCCGTGCCCGCCGTGCTGCGTTCGTTGCCCGCGGCGAACGAGCTGCCCACCACCGCCGTCACCCGCGAGATCGTGCTGAACATGGACGAGGACGGGCGCCCCGACCCCCGCGGCTTCGTCAACGGCCAGCTGTTCGACCCCGAGCGCATCGACACCACCGCGACCTTCGGGACGTCAGAGATCTGGAACGTCACCAACGCGAACAGGCGCACCCTCCACAACTTCCACCTGCACCTGGTCCAGTTCCGCGTGCTCGAACGCGACGGGGTGCCCGCCGGCCCCACCGAGGCGGGCCTGAAGGACACGGTGCGGGTGGCGCCGGGCGAGACCGTGAAGCTGCACGTCACGTTCGACAGCTACCGCGGCGACTACGTGTACCACTGCCACATGCTCGACCACTCCGCGATGGGGATGATGGCCACCCTACGGGTCCGGTGATCCCCGACCTGGTGCACGAGGGGAGACGAAGGGCGGGCGAACGGCCGGGCGGACGGCCGGGCGGACGGCCGGCCGTCGACGCGTGGACGTACCAGGCGACCGAGCAGGGGCCTGGTACGGGTGCTCCCGGGCCCCTGCGGGAGCGTCGGGCGGGGAGGGGCTTGTACAACCGGTCTCCGAAGCCGCACTGTTGGCCCGTATTCGTTCATACGGTCAGGAGACCCGGCTTGTCCTCGCATTCCTCCACGTCCGCCCATGTCGTCGACCCCGTCGGCGGCTGCCCGCACGCCCTGAACGCCGATCTGCGGGCCCGGGGGCCCGTAGCGGACGTCGTGCTGCCCGGCGGGGTGCCCGCGGCGGTCGTCCTCGGGCACGACGCGCTCAAGGAGTTCCTCTCCCACCCCGACGTGGCCAAGGACGCCCGCCACTGCCCGGCCCTGACCGACGGCACGATCCCCGCGGACTGGCCGCTCCGGGTCTTCGCCAACGCCCAGGGCATGCACACCGCCGACGGCGCCGACCACCGCCGGCTGCGCTCCCTCGTCGGCAACGCCTTCACCGCCCGCCAGGTGGAGCGACTGCGGCCGCGCATCGAGGAGTTGACGGCGGGCCTCCTCGACGACCTCGGCCGGGCCGCCGCCGAGGACCCGGACGGCGTCGCGGACCTGCGCACGCACTTCGCGCTCCCGCTCCCTATGAGCGTCATCTGCGAGCTGCTCGGCGTGGACCGCGAGCACCGCGGCCGGCTGCACGACCTCACGTACACCGTGGTCATCGCCACCGACACCACGCCGGCGGAGGTCATGGCCGCCGTACGCGAGCTCGTGGAGCTGCTCGGCACGATCGCGGCCGCGCGCCGGGCCGCCCCCGGCGACGACCTGACCAGTGCCCTGATAGCCGCCCGCGAGGACGACGGCGACCGGCTCAGCGAAGCCGAACTCATCGGCACGATGCGCCTGATGCTGGTGGCCGGGCACGAGACCACCCTCAACCTGATCAGCAACGCCGTACGAGCCCTGTGCACCCACCGCGACCAGCTGGCGCTGGTCCTGGAGGGCAAGGCCACCTGGTCGGACGTCGTGGACGAGACGCTGCGCTGGGACGGGCCGGTCAGCTGGTTCCCCTTCCGCTACCCGACCCGCGACCTGGCGCTCGGCGGCACGGTGATCCCGCAGGGCACCCCCGTCCTCGCCGGCTACACCGCCGCCGGGCGTGACGAGTCCTTCCACGGCCCGGACGCCGACCGCTTCGACGTCACCCGGCCCGGCGCCGCCCGGCACCTCTCCTTCGGGCACGGCGTGCACTACTGCGTGGGCGCCCCGCTCGCCCGCCTCGAGGCCACGATCGCCCTCGAACGGCTCTTCACCCGCTTCCCGGACCTCGACCTCGCCGTACCGGAGGCCGAACTGCCCCGCCAGCGCAGCTTCATCGGCAACAGCGTCGAAGCCCTTCCGGTGCGCCTGGGGCACGCGGCGAACTAGGGGCGCCGGAGCACGGGGAACGCGGGGCACTTGGCGAACGCGGGGCGCTCGGTGGAACGCGGGCACTCTGCGAACGCGGGGCGCTCGAGGGGTGCGGGAACTCGGCGCGTCCAGCCGACCGGCGCTGAGCCGAGCCAAGCCAAGCCGAGCCGAGCCGAGCCGAGCCGAGCCGAGCCGCCGGAGCGTCGTCCTCAAGGGGAGGCGCCGGTCGCGGCCGTGCGTCCGGATGGGACGGAGTACCGGGCCACGGCGGCGGCGGTGAGGTAGGCGAGGGCGCCGGCGGCCATGCTGACGCGAAGGCCGGCGCTGTGGCCGGCCGTGGCGAGGAGGCTGCCGCCCAGGGCGACTCCGGCGGCGCTGCCGATCTGCCGGGTGGTGTTGAACACGGCGGAGGCAGCACCCGCGTAAGCGGGCGGGGCGGCGCTCATGACGGTGACGGTCGTGCCGGTGAGCGCGAAGGAGGTGCCGAAGCCCGCTGCCGTCATGAAGAGGGCGAGCAACACGTAGGCGGTGTCGGTGCCGGCGACGGCCCACCCGGCGAGGCCCAGGGCGGCCAGCAGCATGCCGGAGACGACCAGGGGGCGGTGGCCGGTGCGGGAGGAGAGCCGGCCGGACAGGACGGAGGCGAACATCGTCACCGCCACGGCCGGAAAGAGCGCCAGCCCCGTCTCCAGGGCGCCGAAGCCCCGTTGCTGCTGGAACTGCAGGCTGGCGGTGAACACCATGCCGTAGAACGCGAAGTTGAAGAGCAGGCCGACGAGGGCGCCGCCGGCCATGGGCCGTGAGCGCAGCAGTGCGGGCGGGAGGGCGGGCGAGCGGGCCAGCCGTTCGCGCAGCCCGAAGGCCGCAGCGGCGAGCGCGGCCAGCGCCAGCCCGGCGATGACGGCCGGATCGGACCAGCCCCGTCGGCCGGCCTCGTTCAGCGCCCCCGTCAGCAGGGCGACACCGGCCACGACCGCGCACTGCGCCGGCCAGTCGATCGCCCGGTCGGGGTGCCGGGGCGAGGCGGCGACGTACCGCAGGGTCAGGATCAGGCAGGCAGCGCCGACCGGCAGGTTGATGACGAACACCCACCGCCAGCCCGCGGTGGAGACGAGCAGCCCGCCCAGCAGCGGCCCGGCCGAGGCGGCGACGCCGGCCATCGCGCCCCACAGCCCGATGGCCCGGGAGCGGGCGGCCGGTGCCGGGTGGGTCTGCTGCAGCAGTGCGAGGGAGCCGGGCACGATCAGCGCCGCTCCGAGGCCCTCCACGAGCCGCGCGGCCACCAGGACAGGTGCGTCGGGGGCCAGCGCGCAGACGGCGGAGGCGAGGGTGAAGACGACGACGCCCCAGCAGAAGATCCGGCGGTTGCCGAGGCGGTCGCCGAGCGCGCCGCCGGTCAGCAGGAACCCGGCGAAGACCAGGGTGTAGCCGTCGGTGATCCACTGGATGCCGGTGAGCGAGGCGGACAGCTCGCGGCCGATCACCGGCACGGCGACGTTGAGGACGGTGACGTCCAGGATCACCATGAAGTACCCGGCGCACACGGCCAGCAGCGGCGCCCAGGCCGGGCGGCCGTCCGCGGGTCCCGGTCGCTCCGGCGGCGGGGACTGCGGGTCGCCCGCCGACTCGCCGAACTCCACGGCCCAGGCTCCTCTCCGTCCGCGGGGGCGTCACGTCAAGGGGCACAGTAGGCCGCGCGGGCGTCCCCCGCGGGGAGCCGCCCGGCGCGACCGGGTGGTTTCGGCGATCGGGCGGTTTCGGCGACCGGGTGGTTTCGGCGACCGGTTGGGCCTCGTCCCACGGACTGCCACGCCCAGGTGCTCGGCGGGCGTCGCGCACGCGTCAGTGACCGCGACCACCCGCCGCGCCGCCCAGCCGGGCCACCTCGGCCAGGAGTGCCTCCCGCCCGATGGCGTCGGCGCGGGTCGAGGGCACGGTGCAGGCGTACGCGCCGGCCACGGCGCCGTGCAGGGCGCAGGTGCGGACGGGCGCGCCGGAGAGCCAGGCGTGCAGGAATCCGGCGACGAACGCGTCTCCGGCGCCGTTGCTGTCGACGACCGGAGCGGACGGTGTGACGGCGGGGATGTGCACGAGTTCGGCGTCGGGACCGGTGAGCAGGTGGGCGCCGGCGGCGCCGGACGTCCCGACGACGGCGGAGGCGCGACCGCGTGCGGCGATGTCCCGCAGGGTGCGCTCGGGGTCGTCGAGGGCGGTGGTGGACAGGAACACGAGGTCGGCGGCGAGCGCGAACGGCTCGTGGTACGCGGCGCGCCCGTCCCAGTCGTGCAGGTCGGTCGAGATCGTGACGCCCGCCTCGCGCAGCGCGGGCAGGGCGTGGGCGCAGGGCTGGGTGAGCGACACGTGCGCGTGCGCGCTGCGGGCGGCGAGCGCCTTGACGGTGCGCGGGGGCAGCCGGTCGTCGTCGTGGCCGCGGGTGGCGTCGTACAGGGACAGTCTGCGGCCGTCGGGCCCGACGAGGTTCACGGCCCGCTTTGTCCGGCGGGTTGGCGTACCTCGGTCAGCGGGATGCCCTGGTCCCGGTGGAAGGCGCGCACGAGGTCGCCCTCGGGGTCGGAGCCGACCATGTCGAGGTGATGGGTGCGCAGCCCGAGCCGGTGCAGCCCGAGGGCGACGAAGTCCCCGGTCTGCCCGGCCCGCGTCTCGATCCCGGGCCGGACCATGTGGCTGTCGGCGTACGGCAGGGGCAGTTCGGGGACGTACACGATGGTGTCGACTCCGGCGCCGCCGAGGACGAGGACGTCGATGTCGGTGTCGGCGCCGGCGTCGGCGTCGGCGTCGGCGTCGGCGTCGATGTCGGTGTCGGTGTCGGTGTCGGCCCAGGCGTCGGCGTCGACGTCGGCGTGCGGGTCGACGCCGGCGTACGGGTCGAAGGAGCCGTCGCTGCCGAGTGCGTCGTCGCCGGCGGGTGCGCTGTCGCTGCTGCTCATGCGGGGCAGTCAAACAGCGGACGTCGCGCCCTTGCAAGATCCTTCACCACCATTCTGCAAGAGTGGGCCCGGTGTGTGGACTTCCGTCCGCAGGGCAGGAGGCACCAGGTGAGACAGTTCAGCGGACCGACCGCCCGGTACGCCGACCTGGCGAGGCGGCTGCGTCATGATCCGTTCGTCGTGCAGACGCTGCGGGCCACGGCGGCGGCGACCCTCTCGTACGTCGCCGCGCTCTGGCTGAGCAGCGAGCCGGCTCCCCTGACGGCACCGCTGACCGCGCTGCTCGTCGTGCAGGTCACGCTCTACTCGACGCTCACCACGAGTCTGCGCCGGGTCAACTCCGTCGTCGTCGGCGTCCTCATCGCGATCGCGTTCAGTGTCATGGTCGGCCTGTCGTGGTGGAGCCTCGCGCTGGTCATCCTGGCCTCACTCGTGGTCGGGCGGTTCGTGAAGGTGGAGGAGTTCATTCCCGAGGTCGCCATCAGCGCGATGCTGGTGCTCGGGGTGACCCAGGTCGCCCACACCGCCTGGGACCGGGTCCTGGAGACCCTGATCGGCGCCGTCGTCGGACTGCTCTTCAATCTGTTGCTCGCCCCGCCCGTCTGGGTGGACACGGCGGGCGACTCGATCGAGGACCTGGCGCGACGGATGCGCAGGCTGTTGCTCGACGTGGCGGAGGAGTTCGCCGGGGCTCCCCCGGTGGAGCGGGCGGCGGCCCGGCTGCACGAGGCGCGGCGGCTCGACAACGACGTGGCGGAGGTGGACGCGGCGCTGCGTACGGCCGAGGACAGTCTGCGGTTCAACCCGCGCGTGAAGGAGGGCCTGCTGCACCGCATCGTGCTCCGCACCGGGCTCGACACACTGGAGATCTGCGCGGTCGTCCTGCGCGTCCTCGCCCGCAGCGTCACCGACCTGGCGAAGGCCCGTGCCGGCGAGGACCTGCTGCCGCACTCGACCGCGCTCGTGCTCCAGGAGACGGCCCAGCACACCGCCGACTCCTTCGTCAGTTACGCCGTCCTCGTGACGGCGCCGGACAGCGAGGCCGCCGAGGCGGCCGAGACGCGGCTCGCGGGCGAGCTGCGCGCCGCCCGCGCGTGCCGGGCGCACGCCGCCGAACTGCTCCTGGCCAGTGCCCTGCGGGAGCCCGGCCACTGGCAGCTCTACGGGGCCCTGCTCGCCGAGTTCGACCGCGTCCTCGACGAACTCGACCCCGAACACCGGGGCCTGCGTCTCATGGAGGAACTCGACCGCCACACGCGCGAACGACGCGAGCGGCGACGCCGCCTGTCCCGGGCTACCAGGCGCGCTCAAGCGGAGCGCTGACCCCGCACGGACCGCCGACGAGCACGCGCCGTACCCGGCGCGGCAGCCCTCTCACCACCCGGCCGTCCTCTTGGTACCCGGCCGGCGTCTCAGTGCAGGTCCCGTCGCTCGTCGTCGGTCACCGTCGGGGCGACCGGGGGAACGACCATCCTGCGGCGGCGCAGGATGCTCGTGTACACGGCCGTTCCGATGATCCCGACGGCCATGAGGATCAGCCCGACGAGGTCGAGATCGACCCCGTCTAGCTGCCAGTCGGTGGCGAAGGTAAGGATGGCTCCGACGGCGATCAGGATGATGCAGGCTCCCAGACCCATGGTTCCTCCCTCATCGGGTGGGATGTGACCCGCGTACCCCGGTCTGCGGCTCGTACCCGCCGACGGCGACGGGAAGGCGGGACGCCAAGTCCCTTCAGGCCCTCGATGTCAGCGGTGCGCCCCGGGCCAGGCCGGCGCGCCACCGTCCACCGGCGCTTCGAAGTACCTTATGGCCGTGTCCCAAGAACCGCGCAGCCGTGAAGAACTGGCCACGTTCCTCCGCGACCTCCACCAGGAGTTCCGTGCGCGTGGCCACGAGTGGGAGAACAACACCTTGGACCACTTCCTTGCGGCACTCGCAGCGTGGGTCGACGACTCCCCTGGTGCGTACCGCAACAGGGAAGAGCAGATGCCACCCAACGGGGACTGGGCCTTCATGGCCCGGGCCCTCGGGGCAGCCGCGGCCTACGAGTAGGGCGCCACCCGTCCCGGAGTTCCGGCCGGGACGGACGTCGAAGCCGACGGCCGGCCCTACTTGGACCCGGTCGTCGCCGGTGACACGCCGCCGACGTGCAGAGCCGTACCGCACGCCGTACCGTCGCAGTAACACCCCCATGGGTGCTTCTGTCGGCGGCCCCGCGTAATTCGCACGGCGCGGGGCCCGCCCAAGAGGCCGCCTCCTGTCGCCGAGTGACATTCGTCCGGGACGAGGGACAAGGGCGACGGACGACCGACGCGCCGGAGATACCGGGCCGCCCGTCCTCGGTGGCCGAGACGCCGCGGGTACGGTGCCGCGCATCCCGACGCGGCAGGGCCAGAATGGCTGCCGTGGCCGAAGACGAACCGAGGGGCGCGGCACCGCGTTCCTTCCTCGCGTGTGTGAAGGACGTGGCCCGGCTGATCGGTGTCGAGGACGTCGAGGACGTCGCCGCGAAGCCGGACGACAGGCGTGCCCGCCGGCTTGCCCATGCGGTGCGCAAGCCGCTGCTCGAACCTGGCGGATTGCCCGAGGAGTTGTTCGCCCCGTTGCTGGAGGCTGCCGTGTACGACCCGGATCCCAGCTTCTGCCGATGGTTCGTCGAGCCGGCGGTCTACGTGTTCGGGCGCCGCCGTGTGATGGCGGCGCTGGTCGAGTACCTGCGGCACGGGACGGACGCCGAGCGCGCGGGTGCCGTACGGGCCTGGTACTGCGCCCATGTGCCCGTGCGTCCGGATCGCTCACCGGCGTACGGGCCCGGTGGGGTGCGTGATCCCGCTCTGGACGAGTCACGGGACGTCAGGCACGCGTGGCTGGAGACCTCCATGCGGTTGTTCGCCGAGCTCACCGATCTGCCGATGCGCCCCCGTGTGCTCCTGAACCTGCCCACCTCCCGCGCGGCATACCCGCCTCACCTCTACCAGCTACGGGAAAGCACCCTCGCAACCGCCCGGGCCCACGCCGACCCCCACATCCGCAGCTGGGCCGCCGCGGCAGCCCGGGGCGAGGCCTGAGTCCGAAAGCCCACCCCGCCCCGCCGGCCCGGAGCCTGTCGCGGCCGCTCAGTTCGGTCGCGGCAGGGCGTCGTCCATGATCTCGCGTACGGCGGCGAGGGCCTGGGCGCGGTCTTCGGGGATCAGGCCGATGCGGGTGCGGCGGTCGAGGAGGTCGGATTCGTCGAGAGCGCCTTCGTGGTGGGCCGCCCACAGGAGTTCGGCGCCGGTGACGGGGTGGCCCGGCAGGAGGGGCGCGGCGAGGTGGGGGGCCTGCTCGGCGAGGGCGTGGACGGCCTCGGCCTCGGTGCCGTAGCGCTGGACGAGGCGGCGCGGGGCGCGGATCGCGGCGAGGGTGCGGGGACCGGCGGCGCCTACGAGGGGCAGGGTGGCGGTGGGCGAGGGCCCGGCCGAGAGGTTGTGGGTGGTGACGGCCGCGTCGACGGCGTCCTGGGCCATGCGGCGGTAGGTGGTGAGCTTTCCGCCGACGACCGTGGTCACGCCGACGGAGGAGGTGAGCACGGCGTGGCGGCGGGAGATGTCGGCCGTGCGCGGGGCGGCGCCGGGGCGGGTGGGCGGTGTGTCCAGCAGGGGACGCAGGCCGGCGAAGGCGCCGACCACGTCGTCGCGGTGGACGGGGGTGTCGAGGACGGAGCCGAGGACGTCGAGGAGGAAGCCGATGTCGGTCTCGGGAACCTCCGGGACGTCGGGGATGTCGCCGTCGACGGGTTCGTCGGTGAGGCCGACGTAGACCCGGCCGTCGCCCTGGGGCAGGACCAGCACGAAGCGGTTGGTCTCGCCGGGGATGGGGATGTGCAGGCCGGCGGGCAGCGGGCCGAGGTGCTCGGAGCGCAGCACGAGGTGGGTGCCGCGGGAGGGGCGGATGCGCACGCCGTCGACGAGGTCGCCGGCCCACACCCCTGAGGCGTTGATGACGGCGCGCGCGCGGATCTCGCCCTCCTCGCCGGTGAGTTCGTCGCGGATCCGGGCGCCGGTGGAGGTGAGGTCGAGGGCGCGGACGCGGGTGAGGACCCGGGCGCCGTGCGCGGCGGCGGTGCGGGCCAGGGCGGTGACCAGGCGGGCGTCGTCGGTCACGCGCCCGTCCCAGGACAGCAGGCTGCCGCGCAGGCCGTCGGGGCGCAGGGCGGGAGCGAGGTGACGCGTCTCGGCGGCGGACAGGCGGCGCGGGGCGGGCAGGGTCGCCCGGGCGGTGCGGGCGGCCAGGCGCAGGGTGTCGCCGGCCCGGAAGCCGGCCCAGGCGAGGGTCGCCTGCGCGCGGCTGACCATGGGGGTCAGGGGCAGGACGAACGGCTGGGCGCGTACGAGATGGGGAGCGGTGCGCTCCATCAGGATGCCGCGTTCGACGGCGCTTTCGTGGGCGACGTCGAGCTGTCCGGAGGCGAGGTAGCGCAGGCCGCCGTGGATGAGCTTGGAGCTCCAGCGCGAGGTGCCGAACGCGAGGTCGTGCGCGTCGACGGCGACGACGTCGAGGCCGCGGGCGGCGGCGTCGAGGGCGGCTCCGGCGCCGGTCGCGCCGAGGCCGACGACCAGGACGTCGACGGTACGGCCGTCGGTGGCCCGGGCCAGGTCGTGGGCCCGGCGGGCGGCGTTGAGGGAGGATCCGGCCGCGGAGGGGGCGGTCCGGCCGGCCGGGCTCGTGGTCGCGGGTGCCGTCGGGCCGGTCGAGCGGGACGGTCCGGGCGCCGTGGGGCCGTTCGGGCCGGACGGTGCGGCTGCCGTGGGGCTGGTCGGGCTCATGGGGCGAGGATCCTTTCCAGGATGGTGTGCAGCTCGGCGTAGAAGGCCGTGCCGTTCAGCTCGTCGTCGTCCTCGTCGGTCATGGTCCGTAGGGACAGCGCGAAGGACTGGACGGTGAGCAGGACGGCGCGTGCCTGGCGTTCGGCGTGGGTCACGCGGACCGAGCCGTCCGCGTGTCCTTCGCGGAGGGTGGCGGTGAGCAGGTCGAGCAGGGCCTCCTGGCTGGCTCCACGCCGGTCGAGCATGTACGGCAGGAGCAGCTCGGGGTCGACGTCGAGGATCTTGTGGAAGAGCGGGTGCGTGCGGAAGGCGCGGACGCCCGCCACGAGTCCGTCGACCATCCGGGGGCGGGTGGCGCTGCCCGGCCGGGGAGCGGGCATGGCGCCCGTCGCCACGTCGATCCACTCACGGGTCATCAGGTCGCCGACCAGCGACCGCACGTCGGGCCAGCGCCGGTAGAGCGTCATGCGGGAGACGCCGGCGCGGCGGGCGACGTCGGTCATCGTCGTACGGCGGACTCCGACGGCCATGACGCAGTCGCGTACGGCGTCGAGGACCGCGTCGTTGTCGGAGGAGCTCTGGCGGACCGAGTGGTTGTGACGGTTGGGCGTCATGTGTAACAGTGTAACGCCCCTGGAGCTCCGCGGGGCGGCCACATCCCCTCGCTACGGCGGTCGGCGCGACATCGACCGGATGAGCTCGGTCCGACCGGACTCACCGGGGAACGGCACGCCCGCGAGCTTCTCGGGACGCATCCCTCGAAACGACCGATGAGGACGACAGGCATGGACATGCTGTTCAACGGCTGGGGCGACCCCGCCAAGGCGACGCCGCTGCCCGAGGCCGTGACCGGCCTGCTGCGCGACTGGCTGGGCGTCAAGCCGCTCACCGCCGCCTCGTCCCGGCTGGAGGAGATCGCCCTCCCGCTGCCCGCGCTGGACGACACCGCCCACCAGGCCCTGCTCGCGGCCGTGGGCGGGCGCGAGGACGGCGTACGGGTGGACGCGGAGAGCCGTGTCCGGCACACGCGCGGCAAGTCCACCCCGGACCTGGTGCGCATGCGGACCGGCGACGTCGCCACGGACGCCCCGGCCGCCGTCGTCCTGCCCGACGGCCACGAGGAGGTGCTCGCCGTGCTCGGCGCCTGCGCCGAGCACGGTCTGGCGGTCGTCCCGTTCGGCGGCGGCACCTCCGTCGTCGGCGGCCTGGCGCCTCGTGCGCGGGGCGGGTTCGTCGCCCTCGACCTGCGGCGGATGAAGCGGCTGCTCGACATCGACCCCGTATCGCGCACCGCGACGCTGCAGCCCGGCCTCAAGGCGCCCGAGGCGGAGGCGCTGCTCGCCGAACACGGCTACACCCTCGGCCACTTCCCCCAGTCCTTCGAGTGGGCCACCATCGGCGGTTTCGCCGCCACCCGCTCCAGCGGGCAGGCCTCGGCCGGCTACGGCCGCTTCGACGAGATGGTCCTGGGCCTCACCCTCGCCACCCCGCAGGGCACGCTCGAGACCGGGCGCGCCCCGCGCTCGGCGGCCGGTCCCGACCTGCGTCAGCTGATGCTCGGCTCCGAAGGCGCGTTCGGCGTCATCACCGCCGTCACCGTGCGCATCCGGCCCGTCCCCGAGGTGCGGCGTTACGAGGGGTGGCGCTTCGCGTCCTTCGCCGAAGGCGCGGCCGCCCTGCGCACGCTCGCCCAGGACGGGCCCCGCCCCACCGTGCTGCGCCTCTCCGACGAGACCGAGACCCTCATCGGCCTCGCCCAGCCCGAGGCCATCGGCGCCGCCGCCGGTTCCGGGGACGAGCAGCCGAGCCCCGGCTGCCTCGCCATCGTCGGTTTCGAAGGCACCGAGCAGGACACCGCGCAGCGCCGCGAGGGCGCCGCCGCCGTCCTCACCGCCTGCGGGGGCACCTTCGCCGGCGCCGAGCCGGGCGAGCGCTGGGCCCACGGCCGCTACTCCGCCCCGTACCTGCGCGACTCGCTGCTCGACGCCGGCGCCCTCGCCGAGACCCTGGAGACCGCCGCCTACTGGTCACGGCTCCCCGGCCTGTACACCGCCGTACGCGACGCCCTCACCACGACGCTCACCGAGGCGGGCACCCCGCCGCTCGTCATGTGCCACATCTCGCACGTGTACGAGAACGGCGCCTCCCTGTACTTCACCGTGGTCTCGGCCCAGAGCGACGACCCCGTCCCGCACTGGACGCGCGCCAAGCACGCCGCCAACGAGGCCATCCTCGCCGCCGGCGGCACCATCACCCACCACCACGCCGTCGGTACCGACCACCGCGACTGGTACGTCCGCGAAGCCGGCGAGCTCGGCATCGCGGCCCTGCGCGCGGTCAAGGACCGTCTCGACCCGGACGGGCTGCTCAACCCGGGCGTCCTGCTGCCGACGGACTGAGACGGCGGCCGGAACGTTCCGGACCGGCCGTCCTCCCGGACCGGCCGTCCTCGCGGGCGGGCGCTCCGAGCCCGGCCCGGATGCTCGGAGCCCGGCCCGGCCCCCCCTTCCCTGGTCCGCGGGCACCCGACCCACCCCCGCCCGCGGACCAGGTCCACCCGCGCACCACGCGGACCCCGCGCACCCCGCACCCCGCACCCCGCACCCCGCACCCCGCGGACCCCGTTCCCTCCCTCTGCACCCCCTCCCACCTGCTTTCCCCCCACTTCAACCGCCCGGCACCACCGCTCTGCCCGGAGGCATCAGATGCGACAGTTCACGGCCGTCGTCAACCCCACCGCGGGCAGCGCCACCGGCGCAGCGGCCCTGCTGAAGGTCGCCCGGCTGTTGCGGGAGGCGGGGGCCACGCTCGAGACCGAGTACAGCCGGAGCCTCACGCACGCCCGCGAGCTCGCGCTGGTCGCCGCCGAGCGCGGGCGGGTGGTCCTCGCCGTCGGTGGTGACGGCATGGCCGGCGGCATCGGCGGCGCGCTCAGCGGCACCGGGGCGGTGTTCGGCCTCGTCCCGGCCGGCCGCGGAAACGACTTCGCGCGCGCACTGGACCTGCCCTCCGAACCCGCCGAGCTCGCCCGCCTCCTGCTGGACGGAGAGCCACGCCCCGTCGACACCATCGAGGTCACCTCCGCGGTGCACGACCGCACCGTCGTCCTCGGCAGCCTGTACGCCGGCATCGACGCGCTCGCCAACCGCCACGCCAACCAGGCGCGCCTGCTGCGGGGCACCGCCTCCTACTACGCGGGTGCCCTGCGCGCGATCACCACCTGGCGCCCGACCCGCTACCGCGTCACCGTCGACGGACGTGAGCACGCCTACACCGGATACACCGTGGTGGCCGCCAACTCCGGCTACTACGGCTCCGCCCGCCACATCGCCCCGGACGCCCGCGTCGACGACGGCCTCCTGGACGTCGTCATGATCCATGACGCCCCGCGCCGCCTGTTCTTCTCCCTCATGCAGGAGCTCGACACCGGCAGCCACGTCCACCGCCCCCAAGTACGCGTGGTCCGGGGCAGGGAGGTGCGCATCGAGGCCGACCGCCCCGTCCCGTACGGCGCCGACGGCGAAGTCGAGGCCACCCTCCCCCTCACGGCCCGCGTGCTGCCCGGAGCCCTCCAGGTCCTCCACTGACCCGTCCGCCGGCGGGTCTCCGTCCCCGCGGACATCAGTCCGCCCAGACGCGCGCGTAACTGCGTTCGGACCCCGGCGCACCGCCGTCCTCGAACGGCGTCCTGCCGTGCAGTACGGCCGAGTTGTTCACGAGGAGCAGGTCTCCTCGGCGCAGGGGCAGCTTCAGCACCACGGCCGGGTCCTGGAGCAGCGAGTCCATCGCCTCGAGGGCGGTGCGCCGCCGTGCGGTGAAGGGCGTGCCGGTCTCGTCCTGGCCGCGCCTGATCCAGTAGCGGTTGTAGTGCACCCGCAGCGCCCCGCCGTCGAGGTGGAAGACGGGGCGGACGCGGTCGAAGTCCGGGCCGCGGCCGAAGTGGAAGTCCTGGTAGAGCTCACGCAGGGCTTCCGGCCGTTCGGTGGCGAGGCGGTCGTGCAGGGCCGGGCCGCTGGCCAGCAGGGACTCGCCGCCCGCGGACGCCGGCCGGACGCACAGGAGTGCCAGGAGTCGGGGCGGCCGTGGGCCCTCGCCGCGGTCCATGTGCGGCAGGAGCGGCTGTTCGTCGCCCTTGCGTGGTGCCGGGGCGCCCGGCTCCGGCATGCGCGGTACGGCGGGTGCCGTCGCCGCCGTCAGGAGTTCGTTGGCCGACCGCTGGAGACGGAGGCCCGCGGGGGCGCACACCTCTCCGACGACGCGCGCGCACAGCTCGACGCACTGCCGGGCGGTCAGGCCGGTGAGGTCGAGGCCACGGAGCACGGCGAAGCCCGGCCCTCGCCAGAGGCGGGCGTTGACCTCTTCGGCCGGCATGCCGCCCCCTGGCGAGTCCGGCACGGGAAGCAGCCAGTCCTCTGTCCTCAGCGTGGCCGGATGCCAACCCGACGGTGTCCCGTGGCTGCCGTGTTCCGTCACCGCGGCTCTCCCCTCCCCCGGCGTCCCCCGTCTCCGGGTGTCTCCTGCGCTCCCTGACAGATTGGCCGGCGGCGGGGCGCTTTCAAACCGGGCGGGGGCGGCAGGGCTGCCGAACCGGCGGGGGGCAGGGCGCGCCGAACCCGCTGGGGGCGGCAGGGCGCGCCGAACCGGCGGGGGGGGGGCCGGTCCACCGCCCCCTCATCCGCAGGTGCGGAGCAGAGCCGCGGCGGTGACGACCCCGCTAATCCTTCAGGGCGTCCTTGACGAACACGATGCCGTCGGTGTCCGCCAGATGGGCCGGATCGAACGGGGCGTAGCCGAACCACGGGGACGCCCGCCGTGCGGGGCGCGTGTCCCCTAGCACGGTGGACAGACGCGCGGGGTCGACGAGGTGGGGGGCGTCGGGGAGCGCGTAGAGGAGTCCTTCGAGGGTGTCCGGCGGCGGGGTGTCGACCCCCTGGTGCCGGATGGTGCCGAGTGCGGTGGCCACGAAGGCGTACGCGTCGCCGAGCCGGGCGTCCACCAGCGCGCCGGCGCTCCACCACTCCAGCGGCTTCCCGCCCATCCGCATGGTGCTCTTCTCCCGCTGGAGATGGGAGTTGTGGGCGTGGACGAGCACCGGGCCCCGGGCGGCGAGGGCCAGGAGGTTGCGGGACATCATGTGGTCCCGTACGGCCACCAGGCGGGCCAGGCGCGCCGGTGAGGTGTCGGCCATCCAGTGGTGGTAGCGCAGGAGGCCGGTGGCCGTGCGCCCGTACAGGCGCGCCCGGTCCAGTTCGTCGGGCGAGGTCGCTGTGAGCAGGTGTGGCGTGTGCTCGTCGAGCAGGGCCGTCAGATCGTCGGCGATCAGCCGCAGTCGACCGGCCTCGGGCGCCTGTCCGACGGACCGGCCCGGGTCCCTCATCGCGGCGGAATCGGTCCACCGGTCGTCGGCGCCGAGCAGGCGGTCGAGCGTTTCGGCCGTACAGGGGAGCAGGTCCGCGTCCACCCAGGTCGAGAGGTAGCGGTGGAGTGCGGTGAGGGCCTGCCGGGGGCCGGCGGCGCCGGTGATCTCCAGCGGTCCGTCGAAGCCGGCGAAACGGAGCCGCTCGGAGGCGGGGCGGTCCTCGTTGTAGGCGCGCATCCAGCGCACGAGCTCGCGGTTGGCCGCGAAGGCGCCCCAGCCGTGGCTGATTCCGCGCTCCATGGCCTGGTCCAGTGTGCCGGTTCCCCGGGTGACGTAGTCGTCCACGACCAGGCCCCCCAGGCAGTCGCTCTCGATCGCGATCGTTCGGTAGCCCTCTTCCTCGACGAGCTGCCGGAAGAGCTCGTTGCGGAGGTCGAGCAGGGTCTCCTCGCCGTGGGTGGGCTCGCCCAGGGCGAGCAGTCGGGGTCGGGTGCCGGACCTGGCCCGGAGCAGCCTCATGACAGAGGCGGCGTCGACGGCATGGGCGGTGTCCTTGATGTCAGTCGCCATGCCTTCAACGCTATCGTTGAACCTTCGGTTGAAACTTTTCCGCCATTGGCCCGCGCTATCGTCGGTCCGATGGAGAGGAACCTTCAAACGGGTAGGCGGCTCAGGCCGGTGGATCTTGCGCGTCGGCACGGCCTGTCCACGCAGGCGATCAGGAACTACGAGGAGGCCGGCATCCTCCCGGCCGCCGCTCGCACCCCCCACGGCTACCGCACCTACACGGCGCTGCACGCGCGGGCCCTGTCCGCCTTCCTCGCCCTGGCTCCCGGCCACGGCCACCGGACGGCGACGTCGATCATGCGGGCCGTGAACCAGGGCGCCGCCGAGGAGGCGTTCCGCCTCGTCGACGAGAGCCACGCCCAACTCCTCGCCGACCGCCGGACCCTCCGGGCCGTGGAAAGCGCCCTCGGCGACCTGGACCCGACACCGGAACCGACGCCGGGTCCAGGGGCAGGCGCAGGGGCAGGCGCAGGGGCAGGGGCAGGGGCATCCGGGACGGTCGCCGCCTCTCGCCCGGGGGAGACGTTCATCGGGCCGCTGGCACGGGGGCTCGGCATCCGACCGGCGACCCTGCGCAAGTGGGAGCACGCCGGACTGGTGCGCCCGCGCCGCGACCCGCGGACCGGGTACCGCGTCTACGACGAGGCCGCCGTACGCGACGCCCGGCTGGCCCATCAGCTCAGGCGGGGCGGCTACCTGCTGGAGCAGATCGCCCCGCTGATCGCCCAGGTGCGGGCGGCCGGCGGGCTGGAACCGCTGGAGGCCGCCCTGTCCGACTGGCACCGTCGGCTCTCCGCCCGTGGGCGGGCCCTGCTGGCCGGCGCCGCGGAACTGGAGGCGTACCTCACCGCACGCGAGGCGTCGCCCGAGGAAGCCACCCGCACGGCCGGGTGAGGAGCGGCCCGAGCCGGATCGGTCCGCCGGGCATGGCCTTCGGCCCCGGGTCGACTCCTACGGGTGGCGCGGGCGTGGGCGAGGTCGAGGCCGCCGGACGGTGGTGGTGTGCGATACGCGGGCGGGCGTGGGCGGAACCGGTTGCCGGTCGGGGTCAGGCCGCCGGCACCGCGCGTTGGAGGGCGGTGAGGACGCGGTCGAGGGCGTCGGGGCTGTGGGGGTCGGTGAGGTTGGCCCAGAGCTTGAACATGAAGCGCTGGGTGACGGGCCGCCGCAGGCTGTGGGTGGCGACGAGTCGCATGACCCGGGGGTGGTTGAGGGCCCGCACGACCAGCCGCCCCACGGTGAAGTAGCGCCCGTAGGCCTCGCGGATGGCCTCGGGGTAGCGCAGCAGGGCCTCCTCGCGGGCGTGGGCGGTGGGGCGGGCGAGGGCGCGGGTCACCGTTTCCGCGGTCAGGCGGCCGGATTCCATCGCGTAGTCGATGCCCTCGCCGCTGAGCGGATTGATCATTCCGCCGGCGTCGCCGGTCAGGAGCAGGCCCCGGGTGTACTGGGGGCGCCGGTTGAGGCCGGCGGGCAGGGGGGCGCCGCGCAGCGGGCCGGTGGCGTGCTCCTCGTCGAAGTGCCAGTCGGCGGGGAGGCGCGCGGTCCACTGCCGGAAGAGCCGCCGGTGGTCGACGTCGGGCCGGCGTCCGATGTGGAAGGTGCCGAGACCGACGTTGAAGGCGCCGTCGCCGACGGGGAAGATCCATCCGTAGCCGAACGGCATGGAGGCCCGCCCGCGAGTGTCCCGGGTCTCGAGGTCGATCCAGGCCTCCAGGTGGTCCCGGTTGCGGTGGGGGGACGTGTAATAGCGGCGTACGGCCACGCCCATGGGCCGGTCGGCGCGCTGGTGGAGCCCGAGGGCGACGGCGAGTCGGCTCGACGCGCCGTCGGCGGCGACCAACAGGGGCGCGCGGAAGGTGCGGGGGAGGCCGTCCCGGTGCGCGACGACGCCGTTGACGCGGCCGGTGGCCGGGTCGAGGACCGGCGCGGTGACCTTGGTCCCTTCGAGGAGACGCGCCCCGGCGGCCACGGCCTGCCGGGCGAGCAGTCGGTCGAAGTCCTGCCGGGTCCGTACGAGCCCGTAGTCGGGGTAGGACGCGACGACGGGCCACGGCATCTCCACCGCCGTGCCGGAGCCGTGGACCCGCAGGCCGCGCGTCCGGACCCAGCCGTCGCCCGCCACGTCGACGCCCATGCCGAGGATCTCCCTGACGGCACGGGGTGTGAGGCCGTCCCCGCAGACCTTGTCACGGGGGAAGGTGGCCTTCTCGAGCAGCAGAACGTCGTGTCCCGCCCGGGCCAGGTGGTAGGCGGCGCTGCAACCGGCGGGGCCTGCGCCGATGACGATGACATCCGCCGACTCGTCGCGGTGGGGGGACGGGTCCATGAGATCTTCCTCGCTTCGGTCGGACGGGGGACGACTTCCCATCCGTACCCACGGACCGCGGCTTTCGTTCGCCCGTGTTCGTGAGGCGCCACCCGCACAGAGCACCGAGACGGTCCGACGCCGAGCAGATCCGCGGCGGCCGCTCCCCGCGCGGCGTGTCGGCCACCCGCGTGCCGCCGGGGCCGGTAAGGGCGCCGGCCGTGCCCGGCCGCTCCTCCGCGGTCGCCGCGCATGGCGGCACCCGCCTTCCGGAGGGGCCGCCGTCAGCTCGTCGCACGTACCGCGTCCCTGATCAGGTCGGCGACCCGGGTGGGCTCGGACAGCGGGACGGCGTGCGAGGCGTCCGGAAGTTCGACGACGACGGCTCCGGCCCGTTCGGCGCCGTAGCGCTGGACCTCGGGGCTGATCGTGCGGTCGGCCCCGGCCACCAGGGCCCAGGACGGCTTCGTCCGCCATGCCGCCGCTGCCGCCGTCTCGGTGAAGGCGGCGGTGGCGAGCGGGCGTTGGGCCACGGCCAGGACGCCGGCGACGTCCTCGGTCACGTCCCCCGCGAAGACGAAGGGGAAGGCCGTCTCCTCGATGGTGACCTCGACGGCGGAGTCGCCGTCGAGGAGCGGGTACGTCCACTCCCTGAGGCTGCCCGTCAGCGGAGGCTCGGGGAAGCGCCCCTGCAACTCGGCGAGGCTCTCGCCCTCGTGGGGTACGTAGGCGGCCACGTAGACGAGACCGACGACGTTCTCCGCCGCGCCGGCCACGGTGATCACGGCACCGCCGTAGGAGTGCCCGACGAGGACCGCGGGGCCGTCGATCTGCCCGAGGACGGAGGAGAGGTAGGCAGCGTCCGACGTGAGGCCCCGTAGGGGGTTGGGCGGGGCGATCACCGGGATCCCGCCGGCCCGCAGTTCCGCGATGACGCCTATCCAGCCTGTCGCGTCGGCGAAGGCACCGTGCACGAGGACGACGGTGGGGGTGGTCATGGCGGTTCTCTTCTCGGTGTCGGGCCGCGAGGGAGGGAATGTCGCGTCGTGCGCCGGTGGCCGGCGTCACGGCGGAGGGGGGCGCGGTCCGGGAGGTCGGTACGAGGCCCGCGCTGCTGTTACTCACGGTAGAGCCGGGGAGACGGCCCCTCTTGTCCGTGCGCGCATCCGCGGTGGCATGACGGCGCACGCGCGTCTCATCGCCTTCGCTCGTGCCGGGCGTCGGCGGCCGTCGGGCCGAAGGCCGAGGTCGCCAGCGCCTGCCATTCGCTGGGACTCATGCCGTACGCCCCCCGGAACGTCCGGCTGAAATGCGAGGGGCTGCTGAAGCCCCAGCGGTGGGCCATCGCCGCCATGGTGAATCTCCGGTGGGACCGGCCCAACTCGATCCGGCACGCCTCGAGCCTGCGCTGCCGCACCCAGTGGCTCACCGTGCTGCCGTCGCTCTGGAAGAGCTTCTGCAGGTACCGGACCGAGATGTGGTGGGCGCGTGCGATCGATTCCGGGGAGAGGTCGGGGTCCCCCAGGTGTTCTTCGATGTGGGCGCGGATCCGGGACAGCATCTCGTCGGCGGCCCCGGGCGCGCCGGCGGCCTCGTCCGTGGTGTCCGGGTCTAGGAGCTCCATGACCAGGGCGGAGAGGAGATGGAGGGCCGTCCGGGCGCGCCGGTCGCCGATCGTGGATTGGCGGAACTCCGCCGTGGCGGCGAGCGCGGTCAGGAAGTGCGACACCGGCGCCGCGAGCCCCTCCCCGCCGCGTACGGGCACGCCGAGCAGCCGCCTCAGTTCGGACTCCGTGACGCCCAGATAGCAGCGGGGTATCCGGAAGAAGATCATCTGACAGTCTTCGCCGAAGTGCAGCAGGTGCTGCCGGGCCGGGTCGCAGAAGACCAGGTCGTTCGGCTCCAGGACGGTTCCGGCACGCTCCTGGACGACGGTGACGGGCCCTCGGACGTGGACGCCGAGGTAGACGTGGTTCCGGTCGTCGGCGGCCGGCATCTCGGAGAGCACCTGGACCAGCCGTCCCGAGGGGGACGAGGGCGAGGCCGGATCGGGTGCTCGCCGACCCGCCCGCTCGGGCACGCGTGACATCAGTGAGAGGGTCATGGGGACTCCAAGCTCTACGGTTCGTGCGGGCGGACGACGGGCTACGCCGGGCTCGCCGGTTCCTCCGCCAGGAACCTCTCCACCACGGCGTCGAAGGCCACCGGGTTCTCCAGGAAGGGGAAGTGAGAGTTCGCCACGTCGGAGGGGAAGACGTGCAGGAGCGCGCCGGGAATCTGTTCGGCGACGAAGCGCTGGGCGTCGGGGTGCACATGGCTCCCCTCGCAGCCGATGACCAGGGTCGGCACATCGATCCGGGGAAGCACGTCGCGCCAGTCCTGCGCGCAGTGGTCGAACAGCAGCGGTACGCCGGCGTGGGCGGGTGTCGACCTGATCTGCTCGGCGACGAAGGCGAGCAGCTCGGGGTCCGGCTCGCCGGAGAACATGCCTCGCACGAACGCCTCGCGCACCGTGTCGCCCTCCGGCCCCGCGAGCGCGGCGCCGAGCTCCAGCAGCCCCGACACGTCGAAGAGGGCGCCGGAGTCCCGCTGTTCCCGCCGGGTCATCCACGGTACGGCGGCGACGGCGGCGGGCTGGTCGACGGCGACCAGACGCCGGATCCGGCCGGTGCCGTACTGGTCGACGAAGCTCCACCACACCGAGACGCCCATGGACCAGCCCAGTGCGTCGAAGCGCTCCAGGCGCAGGTGGTCGACGAGTTCCCGCACGTCCCTGGAGAGGCGGGCGACGCGGTAGCCGTGTCGCGGCTTGGCGGACTCGCCGTGGCCGCGGAAGTCCACGGTGACGACGCGGCGGCCGGGTGCGAGCCCTTCGACCTGGTGGCGGAACATCGCCTGCGTCTGCCCCCAGCCGTGCAGCATCACCAGCGGGACGCCCTCGCCGCCGGTGTCCCGGTAGGCGAGCCGTACGCCGTCCGTCGTGATCAGTTCCTTCATGGCCTCTTCCCTGGTCGCAGGCGGTTTTCCCACGCCTGCCGGTGCTGGACATCATCGAACGGGGCCGCCTGCCGCCACCACCGCGAGCTGTAGGAATCGGGCCGCCGATCCTCCTCGCTCTGTCGAAGCGGGTCCGGGGTCAGGCGGCCACGCCGTCGCCCGGGGCGAGGAGTTCGCCGATCCTGAGGCCGAGGTGCAGGGTGAGCCGGTGAGCGCCGTCGTCGAGGTCGAGTCCGGTGATCTGCTGGATCTGGCGCAGGCGGTAGTAGAGGGAGGTGCGGTGGATTCCCAACGCGTCCGCGGTCCTCGGAATCGATCCCGCGTGGTCGAGGAAGCAGCGCAGGGTGTCCCGCAGGCGATCGCCGCCGTGAGCTTCGGCCAGGGTGCGGAGCGGCTTCGGGATCAGGGACATGGTGAGGGCGTGCTCGGGGAGTTGGAGCAGCACGGCGAGTTCCCCCAGCAGGTCCCAGTCCCCGACGTTCTTCAGGGCGGGCAGTCGGCGGGCCGCCCGGGCCGCCACGAGCGCCTGCTCGTACGACGTCGAGGCGTCGAGCAGGCCGGGGTGCCGCCCGCCGACGCCGATCACGGGGTCCGCCGACGGGTCGAGGAAGGTGCGGAGTTCGTCGAGGATGCGAGCGGACTGGGCGGCGACCTCGTCCGGGCCGGGTGGCCGGTCGCGGAGCTGGAGCAGCATCGCCCGTTCCTTGCCGATCGCGATGAGGCCCTGGGCCGAGCGCGTCTGCCGGAATCCCTCCAACGCCCCCCACAGGGCTGCCTCGGACTGCCGTACGAGCTCCGTTCCGCAGCTCAACTGGACGACGGTGACCAGGACGTGCTCCGCCGCCCCGAGCAGCCCGAGTTCCCTGCCCCTTCGGCGGGCGGCGGTGCGGGCGGCGAGGTCGGTGCCGACGAGTTCCAGGGCCAGCTCGCGCTCGTCCGTCTTCCGGGAGTCGGCGGCGATGTGCTCTCCGTACATCTGGGCGGAAACGGCGTCCGCCGCCCGGGCGATGGCTGCGGTCTCCGGCTCGCCCAGCGCCCGTTCGGGGACGACCACCACGAGCAGCCCGAGGAGGTGCCCGCGTTCGCGCAGCGGCACGACGTAGCGGGGCAGCAGCCCGAGGTCGTCGCGGCCGTCGATGAACCCGGGTCGTGACCACCGGGTGACGCCCTGGGCGAGGACGTGGCGGATGGCCGCGTTGTCGGCCCGGCCCTGCAGCAGGGTGCCGATGCGTACCGGGTCCTCGTCCCCGAAATGGCGGCTCGTGCAGACCATGCGGACCAGCGGGTCGTCGACGGCGACGGACCGGCCCAGCCGCTCCGCGAGTTCGTCGACGAGCGCCTGGAGCTCCGGGCTGCCAGGGCGGGCTCGCTGGGGCCGTGCGGTCATGCGCTGTTCCTCTCTCGACCAACGGTGCTCCGCGGACTTCTTCCGTTCCGCAGTTCTTGATCATTTTGAGGAAGCGACGACCTCGGCACATCGCACGAATCGTCCATTGCCCTGACGCCCGCGTGGGATACGAAGCGACTACGCTCCGCTGTCGCGGCGCTCCACGAGCCGGGCCAGCTCCACGCGTGAGCCGATGTCGAGCTTGGTGAAGGCCCGGCGCAGGTGCGAACTCACCGTGTGCGGCGAGAGGGAGAGGCGCTCGGCCACCTGATGGTTGGTGAGCCCCTGGGCCACGAGCCGCGCCACCCGCACCTCCGCCGCGGTGAGCTCCGGCCACTCCCCGGTGTCTCCGGCCGCCGAGGGCCGTCGGCGGACCCCCGCGGCCCGCAGGCGCCGGCGGACGCGGGCGGCGTCGCGCTCGGCGCCTGCCCGCAGGTAGAGGGAGAGGGCGGCGTCGAGGTACGGCACCGCCTCGTGCCGACGGGTCGCGGCGAGCTTGCGCCCGGTGTCCTCCAGGGCCGACGCCCGGGCGGTGGTCCGGGGACAGTCCTCGTACAGCCGGACCGCTCGCACGAGGTGGTCGAGGTCGTTGTCGAGAAGCCCCCGGGCGTGCGCGGCGGTAGCGGCGAGGAAGGTGAGGCCGGGGTTGAGCACGGCTCGGCGCTCGGCCGCGGCGACCGCCTGCGCGGCCCGCTCGTGAGCGCCGGCGCGCAGCGCGATACGGACGAGCGTGGGGGCGTCGGCGGGGTCGAGCCCGCCGACGAAGACCGGCAGATCCTCGGTGGGATCCGGCACGGCCTCGTCGAGTTCGGCCATGGCGCGGTCGGGCCGGCCCTCGAAGTCGCCCATCAGCGCCAGCATCCAGGAGCCGACGGCGCGGACGGCCGGCGCGCCGTCCTTCCGCATGCGCCTGGCCTCCGCCGCGCACCGCCGTGCGGCCTGCTGGTCGTGGCTCTGGAGGGCGAGGCGCATCGTCACGTACCGGAGCATGACGTCGGCGAGGCCGCCCGTGCCGAGATCGTCGGGCGCCGTGGACGCGGCTTCGGCGTCGGCCCGGGCCTCCTTCAGCCGTCCGGCGTCCAGGAGCACCCGGGCGCGGGTCATGAGCCACAGGCGTGCGGCGTCCGTCCGGTCCTGGCTCTCGGCCCTCCGGATGCCGTCCTCGGCGGCGGCGAGCGCTTCCGCGGTACGGCCGGCCGCGTTCGACAGGCACGCGTGCCACAGCGCCTCCGGAAGCTCCGGCGAGAAGCCGCCGCCCAGGGCATCGGTCAGGGCCGCGGCCCGGTCCGCCTGCCGGAACGCCGCCGTCCAGTCCAGCTGGTGGAAGCGCACGACCGACTCGGCCGTCAGCGCGGTGGCCTTGATGGTGAGGTCCCCCGCCGCTTCGGCGGTCTCCATCGCCTCCGCGGCGGCCCGACCGGCCGCCCCGTACTCGCCCGCCATCGACAGGCCGAGGGACAGCAGCGCGAGCAGCCGGCCGCGCAGGGCGACGGGGATCCCGGGCAGCGCGGCGCCGGCCCTGGCCTGCCGGACCGCCTCGGAGAAGTCGGTGCGAACGGCCACGCGCGCCAGGGCGAGGCGTATGCGCGCCTCGTCCTCGGATGCGAGTCCGCCGGCCGCCAGGGCCGCGTCGCCCAGCTCATGTGCCCGGGCGGTCCGGCCCGTCCGCCGCAGCAGCGGAATCGTCTCGGCGACGACACGGGGCCGTTCCGGAGCGTCCGCCGGGGTGAGTTCCAGGGCCCTGAGGCTGAGTTCCGCGGCGGGCCCCGGTGCGGTGGCCGCGCGTTCCGCCGCGGCGGTGCGGAGCCGGTCGGCCTCCGCCGCGTCGCTCGGAGCGCGTCTTCCGGCCGGCTGCCCGGCCGGGACGGCCGGGACGGCCGGGACGGCCGGGCCCCTGACGCTTTTCCGCAGCAGCGGCTCGGCCGCTTGACGACGCAGTGCCTGCCGCAGGGACAGGGGGAGGCCGGATTCCACCGCCTCGCGGACGAGTTCGTGGCGGAACGCGAGGCGGTCGCCCGTCTCGGCGAGCAGATCGGCGTCGAGGGATTCCCGCACCGCTGTGATGAGCGCCGCAGCGGGTCTGCCCAGCAGTTCGGCGAGCAGCGCGACGGTGACGGGGCGGCCCACGGCGGCCGTCGTCCGCACCAGCTCGCGGGCCTCGTCGGACAGCTGGTCGAGGCGGCGCCCGACCGAGGGGAGTTCCCGTGGGGCCGGGGGTCCGGCCGGCAGCCCGGCCGTGCCGTTCTCGATCGTCACCGCCTCCTCCTCCCGCAGCGAGCCGAGCAGCTCGACCAACAGCTGTGGCACCCCGTCGGCCCGGCGGACGACGCGGAGGACGTCCGGGCCGGGGACCGCGCCCAGGACGTCCTCCGCGATCCGCGCGCTCGCCCGGTCCCCGAGCGCCGCCAGCGGCAGTTCGTACGCGCCCGCCTGCCGGACCCGGTCCAGGGTCGTGCGGACGCCCGGCGGGACACCGCCGCCGCGCACGGCCACGATCCACAGGATCGCCCGCGAGGAGAGCCTGGTGGCGAGGGTGTGAAAGGTGAGCAGGGTCAGGTCGTCGCACCACTGGAGGTCGTCGAGGAGGACGAGCAGGGGCCCGACCCGGGCCGCCTCCTCCAGGCGGTCCCCCAGTTCCTGGAGCAGCCAGAACCGCTGACCGGGTGTCGCGGCCAGGTCCCGGAGACGGGTTGCGTCCGACAGCGGATCGGCGCCGGAGAGCAGGCCCTCCAGGAGGGGGCCGAGCGGCACGAACTGCTCGTCGGGGTCCGCCGCTCCGTGGAACACCCTCGTACCGCGCCGGCGCGCGAGCACCGCGGCCTCGGCGAGGATCCTGGACCTGCCGATGCCGACCGGGCCCTCGACGCGGACGATCCCGCCTTCGCCTCGGTCGAGCGCGTCGAGCCGCGACTCGACGAACGCCAGTTCCGCGTCCCTGCCGCGGACGGGGGCCCGCACGCCGTCGAGCTCCTCGGACACGGTCCCTGTCGTCACTCGGTTCACGCTCATTCCGCCGGCCTGGGGCCGCACGGGACGGGCTCGGTCCACGTGCGGTACGGCGGATCAGTATCCCCCCGCCGTCGCCCGGACCGCAGTCCGTCCCGGTCGATGCGCAGGTCGGTGACACCCGTCCCGACCCGCTCCGGCGGCCGATGCCGCGGGCTCCGGCCGCACCGAGGGGCCGGAGCCCGCGACGGAGTCAGCCGAGGGGCCGACGGCGCGGCGGCGTCACCCGAGGGGTCGACGGTGCGGCGTCACTTCGCCAGGAACGCCAGCAGGGCCGAGTTGACCTCCTCGGCGTGGGTCCACAGCAGGCCGTGCGGGGCGCCCTCGATCTCCACGTAGTCGGCCGACGGAAGGGCCTTGTGGAAGGGACGCGCGGTGCCCTCGGCCGGCAGGATGCGGTCGGCGGTGCCGTGCAGGATCAGGGCCGGCACGTCGACGGCGGGGATGTCGGCGCGGAAGTCGGTGTACCAGGTCGCCGGCGCGGCGGACGCGGCGAAGGAGCCGCCGCCGGCCGCGGTGTTCCAGCTGTTGCGGACGGCCTCCTCGCTGATCCGGCTCCCCAGGTTCTCGTCGAGGTTGTAGAAGTCGTTGAAGAAGGCGGTGTAGTAGGCGTAGCGGTCGGCCTTGACGGCGGCGACGACGCCGTCGAAGAACTCCTTCGGCGCCACCCCGTCGGGGTTGTCGTCGCTCTTGAGCAGGCAGGGCTCGAGGGAGGCCAGGAAGGCGACCTTGGCGACCCGGCCGGAGCCGTACGTGGACACGTAGCGGGCGACCTCGCCGGTGCCCATGGAGAAGCCGACCAGGACGGCGTCGTTCAGGTCGAGGGTCTCCATCACGGTGTTCAGGTCGGCCGCGAAGGTGTCGTAGTCGTAGCCGGCGGTCGGCTGGGAGGACTGCCCGAAGCCGCGCCGGTCGTAGGTGATCACGCGGTAGCCGGCGTCGAGCAGCGCGGCGCTCTGCCGCTCCCAGGAGTGGCCGTCGAGCGGGAAGCCGTGGATGAGGACGACCGGCTGCCCGGTGCCGTGGTCCTCGTAGTAGAGCTCGACGGGGGTGGTGTTCTCCTGGCCCACGGTGATGTAAGGCATGGTTCGCTTCCTCGATTCGGGTCGGCTGGTCCGCGCGTCGACGCGGCGCGATATGCCGTCACGCTAGGACCCGCCGGGCGCCGCCTGTTGGCGTACGGCGCACCACTCCTTGCACGGGCGCGCAAAGCCCGCTCAGTCGGCGGTGAGCGGCTCCGCCTCGTCCTCCGCCAGCACGATCCGGGCCAGGTGGACCCTCGAATGCACCGAGAGCTTGCGGAAGATCGACGCCAGATGGGTGTTGACGGTGTGCGGGGAGACGAGGAGGTCGGTCGCGGCCGACCGGTTGGTGTGCCCCGCGGCGATCAGCCGGGCGACCTTGCGTTCCGAGGCCGTGAGCGCGCCCCACCCCTGGCCGGGGCGTGGCCGGAGGCCTCCGGTGCGCCGGCCGGAGCGGGCCGTGGCCCGTTCCAGGTCGGCCCGCACCTGGTTCGCCTCGGCGTCGGCCCCGGCCCGCTCGTAGGTCTCGTAGGCCTTCGTCAGGGCGGGTACGGCGGCGGGGTCGCCGGCCGTCAGGAGCGCGCGCCCGAGGTCGGCGGACGCGGCGGCGAGGAGCAGCGGCCGGGGGCCGGTGCGGAGGACACGGACCGCGCGTTCCAGGAGGTCCCGGTCGGCGTTCACCAGGGCGGTCGCGTGAGCGCCCGTCCCCTGTGCGGTCGGCACGGAGGGGTTGCGGGCGGCGTGTTCGGCCGCCTGGGCCGCGAGGTCCTCGGCCAGGGTCCGGTCACCGGCGCGCAGGGCGATCCGCACGGCCTGGACGACGTGGGGCCGCAGCAGCCGCCACCGCAGAAAGGGGTGGTCGCGCTGGACGGACCGGAGCTGTTCGGCCGCCGCCGCGTGCTCGCCGCGGGCGTCGGCGACGACGGCCTCCAAGTACCGGTGCGTGGCGTGGTTGCCCGTGTTGGGCCGCGCGGTCACGGCCCTCCGCACGACCTCCAGGTGCTCCCGGGCGGCTTCGCGGTCGCCGCGCAGCATCGCCAGAAGGCCGCGGTTGACCCGTATGTTGACCAGGTTGCCGGGCACATGGAGGTCCGCTTCGAGGCGTTCGGCGGTGACGAGGTCGGCGTCCGCGTCGTCGAGTCGGCCGAGCCCCAGGTTCAGCGTTCCCTGGGCCCAGATCAGCATGGCGGGGCGCAGGGGGTCGTCGCCTGCCGTCCGCAGCAGTCGCCTTACGGTCTCGAAGTCGTCCATGTGGATCCGGGCGACGACCTCCTCGGGCAGGAAGGCCGTGTCGAACACGCTGAGCGCCGTGTGGTGTTCGACGGCCGCGGCGCAGTCGCCCGCGTTGAGGGCGATCTCGCCGAGACCCCACAGCGCGAGGACGCGGGCCTCCCGGTCACCGGCCCGCTCCGCCTCGGCCAGCGCCCGTTCGCCCGTCTCGCGAGCGGCCCCGAGATCGCGTCCGCGGGACCGGGCCAGGGCCTGACGCGCGGTCAGCCGGGCGCGGATCGCCGGGTCGGTGACGGCGGCCAGCGCCGCCGTCGAGCGACGGGTCAGCTCGTGGACGTCGTCGAGGTGCCAGAGCGTGTCGCCCAGCACGGACTGCAGTCGGGCGAAGACGTCCAGGGACGGCTGTCGGGCCAGCAGCGCGTCGCCGGTCTGCCGTGCCTGGGTGTAGCGGCCCGCGCGGGTCAGCGCGACGACGGCCCGTTCTCCCACGTCGAACACCATGGGCGTATGGGGCGGTACGAGTTCCAGGGCGCGCACGGCCAGGTCGGCGGCGAGGTCGGGCATCACGGCGATCACGTCCGTGGCGGCCGTGCCGAGCAGTGCGATCGCCTCCTGGTCGCCGGGTTCGGCGCTCTTCAGCAGATGCGGGACCGCGTCGACGGCGCTCCGGCCCGCGGTGACGAGCCGGCTCGCGGCCTCCCGGTGCAGCGCCCGGCGTACCGAGGGTGCGAGGTCGGCGTACACCGCCTGGCGGAGCAGGTCGTGGCGGAAGAGGAGGCGTTCGCCGTCGTCGTGGAGGAGCCCGGCGGTGACGGCCTCGTCCAGTTCGGCGAGGAGACCGGAGGCGGGCCTGCCGCACAGGGCCGCGGCGTCGGCGAGCGTGAACGCGCGGCCGAGGACCGAGCCGATCCGCAGGAAGTGGAGGGTGTCCGGCCGGAGGGCGGCCAGCCGCCCGCGCACGCCGAGGACCAGCCGCTCGGGCGGTTCCGGCCCGTCCGGGCCCGACCCGGCGATGCCCATGAGCATCTCGGCCGCGAGGAAGGGATTGCCGCCCGCCCCGTCGAGGAGTTCCGTGACCCGCTCCGGCACGTCGTCGCCGAGGATGTCGCGGGCCAGCTCGGCGAGGGCGGCGTCGGACAGCGGTCGCAGCGGAAGGGTCGTCGTCCGCGGCCGCGTCCCTTCCCCGTACAGGCCCGGGTCCTCCCTGCCCGCGAGCAGCCACAGGACCGGGGAGCCGAGCAGCCGTGCCGGCAGGACGGTCAGGGCGAACCGGCTCAGCGGATCGGCCCATTGGACGTCGTCGATCGCGATCAGCACCGGCGTGCCGGCCGAGCGTTCCTCGATCAGCCGGGCCAGCCGTTCCACGAGCCAGATGCGCTGGTCGTGGTGGCCCGCGAGGTGCGCGAAGTCCGTGCCGGACAGCAGGGGCGGGTCGCCCTGCAGAAGGCCGGACGCCAGGGAGGCGAGCGGAGCCAGCTCGTGCAACTCCTCCGCGCGTCCCTCGCCGACGAGGCACCCGTGGGCCCGTGCGAGCGCGGCGGTCTCCCGCAGCAGTGCGGTCTTCCCGATCCCCGGCTCGCCCAGGAGCAGCGCGATCGCGCCTCCTTCGCCGGCGCGCAAGGCCTCGACCAGGGCGCGCAGCCGCTCCCGTTCGTCTTCGCGGCCCCGCAGCCCGGGCCTGCTCGCCCCGGCGTTCACGGCCGCCGCCACGGTCGCGTCCCGTGGCCGGTGCCGGGCGTCATCCCTTGACCGATCCGGCGAGCAGGCCTCGGGCGAAGTGCCGCCGCAGGGAGAAGAAGACGAGCAACGGGACGGCCGCCGTCACGAAGGCGCCCGCGGTGAGCCGCTGCCACTCCTCGCCGCGGGTCCCGGCCAGGTTCGCGAGTCTGACCGTCATCGGCGCGGTCTCGGCCGTTCCGCCGGACAGTGACAGTGCCACGAGGAGGTCGTTCCACACCCAGACGAACTGGATGATCGCGAGGCCGGCCAGGGCCGGTCGGGCCAGGGGCAGCACGATCCGGAGCAGCAGGGTGCCGTGCGAGGCGCCGTCGACGCGGGCGGCCTCGATCAGGTCCCGGGGCAGCCCGGCCAGGGCGTTGTGCAGGAAGAACACCGCGAACGGCAGCGCGAAGACCGTGTGGGCGAACCAGACGGTGCCGAACCGCGCGGAGCCGGTGACGTTCCAGGCGGGCAGGAACAGCCAGCCCTGGGAGAAGAGCTTCAGGAGGGGGACGAGTGCCATCTGGAGCGGCACGATCTGGAGCGCGAAGACGCCGACGACGAGGGCGTGCCGCCCCCTGAAGTCGATCCAGGCCAGGGCGTACGCCGCGAAGAACGCCAGGACGAGCGGGAACAGGACCGAGGGGAGGGTGATGACGACGGAGTTGACGCAGTACTCGGCGAGCCGCCCGGCTCCGTTCCCGCCGCCGGACAGCACCTCACGGTAGTTCTCGAGCGTGAGGTGCGGCGCGCCGAACACGGTCCACCAGCCGGTGGTCTTGACCTCGTTCTCGGGGCGGAAGGAGGAGAGCAGGAGACCGAGGGTCGGTGTGGTCCAGAGGAGCGCGATCAGCACGGCGATCCAGGAGAAGGCGCGGGAGGTCAGACGCTCCCGGACGCCGTTCACGCCGCCCTCCGCCGTGCCCGGCCCTGGAGGGCGACGCAGGGGGTGACGAGGACGAAGAGGAGCACGGCCAGCGCCGCGCCGCGGCCCGTCTCGCCGTAGCGGAAGGCCTGGTCGTACATCTCGTGGGCGAGGACGCCGGTGTCGAACTGTCCGCCGGTCATGGTCTTGACGATGTCGAAGGCCTTGAAGGTGCCGGCCACTTGGGCGAGGACGACGACGAGCAGGGTGGGCCTGATCGACGGAATCGTGATCCGCCGGAAGATCTGCCGGGGGGACGCCCCGTCCAGTCGGGCCGCCTCGGTCAACTCACGGGGCACGGCCCTGATCGCGCCGGTCAGGAGGACGGCCGCGAAGCCCGCCTGGGTCCACACCATCACCATGACGAGGAACAGGACGTTCCAGGGAGAGTCCACCAGCCACTGCCTCGGTTCGCCGCCGAAGGCGACGACGAGCCGGTTCAGCAGCCCGATCTGCGCCGCCTGCGCCGGCCGGTAGGCGAAGACGAACTTCCAGACGACGCCCGCGCCGACGAAGGACATCGCCATCGGCAGCAGGACGAGGGCCAGCGCGAAGGCCCTGCACCGCGACCGGACGACGGCCGCGGCGTGGACGAGACCGACCGCGGTGGCCAGGAGCGGCACCAGCACCACCCACGCCAGCGTGTTGCGCAGCGCCACCAGAGCCCGGGGATCGGTGCACATCCACACGTAGTTGTCCAGCCCGGCCCAGGCCTGTCCCCCACTGTCGGTGAACGACAGGACGACGGTGCGCAGAGCGGGCAGGAGGAGACCGACCGTGAGCAGCAGCAGTGCCGGGGCCAGCAGGAGGAGGGCCGCGGCCTTCCTCCGTACCGGTCCCCGGTGCAGTGCCAGAACGATCAGGGAGACCACCGCCGCGAAGGCGGTGACGCCCTGGAGCAGGTACAGCAGCTTGGGCTGCTGGGCGACCAGGTCGAAGGACATCAGTGGCTCGGCCAGGACCGTTCGACGGAGTCGGCGAACCGCCGGGTGCTCGCGCCGCCGATCCAGTCGACGGCTCCCTTCCAGAACGTCCCGGCACCGACCGACGCGGGCATGAGGTCGGAGCCGTCGAACCTGAACTGCGTCCGGGGGTCCTGGAGCAGCTGGATCGAGAGTCTGTCGACCGGGGTGGCGGCCTCGGCGGGATCCACGGCCTTGTTCGCCGAGACGAACGGGCCCTTCCTCATCCGCGTGTGGGCGAATTCCGGGGACGCCAGATACTCCTGGAAGGCCTGGACCTCGGGACGGTCGGAGAACGCCGCGGTGAACACGCCACCGCCCAGTACGGGCCGGGTCGCCGGGTCGGCTCCCGGCAGGAGGAAGGCGAAGACGTCCTTGTCCGGTCCGATCTCGGTGCCCTCCGGCCACAGATCGGCGTAGAACGAGGCCTGGCGGTGCATCGCGCAGGTGCCGGAGAGGATCGGTGTGCCGGCCTCCTGGAACGAGATCGAGGCCATCGACCGGGCGGGGCCGAAGCCTCCGTTGGCGTACCGGTCGTTCTTGAGGACGGACCCCGCGGTGTCGATGGCCCTGATCACCCGGGGATCGTCGAACGGGATCTCGTGGGCGACCCACCGGTCGTAGACGTCCGTGCCCTGCTGCCGCAGCAGGACGTCCTCGATCCAGTCCGTCACGGGCCAGCCGGTCGCCTCGGCGGACTCGAGGCCCGCGCACCACGGCTTGACGCCCGATGCCGCGACCTTCTCCGTCACGGCCATCAGCTCGGCCCACGTCCGGGGAACGCTCAGTCCCCTGTCCCGGAAGAACTTCGGCGAGTACCAGACGAACGACTTCACGTTCGCCATCAGGGGCGTGCCGTAGAGGGTGCCGTCGACGGTCGCGTAGCTGTTCCAGTCCGCCGACCAGCCCTGTCGCGCCAGAGCGGCGGTCCCGGCGCTCACGGGCTTGAGCCGCCCCGCCCGGGCGAAGCGTTCCAGCAGCCCGGGCTGGGGGAAGAACGCCACGTCGGGGGCGCTCCCGCCGTCGACCCGGAGCTGGATCCGCGCCTCGAACTCCCCGTCTCCCTCGTACCGGACGCCGATTCCCGTGCAGTCCGCGAAGTCCGCCCAGCTCTCCTCGAACAGGTCGGCCTCCCGGTCCCGGTTCTCCGCGTAGACGGTGACCTCGGTGCCGGGGTGCTTGCCGTACCGGGCGTACGGTCCGCAGTCCACGGCGGTGCGCGACCGCGTACCGCCGTCCTGCGGGGCGCCGCAGGCGGTGGCCGTGACGGCGAGGGTGACGACGGCGAGCGCGAGCCTCGCCCCGAACCTCATGGGTGTATCTCCTCCGATCGCCCCTCACAAGATCTGCGGGGCGATCAGAAACTACCAGCGCTCGAACGGCTTCGACTAATCGTTCGAACTTGGACGATCGGGTCAGTGGGCGGTGGACCGGACCGCCTCCAGGATCAGCTCCGCCACGGCCTTCGGCCGGGCGAGCATGACCAGGTGCGAGGAGTCGACCTCCACGGTGGTCATGCCGGCGCGCTGGTAGCCGTAGCGCTCCACATCGGGGTTGATCGTGCGGTCGGAGGAGGCCACCAGACCCCATGAGGGCTTGGTCCTCCACGCCGCGACCGGCGCCGCCTCCGTGAAGGCCCGTGCGGCCAGGGGGCGCTGGGAGACCGCGAGCACCGCGGCGAGGTCGGGGTCGACGTCGGCGGCGAACAGCTCGGGGAACCGGTCGACCGCCACCGAGACGTCGGTGCCGGTCTCGGTGGAGCCGGCCACCGGGAAGGGGGTGTACACGAGCGCGTCGGCGAGACCGGAGTCGGGGAAGCGGCCCTGCAGCTCGCCCAGGCTCTCGCCCTCCTCCAGCGCGTATCCGGCGAGGTACACCAGCGCGCGGACGTTCTCCTCCGCGCCGGCGAGGGTGATGACGGCGCCGCCGTAGGAGTGCCCCACCAGGACCACGGGTCCTTCGACGGCGCGGACCACGGAGGCGATGTACGCGGCGTCGTCGACGAGGCCGCGGTTGGGGACCGCCGGAGCCGTCACCTCCAGTCCGGCGGCGGTCAGTTCGGGGATGAGCCGGGCGTAGCTGGAGGCATCGGCGAAGGCGCCGTGGACCAGGACGACGGTGGGCCGGGCGTGTCGGGGCATGGACGAACTCCTCGGTGGATGAAGGTGGGCGGTGCGGTCAGAGCGTGCGGCGCACGCCTGCCTGGCGTTCCAGGTTGCGGAGTTGGACGGACAGGTCGCCCTCGACGGCGAGGTGGGCGGGGCCGCTGCGGCCGATCGGCAGGACCTGCTCGCTGCGCATGTCCTCGAGCATCAGGGCGAACGCCGTGTACATCGCGACGAGCGCCACCACGAGACCGAGCGCGCCGGACGCGCGCGTCAGCCATGCGGCGCCGGTGACGCCCGCGAGTCCGGTGGCCGCCCAGCGGGGCAGGGAGACCACCAGCACGAACCACAGGGCGCGCTTGGGCCGGGTCACGGCGGTCATCAGCGCCCCGAAGCACAGGAGCGCCAGGTTGAACACACCGAGGACCCGGAGGCCGTCCGCCGCGCCGCTGATCATGACGAGCGCGTAGGGCAGCCAGCTGCCGGCGAACACCGCCATCAGGGTCGCGGCGATCACGTCGCGGGCACCGAAGGCCAGGAAGCTGACGAGGAGTTGCAGGACGAAGGCCGGCAGCACGCAGAACGCGACGGCGGCGCGGGCCTCCTCCTCGAAGATCCCCAGCTGGAGCGAGCCCGTCATCACGGAGGCGATGGCGATCGTGAAGAAGCCGAGCGGCATGGGCGAGGCGATGGGGCGCAGGTTGATCCGTGTCATCGACCGGAGGTCCGGTTCGAAACGGCGACCGGGGGGAGCGCCGTCCGGGACGTCGTCGCCGCCGTCGGCGGCGGGTGAGGCTGCGGTCATCACGGGTTCTCTCTCAGTGCTCGAAGCAGGGGTCGACGAAGGACGGCGTCGTCCCGGGGACGGAGCCGCGCGCGACGCGCCAGCGGCGGTGCTGCTCGGACTCGGCGACGGCCTCGGCCACCGATGCCGCCTGGCGGGCGCCGGCCTGGCCTGCCCGCTGCCCCTGGTCTCCCCGGCCCCGGCGGCCGCCGTGTTCGGACCGGCTCCCCTGGTAGCCGCCGAAGTGCGCCACGGGGCTCCACTCGGGGGTCACCGGCGGGACGGCCTCGTCGAGACCCTCGTACTCGGCGGCCGCGTAGACGATGCGGCCGCCGACGACGGTGAGGACGGACTCGATGTCGGGAATGACGTCCTCGGGCACGGTGAGGTAGTCGTCGGACAGGATCGCGAGGTCGCCGTAGCAGCCCTCGCGCAGGCTTCCCTTGACGTCCTGTTCACCGGTGATCCGCGCCCCGCCCCGGGTGTAGAGGCCGAGTGCGGTCTCCCGGTCGATCAGGTTCCCGGCGGGGAAGAGCGGGGTGCCGCCGACGGTGCGGCCGGTCACGAGCCAGTGGAGGGCGACCCACGGGTTGTACGAGGAGACCCGGGTGGCGTCGGTTCCGGCGGCGACGGTCAGGCCCCGGTCGAGCATGGCCCGGACCGGCGGGGTGTGGGCGGCGGCCCCGGCGCCGTAACGGTCGAGGAAGGCGGTGCCCTGGAAGGACATGCGGTTCTGGACCGAGACGGCGCCACCGAGGGCGGCGATCCGGTCGAGGCTGCCGGCCGAGACGGTCTCCGCGTGGTCGAAGAGCCAGCGGTTGCCGCCGGGGAAGAGCCCTTCGGCCGCGAGCTTCTCGAAGACGGCCAGGTCACGGCGGATGGTCTCGTCGTACGTGGCGTGGAGCCGGAAGCCCCAGCCGTTCTCCAGGAGCAGCCGGACGGCCCGCTCGAACTCGGTCTCGTACCCGGCGGCGAGCTCGGGGCGCGGTTCGGAGAAGTTCTCGAAGTCCGCGGCGGCCCAGGTCAGGTTCTCGCCGGCGCCGTTGAGGCGGAGCCACTCGTCGCCGTCCCCGGGCTTGACCGTCTCGGTCCAGCGCCTGAGGTCGGCGAGCTCCTGCCCCGCCGTCTGCGGGAAGAGGTGGTAGGCGATCCGGAGGGTCAGCTCCCCCGATGCGGCGAGGTCGACGACCGTGGCGTAGTTGTCGGGGAAGTTCTGGAACCCGCCCGCGGCGTCGACCGCCGAGGTCAGTCCGAAGCGGTTCAGCTCCCGCAGGAAGTGGCGCGTCGACGTGCGCTTGTCCGCCTCGTCGAGGGCGGGTGCCTTCGCCAGGGTCGAGTACAGGATGAGCGCGCTCGGCGCCGCGAGCAGCACGCCGTTGGGTTCGCCGTCCCGGCCGCGGACGATCTGCCCGCCGCGCGGATCGGGGGTGTCGCGGGTGAACCCGGCGGCCTGTACCGCGGCCCGGTTCATCAGGGCCGACTGGTACAGGTGCAGGACGAAGACCGGGGTGTCGGGGGCCGCGGCGTTCAGCTCGGCGACGGTCGGCATCCGGCGCTCGGCGAACTGTTCGGCGGTCCAGCCGCCGACGACCCGGATCCACTGCCCCTTGGGCGTGCGGCCGGCCTGCTCGCGCAGCATCGCCAGGGCGTGGCGCAGGCTGCGCACGCCGTCCCAGCGCAGCTCCAGGACGTAGTTCAGGCCACCCCTGATGACGTGCAGGTGCGCATCGTTGAGGCCGGGGATCACCCGGCGGCCGAGGGCGTCGACGACCCTGGTCCCCGGTCCGACGAGGCGGGCGAGGGCGTGGTCGTCGCCGAGGGCCGCGACCCGGCCGTCGCGGATCGCGACGGCACGGGCCTCGGGTCGGGCGGCGTCCCCGGTGAACACCTTGGCGTTGCGGACGAGGAGGTCGGCGTGTTCGGGCACGTGCCGCGGGGCGGGAACGAGGCCCGCGACCGGCATGCTCTGCGGCGTCATGCGAGGGCCTTGCGCAGGGTGTCGGTGGCGAGGCCGATGGCGAGTTCCGCGGCGTGCGTCTCGCGCAGCGCGTTCAGCATGACGAAGTCGTGGATGGCGCCCTGGACGCGCAGGGCGGTGACCGGGACGCCGGCGGCGCGGAGCTTGGCCGCGTACGCCTCGCCCTCGTCGCGCAGGACGTCCGCCTCGGCCGTGATCACCAGGGCGGGCGGCAGGCCGGCCAGCTGCTCCGTGGAGGCGCGCAGCGGGGAGGCGGTGACCTGGGCGCGCTCGGCCTCGTCGGTCGTGTACCGGTCCCAGAACCACTTCATGGCATCGCGACGCAGGAAGTATCCCTCCGCGAACTCGTGGTACGAGTCGGTGTCGAAGCTCGCGTCCGTCACCGGGTAGAAGAGGACTTGATGGGCGAACGTCACGTCACCGCGCCCCTTGGCCATGAGGGTGAGGGCGGCGCTCATGTTGCCGCCGACCGAGTCGCCCGCGACGGCGATCCGCGTGCCGTCCAGGTCCTTGTGGCGGCCCTCGCGGGCGATCCACCGGGCGACGCTGTAGTTCTGCTCGACGGCGACGGGGTAACGGGCCTCGGGCGACAGGTCGTACTCGGGGAACACCACGGCCGCGCGGGCGCCGACGGCGAGTTCGCGGACGAGCCGGTCGTGGGTATGGGCGTTGCCGAAGACCCAGCCCGCGCCGTGGATGTAGAGGATCACGGGGAGCGGGCCGGTGGCGCCGTGGGGACGGACGATCCGGGTGCGGACGCCGCCGGTCGGGCCGCCCGGGACGGTGATCCACTCCTCGTCGACGTCGGGCAGGGGGACGCCGTCACCGCTCTGGACGTCGTCCACGGCCTTGCGCCCGTCGGCCACGGGGATCTGGTAGAGGAACGGCGGCTGGGCGGTGGCATCGGCGAACGCCTGGGCGGCGGGTTCGAGGATCGGACGGTTCTTCACGAGGGGTTCTCCTGACGGTACGGGGCTGGGAGGGGTTGAGGTGGGATGGGGTGGGGTGGGGTGGGGTGGGGTGGCGCTCAGAGGCCGTACGCCTCCAGGAGGCGGAGCCAGACCTCGCTCACCGTCGGGAAGGCGGGGACGGCGTGCCACAGGCGCTCCAGGGGGACCTCGCCCACGATGGCCACGGTGGCCGTGTGGACGAGTTCGGACGCCATCGGGCCGGTGAGCGTGCAGCCGACGACGACTCCCCGGGTCTCGTCGACGACGAGCTTGGCGAGGCCGCGGTAGGCGTCCGCGTGGAGCGCGGCGCCCGCGACGTCGTCGATGCGGTACTCCACCGTGCGCACGGCGAGACCCGCTTCGCGTGCCGCGCGTTCCGTGAGACCGACGCTCGCGACCTCGGGACGGGTGAAGACGGCCTGCGGGACGGCGAAGCGGTCGGCCTCCGCGCTCCACGGCTGCCGCCCCCCGGTGTCGGCCGGGCGCCCGGCGGCTCGCTCGGCGATCGCCGCCGCGCAGGCCCGGGCCTGGTACTTGGCCATGTGGGTGAGCGGCGCGCGGTGGTTCACGTCACCGACGGCGTAGAGCCATGCGCCCCCGACCCCGGTGACGCGGCAGGTGTCGTCGACCGGGAGCCAGTCGCCGGTCGGAAGTCCGACGGATTCCAGGCCGAGGTCCGCGGTACGCGGGCGCCGTCCGACGGCGGCGAGGACCTCGTCGCAGACGAGGGTGGTGCCGTCGTCCGCCTCCACGGTCACCGTGCGGGTGTCCTCGTCCCGGGCCACGCGGACCGCCGAGACCCCGAAGCGGATCGTGACGCCCAGATCGCTCAGTCCCCGGGTGACCTCCTCACCCGCGCACGGCTCCCAGCCGGTCAGCAGCGCCTGGTCGCGGACGAGCAGGGTGACGGAGGAGCCGAGCGAGCGCCAGGCGGTGGCCATCTCGCAGGCCACCACTCCCCCGCCGATGACGACGAGCCGGGCCGGCACCGCGTCGGCCGTGGTGGCCTGCCGGTTGGTCCACACGCCGATCCGGTCGAGCCCTTCCACCGGCGGCAGCGCGGGTTCCGTGCCGGTGCAGAGCACGACCGCGCGCCGGGCCCGCAGGGTCCGGACCGTGCCGCCGGCGCCGGTCACCGCCACCCGGCGCTCACCGGCGAGCCGCCCGTGCCCCCTGACGAGCGCGATTCCCGCGCCGTCGAGCCAGTCGGCCTGACCGGTGTCGTCACCTCGCCCGGTGAAGCGGTCGCGGCGGGCCAGGACGCGCGCCGGGTCGAGTGCGTCCGTGACCGCCTGCCGGGCCCCGTCGACCGCGCGGGCCGCCGCCAGGGCGGCGTCGGGTCGCAGCAAGGCCTTGCTCGGCACGCAGGCACGGTAGGAGCATTCGCCGCCGACCGCCTCGGCCTCGACGACGACGGCGGTCAGCCCCGCCCGGACGGTCCGGTCGGCGACGACCTCGCCGGCCGGCCCGCCGCCGACCACGACGACGTCGTACGTGTCCATCAGCCGCGCACCAGCGGGGTGTCCACCAGGTGCTCGGCCAGGAACCACACCTGGGCCTCGCCGGTACGGATGACGTCGGAGACGAGCAGGTCGGCGCTGCCCTCGTCGCCCTCCTCGGAGAGCCGGGCGGCAGCGTCCCGCACGTCGATCAGGATCCGCTCGTGCGCGTCGAGGAGCCGCGAGAGCATGACGGGCACCGGCTCGACGCCGTCCGGCGGCCGCGGGATCGCGGTCAGCTGCGCGACATGGCGGGGGTCCCCGACGGCGACGCCGCCGAGGCTCTGGATCCGCTCGGCCAGCGCGTCCACGACGGCCAGTTGGGCCTCCGCGTGCTTGTCGAGCATCAGGTGGAGCGAGTAGAAGGTGGCCCCGCGCATGAGCCAGTGGTGCTTCTTGTAGAGGGAGTAGAGGATCTGCGTGTCGGCGAGCACGCGATTCAGCCGCTGGCAGGCGTACATGCGGGTGTCGTGGCCGAGGCCGATCGGCAACTGCTTGAGCGTGCCGAACGCCTGGGTCTCGGCGCCCTTCTGGTGCAGCAGCGGCTGGCCGCCGCCGTGCGCGGGGCCGGTGGTGGGTCCGGTGCCGGACGGGGTGGTCGCGGTGTCCATGAGGTACTCCTGGTGGGAGGCGTGGGAAGGGGGTGGGTGGACCCGGCCGCCCGGGCGGGGGTGTGGGCGGCCGGGCCCGGTCTCGGGCGGCGCGGGTTCAGTGCCCGCCGCGGGCGGCGGTGCGCGGCGCCGCAGGGGCCGGCCGGTGCAGGACGAGCCGGGTGAGGAGTCCGCTGCCGGCGCCGGCCAGGAGCGCGAGGGCCGCCCACCACAAGGGGTACGGCCCGAGGCCGAGGGCGGCGTCGAGGGACCAGGCGCCGGGTCCGGTGGCGGCCAGGGCGACGGCGGTGCCGATCAGGACGAGCGGGTACTCGTAGCCGTCGTTCTGCACCCAGAGCCCGTGGCGCCATTTGACGGTGAGGGCGACCGTCATGACCCCGACGACCCCGGTCGCGGCGAGCGGCGTGAGGAGGCCGGCGGCGAGCAGCAGGCCGGATCCGATCTGACCACCGCCGGCCGCCAGGGCGGTGAGGGCGCCGCCGCGGAATCCGTCGGCACGGAACTCCTCCGTGCCGCCCTCGAGTCCCCTGCCGCCCAGGTGCGAGCTGACCTTCTGCACACCGTGGCCGGCGACGAGCAGGCCCACCAGCAGACGCAGGATCAGAATGCCGGTGTCCACGGGGGTCAGCCGGCCGCGTGCGCGCCGATGACGCTCTGCGCGTACACGACACCGAGGCCGTACGCGCCCGCGTGGGCCTTGACGATCTCCATGACCGCGCCGTACGTCTCCTGACGCGCCCAGTCGCGCTGCAGCTCCAGCAGGACCTGGACCCAGGTGACGGGCACCGCGCCGGCGGCGATCATCCGCTGCAGCGCGTGCTCGTGGGCGGCCGGGCTGACGCCGCCCGAGGCGTCGGAGACGACGTACACCTCGTAACCCTGCTCGAGCGCGGAGAGCGCGGGCAGCACCAGACAGACCTCGGTCCACAGACCCGCGAGGACGATCTTCCTGCGCCCGGTCGCCCGCACCGCCGCGACCAGCGCCTCGTCCTCCCAGGCGTTCATGGTGGTGCGATCGATGATCTCGTGCTGGGGGAACACCTCGGCGAGCTGGGGCAGCAGGGGCCCGGAGAACGACTCGGCGGCGACCGTGGTCAGGACGGTCGGCACGTCGAACGCCCGAGCCGCCTTGGCGAGACCGACGGTGCTGTTGATGATCGCGGCACGGTCGCCGCTGCCGGTGCCGAAGAACATCTGCGGCTGGTGGTCGACGAAGAGCATGACCGCGTTGTCCGGCGTGAGCAGGTCCTTGCTCGGGGCGGCCTGCACCTGGGCGATGTCGAACATGAGGGGTCCTTTCGGAGCGATCGGAAGCGCGCCCGCCGCCTCGGCGGCTCGGCACGCTCGAAGCTACGAGCGACCCGGCCGACCGGGTTGACTTCCCGCGCCCAGCGGTTGGCACGACGGCGCACACCTGGGCGGGAACGAGCAGGGAGGAGCGGCGCGCCTCTCACCGCCAGGGCCGGACGGGCGGTCCTCGGCGAACGGACCCGTCACTCCGCGCGCGTGCGGTGCGACGCTGTGCGACGAGACCCCTGCACGGGCCTGCGCGCCTCGGACCAGGCCGCCCCGCCGCCCCGCCGAAGCGCTGCCGCCGCGCTCCGGGGCCGCCGCCGCCGGGGCCTCCGCGCTGCCGGGGCGGGTGCCGGGACGTTTGCGTACCCTGGCGGCATGCGTACGCGCCCCACCTTGAGCTGGACACCCACCGGGGATCTGCCACCGGGCACCACCGACCTCGGGCCGGTCGCCGACGCACTCGGCGCCGGCGGCGTTCTGGTGCTCAGCGGGGCGGGGATCTCCACGGAGTCGGGCATCCCCGACTACCGAGGCGAAGGCGGGAGCCTGAGCCGGCACACCCCGATGACCTACCAGGACTTCATCGGCGGGGCGCAGGCCCGCCGCCGGTACTGGGCGCGCAGCCACCTCGGCTGGCGTACGTTCGGCCGGGCCCGGCCCAACGCCGGACACGGGGCCGTGGCCGCGTTCGGGCGGCACGGTCTGCTCGCGGGTGTGATCACCCAGAACGTCGACGGGCTGCACCAGGCCGCCGGCAGCGAGCCCGTCGTCGAGCTGCACGGGAGCCTGAGCCGGGTCGTCTGCCTCTCCTGTCGGGAGGTCAGCACGCGGCGGGAGCTGGCCCGGCGGCTGGAGGAGGCCAACCGGGGTTTCGAGCCGGTGGCGGCCGGAATCAATCCGGACGGCGACGCCGACCTCACCGACGAGCAGGTCGCGGACTTCCACGTGGTGCCCTGCACGGTGTGCGGCGGCATCCTCAAACCGGACGTCGTGTTCTTCGGCGAATCCGTTCCGCCGCAGCGCGTCGAGCACTGCCGCGCGCTGGTGCGCGAGGCGGCCTCGCTGCTCGTCCTCGGCTCCTCCCTGACGGTGATGTCCGGGCTCCGGTTCGTCCGCCAGGCGGCGGAGGCCGGCAAGCCGGTGTTCATCATCAACCGGGACCACACGCGGGGCGACCGGCACGCCGTCACCCGCGTCGCGCTCCCCCTCGGCACGGCCCTGACCAGCCTGGCCGACCGCCTGGACGTCCCCCTGGACAGCCGGACGACTCCCTGACCCGAACCGTCGCGGGGGTCCCTTCGACCGGGCACGGGAGCCCAGGTCGATTGTCAGTGCCGGGTGAGACGGTAGGGCTACCGATTCCGATTCGGAAAGAGGGGGAGCCACCCGTGTCCGGAAGCCAGAACTACATCAACCACGTCGCCCTTGTGCTGGACGCCAGTTCGTCCATGTCGCACCTGAGCCGCAAGGTCGTCGAGGTCGCCGACCAGCAGATCGAGTATCTCGCCCGGCGCTCGCGGGAGTTGGACCAGGAGACCCGTGTCACGGTGTACGTCTTCGCCGACAAGGTGGAGTGCGTCATCTACGACAAGGACGTGCTGCGGATGCCCTCGCTGAAGCAGCTGTACCGGGTCGGCGGGATGACCGCCCTGCTGGCGGCCGCGCTGAAGTCGCAGCGCGAGCTGGCCCAGACGGCTCAACTGTACGGCGACCACAGCTTCCTGACGTTCGTGCTGACCGACGGACAGGAGAACGCGAGCCATCGCTGCCCCGACGCCCCCAGCAGGAACGCGCGTCAACTGGTCGCCGCGGTGGGCGAGATGTTCCAGACGCAGGAGGACAACTGGACGCTCGCCGTCCTCGTACCCGACCAGATGGGCAAGCGCGAGGCCATGCAGTGCGGCTTCCCGAAGGACAACATCGCGATCTGGGACGCCACGAGCACGCAGGGCCTGGAGGAGGCCGGGCAGGTCATCCAGGAGGCCACCGAGAAGTTCATGGTGGGCCGCACGAAGGGCATCCGCGGCTCGCGGGCCGTGTTCTCCGTGGGCGCGGAGGCCGTCAACGAGGACACCATCAAGGCGGCCGGCCTCACTGCGGCGGACCCGTCCGCGTACCAGCTGATTCCGGTGACGCGTGACGCGGCGATCCGCGAATGGGTGATCGAGTCCGGCCACACGTACCGCACCGGATGCGCGTTCTACCAGCTGAGCAAGTCGGAGAAGATCCAGGCGCGCAAGCAGATCGCGGTGCTCGAGAAGAAGACGGACCGCGTCTACACGGGACCGGAGGCGAGGGCCCTCCTCGGCCTGCCGGACGTCGAGGTCCGCGTGAAGCCCGACCACAACGACGACTTCACCATCTTCGTGCAGAGCACCAGCGTGAACCGCAAGCTCGTGCCGCAGACCCGCCTGCTGATGATGATCTGACCAACGCGCGGGGGACGGGCCGTCCGCGGGGTACGCGTGGCGGCCCGAGGCCGGTCGAGCCGACCGGTCGTTGCCGACACGCCCGCTCGGCTCCGGCGGATCGTGGGCCCGGTCCACGAGGATCGCAGCGAACCCCACCGCCCGGGGCTCGTGGAGGACGCCCGCCCACGGGCCCGCCGGTTGCGACCGGTCGCGCCGCGTGGGCGCGGGGTCCGATCCACGCGTGGGCGTCGGACGAGCCCGTTCCCCTGCCACCTCGTCGGAGTCACCATGGCGCCACCTCCGGACCCACCCCGTCCCCGACGCTCCGGGACGTCGATACTGCCGATCCTGGTGCCCATCGCCCTCCTGATCGTGGTGGCGGTCACCGTGGGCTCGTGGCTGCAGTTCGCCGAACGGCAGGCTGTCGACGAGGTCCACACCACCGGCTCCGCAGCCGACGACCGGGTGGAGGTGCGGGCCACCGTCCAGCACGTCGACGCCGCCGCCAGGGAGCTGGTCCTGCGGGTCCGGGTCGGCCTGCACGGATCGCTCGGCGAGCAGGAGGGGGTCGCCCCGGTGGCGGATCTCAGCCTGGAGACGTCCGCGACGACCCTCGGCGACCTGGAGTTCAAGGCGCACGAGCGGCTCTCGACCAGTGACGTACCGGTGGCGCTCTCCGACGGATCGATCAGCGACTATCCGTTCGACAGCTACGAGACCGACATCGGGTTCCGGGCGCTGCTGGGCGGCAAGCAGGTCCCCGTGCGGCTGCTGTTCTCCAACAACGACACCCTGTTCGCGATCTCCGCGACGCCGATGCCCTCCGAGCAGGAGGCCGTCATGAGTCTGGGGCTGCGCCGATCGAGCAGCGTGCTCGTCTTCGTGACCTTCATGATGCTCGTGATGTGGGCGCTGGCGTCGTCCGTGCTCATCGCCGCCTGGTACCTGACGAGCCGTGGCGAGAACCTGGTGTGGCCGGCCCTCGCCTGGATGGCCGCCACGCTGTTCGCCCTCTCGGCGTTCCGCAACACCGCCCCCGGCACTCCCCCGATCGGCTGCGTGCTGGACTGGTTCGCCTTCCTGTGGGCCGAGACCGTCATCGCCCTCTGCCTGATCGCCGTCGTGATCTCCGGCGTCCGCCACGCCCTCCGCGCACACGACGCCCGCCCCGCCTGAGGGCCGTCCTCCCGATCGACGACGCGGGCCCGGAGGGGTTCCCGAGGGGAGCGAGGGGGGAGGAGGCCCTGAGGGGCGGTTGATGTCAGGGGGCGACGCCGATGATGTTCGGGTACTCGGATTCGTGGTGGGTGCTGTTGCTGTACCCGGCGGTGCTGTGGGTGCTGTTCGGGCCGTTCGTGATGGTGGCGCTGGGGGTGTGGTGCGGCAGGGCGCCCGGCCCGCGGTCCCGGTTGTGGTCGGTGCTGGTTCCGCTGGTCCCGGTGGTGACCTCGGCGGTTCTGACCGTCTTCCCGCTGAGCAAGTGGGAGCGTGCGGTACGGGTGGACGGCACCGAGGGACCGCCGGAGCAGTTGGACGAGTTCCTCGGCTATCTCGCCGTGTACGTCGGGGGTATCACCGTGCTGCCGTGGTTGCTCGGCTACGGCATCACGCGTCTGGTGCGCTTCGTGCGCTCCCGCCGGCGCGGCCCGGCGTCTACAGTCTCCCGGTGACCGAACTCGACACCTTGCAGGCCACCCGCGAGGCCTACGACGCCATCGCCTCCACGTACGCGCGGCTGTTCCACGACACTCTGGGCGATCGCCCTTGGGAGCGGGCCCTCCTGGGCGCCTTTGCGGAGCTGGTGCGGTCGCGCGGCGAGGGCGGGGGCGAGGTCGCGGACCTGGGCTGCGGGCCGGGCCACGTCACGGCTCACCTGCACGGGCTGGGTCTGCGTGCCTTCGGCGTCGACGCCTCCCCCGTGATGATCGGACTCGCTCGCGAGGCCCATCCCGGCCTGCGGTTCGAGGTCGGCTCGATGGCCGCGCTGGACATCGGGGACGGCGCGCTGGGCGGGGTGCTCTCGCGGTGGTCCGTCATCCACACCCCGCCGCAGGAGCTGCCCGCCGTCTTCGCCGAGTTCGCCCGGGTGCTGGCTCCCGGCGGGCAGCTGCTGATCGAGTTTCCCGCCACTGACGGGCCCGACCAGGAGACGCAGGCCTACGACCACACCGTGGCGACGGCCTACCGCTGGTCCCCCGATCGCTTCGCCGCGCTGCTCCGCGAGCACGGCCTGAGGGAGTCGGCCCGCCTGGTGTCGGAGCCGAAGCCGACCGACCGGCGGCAGTTCCAGGAGGTCCAGCTCCTCGCGTACAAGGCGTAGTCGGGCCGCCGTGCCGACGGCGGGTCGAGTCGGCACGGCTCTCAGGGCCGGGGGGCTGCGTCGGTCGCGTGGCGTGGCCAGTCAGGGCTGGGGAGCCGCGTCGGTCGCGTGGCGTGGCCAGTCAGGGGCGGGGTCCTCGGCGAGCAGGGGCCGGAGTGCGCCGAGGACCGCGCCGACGCAGACGTCGCGCAACTGGGTTCGGCCGCAGGTCTCGTGGGCGAGCCAGTCGACGCAGAGGACCTGGACGAAGACCAGCCAGCTCTTCAGTACGCCGGACACGGCCTCGCGGGTGCCGTCGTCCGCGAGGGGCAGCACGGCCAGCAGCCGCGCGCGGAGCATGTCCAGCTCGTCCGTCATGATCGTCTGGATCACGGGGTCGCCCGCGAGCACCCGGTTCGCGGCGAGGACGGCGTTGCGGTTCGCCACGAAGTAGTCGAGGTGGACGTCCATGCCCTGGGTGAGCTGGTCCACCAGTGAGTCGGCGGGGTCGAGCCGCGTCTCGGCGAGCAGCTGGTCCGCCGCCTGTCGGTAGACGGCCGCGAAGAGGGCGTGCTTGCTGGGGAAGTGACGGTACAGCAGGGCCCGGGAGACGCCCGCCTGTTCGGCGACCTCCTCCATCAGCACCTCGTCGTAGGGGTGGGCGGCGAAGAGCCGGGCACCGACGGCGAGGAGTTGGGCGCGGCGGTCGGCGGGAGCGAGTCGCTTGCGGGGAGGCACGAACGCATCTTAGTTGACATGTGTCCACCAGGGCGCCAACGTAGTAGACACATGTCAACTAGGCATGGATGTCGACACCGGACCGCCTGGAGGGACCATGGCAAAGGCTCTGCGCACACTCACACAGACGATGGGTTGGGCCTGCGTGGCGATCGGGCTCTTCCACGTGACACTCGGCAACGCGGCACTCCCCGGCGCCGGTTCCGCCGGCGCGACGGTCGACAGCTGGGGCCGCTTCATGGGGGCGAGCTTCGCGGGCTACGGGCTGGCCTGGCTCTGGGCCGCACGGCAGCGCCCCATCCCGGCTCAGGCGGTGCGGTGGCTGGCCGGGGTGTTCCTGCTGGGCGGCGTGGGGCGGCTGCTCTCGCTCGCCGCGCACGGGTGGCCGCAGTGGTTCCAGGTCGCGCTGACCGTGATCGAGCTGGGCCTGCCGCCGGTCTTCTTCTGGCTGGCCGACGCGGAGGAGCGCAACCGGCGCGGCGACGCCATGGCGGCAACGCCCGCCGGGGCATGAGGATCGGCGGCTCCCCGACCTGGGGGCCGCATGTGATCCGGTCAGTCTGACGGCGTGGGGCCCACCACATCGCGTCCGTCAGATCGAAAGATCGTCCACGAGACGATCACTTACTCCGCAAGATTTTCACCTCCGGGCGCCCCACGGCTCCCGGACAGCAAGATCATCGTGGTTCAAGTCTGGACTTTTCAGGGCATGTTGTCCGGTTCACAGCCAACCCTCTCCCGGCGATTTCCGCCGCGCCCGCGTCCCCCCGTACTGATGGGAGCTGCCGGGGGCATATGACCACCCCCCGGTCGCACCATTCACCAGGGGGTTCTCATGTCCAGCATCACCCGCCGCAAGGCTCTGGGCGTCGCCGCCGGCGCCGCCGGTGCCGCCGCAGGCCTCGCGCTCGCCGGGTCCGCCGTCGCCGCTCCGCGCGCCGGCGGCCCGGCGGCGACCGCCGCTCCGGCCGAGTTCGACGAGGTCTACCTGGGACGCCGCATCAAGGGCGGTCCCGCGCACGGCGGAGGTCACCACGGGGGGCACCACGGGGGCGGCTACTCCGTCACCATCGACGGCGAGGAACTGCACGTCATGCAGAACGCCGACGGCACCTGGATCAGCGTGATCAACCACTACGAGCCCGCCGCCACGCCCAAGGCGATCGCCCGCGCGGCCGTCCGCGAGCTTCAGGGCGCCCCGCTCGTGCCCCTCGCCCTCCCCCTCGCCTGATCCGATCCAGGAGCCGCACCACCATGACCGTACGCAAGAACCAGGCCACCCTCACCGCCGACGAGAAGCGCCGCTTCGTCAACGCGCTGCTCGAACTCAAGCGGTCCGGCCGCTACGACACCTTCGTCACCACGCACAACGCCTTCATCATGAGCGACACCGACACCAGTGACCGCGTCGGCCACCGCTCGCCCTCGTTCCTGCCCTGGCACCGGCGCTTCCTCATAGAGTTCGAGCAGGCGCTGCAGTCGGTCGACCCCACCGTCACCCTCCCCTACTGGGACTGGACGGCCGACCGCACCTCCCGCTCCTCGCTCTGGGCGCCCGACTTCCTCGGCGGCACCGGCCGGGCCCGCGACGGCCAGGTCCTCGACGGGGCGTTCGCCCGCGCCGGCAACCGATGGACCGTCAACGTCCGTGTGGACGGCCGCGACTACCTCCGCCGCGACCTGGGCGCGGGCGGCCGACAGCTGCCCACGCGGGCCGAGGTCGACTCCGTCCTCGCCATGGAGACGTACGACACGGCCCCCTGGAACAGCTCCTCGGACGGCTTCCGCAACCACCTGGAGGGCTGGCGCGGCGTGAACCTCCACAACCGGGTCCACGTCTGGGTCGGCGGCCAGATGGCCACCGGAGTCTCCCCGAACGACCCCGTCTTCTGGCTGCACCACGCCTTCGTCGACAAGCTGTGGGCCGACTGGCAGGCCCGCCACCCGCGGTCGGCGTACCTGCCGGCCGCGGGCACGCCGAACGTCGTCGACCTCAACGACACCATGCGGCCGTGGGGCGACGTGACGCCGGCCGACATGCTCGACCACACCCGCCACTACACGTTCGACACCGCCGCCTGAGCCGTCGGCGCCGCGCAGTATCCCATACCCCCAGAGGTATCCAGACTTCAGCACTGGATACCCCTGGGGGTATTTGACATCCGCCGGAGGGCCCACCTACCGTCGAGCACGTACATACCCAGGGGGGTATCGGAGAGATCCGTCCCTCCCCGGTCGAAGGGTTCGTCGTGTTCTTCACCCAGTACTACCTCGACTGCCTCTCCCAGGCGTCGTACCTGATCGCCGACCGGACGACGGGGCAGGCCGTCGTCGTCGACCCCCGCCGTGACGTCTCCGAGTACCTGGCCGACGCCCGGGCGCAGGGGCTGTCCGTGGTCGGCGTGATCAACACCCACTTCCACGCGGACTTCGTCGCCGGCCATCTGGAGCTGGCCGACCGCACCGGCGCGTGGATCGGCTACGGCCGCCGGGCCGAGACCGAGTACCCGATCCGGAAGCTGGCCGAAGGCGAGCGGATCGCCCTCGGCGACGTGACCCTGGAGATCATGGAGACGCCCGGGCACACCCCGGAGTCGATCAGCGTCCTCGTGTACGAGCACGCCGCCGACCCCGTGCCGTACGGCGTACTGACCGGCGACGCGCTGTTCATCGGCGACGTCGGCCGCCCCGACCTGCTCGCCTCGGTGGGCGTGACCGCCGAGGAGCTCGGCGCGATGCTGTACGACAGCATCCAGAACAAGCTCATGGGCCTGCCCGACCAGGTCCGGGTCTTCCCCGCCCACGGCGCGGGATCCGCCTGTGGCAAGAACCTCTCCACCGCGAAGCGGTCGACCGTCGGCGAGCAGCGCGCCACCAACTACGCCTGCGCCCCGATGGGCCGCGAGGAGTTCGTCGCGCTCGTCACCGCCGGGCAGTCCACCGCGCCCGGATACTTCGCGTACGACGCCGCGCTGAACCGCAAGGACCGCGTTCGGTACGACGCGGCGGCGGCGCGGTCGCTGCCTCTGGACGAGTTCGCCGAGCTGCGGCGGGCGGGCGCGGTCGTGGTCGACGCGCGGCCCCCGCAGGAGTTCGCCGCCGGGCATCTGCGGGGCGCGGTCAACGTTCCCGCCGAGGGCCGGTTCGCCGAGCAGGCGGGCACGGTCCTCGACCCGGCCGACACGCTGATCGTCATGGCGCCGGAGAACCGGGAGGAGGAGGTCGTCACCCGTCTCGCCCGGATCGGCTTCGACCGCGTCGAGGGCTACCTGCGCGATCCCGAGGACGCCCTGGAGGCACTGCCCGAGGAGGTCGTCCCCGCGAGTCGCCTCACCGCCGCACAACTGCGCGCCGCGTTGCGGGGCCCGCGGGCGCCGCTCGTCATCGACGTCCGCACCTGCGGGGAGCGCGACGGGAACGGCGTCATCGACGGCGCGCTGCACATGGCGCTGAGCGAACTCCCCGCCCGCGCGCACGAGATCCCCACCGACCGCCCCCTGGTCGTGCACTGCGCCGGCGGGCACCGGTCGTCCGTCGCCGCGAGCCTGCTGCGCAGGCGCGGCTTCGCGGACGTCTCCGACGTCCTGGGCGGTTACGCCGCGTGGGCGCTGACCGCCGAGCCCGCCGAAGCCTGACCTCCCCCACCCCGCTCCCCCACCGCTCTGCTCAGAACCAGGAACCAGCCCCCATGGCCGAGAATGCCACCCCCACCGTCTCGATCACTCCCGCCGCCCTCGATCGGCTGATGCGGGAAGGGCGCGGTCCGCGCCTGTTGGACGTGCGGACGCCCGGCGAGTTCCGCACGGCGCACATCCCCGGCTCCTCCAACGTGCCCCTCGACATGCTGCGCGAGCACCGTGCCGAACTGCTGTCCCACCTCGACCAGGAGGTGGTGCTGGTCTGCCGCTCCGGCGCCCGCGCCGGGCAGGCCGGGAAGGCCCTGGCCGAGGCCGGTCTGCCGAACCTCCGTGTGCTGGAAGGCGGCGTGAACGCCTGGGAGACGGCCGGCGCCCCCGTGGACCGAGGTGCCGGGAGGTGGGACATGGAGCGCCAGGTCCGGCTCGTCGCCGGGTCGGCCGTCCTGGTCACGGGGCTGGTCGGCGTCCTCGTGCCCGGGGCGCACCTGATCGGCACCGCGATCGGCGCGGGGCTGACGTACGCGGCGCTCAGCAACACCTGCGCCATGGGCGTCCTGCTGTCCAAGCTCCCGTACAACCGCGGGCCGCGCACCGACCTCCGTACCGTGGTCGCGGAGCTGCGGGGCGACCAGCCGGACAAGCCGTGACCGTCCTCGTCGTCGCGGCGTCCCTGCTCGTCGGTGTCAGCCTCGGCGTGCTGGGCGGTGGCGGCTCGATCCTGACCGTTCCCCTGTTGGTTTACGTGGCGGGGCAGGGCACCGAGCAAGCCGTCGCGACCTCGCTGTTCGTCGTCGGCGTCACCAGCGCGGCCGCTCTGGTCCCCCATGCCCGGGCCCGTCGGGTGCGCCCGCGGACCGGGCTTCTCCTCGGGGCCTTCAGCATGGCGGGCGCGTACGGCGGCGGACGGCTCGCGGGGTACGTCCCGGGCACGGTGCTGCTCGTCGCGTTCGGCCTGATGATGCTGGCCACGGCCGCGGCGATGCTGCGCCGACCGCCCCGCAGCGCCGAACCGGTGCCGCCGCGTCGGGACCCGTCTCCGGCGCGGATCGCCGGCATGGGACTGGGCATCGGAGCGGTGACGGGTCTGGTGGGTTCCGGCGGCGGCTTTCTCGTCGTACCGGCGCTGGTGGTCCTGGGCGGACTCCCGGCCGGGGCCGCCGTCGGCACGTCGCTGCTCGTCATAGCGATGAACTCCTTCGCCGGCCTGGCCGGGCACCTCTCGGGCGCGCGGATCGACTGGGCCCTCGCCCTCACGGTGACCGCGGCCGCCGTCGTCGGCAGTCTCGCGGGCGCCCGCCTCTCCGGGCGCCTTCCGCAGGCGGGCGTGCGCACGGCGTTCGGCTGGTTCGTCGTCGTGATGGGCGTCTTCGTGCTCACCCGGCAGGTCGGCGCCGATGTCTGGGGGCACCCGGCGGTGTGGGGCGGGCTCGGCGGCGCCGCGGTGCTGGCGACCGGTGCCGCCGCCGTCCTCAAGAGGCGGCCGGTTCCCAAGCGCTGAAACATACCCCTCGGGGTATCGTGTCGGTGCAAGGACAGCGGCACGCGGAAGGTGGGGGCGACAGGAGGAGGATCGCCGTGCAGGTGGAGGAACAGGCCGTACGACCCGTCCTGAACCGGCTGCGTCGAGCCCAGGGACAGCTGGCGGCCGTCATCGCGATGATCGAGGCGGGACGCGACTGCAAGGACGTCGTCACCCAGCTGGCCGCGGTGTCCCGGGCACTGGACCGGGCCGGCTTCAAGATCGTGGCGAGCGGCATGCGGCAGTGCCTCGGCGAGACCGCCGCCGGCGATCCCCCGATGTCGGAGGAGGAGCTCGAGCGGCTCTTCCTCACCCTGGCCTGACCGCTTCGCGCGGGACGCTCCGCGATGCGCCGGGATCGGTGCGGTCCGGGCGCCGCGGGAGCGCGCCTTCGCCGTCTCGCCTCAGCGGCGGGCGGTGCGGGGGCCGGAGCGGGGGTCGCTATGCCCCGAGACGGTCCGCCAGGGACTGTGCCGCGGCCGTGGCCGACTCGGCCGCGGTGCGAGCCTTCGCCAGAGCTTTCTCGGTGGTCTTCGCCGCCTTGCGGGCGTTCGCGGCGGCGTCCTTGGCTTCGCGTTCGGCGGGCCGGGCTCGGGCCAGTTCCTCCTCCAGGTCGGTCACGCGGGCGGATGCCGCCGCCGCTCGGGCCTCCGTCTCCTGTTGTGCGGCTCGCGCCCGGTCGAGTTCCCCTTCCAGGCGGCGCACCTCTTCCCCGGCTTCCTCGGCCGCGGCCCGGGCACGCTCCAGGGCCTCGTCGTGCCGTGGCTCCGGCGGGGGCGGAGCGGCGGGCGCCCGGCGGGCGGGTGGCGACGCCGGGGCCACGGCCGCGAAGTCGACGGCGGCCTCGGGGGACTTCAGCAGGCGTCCGCGCGCCCAGGTCTCGGCGACCTCGGGATCGGCGAGCACGGCGCGAAGGGTCTGTTCGACCTCGTGGAGGACCGTGTCGCCGACCGTCTGGCCCTCGTCGCGGGCCAGGACCACGGCCGTACGGGTGAGGGCTTCGACCAGTTGGTTCCGCTGCCGGCTCGCGGCGCGCAGCTGCCCGGCGTCGAGCGTGCGGTGGGCCTCGCGCAGGGTCTCGCCGATCGCCAGGAAGCGCCGGGCCTCCTCCGGTCGCCGGCGGGCGAGCAGGTTCGCCACCCACGCCGCGACCGTCGGCCGCCGCAGCCCGGAGATCGCCTTCGCCGTCCCTTTGTCCCCCGCCTTGCGCGCCTCGGCGACGTACGCGTCCCGCGCCGCCACGAACTCCGCCGGCTTCAGCTCGTACAGCTCGTCCGCGACTTCCTCGACATCCACCGCTCCACTGTGCGGGGACGGGGGCGGCCAGAGCGACGTGGACCGCCGGACGGCCGTCCCCGTCACCCGCTCGGCGGTCTCAGACGCGCAGCCCCTTGGCGTCGCAGGGCAGGCGGCCGCTCGGGTGATCGGCGGCGTAGTCGTCGCCGATGTCGGCCGCCGTCTCGGCCATGGCCTCGTTCGTGATCCGGATCTGACCGGAGAACGGCTTGTCGATGTCCTCGATGAGGAGCAGCGAGCCGGTGAACAGCCCGGCCAGCACGAAGAGCAGGACGAAGTGCGAGGCGCCGCGCCGGCGCGGCAGCCCGAAGGCGAACGCGCCGACCGTCGCGGCCAGCGAGACCACCATGAACCAGTACACGACCGCCGGGATCGCCGGCAGGGCCTCGGAGAGCCGGGTCTGGCGGGCCACGGATCGTTCGTCGTCCGCCTCGACGAGCAGCTCGAACGTGCCGGCGTTCTTGGCGGCGAGCGCCTTGAAGTGGCGGCGGAAGTCCGAGGACCAGACCGAGGCCTCGGCCGCCTTCTCGCCCTTGTCGATCATCGACGGCCACTCGTAGGTCATGATCGCCCGCGCGTAGCAGACGGCCGCGCCGTGCATCCCCGCGCGCTCGGGCTCGGGGGCGTAGTCGGCGACCTCGTACAGCTGGTCCACCCGGTGGGCCTCCGCCCCGGCGGCCGTGCCCGCCGTGCCGTACGACTCCGCCGCCACGACGATCACGAACGCCACCAGCAGGACGGCCAGCGTCTCCAGGGGACTGATCAGGTCGCTGATCGACGCCTCCGCCTCCTCGGGGGCCTCCGTGACGCGACGTCGCCGCAGGTGGTTGGCGGTCAGGCCGATCGCGAGCGCGGCGGCCATGATGACGACGGTGATCGTGGTGAGCATGAGTACGGCCCTCGGGTAGGCGGTCGTTCCGTGTCTCGCGCCCAGCCCACCACGCCCGCCGGGGCGGGGCACCCGGGGCTGCTCCGCCTGGTCCAGCGGCGTCGCGTAGCGTGGAGACGTCAGGTGCAGCAGAGCCGTGATCGGGCGGTGATGGCACGTGAACCGCACCCGTCGAGTCCGCTGGGCCCTCGCCGCGGTCGCGGCCGTCGCCGCGGCCGTGATCGGCGTGCTGGTGGGCTCTTCCCCCGGCGCCCCCGGTGACCGGGACGACGGCAGGTCGGCCTCGTCCCGACCCTCGCCGGCTCCCCGGCCCGACTCCGCCGAGCCCCGGCCCCACTCCGCCGAGCCCCGCGCCACCACCACCGGCCCCGGCCCCGTGCTCGCCCGGCGGGCGACGCCCCCGGCGCCCGCGCCGACCCCCACCACTCCCCCGCCCACGCCCGCCGTCCGGTTCCGGACCGCCGAGCTCGACATCCCCTCCATCGGCGTCGCGAACCTGCGCGTCGTGCCGTACGAGGGGACGACCGACGACCGGGCCGGTACGCGCATCCAGGACCGCGGCGAGGCCGCGAGCCCGTACGGCGAACGGGGCGGGGTCGGGCCGGGCGAGGTCGGCAACTACCTGGTGACCGCTCACCGGCTCTCGGCCGGCGGGCCGCTGCACGAACTGCCCGCCGTCACGGTGGGCGACCGGGTGTACGTGACGTCGGGCGGCGAGGTGTACGAGTACCGCGTCGTCGCGTCCCGCATGACGTCCTTCCGGTCGGCGCGCTCCCTCGCCGAACAGCGCGCCGCCGTGCCCGGGGAGCCGGGTGTGCGGCCCACCCGGGCGATGATCACGCTCTCGACCTGCGCGACGCCGGAGGACAACGCGGCGGGCAACTTCTGGCGGGACGCCCAGGGCAACCCCGAGCACCGGATCGACAAGATCGGGGTCCTGGTCTCGGTCCGGGCCGCCACGGAGGCCCCGGGCCGGGGCGGCTCGTAGCGAGGCGGCGTCGGCGGGTGGCCTCCGCCCGACACGATTACTTCCACCAGCCTCTACCCCGCTAGCGAAAATAAAGCGCGTGTGCAATTATCTTGCTCGTGTCCACGCGGCACCCACGCGCCGGCCTCCTGCGCGCCCCTCCGTCGTGGACCGACCGCCACGACGCGCCCAAGGAGTCCGGGATGAGTTCCCTCTTCGCCCCCTTCACCCTCAGGTCCCTCACCTTCCCGAACCGGATCTGGATGGCGGCGATGTGCCAGTACAGCGCCGCCCCGGACGGCGACGCGGTCGGCGCTCCGACCGACTGGCACTTCACGCACCTCGCCGCTCGGGCCGCGGGCGGCACCGGGCTCATCATCACCGAGGCCACGGCCGTCAGCCCCGAGGGCCGGATCAGCCCGTACGACCTCGGCATCTGGAACGACACCCAGGTGGCGGCGTTCCGCCGGATCACCGACTTCCTGAAGTCGCAGGGCACCGTCCCCGGCGTCCAGCTCGCGCACGCCGGCCGCAAGGCGTCGACCGAGCGCACCTGGGTCGACCGCGGGCGGCCGCTCGCGCCCGGGGAGACCCACGGCTGGACGCCGGTCGGCCCGAGCCCGGTCGCCTTCTCCGAGGCCTCGACCGTGCCGGAGGAGCTGAGCACCGAGCGCATCCGCGGGATCGTGCGCGAGTTCGCCGACGCCGCCGAGCGGGCGCTCGCGGCGGGCTTCGAGGTGGCCGAGATCCACGGCGCGCACGGCTACCTCATCCACCAGTTCCTGTCCCCGTACAGCAACCACCGCACCGACGAGTACGGGGGTTCCTTCGAGGGCCGCAGCCGCTTCGCGCTGGAGGTCGTCGACGCCGTCCGCGCGGTGTGGCCGCAGGACCTGCCCCTCTTCTTCCGCATCTCCGCGACCGACTGGCTCACGGAGAACCCGGGCGACGACCGGGCCGGCTGGACCGCCGACGACACCGTCCGCTTCGCCAAGGAACTGCAGGCCCGCGGCGTCGACCTGCTGGACGTCTCCACCGGCGGCAACGTCCCCGACGCCAAGATCGAGGCCGGCCCGCACTACCAGGTCCCGTTCGCCGAGCGGGTCCGCAACGAGACCGGCCTGCCGGTGGCGGCCGTCGGCCTCATCACCGAGCCCGCCCGCGCCGAGGCCGTCGTGGCCTCCGGCCAGGCCGACGCCGTCCTCCTCGGCCGCGAGCTCCTGCGCAACCCCTACTGGGCACGCAGGGCGGCGGAGGAGCTCGGTGTCGAGCTCGCGGGGCCCGTGCAGTACCACCGCGCCTGACGCTCCGGGCCGCGCTCCGGGGTTCGCCGGGGCGCGGCTCCACCCTGGTGCCCTGCAGGGCGCCCAGCCGTCCCGCCGTGGCGGCGGAACCCGCGTCAGCGGGTCGTGCGGGACGGCGGGACGAGGAGCGCAACCGGTCAGTTTCCGAGAAGCCCGCGGCCGGCCTTCCTCCCTAGCATGGGGAGCATGACGGAGACGAAGAAGACCGCGACGAAGACCGCCACGAAGTCCACGGCCAAGAGCCCGTCCAAGGCCCCGGCCAAGACCGCGGCGAAGGGCACCGGCCGGACCGACACCGCGGCCGACGGCTTCACCGCCGAGGAGCGGAGCGCGATGAAGGAACGCGCCAAGGAGCTCAAGGCGGCCTCGCGGCGCGGGTCGAGCGCGGACAAGGCGGCCGCGGCCGAGGCGGAGGTGCTGGCGAAGATCGCGGAGATGCCCGAGGCGGACCGTGTCCTCGCCGAGAAGGTGCACGCCGTCGTGAAGGCCAGCGCACCTTCGCTCGCCCCCAAGCTCTGGTACGGGATGCCCGCCTACGCGCGGGACGGCAAGGTCGTCTGCTTCTTCCAGAGCGCCGACAAGTTCAAGGCCCGTTACGCGACCCTCGGGTTCAACGACCCGGCGCACCTGGACGACGGCGCCATGTGGCCCACCGCCTTCGCCCTCACCGGGCTCACCCCCGCCGTCGAGGCCCGCATCGGCGAGCTCGTCAAGACCGCGGCGGGCTGACCGGGGACGCCCGACGGCGACTGGCCGCACACCCCTCTTGGGAGCGCTCTCAAGGCTCGATATCCTGGCCGGGCCCACCGGACCCGACCGCGGCGGCGCCGACCGGACCGCGGCCCCATCCAAGGAGTCCCGCCTTGTCCGAGTCGAGCACGGGGTCCCGCCCCACGCTGGAAGCCGTCGCCGCGCGTGCCGGCGTGTCACGGGCCACCGTCTCGAGGGTCGTGAACGGCGGCGCGGGCGTCCGCGCTCCGCTGGTCGAGAAGGTGCGGCAGGCGGTCGAGGAGCTGGGGTACGTGCCCAATCAGGCGGCGCGCACCCTGGTGACCCGGCGCAACGGGGCCGTGGCCGTGATCATCGCGGAGCCGGAGTTCCGGATCTTCTCGGACCCCTTCTTCGAGCAGCAGGTGCGCGGAATCAGCCGGGAACTCGCCGCCCACGACTCGCAGCTCGTCCTGCTGTGGGTCGAGGGCCCCGAGGACCACGAGCGGATCGCCCGCTACCTCGGCGGCGGTCATGTCGACGGTGCGCTGGCGTTCTCGCTGCACAACGACGACGAGCTGGCGGCGCTGATCGGCCGGGCGAGGATCCCCACCGTGTTCGGCGGCCGCTCGGCGGCGGGGCGGGACGTGGCGGTCCCGTACGTGGACTGCGACAACCGCGGCGGCGCCCGCGCGGCCGTGCGCCACCTCGTGTCGCTCGGCCGCCGGCGGATCGCCCACATCGCCGGTCCGCGGGATCTGATGGCCGCGCTGGACCGGCTGGACGGCTACCACGACGTGCTGGCGGACGCCGATCCCGCGCTCGTCGTCCAGGGTGACTTCACCGCGGCGAGCGGCGCCCGCGCCATGGGCGAACTCCTCGACCGCTGCCCGGACGTGGACGGCGTCTTCGCCTCGAACGACCTGATGGCCTCCGGCGCCCTGCGGACGCTGCGCGAGCGCGGGGTCCGCGTTCCCGAGGACGTCGCGGTCGTCGGCTTCGACGACATGCCCTCGGTGGTGCGGGCCTGCGAGCCCGCGCTGACCACCGTGCACCAGGACATCGAGGGCATGGGCCGGCTCATGGTGAAGCTGCTGATGCGCGTGCTGGACGAGACGGGCGAGGGGACGGACGCCGACGGGACGGACGGCGCCACGACGCCCGAGTCGATCGTCACCCCCACCGCGCTGGTCCGACGGGCCTCGGCCTGACGGCCGCCCTCGGGGTACGGGAACGGCCGCCCCGCGGGCACGGGTGACGGCCGTCGCGTCCGTGCGCGACGGCCGCCACCTCGGCGGATCCGCGGGCCCTTCAGCCTGTCAGGCTCTGCGGGCCGTTCAGCCCTTCGGACTCGGCAGGCCCTTCAGGCCCTTCAGCCGTACGGGATCACCAGGACCGACGTGCTCGTTCCCGTCTGGAGCTTCGACGTCCCGTTGCCGATGGCGCTCCACACCTCGAGGCGCACGGTGCCGTTCACGAGGTCGCCGAGCGTGCCGGTGGCCGAACGGAGGCCACGGGTGTGGGCGTACTCCTCCCAGCCGGTGACCGGGTCGGTGGCGAAGTACTGGTACGTCTCCGTCCGGTCGAAGGTGCCGTCCCCCGTGAGGTCGTAGCTGATCCTGGCCTGCTGACCGAGGCCGACGGTGGTGCCCGCGTCGACCTGGAGCCGGAAGGCGGTGGCGGCGCCGGGGGTGAGGGTGCCGTGGACGCCGCGGATCTCGTAGACGAGCGGCTTGTACGGCGTGCCGTCGTGGTTGGCGCCGTCGGCGGAGGGGATCGTGTCGCTCGCGGCGGTGCCGCCGGTGGCGGTGGTCAGGACGCCGCCCGACCGGAGCTGGAAGGTGTTGCCGGTCGACGGCTCGGGGTCGGGGTCCGGGCCCGGGCCGCCCGTGCCGGTGCCGATGGCGGTCGAACGGGCCGGCACGCTCAGGGTCTTCCCGTCGGAGAAGGTGACGGTGCGGGCCGTGGTGCCGTAGTTGTGGGCGGCGTACGTGCGTACGGTGCCCTTGGTGAACACGGCGGAGGTGGGCAGGTCGCCGGTGACGCTGGCGTCCGGGGCGCCGAGCGCGTCGAGGGTGCCGATCCAGTGGTAGGTGTGCGCCTTGGACTCCCCGGCTTCGGGGGTGTACGCGGCGTTCCCCGCGTCCCACGCGCTCTTGGCGGCGGCTGGGTCGGCAAGGGCCTGGAACTCCCAGAGGATGTCGCGCCATTCGACGGCGGGGCCGCCGTTCTCGCGTTCCATCTCCGCGATGTCGCGGCGGATGGCGTCCTTGCGGGCGGCGAGGTGGAGCGAGCCGCCGCCGGTGACGGGCAGCACGTTGATGCCGTGGATCTCCTCGGGGTTGGCCGTCCACCAGGTGGCGTAGGCGGCGCCGCTGCCCCACACCATGCCGACGGTGTCGTGCCCGAAGGAGCCCGGGAAGACCTGCTGGTCGGCGTCGAACCAGTACTGGGCGATCGACTCCGACTCCGTGGTGAGGAGATAGGTGCCGAGGTCGCGCAGGGTGGTGTCGCCGGTGGCCGAGCCCCAGAGGACGAGCGCGGCGCTGAGGTTGGTGGACTCGGAGGACGACTCCTGGTTGTTGCCGGCGGCGAAGCCCTGGTGGCCGGAGGCCCAGCTGTGGCCGGCGTAGACGTCGAAGCCGCGCAGGAAGGGGAAGGCGGCGTCGGTGCGGGCCGGGTTGGCGGTGTCGCGGATCAGGGTCTTGACCATGCCGCCCCAGGCGGAGTCGGCGGCCCAGGCCGGGTCGTACTGGGCGACGATCGCGGCGGCGTAGACGTAGTAGCCGTAGTGGAAGTGGTGGTCGTTGAGTTCGGTGTCGCTGCCGTAGGAGGCGGGGTAGCCGATGAGGGTCTTCCAGGCCGGGTCGTACGAGAACTGGTTCGCGCCCCCGGCGGTGAGCCAGTCCTGGAGGCGGCCCTTCATCAGGCCGAGCAGCTTGTCGCGGGTCGCGGTCGCGCCGATCCGGTCGGCGATCGGGACGAGCTGGGCGAGCCGGCCGAGGGCCTTGCCGGTCCAGTAGGTGTCGACGGCGCCGGAGAAGGGGTCGGCGGAGCCGGCGACCTCGTCGAGGTAGGCGCGGAGCCGGGCCGGGTCGGTGCCGTCGGCCCCGGGCAGGGCGGGCAGCACGGCGGAGGCCTTCTGGCTGGTGGTGAAGGAGGCCGCCTCGCGGACCTTCATGGTGCCGCGCGGCGAGACGTACGTGTACGGGGTGAGGGCGTCGGTGGTGTGCAGCCACTGGTGGCGGTAGAGCGCCTGGAGGGTGCCCCGTTCGGTGCCTTCCTTCGCCTCGGTGGTGAGGGTGTAGGTGGCGCGGACGGTGCCGCCGGTGTAGCTCCAGTTCACGGTGGAACCGGTGACGAAGCTGAAGGCGTACCTGCGGTACGTGGCGAGTGCGCCGGTGTCGGGCAGGACCGCGACGGAGAAGTAGTCCTTGCCGCCGAGTCCGGCGGTGATGCTGCTCCCGGAGACGTTCCAGTCGGTTCCGGTCGGGGCGAACAGGGCGTAGTGGTGGCCGGCGACGGTGATGCCGAGGACGTTGCCCTGGTCGGCGAAGACCGTGGGGGTGGCGGCGGTGGTGATCTGGGCGTTGCCGCCGGTGCCCTTGGCGTACACGAAGGGACTGCCGTGGCCGATGGTGGTGCGCAGGGTGCGGGTGCCGTCGGACCAGTAGGGGGTGACGGTCCAGTCGGACCAGGCGTCGGCCTTGGTGTCGGGCGAGTTGAGGCCGCTCAGGCCGATGGTGAGGTCGCGCTTGTGGGCGAACTCGTACTGGCGGCCGTCGCCGACGATCTGCGGGCTGGTCGGATAGCCGACGTCGAGTCCGCCGGCGGTGGCCTGGTAGGTGAGGGGGTGGCCGTACATGGGGGTCGAGTACGGGTTGTCGCCGTAGCGCTGGAAGGCCAGTGAGGACCACCAGTCGTTGGTGGGGACCGGCCTGCCCTGCGCGGCGGGGGTCACCTTGGGGGTGACGGGCGTGCCGGTGTTGGTGGTGGGACCGGAGGTTCCGGCGGGGCGGGTGTCGGAGTAACTGCCGGAGCCTACGGGGACGGTGGCGGCGGCGGCCGGGAACGCGGCCGGAACGAGTCCGACGGCGGCCAGGGCGGTGGCCAGGACCAGCACGGCGGCCGGTCGGTTGCGGGGGGCTGGCATGGACGGCACCTCGTGTCACTCGTGTCATCACGACGGATGGGGGTGTGTCAGCGCGAATCCGGTGCGCCGAGAGCGCTCTCAGACGCTGGGGAACGTAAAACTCCTGAAACTTCGCTGTCAATAGAGGCGGCAGCAGCCCCAGTTGAGGGCGGCTCCGGCGGAGTCGGCCGCGAATCCAAGCCGTTACGCCTTCGAGTCTTGACGGGAGGGACACCGGGCGGGCACGCTCCAGTCGCATCGCTGAGAGCGCTCTCAAGGGGTTCGCAGCCGGCTTTCTCGCGATGCCTTTCTCTCTCCGCTCCGAAGCCAAGGGAGGCTTCCATGCCCATCGCCCGAGCCGCCAAGAGGGCCACCGTCCGCCTGGGGGCGGTCGTCCTGGCCGGGGCCCTGCTCGCCGCCTGCGGAGGATCGTCGGGCGAGGCGTCGTCCGACGGCGCGGGCGGCGACGTCACCGTCACCGTCGACCTGTTCGGCTCCTTCGGCTACAAGGAGGCCGGGCTGTACGCGGAGTACGAGAAGCTCCACCCGCACGTGAAGATCAAGCAGACGGACACCGAGGACGAGGCCGACTACTGGAAGTCGCTCCAGACCCGGCTCGCCGGCGGCGGCGGTCTCGCCGACGTCCAGGCCGTGGAGGTCGGCCGGATCGCCTCGGTCACACAGGAGCAGGCGGACCGCTTCGAGGACCTGCGGAAGTACGGCGCCGACCGGCTCAAGAGCCGCTTCGCCGAGGCCAAGTGGGCGGCGGGGACCGGGCGCGGCGGCGAGGTCCTCGGCCTCGGCACGGACGTCGGTCCCGAGGCCCTGTGCTACCGCGCCGACCTCCTCCGCCAGGCCGGTCTGCCCACCGACCGCGCCGAGCTGGCCAAGAAGTGGTCGACCTGGGACGGCTACCTGGAGCTCGGGAAGCAGTACAAGGCGAAGGCCCCGGCGAACAGCGCCTGGCTCGACAGCATCGGCAGCCTGTACTCGATCATGATCGGCCAGGAGAAGGAGCGCTACTACGACGCCTCCGGCAAGCTGATCTGGGAGTCCAACCCGGCCCTGAAGACCGCCTGGGACACCTCCGTCGAGGCGGCCCGGAGCGGACTGAGCGCCAAGCTCGACCAGTGGTCGCCGCAGTGGAACCAGGCCTTCTCCGCCGGCTCCTTCGCCACGATCCCCTGCCCGGCGTGGATGCTCGGCTACATCAAGGGCCAGGCCGGCGACGCCGGCAAGGGCAAGTGGGACGTCGCCGCGCTGCCCGGCGGCGCGGGCAACTGGGGCGGCTCCTACCTCGCGGTCCCGAAGGCGGCCCGGCACAAGAAGGAGGCGTACGAGCTGATCGAGTGGCTCACCGCCCCCGAGCAGCAGGCCCGCCTCTTCGAGAAGAACGGCAACTTCCCCTCGGCCACCGGCGCCATCGACAAGGCCGCGGGCGCGAAGGACCCCTACTTCTCCGACGCTCCGATCGGCCGCATCTTCGGCGACGCCGCCAAGGCCGCTCCCGTCCAGGTGCTCGGCGTCCACGACCAGAACATCGCGCAGCAGATCACCAACGCGCTGAGCGAGGTGGAGCGCAAGGGGACGGCGCCGGAGAAGGCGTGGGAGAACGCGCGGAAGGGCGTGGCCAACACGATCGGCTGACGCGGCGGAGGGGGCGGCGGGCCCCGGCCTCCGGCCGCCCCCGTCACCCCCTGCCACCGCCCTGCCGCCGCCCCTCTGCGCCGGCCCCTTCCGCCGCGCCTCTGCGCCGCCCCTCGCCGCCGCCCCTCTGCGCCGGCCGCTCCCCCGTCCCGGTACCGACTCACCCCCCAAGGGCCGCCCGTGACCCTCCTCTCGCCCGCCGAGCCGATCGCACCGTCCCCTCCGCCCGGCCCGCCCCGACCGCCCGTGCTCCGGCGCGTCCTGCGGGCGGCCTCGCCGTACGCCTACATCGCCCCCTTCTTCACGCTCTTCGCCGCCTTCGGGCTCTTCCCGCTGGTCTACACGGCCTTCGTGTCGCTGTACCGGGTCGAGCTGCAGAACCCCGGCACGATGGAGTGGCGGGGCCTCGACAACTACACCGCGCTGTTCGCCGACGAGTTCTTCTGGACGTCGCTGCGCAACACGTTCACGATCGGGCTGCTGTCCACCGTCCCGCAGCTGGTGACGGCGCTGGGCCTGGCCCACCTGCTCAACTACCGCCTGCGCGGCCGGACCTTCTTCCGTACGGCCATGCTGCTGCCGTACGCGACCTCCGTGGCCGCCGCCACCCTGGTCTTCGCGCAGCTCTTCGGCCGTGACTTCGGCCTCGTCAACTACACGCTGGGGCTGGTCGGCGTCGACCCGGTGGACTGGCAGACCGGCACGGTCGCCTCGCAGGTCGCCGTGTCCGCCATCGTCGTCTGGCGCTGGACGGGCTACAACGCGCTGATCTATCTGGCGGGCATGCAGTCCATCCCGCACGAGCTGTACGAGGCGGCCGAGATGGACGGGGCCTCCCGGTGGCGGCAGTTCTTCCACGTGACGCTGCCGGGGCTGCGCCCGACGATCCTCTTCACCGTGGTCGTCTCCACCATCGGGGCGACCCAGCTCTTCGGCGAGCCGCTGCTCTTCGAGGGTTCGGTGTCGGGCGGCATCTCGCACCAGTACCAGACGCTCGGCCTGTACCTCTACGAACAGGGCTGGGGCTTCTTCCACCTGGGCCGCGCCGCCGCGATCGCCTGGGTGATGTTCCTGCTCATCCTGCTCCTCGTCGGCGTCAACGCCCTGCTGGCGCGCCGTCGCTCATCGAAGGAGGCCGGCCGATGACCGCGCTCGCCGATCCGCCGGTCGACCGCCCGGCCCCCACGACGCCCGCCGCGTCCGGGCGGCGCCGGCCCCGGTCCCGCGCGGGCCGCACGATGCGGGGCGGAAAGCTCGCGTACGCGTTCCTCGCCGTCGCGGTGCTGGTCTCGGCGTTCCCGTTCTACTGGACGATCGTCGCGGCCAGCCGCTCCAACGCCGAACTGGCGCAGGTGCCGCCCGCGCTCCTGCCCGGACGACACCTGTTCCGCAACTTCGAGGCGGTGGTGCAGGAGGCCGACATCGGCAAGGCGCTGCTGAACTCCTTCATCGTGTCCGGCTCGATCACCGTGGGTACGGTGCTGTGCTGCACGCTCGCCGGATTCGCCTTCGCCAAGCTGCGGTTCCGGGGCCGGGGCGCCCTGCTCGCGATCACGGTCGGCACGATGATGATCCCGCCGCAGCTGGGCGTGATCCCGCTGTTCATGCTGATCGCCGAGCTGCAGTGGGCGAACCAGCTCCAGGCGGTGATCCTGCCGGGCCTCGTCTCCGCCTTCGGCGTGTTCTTCATGCGGCAGTACCTCGTGCAGTCGCTGCCCGACGAGCTGATCGAGGCGGCCCGGGTCGACGGCGCGTCCACGGCCCGCGTCTTCTGGTCGATCGTGGTCCCGATCGCCCGGCCCGGGATGGCGGTGCTCGGTCTGCTGACGTTCATGGCCGCGTGGAACGACTTCTTCTGGCCCGTCGTCGCCCTCAGCTCGTCCGAGCCGACCGTGCAGGTCGCGCTGCGCCAGCTCGGCGGCGGATACGTCCACGACCAGTCCGTGATCATGGCCGGCACCCTGCTCGGCACCCTGCCGGTCCTGCTCGTCTTCGGCCTCCTGGGCCGGCAGATCGTGGGCGGGATCATGCAGGGCGCGGTGAAGGGCTGAGCAGCCCGCCCGCCTCCGCCCGGGACCCCCGACCCGGGCGTCCGCCTCCACCCGGGACTTCCGATCCCGGCGTCCCGCCTCCGCTCTCCGACGGCTGATATCCGGTCTCCGATATCCAACTCCAGGGAGTTCCCTCCACATGACCGCGCTCGATCCACGCCCCGCAGCCGACACCACGACGGCGCTTCGGTTCCCTGCCGGCTTCCGCTGGGGCACCGCCACCGCCGCGTACCAGATCGAGGGAGCCGCCCGCGAGCACGGGCGGACCCCGTCCATCTGGGACACCTTCAGCCGGGTCCCCGGCAAGGTCCGCAACGGGGACACCGGCGACATCGCCGCCGACCACTACCACCGCGTGAGCGAGGACATCGCGCTCATGCGCCGGCTCGGCGTCACCGACTACCGGTTCTCCGTCTCCTGGCCCCGGGTGCAGCCGACGGGGCGCGGGCCGGCGGTGCGCCAGGGGCTCGACTTCTACCGGCGGCTCGCGGACGAGCTGCGGGAGGCCGGGATCAGGCCCGTGGCGACGCTCTACCACTGGGACCTCCCGCAGGAGCTGGAGGACGCGGGGGGCTGGCCGCAGCGCGAGACGGCGCTGCGGTTCGGCGAGTACGCGGCCGTCATGGCGGAGGCCCTCGGCGACCGCGTGGCCACCTGGACGACCCTCAACGAGCCGTGGTGCGCCGCCTTCCTCGGGTACGGCAGCGGGGTGCACGCGCCGGGCCGTACGAGCGCGCTCGCGTCGCTGCGCGCCGCCCACCACTTCAACCTGGCGCACGGCCTGGCGACGCGGGCGCTGCGCGCGGCCCTGCCCGGTGGGGCGGCCGAGGTGTCGCTCACCCTCAACCTCCATGCCGTACGCGCCCACACGGACACGCCCGAGGACCTGGACGCGGTGCGCCGGATCGACGCGGTCGGCAACCGCGTGTTCCTCGACCCGGTGTTCCGCGGCACCCTTCCCGAGGACCTGGTCCGGGACACCGCCTCCGTGACCGACTGGTCCTTCGTGCGGGACGGTGACCTGGAGACGGCGTCGGCGCCGCTCGACTCGCTGGGCATCAACTACTACTCCCCCACCGTGGTCGCGGCCGGCTCCGCCGCGGCTCCGGGGCGGTCGCCGGAGCCGTCGCCGTGGGCGGGGGCCGAGCGGCACGTGCGGTTCCTGCCGGCGCCGGGCCCGCGGACCGCGATGGACTGGCCGGTGGACGCCGACGGGCTGCACGAACTCCTGGTGCGGCTGCGGGACGAACTGCCGGGCGTACCGCTCCTGATCACCGAGAACGGCGCGGCGTACGACGACTACGCCGACCCGGAGGGCCGGGTGCGGGACCCGGAGCGGGTGGCGTACCTGCGCGCGCATCTGGCGGCGGTGCACCGGGCGATGGAGGACGGTGCCGACGTCCGGGGGTACTTCCTCTGGTCCCTGCTGGACAACTTCGAGTGGGCGTACGGTTACAGCAAGCGCTTCGGCATCGTGCACGTCGACTTCGCGACCCAGCGGCGTACGTTCAAGGACAGCGCCCGCTGGTATGCCGAGGTCATCGCACGGGGCGGGCTCGAGCCGTAGCCGCCCGACCCGTGGAGGGTGCGGCATGGGGCACGCGTTCGGCCGTTCGTCGCGGAGGGTGATCCGGTCCGCGACGGCGCCACCCCGTGCACCGGTCGCGCGTTGGGGTTGCCGTGACGCCGCGTGCAGTGACGGTTCTGCACGCTGGGCCTGCGCGTTCGCGGCTCGATGACACGGCTCCTGGGTGTGTGGCGTCCGCGACGGCAAGCAAGGGCGGCGAACGTGGTGGAGTACTCGACCGAGGGGACGCGTGCCGACGGCTCAGGGCCGGCCTCCGGGCCGCCGGTGCGCGGTGCGGGCGGGCCGCCGGTGCGAGAGGCGGGCGGAGGACCGGTGCGGGGCGCGGCCGGAGACCCGCACCGGGGCGCGGACGGTCTGCTGGTCGGCCGCGGCCGGGAGCTGGCGGAGCTGCGGGCGGCCCTCGGCGCCCACCGGTTGGTGACCGTGACGGGTGCGGCCGGGATCGGCAAGAGCCGGCTCGCCGTGACGGTCGCCGCGTCCCCGGCGGGCGGGGCGTGGCAGGCGATGGTCCGGGTGCGGTGGCACGACGGCGTGCCCGTGGGACCGCGCGCGCTGACGGCCCGGGTGGTGCGCGCCTTGACGGCCGCGTCGGGGGCGCCGCCGGGGGCACACGGCACGGACGTCACCGCGGCGGCGTGCGCCGCCGCGACGGGCGACGGGCTGCTGCTGGTCCTGGACGACGTCGATCCCGTGCACGGCGAGTCCGTAGGCCTGGTCCAGCGGCTGCTGCTGGCGGTGCCCGCGCTGCGGGTCCTGGTGACCGCGCGCCGCCCGCTGGGGCTCGGCGACGAACAGGTGCTGGCCCTGGCCCCGTTGGAGGTCGAGGCCCCGGCGGGCGGGACGGAGCCGTCGGCGGCGGTCGAGCTCTTCCTCGCCGCGACGGCCGGTGGCCCGCCGGTCGCCGAGGACGACCTGCCGGAGGTCGCACGGGTGTGCCGGCTGCTGGAAGGCGTGCCGCTGGCGATCGAGTTGGCGGCGGGCCGACTGGGCGACCTGCCGGTGCGGGAACTCGCCGCCCGTCTGGAGGTCGGCCAGTGCTGGCTGGCCGGCCGGGGACCCGTACTCCGGCGGCACCGGTCCCTGCGTGCCTCGATGGGCGCCGTCCACACGCTCTGCGCGCCGGAGGTGCGGCGGGTCTGGCAGCGCGCCGGCGTCTTCGCGGGCGCGTTCACCGAACCCGCGGCGGTCTTCCTGTGCGCGGGAGCGGGCGTCGAGCCGGACCAGGTGCCGTCCTGCCTGACCCGGCTGTGCGCGGTGGGTGTGCTGCGGGCGCTCGGCGAGCCGGGTGCGCCGCGTCAGCCCCGCTACCGCATGACGCGGGCCGCGCGCGACTTCGGCCTCGAGCGCCTCCGCGGGGCGGGGGAACTGCCGTCCGCGCTGGCCCGGCACGCGGTCCACTACCGCGGTGTGGCGGCCGTCGCCGAGACCCTGTGGCGCATGGGGCTCCAGCGGCAGGCGGCCGGGGTCGTCCGGGACGAGCAGGACGACCTCATGGCGCTGGTGAGCCGCGCCACGCCCGTTCGACCGCCCCGCACCCCGGTCGGCACCCCGGCGAAGGAGCGGCGCGAGTGCGCCGACCGCGCGGAGGCGGCGCTGGAGGCCGTGCTCCATCTGTGGTTCTGGTGGGCGGCGTACGAGCGCGGGGCGGAGGGCGCCGCCCTTCTGCTCCGGCTGGTGCCGCTGCTCCCTTCCGACAGCCCGCTCGTGGCGCGCGGCCGGTGGCTGGCGGCCTGGCTGACCGCCGCGCACGACCCCGTCCCGGCCCGGCGGCTGCTGGAACTCGCCTGGCCCGCCGCCGTCATGGCCGGGGACGACGCCCTCGTCGGCCGGATCGCCCATGTCCACGGCACGCTGGCCTGGCAGCGGCGCGATCCGGACGCGGCCGCCGCGTACTACCGCCAGGCGGCCGACTGGATCCCGGAGACGGCTTCCGGCGGTCCGCCGCCCGGCGTCAGTCTCGCCGCCCTGGCCGTCGTCCAGGCCCACGCCGCCCCGGACGTCGCCGTGCGCACCGCCCGCCGCGCCCTCGCCCAGGAGGGCGGCCGCGACGACCCGTGGGCCGCCGCCCTCGCCCACTACGCCCACGCCTTCGCCGACCACCGTGCCGGGCGCACCGGCCACGCCTGGCACCGCGCCCGGCGCGCCCTGTCGCGGTTCGCCGCCGACGCGGAGGACGCCCCCCAGGCCCGTACCGCCCTCCAGCGCCTGATCGACCACCTCGAACAGGCCCACCTCGCGTCGCACCCGCCCGCGGAAAACCCGCGCCCGTACGTGCCGTTGCCTCGGGTCACCGCGGTGGCGAGCGCCGGGGAGGCCGCGCCGGCGTGGGGTTGAGGCCGGGGGTGTACGCGGCTGGGGGAGCGCCGGTTGAGCGTGATCAGGCCGAATGGACCCACTCGTTCCGGCGGTTTGGCCGAACTACGCGTAGACCAGATAGATGCCTGAGGCATGTAGTGGAGGACGGCGTGCACGCCAGACCACCAGAACCGACGATCCGCCGTCTGCGAGGTCCGCATGACCGAAGCCGTGGCCTTTCCCCAGAGCCGATCCTGCCCCTACCACCCGCCGACCGCCTACGACTCCCTGCGCGAGGACCGCCCACTGGCCCGGGTCACCCTCTGGGACGGGCGGGAGGTGTGGTTCGTCACCGGACACCAGGCCGCCCGCACGCTGCTGGCGGACCAGCGGCTGTCCACCGACTCCACACGACACGACTTCCCGCTCCCGACCGAGCGGGCCGCGGCCGTACGGCGCCGCCGGCGCGCCGCGCTGCTCGGGTGGGACGACCCCGAGCACAACGTCCAGCGCCGCATGCTGATCCCGAGCTTCTCGCTCAAGCGCACCGAGAGCCTGCGGCCGCGCATCCAGGCCACCGTGGACCGGCTGCTCGACGCGGTCGAGGCCGCCGGCCCGCCGGCCGAGCTGGTGAGCGCGTTCGCGCTGCCGGTGCCGTCGATCGTCATCTGCGACCTGCTCGGAGTGCCGTACGAGGACCACGACTTCTTCGAGGAGCAGTCCCGGCGGCTGCTGCGCGGGCCCACGGCCGAGGACACCGAGGACGCGCTCGCCCGGCTGGAGGGCTACCTCGGCGATCTCGTCGACCTCAAGCGGCGAAAGCCCGGGGAGGGTGTCCTCGACGACCTCGTGGCACGGGGGCTCCAGGACGGCGGGCCCGACCGCCAGGAGCTGGTGCAACTGGCGTCGATCCTGCTGGTCGCGGGGCACGAGACCACCGCCAACATGATCTCCCTCGGTACGTACACGCTGCTGCGCCACCCCGAACGCCTGGCGGAGCTGCGGGCCGACCCGGCGCTCGTGCCCGCGGCCGTGGAGGAGCTGCTGCGGTTCCTGTCGATCGCCGACGGCATGTTGCGCGTGGCGCGCGAGGACGTGCCGGTGGGCGACACGGTGATCCGCGCGGGCGAGGGCGTGGTGTTCTCCACCTCCGTCATCAACCGCGACGACGCCGTCTACCCCGAACCGGACTCCCTGGACTGGGCCCGGTCCGCACGGCACCACCTGGCGTTCGGCTTCGGCATCCACCAGTGCCTGGGGCAGAACCTGGCCCGCGCGGAGCTGGAGATCGCCCTCGGGACGCTGCTCCGGCGGCTTCCCGGCCTGCGGCTCGCCGCCCCCGCCGAGGAGATCCCCTTCAAGCCCGGCGACACGATCCAGGGAATGCTCGAACTGCCCGTCGCGTGGTGAGGAACCTCCGAGGAAAGGAAACCGGCCGATGCGCATCTCCATCGACGCGGACGTCTGTATCGGCGCCGGACAGTGCGCCCTGGTCTCCCCCGCCGTCTTCACCCAGGACGACGACGGTTTCAGCACCCTGGTCCCGGGCCACGAGGACCACGCGGGCGGTCCCCTGGTCCGCGAGGCCGCCCGCGCCTGCCCCGTACAGGCGATCACGGTCCGGGAGTAGGTGTGCCACCATCGGCGCATGTTCGAGGTACTGCCAGGGGCCGGACTGAGGTTGCCGCGGGGCGCGGGGGTGCTGAGGTTCGGCATGTCCGCGCGGGCCGCCCGGTGGGCCGTCGCGGCGCTGGCCGACGTACGGGAGACCTGGGTCTGCCAGACCGGCTGGGCGTTCACGGCCTCGTACGAAGGCCTTGAACTGTTCCTGTACGGCGACGTCGTCGACCGCTACGGCCGCGCCGACCACGACCGGCACGGCCTCGCGTCGGTCACCCTGCGCCGGTGCGTCGCACCGCCGACGGAACCCTCCGCCGTGCCGGTGGTGTTCCAGGGCGTCGACGTCTTCGGATACCCGGAGGCCGAGGTGCTGGACGTGCTGACGGCGGTCCCGCACCCGTCGGTGACGCTGCCACGGGCGGCGTCACCGACCGGCTATCTGCCGGAGGTACGGCTGGAAGCCGTGTGAGACCCGCGGCCGCGGCCGTACCGGCGGGTCCGGGGGCCTCAGGCGAGGTGGCCGTCGCGCAGGACCTCGCGCGCCACCGTCCTGGCCGGCTCCGCCAACTCGGCGTCCACGGCGACGGAGCGTGCGGCGTCGAGGACGACGCCGGCCGGACGGTGCTCGCCGCGGGAGACGAGGCGGCGGCGCAGGTGGGTCGGCGGGTGGGTGGCGTCGACGCTGTGGCCGCGCAGTTCGGCGACCCGGCGCAGACGCTCGTACTCCCGCTCCGGAACGGCCGCGACGTGGGCCGCGACCCGATCCCACAGGCCCTCGGCCGGGTCCTCGCGGCGGGCCGTCCGGCCGATCCGGGTGCGGGCGGCGACGGTCTCGCGCTGGAGCACGGTCTCGGCGCTGCCGGTGACGAGGAGCCGGTCCAGGAGGCCGGCCGCCCCGTCCACGCCGGCGGCGCGGGCCGCGGACGCGTCCGCGAGGTACTCGGCCCGCTGGGAGACGCGCAGGGTCGCCTGGTCGAGCAGCAGGATCATGCCGTGCACGGCGAGCCGCGGAAGGGCCGTGAGCAGGTTGGCGAGCTGGTCCATGAGCGTGTCGCCGCGGTTCGGGGCGAGCATGTACTGCCAGGTGCCGAGGGACCGCAGCGCGCTGCCGACCAGGACGCCGTGGCGGGTGTCCCCGTGGGCGTAGTGGCCGAACTCGTGGCCCAGCAGGGCGACCCGCTCCTGCCGGTCCAGGACGGCCCACAGGCTGAGGCCGAGCCCGAGGGCGCGGCGCTGCCGGAGGCCGTACGTGCGGACGGAGGCGTTCGCGTCCGCGTCGAGGAGCACGACGTCGACGCCCCGCGTCCCGACGGCGCCGGCGACCTCGTCGAGGAGGGCGAAGAGCTGGGGGGCGTCGGAGCGTTCGAGCACCGGGGCGCCGTTCCGGATCTTGGCGAGGCTGCCGAACCGGGGCCGCAGGGTGAAGGCGAGCGCGAGGAGCAGGGCGCCCAGTGCGGGCTGGAAACCCTCGCCCCAGCCCCCGACGAGCAGCTGGAGACCCAGTACCACCAGTGCCACGGTGATGCCGTGGACGAAGAGGGCCAGGGCGGTCGCGAGCAGGCCCGGGGCGCCCGCCGATCCGGACGGGGAGGCCGGGAGGGAGCCGGCGGCCGTGGCCGGGTCGCGCCCGAGGTCGGCGAAGAGCTGCTCGCCGTACCGGTGCGCCAGGGTCCGCCGCAGCCGGTCGATCCGGCTGCCGCCGGACCCGGGCCCGCGGCCGCCGGGGTCGGCGTTCCAGCCGCATTCGGCGCACCAGACGACGAACCTGCTGTCGACGGGTATCCGCTCCCCACACGCGGGACAGTCCTGCTCCGCGGCCTCCCCCGGCCCCGCGGTCTCCCCCGGCTCCGCCGCCCGTCCCGGCGCCCCGTCCTGCCCGTCTCCGTCGGTTCCGCCGGTTCTGTCGCTTCCGCCGACTGCTTCGACCGTTCCTGTCATCCCCACCCCTGAGTGCGTGCGTGTTGCAGGCCGCACCCTATGACCTGGCAGGAGTGTGCCGCACGCGGGATTCCGCGGGGCCGCGGGCCGCACTTGCCGGGCACCGCCCGGCGCGGCTATCTTGCATTGCATGGTTCCTGGTGAAGCAATGAACGAGGCAGGGGGCAGGGTCCCCAGCCAGCTCCGCAAGGGCGTCCTGGAGCACTGCGTTCTGGCGCTGCTCAGGGACGGGCCGCGATACGGCGTGGAACTCCTCGCCGAACTGGCCTCGGTCAGCGTGATGACCACCAGTCAGGGCACGATCTATCCGCTGCTGTCACGGCTGCGCCGGGAAGGGCTCGTCGACACCGAGCTCCGCGAGTCCCCGAGCGGGCCGCCGCGCCGCTACTACACGCTGACCGCCGTCGGCCGGGCGGCGCTGGCCGAGTTCACCCGGGCGTGGCCGCTGTTCCGGGACGCCGTCGACCACTTTCTCAACGATCCACAGGGGGAAACCGCATGAACGCCATCGACCACCCGCTCGTCGCCGCCTATCTCGACGCCGTGGCGCGCGAGACGGCCGAACTGCCCGCCGACCGCCGCGCCGAGCTGCTGGCCGACCTGCGCGAGCACATCGAGGTGAGCGGCACGGACGACGAGCAGCGGATCCGCGAGGTCCTCGCCGAGCTCGGCGAGCCGCGTACCGTGGCCGCCTCCGCACTGGCCGAAGAGCCTCAGGCCGGCGGCACGCCCGCCTCCCCGGCACCGGTCCGGCCGGGGCGCGCCCGCCTGACCGTGGGCCTGCTCGGCGTGGCGGGTCTGCTCGCCCTGCTCAACCCGCTCGCCGGCGGTGTGGCCCTGCTCGCGGGCCTGGCCCTGCTGTGGACGTCCCCGTACTGGGACAACCGTCACAAGCTCATCGGCACGGCCACCGCCGCCGGGGTCCCCGTGCTCCTGCTCCTCGCCGCCGTGCTCCTGGCCGCGACGCGCCTCGGCCCGACGGAACTTCTCGTCGTCGTGGCCGTGTCCGTCGCCGTCCCCGCCTTCGGTGCGATCACCCTGCTGCGCGCGCTGCGCCGCTGACGACGCGCACCGACGAGGAGAGGGACCTGGAAAACGTGCCGAGCCCCCGGGAGAGAACTCCCGGGGGCTCGGTACGTACGGGCTGCGCCGGCTGGGCGGGCTGGTCCGCCGGGGCCGGCGGTCGGCCTGCCGTCAGGCTAGAAGGTGAGGTTCCAGGCGTCGATGCGGCCCGTGTCCTGGGACGCGACGTCCTGGACGCGGAGCTTCCAGGTGCCGTTGGCGATCTCGGAGGAGGCGTTGACCGTGTACGTCTTCAGGACGTCGTCACCGCTGTCGCTGTTGACGAAGTCCTCCAGCGGGTACACGGTGCCGTCCGGGGCGACGAGCGAGAGCACCAGGTCGCCGCGGTAGGTGTGCTTGATGTCGACGCCGACCTTGAGGGTGGCCGGGGCGTTGCCGGTGACGCCGGAGACCGTGATCGGGCTCTCGACGGTCGCGTTGTCGGCGATGGCGACGTCGGTCAGGTTCTCGAAGTACGGGCCGGTGGGCGGCTGGGTCGTACCGCTGACGGCCTTCAGGGCGTCGACCTGACCCTCGCCGAAGAAGCCGTTCTTGGTCGCGGTGCCCGTGCAGCGGCTGTCGGACGGGCAGGCCTTGTCGGTGGCCTGGGTGCCGAGCGCGGCGCGGATGTCGGCCGGCGTGTAGGTCGGGTTCGCGCTCGCGATCAGCGCGGCGACGCCGGTGACGTGCGGGGAGGCCATCGACGTACCGCTCATCGAGCCGTACTTGCCGCCCGGCAGCGTGGAGTAGACGCCGGTGGCGCCGTCACCGCCGGGGGCGGTGACGTCGATGACGCCGTTGCCGAAGTTGGAGTACGAGGCCTTCGCGCCGCCGCTGGCCTGCGCGGACACCGTTACGACGCCCGGCAGCTCGGTCGGGATGTCGATGCAGGCGTTGGTGATGGTGCGGGTGGTCGGCGTGGAGTCGTTGGGGCTCTCGGAGTCCGTCGTCTTGTTCGCCAGGTCGTAGTTGGAGTTACCGGCGGCGGCGACCTGCAGGGAGCCCTTCGACTCGGCGTACGCCTGGGCGCGGCGGACGCCCTCGATGATGGCGGCCTGGTCGATGTTGTCCGGGCAGTTGAACTGCCACGGGTCGGTGTAATAGCTGTTGTTGGTGACCTTGAAGCCGTGGTCGCCCGCCCACATGAAGCCGCAGACGGTGTTCTCGGCGAAGAACAGGCTGCTGGTGGGCTCGGCGATGCGCACGGAGGAGATCTTCACGCCGGGCGCGACACCGATGACGCCCTTGCCGTTCTTCGCGGCGGCGATGGTGCCGGCCACGTGGGTGCCGTGGCTGCCGACGTCGCGCCAGGCGCCGGCGCGGGTGTCCGCCTTGCCGTAGGCGCAGGAGACGGAGTCGGCGGCGTTGAAGTTGGGGGCGATGTCCTGGTGCTGGTCGTCGACGCCGGTGTCCAGGACGCCGACCTTGACCGTGGCCGAGCCGGTGCTGACGGCCCAGGCCTGGTCGGCCTTGATCTGGGTCATGTCCCAGCGGTTGGACTCGGTCAGCGTGGTGGTCGCCTGCGTCGGGTTGGCCGGCAGCGCCGGGTTGTACGCGTCGGCGGGGACGTCGGAGGTGCGGGTCGCACCGACCTGCTGGACGCCGGCGACGCCGCGCATCGTGGCGGCGAAGGAGGCGGAGGTCGAGTGGGCGACGACGACGCCGATGGCGTCGTAGGAGGCGAAGACGGTCCCGCCGTTCGAGGCGACGGCCGTACGGACCGCGGTGGTGTCACCGGGCGTCGTGATCACCAGGTAAGCGCGCGTACCGGCGGCCCAGGCGCCGGCGAGGGCGGGCGCGGTGCGGGCCGACGTGGCGGCCGGGGCCGTCTGGGCCGGAGCCTTGGCCCGGGACAGGTCGCGAGCCTGGGGCTCGACCGTGGCCTGGGCGGGGGCGGCGATGGCGACGGTGGCGCCGACGACGGCGGCGGCCACGACCGGGAGTCTCAGCCGACTCGATATGTGGGAAAACAATGCGTCCTCCGAGGGCCCGGAGGTGCTGGTGGCACCGGCCGGGCCGTGTGTTGTGTGGGGTGGACGCAAGATCCCAGGCGGCCGGGACCGGAGGGAAGGATTCTGCCCGCCATATCCCTTTCCGTTACCCATTGTTGATCTGACGGCACGCCAAGTCGGGGACGAAGGAGTGCAGTCACGACATTCCGCGAAAGGTGCCGATGGCCCGGCGTACGGCGCGTCGGCGTCGGCCGAAGAAGGGGCCGGGTCCCGGCGGAAGGGCGTTTCCGGCCGTCCTCACTCTCCCGTGAGGCACGCGTGGCACAGGCAGCGGTCCGGGTGGGGGCTGTGCGGCGACAGCTCGGCGCGGTACTGCTGGGCGTACCGCTCCAGCGTCTCGGAGATGGTCAGCGCCTCGTCCGGGCCCAACTCGCGGCGGTTCCCCACGTCGTTCAGCCGGGCCAGCACCCGGGGTGTGTGCACGAGCTTGGGGCGGAAGCCGTGCAGATGGCGGGTCGCGGTGTCGATGACGATCCAGCGACCGGTGTGCCGCTCGCGGCCGATCACGGTGAGCCGGTCACCGCCGGGGCCCCAGTGCACACGCGCCACGTACACCTTCGCGCCGCCCTTGAAGCTCCTCGTCCCGGGGAACAGTTGCTGTCCCCCGGCGCCGCGCCGACGCCAGGCGACGACGTTCGCCGCCACCATCCAGACGGGCTCCGGCCCGTTGTCCGTTTCCTTCAATCGCCTCCCCCTCCCTCTTCATACCGCTCACAGGCCTTCGTGCCGCTCAGACCTCGGGCCGCCCGAGCCCCCGGCACCGGCACCGGCACCGGCACCGGCACCGGCCGAGAATCGCAGGGGCCCGGTCCGAGCGGCAACCGCATAAACGCACTGCGCCCCTCCCTCACCCGCGAAGAGCCGACGGCCCGGCCCCCTTTCCCGCCGGGGCCGGGCCGTCGGCTCCTCCCGTTCACGCCTTGGCGGCGCAGATCACGTCGTACGGCCTGCCGATGGCGAGCGTCAGGCGCATGGGCTCGGTGGTGCCGGAGGGGCACTCCTTCTCGGTCTTCACCAGGCCGAGGACCTTGTACCCGCTGCCCGCGGCCTGGGCGCAGGGCACCTCCTGGGCGGTGTCGGTCACGCAGTCGCCCTTGACGAGCTGTCCGCCGCCCGCGCCCGCGTCGCCGGGGTGGGCGCCCGAGAGGTTGCGGCCGCAGACGGTCTTGCTGGGGATGCCGCCGCTCTTGTCGCCGCCGGACCCGAAGGAGATCTTGACCTGAATGATGAGGTCGGTGCCGGCGGGGCACTGGATGGCGTCGGGCAGGATGCTGGCCTCCATCACGGCGAGCGCCTTGAAGGTGGCGCCGGATTCGCCGCAGTCCACCGCCCGGTAGCCGTCGGGGGCGTCGTCGGGGTCGGGGCCGCCGCAGTCGCCGACGTTCCAGGAACTCGTCTTGTCACCGCCGGAGGACGAGGAGGAGGACGAGGAGGAGTTCTTGTCGTCGAAGTACTTGGACGCGCCGTAGGCGAGGCCGAGGATGACGACGAGGACCAGCAGGCTCGAGAGACAGCCTCCCTTCCTCCGGCCCGGGGGCGGGGTGGTGCCGTGGGTGGCCATGGTGCGTGCTCCTCCTCGTCGGGGACGGGTCCTGTCCGCGGACCCGGCAGAGCCTCGTGGGGACGGGGGCGCGCCGGTGACCGCTGCACCGGACGCACGCACAGGGACGCGCTATGTACATGTCATGGTTCCGGGCGGCCCCTCGTCTCGACCGCGCCCGTCCGGCACCGGATCCCCCTGTTCCGGCGCCCATGCGCGCGCCCAGGCCGGCGCCCAGGTCGCGCCGCCGGGGCGCTCGTCGGCCGTGGCGGCCAGGTGGGAGCGGAGTGCGGCGAGCGCGGGGTGGGGGTTGTCCCGGTGCCGGAGCAGGGCGTGCGGGTACACGGGCGTCGGGTCGACGACGGGGATGCGGCGCAGGTCGTGGCCGGTGGGCCAGACGAGCCGGGTCTGCGCGCCGACGAGGGTCGCGACGGCGGGGGCGTCGGCGATGACGTCGAGGAGCGCGTCGATGCCGAAGTCGGGACCCGTGGACTCGATGGTGAGCCCGAAGGCGGCGGCGAGGTCCTCGTAGTACGCGGCCCATTCCGTGCCCGGGACGATGCCCGGGATCCAGATCCGGTGCCCGACGAGCCGGTCGGGGGTCAGCGCGGCAGCGCCGGCCAGGGCGTGGGCGGGGCCGGTCAGGAGGTCGTGCGTCTCGTCGAACACCCGCTCCGCCAGGATGCCGTCGGGCAGGGGGTGGCCGGGAGCGGGGGCGGCGCGGAAGGACGCGTCGATGGTGCCGGCCTGGAGGGCGGCGAGCGCCTCGGCGGCGTCGAAGAGGTGGACGACGTCGAGTTCGGTGCCGGGGTGGGCCCGGTGGAAGTCCCGTAGCAGCGCGGAGGGGGCGAGACGGGAGCCGATGACGTCGACACGCAGCGCGCGCCGCCCGGGGCGTACGGAGGCGACGGCACGCTCGGCCGCGACCAGGAGGGCGCGGGCGTGCGGCAGGAACGCCTGCCCGTCGAGGGTGAGGCGGGCCCCGCGCGGGGTGCGGGTGAAGAGGCGTACGCCGAGGTCCTTCTCCAGGGCGGCGATGCGCTTGGAGACGGCCTGCTGGGTGATCGACAGTTCGGCGGCCGCGAGGTGGAAGCTTCCCGCGTCGGCGGTGGTGACGAGGGTGCGCACGGCGTCGAGATCCATGCGGCCCACCCTAGGGACACAACCAGTGGTTGTGAGGTCACTTCGTCCGGGTTGTTTGACCTGCGGCTCCTCCGGCCGCTTTGATTCCGCGGGTCAACGATCGGTGGGAGGTACGGGCAGGTGGCGCTGGGGCGACGGTTCGGGCTGCTGTGGGCGGCGTACGGGGTGAGCGCGTTCGGTTCGTCGCTCGCCTTCAACGCGTTGCCGCTGCTCGCGATCCGCGAACTGCACGCCGGGCCGACCCAGGTGGCGGCGCTGGCCTCGGTCGGTGCCGCGGTGGGCGCGGCGCTGGCGGTGCCGCTCGGGCCGTGGACGGAGTTCCGCCGCAAGCGGCCGGTGATGATCGCGATGGACCTGGTGCGGTGTCTGGCCCTGCTGAGCGTCCCGGCCGCGTACGCGCTCGGCCTGCTCGGCTTCGCCCAGCTCCTGGTGGTCTCGGTGGTCGTGGCCGCGGCGGGCATCACGTTCGGAGCGGCCTCGGGCGCGTACCTGAAGTGGCTGGTCGAGCCGGACGATCTGCTCGCGGCCAACAGTCGCTTCGAGGGCACCACCTGGACGTCGGTCCTGATGGGACCGCCGCTGGGCGGTGTGCTGGTGGGGGTGCTCGGCCCGGTGGCGACGGTGACGGCGGACGCGGTCAGCTACCTCCTGTCGGCGCTGGGCATCCGCGCGATCGGCGCACGCGAACCGCTTCCCGTACGGAAGTCCGCGCCCGCGCCCGTACGGGAAGGACGGCCGGCTCCCGTAGGCGGCGCGCCGCGGCGGTCACGCACCCGGGAGCTGACGGAGGGATGGCGGTACATCCTGGGCGATGCCGTGCTGCGACCGCTGTTCTTCCACACGGTCCTCGTGAACGCGCTGATCCTCGCCCCGGAGCCGCTGCTCGCCGTGCTGCTCCTGGACCGGCTCGGCTTCGCGCCCTGGCAGTACGGACTCGCCTTCGCGCTCCCGTGCGCCGGCGGTCTGCTCGGCTCACGGCTCGCCCGGCCGCTGGCCGCCCGGTTCGGGGCGCGGCGGGTCATGCTGACGTGCGGAACGCTGCGGACGCTGTGGCCGGTCGGGCTGGCGTTCGTCGGACCCGGAGCGCCCGGGCTCGTGCTGGTGATGGTGCTCGAGTTCGGGCTCATCGCGTGCACCGGCGTGTTCAACCCGCTGTTCGCGACCCAGCGGCTCGAACGAACCCCGCAGGACCGCACGGCCCGCACGCTGTCGGCGTGGACGGTCAGCGGCCGGACCGCCATCGCGGCCTTCACCGCGCTCTGGGGCCTGCTCGCCGCGACGGCGGGCCCCCGCGCCGCGATCGCGGCCGCCGGCGCCCTGCTGCTCGCGACCCCGCTGCTGCTCCCGTGGCGCGACGCGGACGCCGCACCGGCGCGGGACGGGGCGGCCCAGGCCTCGGTCTCCTGACCCTGAGCTGCCCCTGAGCGAGACTCCGTACCCGACGACCGGCGACCGGTGACGGGCGACCGGTGACGGGCTACGGACTACGGACGACGAGCGGCCGGGGGCCGCGAATCCGCGGACCGCGGATTCGCGGCCGAGTTACCCGAGGTCGCCTGAAGTCGCCCGAGGTCGCCCGGCTCACGCCTCTACGGCAGCGCCTCCACCGCGGCCAGTTCCTTCAGGGCCGCTGCCCTCGACTCCTCCGAGGCCGGGAGGAGCGGCAGCCGGACGTCCGGGGTGGGGATGCGACCCTGGGCGTGGAGGACGGCCTTGACGACCGTCGGGTTGGGTTCGGCGAAGAGGTGGGTGGAGAGGCGGGCGAGGTGGTGGCCGAGGGTGCGGGCGCGGGTGGCGTCGCCTCTGTGCCAGGCGTCGACGAGGGCGGCGAAGCGGGCGGTGGCCAGGTGCGCGGAGGCGAGGATGCCGCCGGTCGCGCCGAGGGCGAGGAGGGGTGAGGCGAAGGCGTCGTCGCCGGCCAGGACGGCGAAGCCGGGCGGCAGGTCGCCGAGGAGGTCGATGGTGTCCTGGTCGACGCCCCCCACGGCGTGCTTGACGCCGATGACGCCCGGGACGGCGGCGAGGGCCCGCAGGGTGGCGGCGTCGAGCGAGCGGCCCGTGCGGTACGGGATGTGGTAGACGATCAGCGGGACGGGGCTGTCGGCGGCCAGGCGCGCGAAGTGCGCGACCACGCCTTCCTGTGAGGGACGTACGAACGCGGGAACGGCCACCAGGGCCGCGCGGACCTCGGGCCGGCCGCCGAGCCCGGCGAGTTCGCGGGCGGCCGGGGCGGTGGCGCCGCCGCCCGCGCCGACGACGAGCTGCGCCTCGCGCTCCCGGCAGACGCGCGCGCAGGTGTCGACGACCGCGCGGCGCTCGTCGGGGTCGAGCGCGCCGGCCTCCCCGGTGGTGCCGAGGGCGACGAGCCCGGCCGCGCCGCCGTCGAGGGCGGCGTGGGCGAGGCCCTCCAGCGCGTCGAGGGCGAGGCGGCCGTCGCGCGCGAAGGGGGTGATGAGCGGTACGTGAATCCCGTACGGGGAGAAGTCCTGTGCCATGCGTCGAGACTGGTCGAGCCGAAGCCACAGGTCCAGTTCGCTTTTCCGATGTGAACCGTAAGCTGAGCTGATGCTCGACGTCCGACGTCTGCACCTGCTGCGCGAACCGGCCCTGCGCGGCACCATCGCCGCGGTCGCGGAGGCCGGACGCTGTGGACGAGTTCGCCACGGTCCTCGTCGTCGTCGGCGCCGGGCAAGGGGGCGCTGTCGCGCCGGACTTGGAGGCGACGCCCCTGCCGCTCGGCGCGTGCTGAAGCCGCTGCCGATCCGGCGCCGCGCCCGTGTCGCCTTCCGCGGGGGCGCCGGCCCGCACCCGGCGGTGCCGGCGCCGACCCGGGCCCTGAGGGATTCCGTACGGGGACGGCTCGGCGGCGCCTGAGCCGGCGTGACCGGCCGGCCGGCTGCCTGGCGCGCGGGGACGGGTGTCCCTCGACGTCCGTTGCGGGCGCCCTCGGAAGGCCGTTCTACGCCTCGCCGCCGCGCACGGACTTCTCCATGAGGGTGAACGACTTGGGGGCGCCGCCGGGCTGCGGCTTGCCCTCCTTGCGTCCGACGACCCGGTAACCGGCCCTGAGGTAGTAGGCGTTCAGGCGTTCATTGCCGGCCAGGCAGTCCAGGCGCACCAGCGAGCGGCCCGCCTCGGCCACGCGGCCCTCGGCGGCGCGCAGCAGCCGCCGCCCCGTTCCGGGCGGAACGCTGCCGTGATCCACCATCAGCCTGTGCACGTAGCCGGCCGTCGGCGGCTGCGGACCCCAGGCGTCCTCGTCCTCCCACCACAGCTCCCAGGCCCCGACCACGCGATCGGCGTCCTCCGCGAGCCACACCTCCCCGCTCTTCATGATCCGGCGGAAGTGATCCCCGCCCAGCTCACCCGGTCGCCATTGACCGGTGACGCCCTGGGCCAGCATCCAGCGAGCGGCGTCGTCGCGAAGACGCACGACAGCGTCGATGTCGGCGTCGTCGGCGAGACGGAAGCGTAGATCGTCCATGCCGTGATCTTCGCACGGCCGCGTCCGGGCTCGGGCGGTTGACGGCGACGGGCCGGACAGGCCGGACAGGCCGGGCGGTTAGGGTCGGCGGATGAACGCACCCGACCCACGCGCCACCGCCCCTTCCGGGACCGGCCCCGAGCACCCCGACTCCTTCGACACGGCCGTCGCCGCCTGGCAGGACTGGCAGGAGGCGCCCTGGGGGCGGCTGCGGTACGCCGTGGCGGAGGCCGTTCTGGCCCGACACCTCGCGGAGTCGGGCACCGGCCGCCCCCTGCGGGTGCTCGACCTCGGAGGTGGGGACGGCGGGGACGCGGTGCGGCTCGCGGCCCGCGGGCATCACGTGACCGTGGTCGACTACGCGCCGGCCATGTTGGAGACGGCCACGCGGCGCGCCGCGGCGGCCGGCCTGACGGACCGGATCACCTGCGTCGAGGCCGAAGTCTCCGCGCTGCCCGCCCAGTTGGCCAGCGGTGGCTTCGATGTCGTGCTGTGTCACGGCGTGCTGCCCTACACCCCGGACGCCACCGGTACGCTGCGCGTCGCGCTGGGGGCGCTGCGGCCGGGCGGGCTGCTGTCGGTGATCACCATGAACCGGCACTCGGAGGCGCTGCGCGCGGCCGTGCGGACGATGGATCCCGAGGCCGTCCGCGCGGCGCTGGACGCCGAGAGCGTGCACACCGACCTGTTCGACGCCGAACTGCGGCTGCATACCGCCGAGGAGCTCGGCGACACGCTCCGTACGCTCGGCTGCGCCGGGGTGCACCACTACGGGATCCGGGTGTTCTGCGACTACATCCCGGACGACGGCGTGAAGTTCGACCCCGAGTACTACGCCCGGTTGGAGCGGCTCGAGATCGAGACGGCCGGGCGGGCGCCGTACAAGCACACCGCCCGGCTGCTGCACCTCGTGACCACGAAGAGCTGACGCCCGGCAAGGGGCAGCGCGGCCACCTGAGAGGGCAGGACGGCTGCAGGGCCGGGGCGGGGGTCAGCAGGGCCGGGGCGGGGGTCAGCAGGGCCGGGACGGGGTCAGCAGGGCCGGGGCGGGGGTCAGAGCAGGTCGGGTTCGGCGAAGAGCTCCTCGATCCAGTACGCGCTCGCCTCGTGGCAGTCGTCGGCCGGCGTGCCGGGAAAGAGGCGGAACCACGAGACCGCGCGGCCGATGGCGGCGAGGCGGACGGCGAGGGTCGCTGCGCGGCGGAGTTCCGTGAGCGGGCGGCCGAGGTCGGTCCACGGCTCCAGGTAGGTGTCACGGACACCGGCCACGGCGTCCGGCCCGTAGCGCTCGCGGACGTCCCGCGCCGGGACGAGGAGGCTGGCGAAGGGGTGGCCCACGGCGGCGTCGCCCCAGTCGAAGAAGGTGAAGCCTCCGGTGCCGGGGGCGAGGACCTGGCCGTCGTGCAGGTCGCAGTGGTCGAGCGAGTCCGGAACGCCCACGGCGTCGAGCTCCGCGCACCAGTCGAGCAGCCGCGGCCGCCGGGCCCGCAGGGAGCCGCGGATGTCCGGGGCGAGGGTGGGATGGGTCTCGACGAGGCCGTCGAAGATCTCCGGCAGGTGCCGGGTCCGGGCGCTGGGCACGCCGAGGCCCGTCATCCGGTCCGCGTACGGGGTCAGGGCGCGCTGCATCCGCGCGTACTGCGCCACCGCCGCGAGCCAGTCCGCCGGTCCGGCGCCGCCCGCGTCGAGGACGTTCCTGAAGAGCGGCCCGCCGTCGGGCAGGAGGCACCAGCCGCGGTCGGCGTCCACGGCGAGCGGTGCGAGGACATGGTCGGGGACCCACTCGGCGAGCGCCCCGCCGAGTGCCGCCTCGAAGCCGGCGGCCGGCGCGCTCGCCTTGAACCACACGGCGTCGCGCTCACCCGCGCCGGTCCGGAAGCGCACCAGGATCGACCAGGGCCGTACCCGCGCCTCGCGGGGCCCGCTCACCGCCAGCCCGTGCCGGTCCAGCGCCTGCTCCGCCCAACCGAGAGCAGCCTCACGCCAGGCCGGCTCCTCCCAGGGGGTGACCGCGTCGGCGAACCGTCCGCGATCGACGGTCATCGGGGGCTCGGTCTCGGATCGCATCCGGCGATTGCACCACCGCGGGCGCCACGGACGCATCCGAATATGCCCGGCGGGGGGCGTGTCGGGGGGGGCCGGTCGGGCCGGGCTCACGGGCCTGGGCGCTCGGGCCGGGCTCACGGGCCTGGGCGCTCGGGCCGGGCTCACGGGCCTGGGCGCTCGGGCCGGGCTCACGGGCCTGGGCGCTCGGGCCGGACTCGCGGGCAGGGCGCTCGGCCCTGGGCTCGCGGGCGGGGCGCTTGGGCGCCCGGGGCACGCGAAACGCGGGGCGGGGCTGTCCTGCCCGGCGTGGGAATGCGGCCGGACGCTCGGGCCGGGGCTCCTGGGCCCGGACCACGCGAAACGCCGGGCGATCTGGACCGCCCGGCGTGGGGTACAGGGCCGGTTACGCGGGCCTGGTCACACGTACCCGCCACCTGGCGCCCGGCCTCCGGCGCCCAGCGCCCGAGGGTGTACGCCCCCGCGCGTCAGGCGGTCGGTCGGCGGGATCAGTCGCGGTCGGTCCGCGCCGCCTTCTCCGCGCGCTTCTCCTTGATGCGGACGGCTTCCTTGCGGACCTCGGCCTGGGTCTCGCGCTCCTTGCGGAGCCACTCCGGGTTCTCGTCCTTGAGGGCCTCGATCTGCTCGGTGGTGAGGGCCTCGGTGACGCCACCGCGGGCGAGACCGGAGATGGAGACGCCCAGCTTGGCCGCCACGACCGGACGGGGGTGCGGGCCGTTGCGGCGCAGCTCGCGGAGCCACTCCGGCGGGTCGGTCTGGAGCGCGTTGAGCTCGGCGCGGGAGACGACACCCTCGCGGAACTCGGCGGGGGTGGCGTCGAGGTACACGCCCAGCTTCTTCGCCGCGGTGGCGGGCTTCATCGTCTGGGCGGTCTGGTGCTGCGTCATGCAGACAAGAATATCGGCCAGGTGCGCCCCCGCCGACCACGGCCGGTAATCTGGCCTGGTGACAGGCTCGGACGCATCCTCCTCCCCCGTTCCCTCCCCGGCGCCGCCCGCGGCCGACCCCGCCGGGCCGTCGTTCCGGCTGGTGTACGTACCGGGCGTGACGCCCTCGAAGTGGGTGCGGATCTGGCACGAGCGCCTGCCCGACGTGCCTCTCGAGCTCGTCCAGGTGACGGCGGCCGACGCGGAGACGGTGCTCAGGGAGCGCGGGGCCGACGCCGGTTTCGTGCGGCTTCCGGTGGACCGTACGGAGCTCAGCGCGATCCCCCTGTACGTGGAGACGACCGTCGTCGTGGTCCCCAAGGACCACCTGGTGGCCGCCGCCGACGAGGTGACCGTGGAGGACATCGCGGAGGAGATCGTCCTGCACCCGCTGGACGACACCCTGGACTGGGACGGCCCGCCGGGACTTCCGGCGTTCGAGCGTCCGGCGACGACCGCGGACGCCGTCGAGCTGGTGGCGGCCGGGATCGGGCTGCTCGTCGTGCCGCAGTCGCTGGCCCGGCTCCACCACCGCAAGGACCTCACGTACCGGACGATCACGGGGACGCCGCAGTCGCAGGTCGCGCTGTCCTGGCCGGAGGACGCCACCACCGATCTGGTGGAGGACTTCATCGGGATCGTGCGGGGGCGGACCGTGAACAGTTCGCGCGGTCGCAAGCCCGACGAGAAGGCGGCCAGGTCCGCGAAGGCCCCGCAGGGGGCGAAGGGCGGACGTCCCGCGAAGCAGGGCCGGCAGGGACAGGGCCAGGGCCAGGGGCAGAAGTCCCAGGGCGCCGGCGGCCGGGGACGCCGCACCGGCGGCGGGCCGGCGCCGAAGAGCACGCGCTCCGCGAAGCCGCGCCGCCGGTCCTGACGGCCGCGCCGGCCGCGGCCGGCGCGCCCCATGTCGCCCAGGGAGGCACCGGGGGCCCGGGGCCGGCGGTCAGGCCGCCGGCTCGGCCGCGGGCCTCGGCGCCTCGGCCGGTGCTCCCGGTGCCGGGACGGGGCGTACGGGGATGAGCGAGGCGACCGGCGCGGCAGCGAGGCCGAAGCCGCCGCCGATGAGCATGGCGACGCGGAAGCCGTCCTCGGAGGGCAGCGGGTGGCCGCCGTAGTCGGTGGTCAGCTGGGCCGGGACGACGCCGATGACGGCGGCCGAGACGGAGCTGCCGATGGAGCGCATGAGGGTGTTGAAGCTGTTGGCGGAGGCGGTCTCCTGCTGCGGCACGGCGCCCATGATCAGGGCGGGCATCGCCCCGTACGCGAGCCCGACGCCCGTGTTGCAGACGAGGGTGACGGCGAGCAGGCCCCAGGTGGTGCCCATGAGGAGCAGCGAGGACACGTAACCGCCGGCGATGACGAGGCTGCCGACGGCGAGCGTGACCTTGGGGCCGCGAGCGGCGGAGAGCTTCGCGCCGAGCGGGGCGAGGGCCGTCATGATGAGGCCGGCGGGGGCCGTCCACAGGCCCGTGGCCGCCGACTGGACGCCGGAGGAGGTGGCCGACTTCGCCGCCTCCCTGCAACGCTTCAACCGGGACATCGAACGACTCGACGGGCGCCCCTGGCCGCGCCCCTGACCCCGCGAGGGCCCCGGACCTGGACCGGGCCCCCTGAACAGGCCCTGGCCAGGGCCGCCGACCGGGAGGAACCCGTACATGCGCGTCGCCCTGTTCGTCACCTGCGTCAACGACGCCCTGTACCCGTCCACGGGCGTGGCGACCGTCCGGCTCCTCGAACGCCTCGGCGTCACCGTCGACTTCCCCGCCGCGCAGACCTGCTGCGGGCAGCCGCAGTTCAACACCGGGTACCGCGAGCGGACCCCGCCCCTGGTACGGCGCACGGTCCGCGCCTTCGAGGGGTACGAGTACGTCGTCACGCCCTCCGGGTCGTGCGCGGCCATGGTCCGCCGGCACTACGGGCGGTTCGGTCCGGAGGCCGCCGAACTGGGCCCCCGCACCTACGAGCTGACGGAGTTCCTGGTCGACGTCCTCGGCGTGACCGACGTCGGCGCGTACTTCCCGCACCGGGTCACCTACCACCCCTCCTGCCACGGTCTGCGGCTCCTCGGGCTCGGCGACCGGCCGCGCCGGCTGCTCGAAGCGGTGAAGGGCCTGGAGCTGGTCGAGCTGCCGGGGGCGGAGGAGTGCTGCGGCTTCGGCGGCACCTTCGCCGTGAAGAACCCGGACGTGTCGGCGGCCATGGGCGCCGACAAGGTCCGCAACGCCGCCTCGACGGGGGCCGAGGTGCTGTGCGGGGCGGACAACTCCTGCCTCCTGCACCTGGGTGGCACGATGAGCCGTATGAAGCTGTTCCCGGAGATGCGTCCGGTGCACCTCGCGGAGATCCTGGCGAGCACGGAAGAGGAGCCCCTGACATGAGCGGCACGTTCCTCGGCATGCCCGGGCCACCCCCGCCCGCCCACCACGCGTCTCCCCCGGCGTTTCCGCGGGCCGCGCGGGAGGCCGTGCGCGACGAGCGCCTGCGCGGCAACCTCCGGCACGCCACGCACACCATCCGCGACAAGCGGGCCCGCGCGGTCGCCGAGCTCGCCGACTGGGCGGAGCTGCGCGAGGCGGGGCGGCAGATCAAGGACCACACGCTGCGGCACCTCGACCGGTACCTCCTCCAGCTGGAGGCGTCGGTGACCGCGGCGGGCGGCACCGTCCACTGGGCGGCGGACGCCGCGGAGGCCAACCGGATCGTCGCGGATCTGGTCAAGGCCACCGGCGAGACCGAGGTGGTCAAGGTCAAGTCGATGGCCACCCAGGAGATCGGTCTCAACGAAGCCCTGGAGGCGGAGGGCATCCGCGCCTACGAGACCGATCTCGCCGAGCTCATCGTCCAGCTCGGCGACGACCGGCCCTCCCACATCCTCGTCCCGGCGATCCACCGCAACCGGGGCGAGATCCGGGACATCTTCCGCTCCGAGATGGCGCAATGGGGCCGGCCGGCACCCGAGGACCTCACCGACACGCCCGCCGAACTGGCCGAGGCCGCCCGTCTGCACCTCCGCGAGAAGTTCCTCCGCGCCAGGGTCGGCGTCTCCGGGGCCAACTTCATGGTCGCCGAGACCGGCACGCTCGTCGTGGTCGAGTCCGAGGGCAACGGCCGCATGTGCCTCACCCTGCCCGAGACCCTGATCTCCGTCGTCGGCATCGAGAAGGTCGTCCCCACCTGGCGGGACCTGGAGGTCTTCCTTCAGACCCTGCCCCGTTCCTCGACCGCCGAGCGGATGAACCCGTACACGTCCATGTGGACCGGTACCACCGACGGCGACGGGCCGCGGACCTTCCACCTCGTGCTGCTCGACGCCGGCCGCACCGACGTCCTCGCCGACGCCACCGGGCGCCAGGCACTGCGCTGCATCCGCTGCTCGGCCTGCCTCAACGTCTGCCCGGTGTACGAGCGGGCCGGCGGCCACGCGTACGGCTCGGTCTACCCCGGCCCGATCGGCGCGATCCTCACCCCCCAGCTGCGCGGTACGTCGAGCGGGATCGACGCCTCCCTGCCGTACGCCTCCTCGCTGTGCGGGGCCTGCTACGAGGTGTGCCCGGTGGCCATCGACATCCCGGAGGTCCTGGTGCATCTGCGCGAGCGGGTCGCCGGACAGGGCGGCCCCGGGCACCGGCTCGAACGGGCGGCGATGACGGCCGCCGGCTGGGTGCTCGACCGGCCGGGCGTGCTCGCCGCCGGAGAGCGCCTCGCCGCCCGGACGCGCGCGCTGCACCCGAAGAGGCCACCGGGCGCCGGTGCCTGGACGGAGACCCGTGACCTGCCCGAGGTGCCGGCGGAGTCGTTCCGCGACTGGTGGAGGAGGAACCGTACGTGACCAGCGCCCCGCAGCCCGCCGTCCCGTCCTCCCGGGAGCGGATCCTCGCCCGGGTCCGGGCCGCCGTCGCCGGCGCGCCCGAGGCGCCCGAGCCGGAGCGCCGCTATCTGACGCGGCACGCGCCCGACGATCCGGCGGCGCTCACCGATCTGCTGCACGAGAACCTCGCCGACTACCGGGCGGTCGTCCACCGCGCCGATGCCGGAGGGGTCGCCGCACTCGTCGGCCGGCTGCTCTCCGGGCACGGGGCGCGCAGTGTCGCCGTGCCGCCCGGGCTGCCGGACGCGTGGCTGGCCGGGTGTGCCGGGGACGTCGAGCTCCGGTCGGACGACGGGACGCTGACGCCGCACCGGCTGGACGGGACCGACGCCGTGGTGACGGGCTGCGCCGTGGCCGTGGCCGAGACCGGCACGATCGTCCTCGACGGCGGTCCCGCTCAGGGACGGCGCGCGCTCACCCTCGTACCGGACCTGCACGTGTGTGTCGTGCGGGTGCCGGAGCAGGTCGTGGCGTCGGTGCCGCTCGCGCTGCCGCGTCTGGACCCGGCGCGGCCGCTCACCTGGATCTCCGGGCCCTCGGCGACGAGCGACATCGAGCTCGACCGGGTGGAGGGGGTGCACGGCCCGCGCCGGCTCGAGGTGGTGCTCCTCACCGAGGGCTGAGCGCTCGGAGTTCCGGCGGACCGGCTCCGTCGGCACTCCGGTGGCGGCGCCGTGGGCCCGGCGCTGGGATGGGGGCATGGACGATCGTGCCGCCCCCTGGTGGGCCGTGCTGCCGCCGGTCGCCGGGGCGGCCGTCATGGCGACGGGCATCCTCTCCGTCGGCCTGCGTCTCGTCGGGCTCGACGGGGTGTCGCTGGTGGCGTTCGGGCTCGCCGGGGCGCTGTGGCTGGTGCTCGCCGGTGACTTCGCGAGCCTGCTCCTGGGCGATCGGCGTGGCTGGCAGGCGCGGGCGGACACTCCGCCCGCGCTGACCGCCGTCGCGGCGACGACCGTCCTGGGGGTGCGGTGTGCGCTGTTCGAGTGGTGGCCGGTGGCCCTGACGCTGCTGGGGATCGCCGCCGTCGCCTGGGCCGCGCTGCTCCCGTCGGTGCTGCGGCATCTGGGGCATCGGATGCCGGGTGGGGCGTTCCTGATCTGTGTGGCGACGCAGGGACTCGCCCTGCTGGCGGGCACGCTCGCGCCGCGCTACGGCCGGTGGCTCGCCTGGGCGGGTCTGGTGCTGTTCGTGCTGGGGCTCGTGCTGTACGCGGACGCGCTGACCAGGTTCGACTTCCGGCAGGTGCTGACGGGCGCGGGCGACCAGTGGGTGGCGGGCGGGGCCCTCGCCATCTCCGCGCTCGGCGGGGTGAAGCTGCTGGCGAGCGGGGTGTGGACGGGTGACGCCCTGCGGACGGTCGCCCTGGTCCTGCTGGGGCTCTCGCTGCTCTGGTACGCGGTGCTCCTGGCGGGCGAGGTGGCGCGGCCACGCGGGGGGTACGACGTGCGGCGCTGGGCGACGGTCTTCCCGTTGGGGATGACTGCGGTCGGCTGTCTGTCCGTGGCGACCGCGGCGGGGATCGGCCGGCTGGACCCGCTGGGGCGGCTGCTGCTGGCGATCGCCGCCGCGGCCTGGCTGCTCACCGCGTTCGGGCTGGTGCGTCAGGCGTCGAGCGGGAGGCCCGTGTAGTTCTCGGCGAGTTCGGCGGCGGCGTGCGGGGAGCCGGCGATCCGGTCGAGCTGGGACTGCTGGAGCCGGGTGTCGAACGGCGACTGGTCCGGGTCGGCGTGGAGGGTGGTGGTCATGAAGTACGAGAAGTGCTCGGCCCGCCACACCCGGCGCAGGCAGGTGTCGGAGTAGGCGTCGAGGAGTTCGGTCGAGCCGGTCTTCGCGTGGTGGGCGAAGGCGCGGGCGAGGACGATGACGTCGGCAGCGGCGAGGTTGAGGCCCTTCGCCCCGGTCGGCGGGACGATGTGCGCCGCGTCCCCGGCGAGGAAGACCCGGCCGTGGCGCATGGGCTCGGTGACGGAGCTGCGCATGGGCAGCACGGACTTCTGGGTGACGGTGCCGCGGGTGAGGCGCCAGCCGGGGTCGGCGGTCAGCGCGAGGCGGGCGTCGAGTTCGTCCCAGACGCGCTCGTCGGGCCAGTCGGCCGGGTCGGTGCCGTTGGGGACCTGGAGGTAGAGGCGGCTGACGGACGGTGAGCGCATGCTGGCGAGGGCGAAGCCGCGCTCGGAGTGGGCGTAGATCAGCTCGTCGTAGACCGGCGGGGCCTCGGCCAGGATGCCGAGCCAGGAGTAGGGGTAGGTGCGCTCGAAGGTGCGCCGTTCGGTCGCGGGGACGGCGTGCCGGGTGACGCCGTGGTAGCCGTCGCAGCCGACGACGTAGTCGCAGGTCAGTATCCTGTCGCGGCCCTCGTGGGTGTAGCGGATGAGGGGGCGGTCGGTGTCGGCGCCCTCGACGGCGGTGACCTCGGCCTCGAAGTGCAGGGGGCCGCCTTCGGCGAGCTGGAGGGCGACGAGGTCCTTGACGACCTCGGTCTGGGCGTAGACCCAGACACGCCGACCGCCGGTGAGGGCGGGGAAGTCGATCCGGTCGGCGCGGCCGGCGTGGCGGAGTTCGATGCCGTCGTGCGGGAGTCCCTCCGCGTCGAGGCGGGCGCCCGCGCCGGCGGCGCGCAGGGCGTCGACGGTGGCCTGTTCGAGGATGCCGGCCCGTTGGCGCCGCTCGACGTAGTCGCGGTCGCGGCTCTCCAGGACGACGCTGTCGATGCCCGCCCGGTGCAGGAGGCGGGCCAGGAGCAGGCCGGAGGGGCCTCCGCCGATGATGCCGACGGTGGTGTGCATGGGGTCTCCTCGTCAAGGCTTGTTCGCATAGTGAAGACCTCTTCACTATGCTGGGAGTCTGGTCGCGGGCGGGTTCGCCTGTCAACGGGGTGCCGCGTCCTGTCCGCACCGTGTTCACTACGGTGGACCGAAGATCCACGACGGAGAGCCGATGCCACCGATCCACGACACGACCGCCGAAGCGCCGCCCGAGGCGGTGACACCGCTGCTGCGCGGGGTCGGCGTGCTGCGCCGGCTCACCGACGCGGGCGGCCGGATGCCGGTCGGCGAACTGGAGCGCGCCACCGGACTCGCCCGGTCCACCGTGGACCGCGTCACCGGCACGCTGGCGCGCATGGGATACGTACGGATCGAGGGGCGCGACGTGCTCCTCGCACCGCGGCTGCTGGAGGTGGGCAACGCCTATCTGGCCTCCGTACGGCTGCCCGATCTGCTGGGCGGTCGGGCGGACGCGCTCGCCGACGAGCTGGACGAGTCGGTGTCGCTCGCCGTCCCGGACGGCGACGGCATCCGCTTCGTGCACCAGGCGACGCGGCGCCGCGCGATGTCGGTGAGCTTCCGCATCGGCGACCTGCTGCCGGCCGAGCGCACCGCGCCGGGCGCGCTGTTCGCCTCCGAATGGGACGCCGCCGCCTGGGCGGGATGGCGCGAGCGGCGGGCCGCCGATCCGCAGGGCCAAAGCTTCCCCGCCGCGCCCGCACGCACGGCGGGCGCCGTGGACTTCGAGGAGCGGGCCGCCGAGGCGGGGGCGAGCGGCTGGGCGCTGGACGACCAGCTGGTCGAGCCCGGTCTGGTGGCGGTCGCGGTGCCGGTGCGCGGGAGCGACGGGCGGATCGCCTGCGCGCTGAGCACCGTGAGCCACACCAGCCGGCACGACGCCGGCTCCCTGCGCGAGGCGCTGCTGCCCCGGCTGCGGACGGCGGCCGCCGCGATGGAGCGGGAGCTGCGGGAGGCGCCGGCGGCGGCTCCGGCCGCGCCGACCGGGCTCGCCGGCTGGACGGGCGCGTCGAAGGCGGAGCTGGGCCGGGGGTTCGTGGAGTCCCTGGCCCGCGGCCTCACGGTGCTCACGGCGTTCGGCGAGGGCCGCGCCGCGCTGCCGCTGACGGCGGTCGCCGAGGCGACCGGCCTCGCCCGGGCCACCGCCCGGCGGGCCCTGATCACCCTCGAACACCTCGGCTGCGTGCGGGTGGACGGCCGCGAGTTCCGGCTCACCCCCCGCGTGCTGTCGCTCGGCTTCGCACCGCTCTCCCGGACCACGCTCACCCGGATCGCCCAGCCGCACCTCGCGGACCTGGCCGAGCGGGTACGCGAGTCCACCTCGCTCGCCGTGCTGGTCGGCACCGAGGTGCAGTACACGGGACGGATCGAGACCAGCCGCATCATGAACGTCCACATCACCCTCGGCACCCGCTTCCCCGCGTACGCGACCTCCATGGGCCGCGTCCTGCTCGCGGACCTGCCGGCGGACGAGCGCGCGGCCCGGCTGGACGCCTCCGCACCGCGGGCGCTCACCCCGCACACGGTGACCGGGCGGGCCGAACTCGGCGCCCTGCTCGACCGGGTGGGCCGCGAGGGGTACGCGCTGGTGGACGAGGAGCTGGAGGAGGGGCTGCGGTCGATCGCGATGCCGGTCCGCGACCGCGCGGGCCGGGCCGTCGCCGCCGTCAACGTCGCCCTGCACGCCAGCCGCAGGTCCGCCGAGGAGTGCGTGCGCGAGGTCCTCCCGGAGCTGGCGGCCACGATCGCCGGCATCGAGGCGGACCTGCACGTCACGGAGCGCTTCGCCCGGGTTCCGGCGTACTAGCGCCTGTCCCGTCGGCGGCGGACACGGACACAGGCGCAGGCCCGGACACAGGCACAGGTACAGGTACAGGTACAGGTACCTGACGGAAAATGCCTTGGCCCGGGCTCGCCGCACAGGGCTAGGTTGACCACCATGCGCGAGGTGATCACCGAGGACCGTCGTACGCTCGCCGTCGAGGAGTGGGGCGAGCCGGCCGGCGTCCCAGTCGTCTACCTCCACGGCAGCCCCATGAGCCGGCTGGCCCGCTACCCGGACGAGTCCCTGTTCCGTCGGCTCGGTGTCCGGCTGATCACCTACGACCGGCCCGGGTTCGGGTGCTCCACCCCCAGACCGGGGCGCCGGGTCGTCGACGCCGCCGCCGACGTGGCGACGATCGCCGACGCCCTGGGGCTGGGCCGCTTCGCGGTGTTCGGCGTCTCCGGCGGCGGCCCGCACGCCCTGGCCTTCGCCGCCCGGTGCCCGAAGCGGGTGACGCGCCTGGGTGTGATGGCCGGCCTGGCCCCGCGGGACGCGGCGGGCCTGGACTGGACCGCCGGCATGAACGAGGGAAACCGGCGCAGCGCCACGGCGGCCGCGATCGGACGACAGGCCGTCATGGACCATCTGGCGCAGGTCGGATCGGCCGGCCTGCCACCGCTGCCGGCGGTCGAGCGGGCGGTCCTGGGCCGCCCGGAGATCAGCGCGATGATCGGCCCGGCCTTCGCCGAAGCGCTCCGGCCGGGGCTCGACGGCTGGGTGGACGACGTGACCGCGCTCTTCGGTACGCCGTGGGGCTTCGACCCGGCGGACGTCACGGCCCCGGTGCGGATCTGGCACGGTGAGCTCGACAGCCTGGTTCCACCCGGGCACGGCGAGTGGCTCGCCGCACGCATCCCGGGCGCGACCCTGGTCCGGGGGGAAGGCGCCGGGCACGGCGGCCATTTCGACGCCACCCCCGCGATGTTCCGCTGGCTCCTCGCCGACGTCCACGGCGAGTCCCGCGACGGGAGCCGGACAGCCGTCGGCTGATTCCGGCTCAGGAGTGGGATCGGTCGTGATCGGTCCGTCCGGTCCGGCTCCGCGGGACGGACCCGCTCCGCCGCAAGGCGTCATGGGCGGCGAGCGCGGCGTGCAGCGTGAGCAGATCCGTGCCCCGGGCCGCGTCCACTCCGGTGAGGTCCGCCGCCCTGCGCAGGCGGTAGTCCACCGTGTTCGGATGGACCTGGAGCCGGGCCGCCGCCTGCCGCCGGTCGAGGCCGCAGGCGAGGAACGTGCGCAGGGTGTCGAGCAGTTCCGGGCGGTCGCCGAGCGGGCCGAGCAGGGCGGCGAGCCCGTCCCTGGCCGGGCTCGGACGGCTCAGCTGGTACTCCAGCAGCACGTCGTCGAGCAGGTAGAGGCCGGGCGGGCGGCCCGACGCCTCGGCGACCTCGCGTACCTCACCGGCCAGCCGGGCCGCCTCCGCGACCCCCTCCGGCGTGGCGGCCGCGGCCGCCACGAGCAGGTCGGCGCCGCACATCCGGCCGAACTGCGTGACCAGCCATGAGAGCCGGTCGCGGTCCGCCGCGCCGAAGTCGGCGGCCGGCGTCCCGTACGGGAACAGCACCAGCCCGCCGTCGCCGGAGAGCACGGACAAGGGCACGCCGGTGGTGTGGCGTTGCAGCTCGTTGCGCAGCCGCCGGAGCTTGCGGCGCACCACGACCGGGCGGTTCACCCCGGGCAGCAGCTCGTCCGGGTGGGGTCCCATGGCGATGCTCAGCACGAGGTAGCACGGCGGCAGTTGGACGCCGGCACGATCGGCCGCGGCCTGCGGGCTGCCGCCTTCCAGCAGCCGGGACAGCAGCGACTGCAGGGCGACCTGCTCGTCGCCGAGGGCGGACTGCCGCTCCTGCACGTACCCGGCGGCGACGGCGCAGCTCACCTGGCGCAGAAAGCCGAGCAGCCGCCGCTGGACGACCAGCACGTCGGCGTAGTCCGCCGGCTCGACGGTCGAGAGGACCTGGAGGGCGCACTCCTCGGCGCCGACGTGGTAGGCGCCGACGACGGACTCGAGCGGCACGCCCTCGTCGGCGCGCCGTGCCGCCGACTCGCGGATCGCGGCCTGCTCGTCCTCACCCAACGGGGCGCCGGTGCGCAGCACTTCGGCGCAGGCCACGATGCCACGCGCCACCTGTTTGACGATCTCGCCGCGCAACTGCTCGGAGGGCAGCGTCCCGTAGGCCGGCACCTGCTCGACCAGCCGGGCCAGCACCACGGGCTCCAGGTCCGCCGCGGCGACCAGCAGCCGGCTGTGGACGGGCATGCCCCCGATCTGCGGCACCGAGCCGCCGTTCCCCCCGTTGGACGCGGTCACAATCCACCTCGCGAATCTCTGTCGTACACACCGGAGACGCGGTCCCGCAGGCCGTCCATCATGGTCTGCGGGCAAGCGCTACTGGTTGGTAACACGACCGGCCGGTACATCACCAGCCCCGGGCGGACCGCGGCCGCGTCATCCCCCGCACCCCCACGCACCTCCGTGCCGCCGAAGGACCGTCACGGCCGAACGGGGCCCGACCGACGCACGGGCCTCGCGCGCGCCTCCATCCCCACAGGAATCGAGTGAGCCATGTCCAAGCCCGTTCGATCGATCGCCGTGGCCGTCGCCGCCGCCGCGTCCCTCACCGCCGCTCCCGCGGCCGTCGCCGCGGAGGCCGAGACCCCCACGGCGACGGCGTCGGCCGCCGACCCGTTCTACGCGTACGACGGCGGCACGCCCCTGTCCGCCTACGCGCCGGGCAGCGTGCTGAAGACGAGGACGCTGCAGTACCACCTCGTCGGCATCTCCACGCCGGTGCAGGCGATCCAGCTGCTCTACCGCACGACCGACGCCCAGGGCCGCCCCGCCGCCAACGTGACCACCGTCGTGCGCAGCCTCACCGGCGACGGGTCGAAGGCGGTGTCGTACCAGTCGTTCTACGACTCCCTCAGCCCCGAGGACGGCCCCTCCAGGGCGATCGCCGGGAACGTGACCCTGGGCGGCCTCATCCCGAACGCCGAGGCCCTCTTCATCGCCCCTCTGCTGGCGAAGGGCTACGACGTGGTCATCCCGGACACCGAGGGACAGCGGGCCGACTTCGCCGCGGGACCCGAGTACGGAACGAACACCCTGGACTCCATACGCGCCGCCACCCGTTCCCCGCAGACGGGACTCGACTCCGACACGCGCTTCGGCCTCATGGGCTACTCCGGCGGCGCGATCGCGACCGGCTGGGCCGCCGCGCTCGCGCCGCGCTACGCCCCCGACGTCAACAGCAGGCTGGTCGGCTTCGCCGAGGGAGGCCTGCTCGTGGCCCCGGCCCACAACCTGAAGTACGTGGACGGCTCCCTCACCTGGTCCGGCGTCATCCCCATGGCGATCATCGGTGTCGCGCGCTCCTACGACATCGACCTCAAGCAGTACATGAGCGGCTACGGCCTGGAGGTCTACGAGAAGCTGGAGCACGGCTCCATCACCGACGCCCTCGGCCGCTACCCCGGGCTGACCTGGAAGAAGATGGCGAAGCCGGAGTACGCCGACCCCAACTCCGTGCCCGAGTTCGTCGAGGCGGTGAACCGGGTGAACCTCGGCTCGGCCGCCACCCCGACCGTCCCGGGTCTCATCGCCCAGGGCAACGCCGGCGTCCTGGAGGGAACCTTCGCCAACCCTCCGGGCATCGGTACGGGCGACGGCGTCATGGTCGCCGGGGACGTGCGGGCGCTCGCCCGGCAGTACTGCGCGACCGGCAACTCCGCCATCGCGTACGACCAGTACGACCTGCTCAGCCATGTCGGCGCCCCCGTGGTCTGGGCGCCCACCGCCCTCGACTGGCTCGACGGCCGGTTCGCCGGCCGCACGGCCCCGTCGGACTGCGGACGCATCCCCGCGGGCAACTCGCTGGCACCGGAGCGGCCGGCACCCCTGTCCTGACGTCCGGCCGGCACGACTGTCCTGACGTCCGCCGCCCGACGCCTCACGGTCAGCGCCTCACGGTCGACGCCTCACGCCCACCTCAGGCGTTCGAAGGGCCCGGCTCCTCCTCCCCCAGGACGCGCTGGGCCACGGCGAAGGCCGTGTTGGCCGCCGGGACCCCGCAGTAGACCGCCGTCTGGAGCAGGGCCGCGCCGATCTCGTCGTCCGACAGGCCGTTGCGGCGGGCGGCCCGCAGGTGCATCGCCAGCTCGTCGTGATGGCCGTGGGCGACGAGGGCGGTGAGGGTGATCAGGCTGCGTTCGCGCCGGGACAGGGTGGGGTCCGTCCAGATCTCGCCCCACGCGTAGCGGGAGATGAAGTCCTGGAAGCGGGCGGTGAGCGGGGTCTGCCGGGCCTGCGCCCGGTCGACGTGGGCGTCGCCGAGGACCTGACGGCGCACGCGCGTCCCGCTCCGCGCGGCCGTGCCCGTGAGATGCGCGCGCAGGGCGGCGAGCACCGCCTCCGGCTGTTCGGCGGGGGCGAGATGGGAGGCCCCGGGGAGTTCGGTGAGGGCCGCGCCGGGCACGGCGTCGGCGATCTCCCTGAGGTGGGCGGGCGGCGTCGCCGGGTCCTCGCGGCCGGCGACGAGCAGCGTGGGCGCGGTGATGTCGGCGAGCCGGTCGCGCAGGTCGAAGGCGGCGAGCGCGTCGCAGCAGGCCGCGTATGCCTCGGGGTCGGCGGCCCGGTGGTCCGCCAGCAGCCGCGGCACGGTGAACCCGGGGGTGAACCAGCGGGCGTCGGCCGTGTCGGCGAGCTTCGCCAGTCCTTCGCGCCGGACGGTGGCGGCCCGCTCCTCCCAGGCCGCGGAGCCGCCGAAGTGGGCGGAGGAGCAGAGGACGGCGAGACGGTCGACCCGCTCCGGGTGGTGCACGGCGAGATGGAGCCCGACGGCGCCGCCGAGCGAGACCCCGGCGTACGAGAAGCGGTCGGCGCCCAGGGCGTCGGCGAGGTCGAGGACCAGCCGGGCCAGGTCGGCCACCGTCGCGCCCGGGCCGATCAGATCGGCGGGCGAACCGCCGTGCCCGGGCAGGTCCCACCGCACGACGCGGTGGGTGACCGCCAGTTCGGGAGCGACGGCGTCCCACAGGGCCGTGGACGTGCCGAGCGAGGGTCCGAGGACGAGGACCGGCGCGGTGGCGGGCCCTTCGACACGGTGGTGCGGGGTGCGCGGGCTCAATCTCGCTCCAGGGCTCGGTCGGTGAGGGTTCCGGCGCAGCCGGTGGCACGGGCGGGGTCGGCCAGGGCGGCGACGTCCGTCCCGGCCGCTTCGGGCCGGTCGGCGAGGAGTTCGGCGAGCGGCCGGCCCTCGGTCCTGCTGCGCGCGGCGAGTTCGGCCAGCAGCGCCCGCGCGCGGGCCCGGCCGAGCCGGGGGGCGAGCGCCGCGGAGAGCCGTTCGGCGACGAGCAGTCCGCCCGTGGTGTCCAGGTGGGCCCGCATGGCCTCCGGGTCGACGCGGAGCCCTTCGGCGAGGGCCGCGGCGTGGTGGGCGGCCCCGCCGACCAGGCGCAGCAGTTCGCGCAGCGGCTCCCATTCGGCGTGCCAGGCACCCGCGGGCCGTTCGTCCTCGGCGGCCAGGCAGCCGTACAGGCTCGCGGCGAGGTGGGGGGCCCGGCGCGCGGCGGAGGCGACGAGCGTGGCGCGTACCGGGTTCGCCTTGTGGGGCATGGCGGAGGATCCGCCGCCCGTGCCCTCGGCGACCTCCGCGATCTCGGTACGGGACAGGACGAGCACGTCGACGGCCATCTTGCCGAGCGCCCCGGCCGTGAGGGCGAGGACACCCGCGAGGTCGGCCACGGGGGTCCGCAGGACGTGCCAGGGCAAGAGCGGCGCGGCGAGCCCGAGTTCACGCGCGTACGCGGCGGGCAGGGCGGTCACGTCCGCCGCGCCGGAGCCGACGCGGGCTCCGGTGCCGGGGCCGGGGCCGTAGTCCTCGAAGGCGGCCAGGGTCCCCGCCGCGCCGCCGAGTTGGGCCGGCAGACCGTCCCGCACCGTCCCGATCCGGTCCCGTGCGTCGAGCACGAGCGAGCGCCAGCCGGCCGCCTTCAGTCCGAAGGTGGTGGGCACGGCGTGCTGGGTGAGGGTGCGGCCGGGCATGGCCGTGTCGCGGTGGGCGGCGGCGAGGGCGGCGAGCGCCCGCTCCGTGCGGGCGAGGTCGTCGAGGACGAGACCCAAAGTGCGGGCGGCCACCAGCATGGCGGCGGTGTCCAGGACGTCCTGGCTGGTGGCACCCCGGTGCACGTACGGCCCCCACTCCCCCGCGGCCTCGGTCAGGTCCGCGACCAGCGGAATGACCGGGTTGCCGCCGGCGCGCGCCCGCAGCGCGATCGACCGGAGGTCGAAGCGGACCGCCTCGGCCGCCTCCGTGACGGCTCGGGCCGCCTCCGGGGGAACCGCCGCGGTGGCGGCCTGGGCACGGGTGAGCCCGGCCTCCGCGTCCAGGAGGGCCTGGAGGAAGGCCGTGTCGCCGGTGGCGGCCTCGGCGGGCGAGCCCGCCCGTACGGGATCGAGGAGCCCGGCGTCGTGATCCGGCAGGCCGCCGCCGGCCGGCGCGGGATCGGTAGGGGCAGAGCTCGGCGGCGCGGGGTCGGTAGGGGCAGAGCCCCGCGGCGTGGGGTCGGTCGGAGAGGCAGCGGGGTCGGTCACGGGAACTCCAGGAACACCGTCTCGCCATCGCCCTGGAGCCGGATGTCGAAGCGGTAGGTGCGGTACGGCTCCTCGGCGGCGACCAGGGTGGCGCGCCGGTCGACCGGGAGCCCGTCGAGCAGGGGGTCGGGCCCGTCGGCGAGGTAGGCGCGGGTGAAGAGGTGGTGGAGCAGCCCGCGGGCGAACACGCAGACGCTGATGTACGGAAGGCCGGGGTTGCCGGGCGGCAGGGTGTGCAGTGCGTAGTGCCCGTCGGCGTCGGTGGCCACGCGGCCGAAGCCGGTGAATCCGGTGCCGTCCCGGCCGAGGTGTCCGCCGGTGACGGGGTCCCGGCGCATCGAACCCGGCGCACCGGCGCGGGAGCCGTCCGGGGCGGCCTGCCAGAACTCGAGCAGCGCGTCGGGTACGGGCTCGCCGGCGCCGTCGAGCACGTGTCCGTGGACGGTGACGCGCTCGGGGTGCCCGTCGGGCGCGATGCGCTCGCCGCCGGGGAACGGCAGCGCGTAGCCGTAGAACGGTCCGACGGTGTGGGACGGTGTGGGCGGCAGGAGGGTGGGCTCCACGGCGGTCAGCGTCCTTCCTCGATCCAGGTGGCGGCCGGCCCGTCGAGGACGATGTCCCAGGCGTAGCCGAGGGAGAACTCCGGCTCGGAGAGGCCGTGTTCGTAGCGGGCGACGAGCCGGTCGCGGGCGGCCGGGTCGGTGACCGAGCGGATGATGGGGTCGTGGGCGACGAGCGGGTCGCCCGGGAAGTACATCTGGGTGACGAGCCGCTGCGTGAACGCCGTGCCGAAGACGGAGAAGTGGATGTGGGCCGGGCGCCAGGCGTTGGTGTGATTGCGCCAGGGGTAGGCGCCGGGCTTGATCGTGGTGAAGGAGTACCGTCCCCGGTCGTCCGTCAGGGTGCGTCCGACACCGGAGAAGTGCGGGTCGATCGGGGCCGGGTGCCGGTCCCGCAGGTGGGCGTACCGCCCGGAGGCGTTGGCCTGCCAGATCTCGATCAGCTGCCCTCGTACGGGCCGGCCCGCACGGTCCAGAAGCCGCCCGGACACGGTGATCCGCTCGCCGAGGGGCTCGCCGGTGTGCATCCGGGTGAGGTCGTTGTCGTGCTCGGTGACGTCGGTGATCCCGAAGACGGGCCCGGCGAGCTCGACGGCCTCGGGGTCGCCGCCGACGGCGACCAGCGGCCGGCGCGGGTGCCGGAGCAGGGAGCTGCGGTACGGGGCGTAGTCGCGCGCCGGGTGGTGCCGGCGCGGTGCGCCGGCGGCGAGGGCGCTGTCGTAGGCCGACTGGAGGGCGCCTATCTCGGCGTCGATGCGGTCCTGCGTGAGGTCGTTCACGAAAGCTCCAGCGGGTCGGGAAGGGAGGGGCGGAGGCCGTGGCGGGCCGCGCCTGGGTCCGGCACCGGGACCGCGCGCAGCTCCGGTCCGAGCACGGGCGCCGCCGTGCGTGCGACGACCTCCTCGGCCGTCACGCCCGGCGCCGTCTCCACGAGGACGAGTCCGTCCTGCGTGACGTCGAGGACGGCGAGGTCGGTGATGACGCGGTCGACGCAGGCCCGTCCGGTGAGCGGCAGGTCGCACTCCTCGACGATCTTCGGGGTGCCGTCCTTCGCGGTGTGGGTCATGACGACGATGACCGTGCGGGCGCCGTGGACGAGGTCCATGGCGCCGCCGATGCCGGTGACCAGGCGCCCGGGGACGGCCCAGTTGGCGAGGTCGCCGCGTGCGGAGACCTGCATGGCGCCGAGGACGGCGACGTCGATGTGGCCGCCGCGGATCATGCCGAAGGAGAGGGCGGAGTCGAAGTAGGAGGCGCCGGGCAGGACGGTGACGGTCTCCTTGCCGGCGTTGATGAGGTCGGGGTCGACCTCGTCCTCGGTCGGGTAGGGGCCGGTCCCCAGGATCCCGTTCTCGGATTCGAGGACGACCTCGACGCCGTCGGGGAGGTGGTTGGGGATGAGCGTGGGCAGGCCGATGCCGAGGTTGACGTACTGGCCGTCGCGGAGTTCCAGGGCGGCGCGGGCGGCCATCTGTTCACGGGTCCAGCTCATCGCGTGGTCCTCTTCTCGATGCCCTTCGCCGCGGCCTGCTCGGGCGTGAGGGCGAGGACGCGCCGGACGAAGATGCCGGGCAGGTGGACGTGGTCGGGGTCGATGGCGCCGGGCTCGACGAGTTCCTCGACCTCGGCGACGGTGATCCGCCCGGCCATGGCGGCCAGCGGGTTGAAGTTGCGGGCGGAGGCGTGGAAGACGAGGTTGCCGTGACGGTCGCCCTTGGCGGCGCGGACGAGCGCGTAGTCGGTACGGATGGCGTGTTCCAGGACGTGCGGGACGCCGTCGAAGTCGCGTACCTCCTTGGGCGGGGACGCGAGGGCCACACCGCCTTCGCCGTCGTAGCGCCAGGGCAGTCCGCCGTCGGCGACGAGGGTGCCGACGCCGGCCGGGGTGTAGAACGCGGGGATGCCGCAGCCGCCCGCGCGCAGGCGTTCGGCGAGGGTGCCTTGCGGGATCAGCTCGACCTCCAGTTCTCCGGCGAGGTACTGGCGGGCGAACTCCTTGTTCGCGCCGATGTACGAGCCGGTGACGCGGGCGATGCGGCCGGCGGCGAGGAGCACGGCGAGGCCGGAGTCCATGGCGCCGCAGTTGTTGGAGACGATCTCCAGGCCGCCGACGCCGCGCTCGTGCACCGCCCGGATGAGGGCGTTGGGTACGCCGCTGAGGCCGAAGCCGCCCACCGCGAGCGACGCTCCGTCCGGGACGTCCGCCACCGCCTCCGCGGCGGTGGCGACCACCTTGTCCATGGGATAGCCCTTCGTTTCCGTGCGAGCGAGAAGGATCCGGGAAGCACCGGACCGGCGAGCGGGGGGGGAAGAGAGAGTGGCCACTGCATTAGTCAGTGCACTGACTATCTTCACCGACCGGGCCATGCTGACAGGCAGTCGCCTCGGCGTCAACGGGTCCTGATCGGCCCAAGTGAAATGCGGGTATCGTTCGTGCACCGACGAAACCGCAGGAGGAGGCGCTCATGGCCGCGGTGGATCTGGCCACGCATCCCGGGCATCTGGCCCGGCGGCTGCAGCAGGCGCACCACCTGCTGTGGACGACGATGGTCTCGGAGGAGATCACCTCCCCCCAGTTCGGCGTCCTGAACGCGCTGACGGCCGAACCCGGCCTCGACCAGCGGACGGTGGGCGAGCGGGTGGCGCTCGACCGCTCGACGATCGCCGAGGTCGTCAGCCGGCTGATCCGCCGAGGGCTGCTCGACAAGGTGCGCGACCCCGCGGACGGACGCCGCTTCCTGCTGCGCCTCACCCCCGAAGGGGTGCGTGTGCACCGGAAACTGACGGTGCGTACGGCACGCATGAACCAGATCTTCCTGGCCCCGCTCTCCGCCGAGGAGCAGACCCTCTTCCTGACCCTGATCCGGCGGGTGTCGGACGCCGCGGAGGAGCTCCGCAATCCCACGGAGCCCCTCACCACGCCCTGAGCCCGCGACCGAGAGCCCGGAACCCGGGCGGTCACTCCCCCGCGGCCGCCGGCTTCGCGGCCGCCACGGGCGCGCCGGCGGGCGCGGCCGGGCGCCCGACGCGTGCGGCGAGCGGGACCAGAGCCACGGCTACGGAGCCGACGACCCCGGCGACGGCGAAGGTGGTGAAGCCCCAGCTCTGGTTGCCGGCCGAGGCGAGCGCGCCGACCAGCCAGGGGCCCACCACGGCTCCGATCCGGCCGACACCGGTGACGAGGCCGAGTCCCGCGGCCCGCTCGGCACTCGGATAGACGCCGCCGGTCGCCGCGTAGACCATCACCTGGGCACTGAAGAGCCACACGCCGGTGACCGCGACGACGACGTAGGTGACACCGAGGGGCAGGTGCAGCTTGAGCAGGAGCGCGCCCACGGCGGTGAGGACGAACCAGATCGCGGCGATCCGCAGTGGGCCGAAGCGGTCCGCGAGCCGTCCGGAGACGAGCAGGCCGACGATGCCGCCCGCGTTGACGACCATGAGGAAGGCGACGGAGGAGTCCAAGCCGTAGCCGGAGGCGCGCATCATCGTCGGCAGCCAGGTGGCGACACCGTAGACGAGGAGGAGCCCGCAGAACGAGGCCGCCCACAGGAGCGGCGTCACCCAGCGGGACTCGGGGCGGAAGAGGGCCCGGACGGCGGCGACGCGCCCCTGTGCGCCGGCGGTCGGCGCGGCGACGGGAGCGGGCCGGGGAAGGCCGTAGCGGTCGGCGACGGCGTCGGCCCGCTCGCCGTTGCCGCGGGCCAGCAGCACGCCGGGCGATTCGGGGAGCAGCGCGAGCAGCAGCGGCACGGCGACGACGGCGGGCAGCACGCCCGCCCAGAACACCCAGCGCCAGCCCGCGGCGGGCGCGAGGCCGAGCCCGAGGCCGGTGGCCGTCATTCCGCCCACGTGGTACGAGGTCATGAGCAGACCGGTCATCAGGGCGGCCCGCCGGGGCGGGGCGAACTCCAGGACCATGGCGAGGCAGAGCGGCATGAGCCCGCCGAGGCCGAGGCCCGAGACGAAACGCCCGGCGCCGAAGAGGACGAGGTCCCCGGCGAGGGCACAGACCGCCGAGCCCGCGGAGAAGAGGACGATGCTGGCGACCAGCATCGGCCGCCGGCCGAGCCAGTCGGTGACGGTCCCGGCCGTCAGTGCACCGATCAACATGCCGAAGGTCGTCCAGCTGCCGATGGTGCCGGCGCTCGCGGGCGTGAGGCCGAGGCCGGGATCGTCGAGCATGTGCGGCATCACGGCGCCGTAGATGGTGACGTCCATGCCGTCGAAGAAGACCGCGACCCAGCAGAGGGCCAGGACGGGCAGGACGGAGCGGAGGGTGTGGGGTCGGGGCGGAGCGGAGGAGTTCGTCATCGGGTTCCCTGGGGACGCGGCTCGTTCGTCGGCTCTTGCTCACCCATATTGTTCGCCTGGTGAAATCCACTTCACTAGCTGGGTGGCATGAGTGTCCGCAGGGAGCGATCGGGTGTCAACGGTCTGCGCGAAAAACCGTTGGTGCACTGATGATTCTTCGGCGGCGTGATGGAGGGCGCGGGAGGGGGGCGCGGCCCCGAGGGCGGCGGGCAGGACTGGCGGGCCGGGGCAGCGCAGGCAAGCCGGGGCAGCGCACGCGAGGGCCGGGCCAGCGCGGGCAAGGCCGGGGCAGCGCACGGGAGGGCCGGGGCAGCACGCCCGGGCGCCGGGACGAGGCGGGCGGGTCAGGCTGACGAGGCGGGCGGGGCGCGCGCGGCCGAGGCGAGCGGGGTACGCGGCCGAGGCAGGCGGGCACACGCGGCCGAGGCAGGCGGGCACACGCGGCCGAGGCGGGCGGGCTCACGCGGCCGAGGTGGGCGGGTCACGCGGCCGAGGCAGGCGGCGGCCGGACGGGCCGTCGGGTGATGTCGGGCCCGCGGTCAGGCGAGCAGGGTGGGGGCCGCCCGGTCGAGCACGTCGGCGATGCGCCGCCAGGTCTCCTCGTCCCGTTCGACGGGTGCGAGCTCGCGGCCCTCACCCGTGCCCCAGGCGCTCGCGAGGGCGACCGGCTCGGCGCCGCTCACCGCGGCCCCGGCGAGCGCGGCGGCCCCGAGGGCGACGAGCTCGGTGGCGCTGGGCACCACGAGGGGGCGGCCGGAGAGGCGGCGGACGGTCTCGGTCCAGGCCCGGCCGCGGGCGCCGCCGCCGATCAGCCGGAGCGGGAGGTCGCGTACGGCCGGTGCGGCGGGGTCGAGCCCGCAGGCGGCGAGGAGCTCGTCGAGAGCCCGCAGCACGGTGAAGACGGCGCCCTCGTAGGCGGCGCCGAGCAACGCGCCGGGGGTGCTGCCGTGCCGCAGGCCGGTGAGCAGTCCGGTGGCGTGGGGCAGGTCGGGGGTGCGTTCGCCGTCGAGGTACGGCAGGAGGACGAGGCCGTCGCCGGGCGCGGCGTCCTCGCGGTCGAGGCCGAGGAGCGCGGCGATCCGGTCGACGGCGAGGGTGCAGTTCAAGGTGCAGCCGAGGGGCAGGAAGGCGCCGTCGGCGGCGGCGAAGCCGGCGATCCCGGGGCTCACCGGGCGGGTCCGGGTGGCGGCGAAGACGGTGCCCGAGGTGCCGAGGCTGACGACCGGCCGGTCGAGGAGTCCGGCGCCGCCGAGGCCGAGGCCGACGGCCGCGGCCATGTTGTCGCCGGTGCCGGCGGCGACGGCGACGCCGGCCGGGAGGCCGAGCGCGTCGGCGGCGGGGCGGGTGAGGGTGCCGACCCGGGTGCCGGCGGTGGGGGCGACGGCCGGGAGCAGGGCGGCGTCGAGGCCCAGGAGGGCGAGCAGCTCGGGGTCGTAGGCGGCGCGCCCGGTGTCGTACCAGCAGGTGCCGGAGGCGTCGCCGGGGTCGGTGACGGCGGTTCCGCAGAGCCGTTCGGTGAGGAAGTCGTGCGGGAGCCGGACGGCGGCCGCGCGGGCGGCGACGGCCGGTTCGCTCGCGCGCAGCCACTGCCACTTCGCGGCGGTCATCGAGGCGACGGGCACGGCGCCGGTGCGGGCGAGCCAGGCGTCCGGACCGCCGAGGGCCTCGGTCAGGGCGGTGGCCTGCGGGGCCGAGCGGGTGTCGTTCCACAGGAGCGCGGGCCGCAGGGGGCGGCCGCCGGCGTCGAGGACGACGAGGCCGTGCTGCTGCCCGGCGACCGCGATGCCGGTGACGGCGGCGGGCGGCACGGCGGCCTGTCGCAGGGCGTCGGCGACGGCCCGGCCCAGGGCGGTCCACCACCCCTCGGGGTCGCTCTCGCGGGCACCCTCGGCGCCGGTGACCGTGTGCGGCGCGCGGCCGAGGGCCAGCAGCGCGCCGGTCTCCGCATCGACCACGGCCGCCTTCGTGGACTGGGTGGAGCTGTCGACGCCGATCACCACCGGGCCTGTGGACATGGGCCGGATCTCCTCTCCCGGGTGCGGGCACTGGCGCCCGGCCTTCCCTGACGGTATTAGTTATCTCAGAAAACAAATCTGGTGGCCAGCCTCGCGAAGGAGCCGGACATGCCGCAGCATCTCCTCCCCACCCCCGACGACCGCTTCACCTTCGGCCTCTGGACGGTCGGCTGGCAGGGCCGTGACCCGTTCGGCGACGCCACCCGGCCGGCCCTGGACCCGGTCGAGTCGGTCGAGCGGCTCGCCGCCCTCGGCGCGTACGGCGTCACCTTCCACGACGACGACCTCGTCCCGTTCGGCGCGGACGAGGCCGAGCGCGCGCAGGCGGTCAAGCGCTTCCGCGCGGCCCTCGACCGCACGGGCCTGAAGGTGCCGATGGCCACGACGAACCTCTTCACGCACCCGGTCTTCAAGGACGGCGGGTTCACCGCCAACGACCGCGACGTGCGCCGCTTCGCGCTGCGCAAGACGCTCCGCAACATCGACCTCGCCGTCGAGCTCGGCGCCTCCGTGTACGTGGCCTGGGGCGGGCGCGAGGGCGCCGAGTCGGGCGCCGCCAAGGACGTGCGGCTCGCGCTCGACCGGATGAAGGAGGCCTTCGACCTGCTCGGCGAGTACGTGACCGAGCAGGGTTACGCGCTGCGCTTCGCGATCGAGCCCAAGCCGAACGAGCCCCGCGGCGACATCCTGCTGCCGACGATCGGGCACGCCCTGGCGTTCATCGAGCGCCTGGAGCGGCCCGAGCTCGTGGGAGTCAACCCGGAGACCGGGCACGAGCAGATGGCCGGGCTCAACTTCCCGCACGGGATCGCCCAGGCGCTGTGGGCGGGCAAGCTCTTCCACATCGACCTCAACGGGCAGTCCGGCATCAAGTACGACCAGGACTTCCGGTTCGGCGCGGGCGACCTGCGCCAGGCCTTCTGGCTGGTCGACCTCCTGGAGACGGCCGGTTACGCGGGGCCGCGGCACTTCGACTTCAAGCCGGTGCGCACCGACGGCTTCGACGGGGTGTGGGAGTCCGCGAAGAACTGCATGCGCAACTACCTGATCCTCAAGGAGCGCGCCGCCGCGTTCCGCGCCGACCCCGAGGTCGACGCCGCCCTGACCGCCTCCCGCCTCGACGAGCTGGCCGTCCCGACGGCCGCCGACGGCCTCACGGGCCTGCTCGCCGACCCCACGGCGTACGAGGACTTCGACGCGGACGCGGCGGCCGAGCGCTCGATGGCCTTCGAGCGGCTCGACCAGCTCGCCCTGGAGCATCTGCTCGGGGTGCGCTGACGCGCTGACGAAACTCCCTTACGCAGCGTGGCCGCTTGTGCCATCCTCCGAGGGTCACGCCTTCTTCGGGGGATCGGGGATGCGACATGTGGCTTCCAACACGCGCCGCCCGCCGGGGCGTTGCTCTCCTCCTGTGCCTTGCGGCCCTGGTGGCCTGCGACGACCCGGGCGGTGACGAGGGCGCCGGGCCGAGCGGCGGCGCGCGGGGAGGCGGAGTGCCGGGGCCCGGGAAGGGCGGCAGCTCCGGAGGGGGCAGCGGCGGCAACGACGGCGGAGGCAAGCCGGGGCCGCTGAAGATCCCGGAGTGGGGCAGGAACGGCTTCCTGTTCGACGACCGGAGCGGGCCGGGCCTCGCCAACTGGAAGTCCCTCAAGAAGGACTTCGTCGACGCGTGCGGGGACGGCACCCTCTGCGTGAGACTCGTGCGCGTCTACCGCACGGTGGACGGACAGGAGTCCGAGGGGCCCTGCGGATACGACCACACGGAGCCCAGGTCGGGGACGTGGATCAAGCGGGGCCGGACCGTGTACGTGGTGGGCGTGTGCGGCCCGGAAGGGCCGGAACCCACCGAGGAACCGGAACAGACCGACGACCCCGAGCAGACCGGCGGGCCGGAGGAGACCGGCGGCCCCGAGACCCGGCCGACCGACGGCACCCCGTCCGACACCGAGACCTCCGCCGCCTCGTGAACGAGAGCGCCGGCGGCCCCGGCCGCCTCGCCACGTTCGTGGGCGCGATCGCCGCGCCCACGAGCCTGGTCACGGCGCTGCTCTACTACTTCGGCTACTACCACGCGTACTGGTTCTTCGCGTACTTCCGGGTCAACTCGACCGTCCTCGGATTCAGCACCGCGGACTATCTGATGCGCAGCCTGGACGTGCTGTGGGTGCCGCTCACGGTGATCGCGACCCTCGCGGTGATCGGCTTCTGGGGATACGACCTGGCGCGCCGCAGACTCGCCGCGGTCATGGGGCCGGCGGCCCGCCGCCGGACGACCGCCGCCGTCGCCTGCGTGGGGTTCCTGCTCACGCTCGGCGGCCTCTGGTCGACGTTCACGGTGACCTTCCTCAGCCACGTCCTCACCCTGGCTCCGTCGAGTCTGTCCGCCGGAGTGTGCCTGCTGGCGTACGCCCGGCACCTCGCCCGCCGCAACGCCACCGACGCGTCGGCTTCGCCGCCACCACCCGCACCCGTGCAGGGACCGGAACCGGAACCGGCGTGCGCACCGCGACCCGCTCCGGCGGACCCGTCCCCCGTGCCCGAGGAGCCCACCTCGGCACCTTCCGAGGGCGACGCCGCGGAAGACCCGCCCGGAGCCGCCTCGCCACCGGCTCCGTCCGCCCCCGAGCCCGCCGCCTCCGAACCCGCCGCCCCCGCGCCCGTGGCCGCCGCCCAGCCCGCTGCCGCCGCCGAGGCCCAACCCCCGGCCCCTCCCTCCGCCCGGCCCGAGTGGGCCCTGCTCGCCGAATGGGGCGTGGTCTTCACCCTCGTCATGCTGGGGATCGTCTGGGCCGCCAACGACTACGCCGCCTCCGTCGGCACCGTCCGGGCCGAGCGGTACGTGGCCGGTCTGTCCCACTACCCGTCGACCGTGGTCTACAGCGAGCGCAGTCTCGCCCTCAGCGGTCCCGGAGTGACCGAGACGCGCTGCGCACACGAGAAGGGCGAGGAAGCCGCCTACGGCTACCGCTACGACGGTCTCACCCTCATCCTCCAGTCGGGGAACCAGTACGTCCTGGTGCCCAACCGCTGGACGCCGGCCGACGGGGTCGCCCTGGTCCTTCCCCGCAACGACTCGGTGCGGCTCGAGTTCGGCCCGCCGCCGGATGCGGCACGCGCCGCGTCGCCGGCCCCGTCCTGCTGAGGACGCCCAAGCGGCACAGGGCGGCAAGCGGGAAGGCGAATCCCGGCATCAAGCCCTGACGGTCCCTCATGTCGGCGGGTCGGGCCCGCGACGACGGACGGCTCGACGACGGACCGAGGGCGGCCCGGCCGGGTCGGGGCTGTCGGTCAGCCGGCGAAGGGTGTGGCCGGCAGCCCCTCCCCGATGTCCGGCAGGACGAGGAGGGTACCGGCGAGCGGCTCCGGGTCCGCGAGCCCGGTGCGGGCGGTCGTGACGTACAGGTCGCGCAGCCCGGGGCCGCCGAAGGCGCAGGCGGTCGGCCGGCGCACCGGCAGCGGGACGGTCCGCTCCAGTGCGCCGGCCGGCGTGTAGCGGTGGAGGACGCCGCCGTCCCACAGGGCGACCCAGACACAGCCTTCCGCGTCGACGGCGAGGCCGTCGGGGAAGCCCGCGCCGGGGCCGACGGTCGCGAAGGGGCGCCGGTCGACGACGCGGCCGTCCGCGACCCGGAGGGTGTCCACCCGCCGGGTCGGGCTGTCGACGTAGTACGCCAGGCCCGGGTCGTCCGGGCTCCAGCCGATGCCGTTGCTGACGGTCACCCGGTCGAGGAGCGGGGTGACGTGCCCGTCGGGGGCGATCCGGACGAGGTTGCCGCCGCCTTCGCGCTCGTCGTAGCGCATCGTTCCGGCCCACAGGCTGCCGTCGGGTGCGACGGCGGCGTCGTTGCCCCGGCGCCCCGGCACGGGGTCGTGGTGCAACCAGTCGAAGGTGCCGTCAGGGTCGTAACGGCCCACGCCGTCCCGGAGGTTGACCACGAGTCCGCCACCGGCCCGGGGTTTCGCGGCACCGACGTGCCGGCCGACGTCCATGACGTGATGGGCGTCGTCGGCGGGGTCGTAGGTGTGGACGCGGGAGCCGAGGATGTCGACCCAGACGAGGCGGGCGCCGGCCGGGTCCCAGGTGGGGCCCTCGCCGAGCGTGTCGTCCGCCCGGACGGCGACCTCGACGGGGGTCATCGCGGGCCCTGCCGGTGGCCGAGCCGCAGCGACAGGTCGGCGGCGCCCTTGGCGGCGAGCGCGGCGAGTTCGGTCTCGCGCTCCTCGCTCCAGCGGATGACGGGCACGGAGATCGAGAGCGCCGCGACGACCTGCCCGGACCCGTCCCGCACGGGAGCGGCCACGCAGGAGACGTCGGGGTTGGACTCGCGGTGCTCGGTGGCGGTGCCGCGGGCGCGGATCGCGGCGAGTTCGGCGCGCAGGGCGGCGGGGTCGGTGATGCTGCGCGGGGTCATGGGGGCGAGAGCGCGTCCGGCGACGCGCGCCTCGAGCTCGGCCTCGGGCAGCGAGGCGAGCAGCATCTTGCCGACGGAGGTGCAGTGGGCCGGAAGGCGGCGGCCGGCGGCGGAGACCATGCGGACGGCGTGGGTGGAGTCGACCTTGGCGATGTAGATGACGTCGAGATCCTCCAGCACGGCGACGTGGACGGTCTCGTCGCAGGTCTGGGCGATCTCGTGGGCGACGTGCCGGCCTTCGGCGGCGAGGTCGAGCTGTTCGGCGTAGCGGCTGCCGAGCTGGTGGGTGCGGACGCCGAGACGGTAGCGGCCCGGCTGCCCGGGGACCGGGGTGAGGTAGTGGCGGGCCGCGAGGGTGGTGAGCAGTTCGTGGGTAGTGGTGCGCGGCAGCCCGAGTCTTCGGGTGATCTCGGGGGCGGAGAGCGTCTCGTCGCTCTGCAGGAACAGCTCGAGTATGTCGAATGCCCTGGTCACCGCCGGTACGAGACGCCCCATGGCCGTCACCCCGCCCCTCTGTCCGTTCGATATCCCGACCATCGGTCGGTATGACGAACTCAGGGTAGTCACGAAGGCGTTGGCCGGGCAATGGGCGCGCACACCATTGACACCCCGGGGAGAGCTGCATACGGTCACGCCACCATTTCGAACGTGTGACGAAATCTCGAACAACAGGGGAGCAACTGCCGTGCGGATCACGGGAATCACCACTCACGTCGTCGGAACGCCCTGGCGGAACCTCACCTACGTCCTGGTCCATACGGACGAGGGCCTGACCGGGGTCGGCGAGACCCGGATGCTCGGGCACACGGACGCCCTGCTGGGCTATCTCCGCGAGGCGGAGGCCAACCACATCGCCGGCTCCGACCCGTTCGCGGTCGAGGACCTGGTCCGGCGCATGAAGTACGGGGACTACGGGCGGGCCGGCGAGATCGTGATGTCGGGCATCGCGGTCGTCGAGACGGCCTGCTGGGACATCAAGGGCAAGGCCCTGGGCGTGCCCGTGTGGCAGCTGCTCGGCGGAAAGGTGACCGATCGCGTCAAGGCGTACGCGAACGGCTGGTACACCACCGAACGCACGCCGGAGGCCTACCACAAGGCGGCGCAGGAGGTGGTCGCGCGAGGCTACCGGGCCCTGAAGATCGACCCCTTCGGCGACGGGCACTTCGAGCTGGACGCCGAGCGGTCGCGGTACGCGGTCGCGCTGATCGAGGCGGTCCGGGACGCGATCGGCCCGGACACCGAGCTGATGGTGGAGATGCACGGGCGCTTCTCCCCCGCCACGGCGGTACGGCTCGCGCGCGAGCTCGCCCCCTTCCGGCCGGCCTGGCTGGAGGAGCCGGTCCCGCCGGAGAACCTCAAGGCGCTGAAGAAGGTCGCCGACAAGGTGGACCTGCCGATCGCGACCGGCGAGCGGATCCATGACCGGATCGAGTTCCGCGAGCTCTTCGAGTCCCAGGCGGCGGATGTCGTCCAGCCGGACCTCGGACACATCGGCGGCATCCTGGAGACCCGCAAGCTCGCGGCCACCGCCGAGACCCACTACGTGATGGTCGCCCCGCACAACGTGGGCGGCTCGGTGCTCACCGCCGCCTCCCTCCAACTCGCTGCTTGCACCCCGAACTTCAAGATCCTGGAGCACTTCAACGACTTCGCGGACGCGGAGATCACCGGGATCGTGCGCGGGGCACCCCGCGTGGACCCGGAGACCGGCTGCTTCGCGCTCTCGCACGCCCCCGGTCTGGGCGTCGAGCTGGACGTGGACGCCGCCGCGGAATTCCCGCAGCAGCGCGCCCGGTTCGACCTGTGGGCCGAGGGCTGGGAGCGGAGGGCCCCCAAGTGACCGCGGCGAGCACGCCGAGCGCCGCGAGCAGGCCGACCGCCACGGAGACGCCGAGCGCCGCGAAGACGCCGACCGCTCCGGGCGCACCGAGCGCCCCGGGCACGCCGAGCGCCCCGGGCACGCCGGCCGCCGCGAGCGCGCCGAGCGGCCCGGGTGCTCCGGGAGCGGCGGTGAGCCGGGCGGTCGTGGTCCTCGCTCCCGGGCGACACCGCCTCGTGGAACGGGAGATGCCCGAGCCCGGCCCCGGCGAGGCGAGGCTGCGGGTCGCCGCCGCCGGGATCTGCCTGAGCGACCGCGAGCTGTACGCCGGTCACCGCGACCCGCGCTATGTCCGCTACCCCGTGGTCCCCGGCCACGAGTGGTCGGGGACCGTCGAGGCCGTGGGCCCCGGCGCCGACCCGGCGCTGGTCGGCCGCAAGGCCGTCGCGGAGGGGTTCCGCAGCTGCGGGCGCTGCGAGCGGTGCCGTCACGGCGAGACCAGCCTGTGCGCGGAGGGATACGCGGAGACCGGCTTCACCGAGCCCGGCGCCTTCGCCGACCACGTCCTCGTCCCGGTCCGGCTGTTGCACCCGTTGCCCGACGGGGCCGACCTGCGGGCCGCCGCACTGCTCGAACCGGCCGCCGTGATCGCCGCCGCGGTACGGGCCGGCCGGCCGCGCCCGGGTGAACGCGTCGCGGTCGTCGGCGCCGGCACCCTCGGGATGCTCGCCGTCCAGCTGCTCGCCGCGTCCTCGCCCGCCGACCTGGCCGTGGTCGAGCCCCGCACCGCGCGCGGGCAGCGGGCGCTGCGGCACGGCGCGACCGAGCTGCTGTCGCCGGAGCGGGCGGAGGCCGACGCCCGGGGGCGCTTCGACCTGGTCGTCGAGACGGCCGGGGCGCCGACGACGGCCGCGTCCTCCTGCCTGCTCGCCCGCCGGGGCGGCCGGGTCGTCCTCACCGGGATGTTCACTCCCGGGGCGGTCGGCATCGACCCCGTGCACCTCTCGCTGAGCCAGTTGGAGGTGCGCAGCGTGTTCGGGGCGTCCTCCGCCGACTGGACCGAGGCGGTGCGGGCCTTCGGCCTCGGTCTGATCGATCCCGGGCCGCTGATCAGCCACGAGTTCCCGCTGGAACGGTTCGCGGAGGCGCTGGCCCTGGTGGGCGGCGGCGATCCGGGGACCGGGAAGGTGCTGCTGCGCCCCTGACGGGCGCGGCCCCGGTGCCGTACCGCCGTACGCGCTCGTCCGCGAACGCTGTCCGATATCTCGAACATTCCACTCTGCCGAAGAGAGACGGAGAACCCTCTGTGACCGCACCACCCACTCCCGCCGCACCGCCCCGCCGTCCGGGCGCCGCCGCGCTGGCCCGGATCGGCCATCCCGTGCCGGCGGCCGAGGCCGCCGACACCTCTCCCCACGCGTTCCCCGACGGCGGCACCTGGCGGACGGAGATCCCGTCCGTGGAGGGTCCCGAGGCGCTGGCCGAGGTCCTGAAGGAGAGCGGCCGGCTCGACGTGCCGGTGCACCGGATCAGCCAGGGCAGCGGCGTGTGGATGCTCACCGACGCCGAGATCTCCGAGATGGTCGCCGCGTGTGCCGAACGCGGCGTCGAGCTCTGCCTGTTCACCGGGCCGCGCGGCTCCTGGGACATCGGCGCCGCGACCCGTACCGACTCCGGTGGGGCCGGCCCGCGCGCCCGTGGCCACGACGCCCTGGCCGGCTGCGTCGAGGACGCCGTGCGCGCCACCGGGCTCGGCGTGCGGTGTCTGCTCGTGGCGGACGAGGGCGTGCTGTGGACCCTGCACCGGCTGCGCGCGGCGGGCGGGCTGCCGGCCGACACGACGTTCAAGGTGTCGGCACTGATCGGCCCGGCGAACCCCGCCTCCTACGCGGTGTACGAACGCCTCGGCGCCGACTCGCTCAACGTGCCGTCCGACCTCACCCTCGCGCACCTCACCGAGATCCGCCGGGTCAGCCGGGCGCCGATGGACCTGTACGTGGAGGCGCCGGACGACCTCGGCGGCCATGTCCGCATGTACGAGACGGCCGAGCTGATCCGGCGGGGCGCCCCGCTCTACCTGAAGTTCGGGCTGAGCCGGTCGGCCGGCATCTACCCGTACGGCGCCCACCTGCGCGAGCACACCCTCGCCACCGCCCGGGAGCGGGTCCGCCGCGGGCGGCTCGTCCTCGACCTGCTCGCGCGGCACGGCGCCGACGGCGGCATGTCCCCGCTCGGCTCCCGGCTGCCCGGCGAGCTCCGGCGTTTCCCCGCGACCGAAGGGAACTGACCATGCGCACCCGCACTCTGCGCGCCGCCGCGGCGGCCGCGCTGCTCGGCCTGCTGCTCGCCGGCTGCGGCCAGGAGGCCCGGGGCGGCAGCCGCTACCGGCCGGACAAGGGCAAGGGCGGCACGATCGGGCTCGCCATGCCGACGAAGGCGTCCGAGCGCTGGATCGCCGACGGCGAGAACATGGCCGAGCAGTTCCGGAAGGCCGGCTACGAGACCGATCTGCAGTACGGCGACGACAAGGTCGAGAACCAGATCGCGCAGATCGAGAACATGATCACCAAGGGTCGCCGGCTCCTGGTGATCGCGGCGATCGACGGCTCGGCGCTCACCGAGGTCCTCCGGCGCGCCCATGACGCGGGCATCCCGGTGATCTCGTACGACCGGCTCATCATGGGCACCGAGAACGTCGACTACTACGCCTCGTTCGACAACGAGCGGGTCGGCGAGCTCCAGGCCCGTTACATCGTCGACCGGCTGAAGCTCGGCGCGCCGGGCAGGTCCGGCGGCAAGCCGTACGACATCGAGCTGTTCGCGGGCTCCCCCGACGACAACAACACCCGCTATTTCTGGAACGGCGCCATGAAGGTGCTCCAGCCGTACTTCGACAGCGGGCAACTCGTCGTCCGCAGCGGGCAGACGCGGCTGAACCAGGCGACGACGCTGCGCTGGGACGGCGGCACCGCGCAGAAGCGGATGGACGACCTCATCAGCAAGAACTACGGCGAGGAGAGCGTCGACGCGGTCCTCTCCCCGTACGACGGGATCTCCATCGGGATCATCTCCGCGCTGCGCAGCGCCGGTTACGGCACACCGGGGCATCCGCTGCCCGTGGTGACGGGGCAGGACGCCGAACTGGCCTCGGTGAAGTCGATCATCCGGGGCGAGCAGACCCAGACCGTCTTCAAGGACACCCGGAAGCTCGCCGCGCGGGCGGTGGCGATGGGCGACGCGGTGCTCAACGGCCGCAGGCCCGAGGTCAACAACGTCAAGGACTACGACAACGGGAAGAAGACCGTGCCCGCGTTCCTGCTCGATCCGGTGAGCATCGACCGCGGCAACACCCAGCTCCTCGTCCGCGAGGGGTACTTCACCGCGGGACAGCTCTCATGAGCCGGCCGCCCGTGCTGGAGATGCGCGGCATCACCAAGACCTTCCCCGGTGTCACCGCGCTCAGCGACGTGCGGCTGACCGTGCGGGCCGGGGAGGTCCACGCCCTGTGCGGGGAGAACGGGGCGGGCAAGTCGACGCTCATGAAGGTGCTGAGCGGGGTCCACCCGCACGGCACCTACGAGGGCGAGATCCTCTTCGAGGGGAAGCCGCTCACGCTGCGGGACATCCGGGACGGCGAGCGGCACGGCATCGTGATCATCCACCAGGAGCTGGCGCTCGTCCCGCACCTGTCGATCGCGGAGAACATCTTCCTCGGCAACGAGCGCGCCCGGCACGGCGTCGTCGACTGGCGGGCCACCCTGCGCGAGGCGGCGGCCCTGATGCGGCGCGTCGGGCTCCGCGAGCACCCCCGGACCCCGGTCTCCGAACTGGGGGTCGGCGGGCAGCAGTTGGTGGAGATCGCGAAGGCGCTCGCCAAGGAGGTCAGGCTGCTGATCCTGGACGAGCCGACGGCCGCCCTCAACGACGCCGACAGCGCGGCCCTCCTCGGACTCGTGCGGGAGCTGCGCGCCCAGGGCGTCGCCTGCGTCCTCATCTCCCACAAGCTGGGGGAGATCCGGCGGGTCGCCGACACCGTGACCGTGCTCCGCGACGGGCGCACGGTCGAGACGCTCTCCGTCCGGACGGCGCCGGACGCCGAACCGGAGGTCTCCGAGGACCGGATCATCCGGGGCATGGTCGGCCGGGCCCTCGACCGGCGCTTCCCCGAGCGGACCGCGTACGCCGGCGAGGACGCCGGACGGGAGGCGCTGCGCGTGCGGGGCTGGACGGTCCGCCACCCCGCCGACCGGCGGCGCATGGTCGTCGACGACGTGTCGCTGACCGTCGGTCGGGGCGAGATCGTCGGGATCGCGGGGCTGATGGGGGCGGGCCGCACCGAGCTCGCGATGTCGCTGTTCGGGCGCTCCTACGGGCGGTACGTGGCCGGCTCGGCCGCCGTCGACGGGCGGGAGGCGAGGCTGGCGAGCGTCCCGGAGGCGATCGCGGCGGGGCTCGCGTACGTCACGGAGGACCGCAAACGCTACGGGCTCAATCTCGTCGACACCGTCCACCGCAACATCTCGCTCGCCTCGCTGCACCGGATGGCGCGGCGCGGGGCGGTCGACGAGCACGAGGAGCGGCGGGTCGCGGAGGGTTTCCGCGGCAGCCTGAACATCCGGACGCCCTCCGTCCTGGAGGAGGTCGGGCGGCTGTCCGGGGGCAACCAGCAGAAGGTCGTCCTCGGCCGGTGGATCCACGCCGACCCGCGGGTGCTGATCCTCGACGAGCCGACCCGGGGCGTCGACGTCGGCGCGAAGTACGAGATCTACACGGTGATCGACCGGCTCGCCGCCGAGGGCCGGGCCGTGCTCCTCATCTCCTCGGAGCTGCCGGAGCTCCTCGGGATGTGCGACCGGATCTACACCATGGCCGAGGGCCGGCTCACCGCGGAGGTCGCCCGGGCCGACGCGACCCAGGAAACGCTGATGCGGCACATGACGCCGAGCGGCGCGGCATCCACTCCTCCCCCGTCCCCGAGCCCGACCCCGAGCGGAAGCTGAGGCACCGACATGACCACCACGACCCCTTCGGCACCGGAGGCCCTCGCCGGGCGTCCGGACCGGCCGTCCGCCGGCGCGGTGCTGCTCGCGGGAGTGCGGGCGAACATGCGCCAGTACGGCATGCTCGTCGCGCTCGCGTGCATCGTCGTGCTGTTCCAGATCTGGACCGACGGGACGCTGCTCCTGCCGAACAACGTGTCCAACCTGATCCAGCAGAACAGCTACATCCTCATCCTCGCCATGGGCATGATGATCGTGATCGTCGCCGGTCACATCGACCTGTCCGTGGGTTCGCTCGCCGCGTTCGTCGGCGCCCTGGCCGCGGTCCTCATGGTCCGTCACGACGTGCCGTGGGTCCTGGCCCTGGCGCTGTCGCTGCTGGTCGGGGCGGTCGCGGGCGCCTGGCAGGGCTGGTTCGTCGCGTACCTCGGCATACCGTCGTTCATCGTGACGCTCGCCGGGATGCTGCTGTTCCGCGGGCTGACCCAGATCTTCCTGGAGGGCCGTTCGCTCGCCCCGTTCCCCGAGGGCTTCCAGAACATCGCCAAGGGCTTCCTCCCCGAGGCGGGCCCCTACACGCAGTACCACAACCCGACGCTCCTGCTCGGCCTCGTCGCCGTCGTCGCGCTGCTCGCGCGCGAGGTGCGGGACCGCCGGCGGCGGGCGGAGTACGAGCTCGACCCGCTGCCCACCGGCCTGTGGCTGCTCAAGTGCGCGGCGATCACGGCGGCCGTCGTCGCCTTCACGCTCACCCTGGCCAGCTTCCACGGCGTGCCCGTGGTCATGCTCGTCATGTGCGCGCTGCTCGTGGGCCTGGGCTACGTGATGCGCAACACGGTGATCGGACGTCATGTGTACGCGCTCGGCGGCAACAAGGCCGCGGCCACGCTCTCCGGGGTGAAGGACCGCCGGGTCACGTTCCTGGTCTTCGTGAACATGGGCGTGCTGGCGGCGCTCGCGGGCTGCGTCTACGCGGCCCGGCTCAACGCGGGCACGCCGCAGGCCGGCCTGAACTTCGAACTGGAGGCCATCGCCGCCGCGTTCATCGGCGGGGCGTCGATGAGCGGCGGCATCGGCCGGGTGACGGGCGCCGTGATCGGCGGCCTCGTCCTCGGCGTCCTGAACAACGGCATGTCCCTCGTCGGCATCGGCACCGACTACCAGCAGGTCATCAAGGGTCTGGTGCTGCTCGCGGCGGTCGGCTTCGACGTCTGGAACAAACGCCGGGCGGGCCGCTGACCGTGACTCTCCGCCGCCGGCGACATGCGGATCGTCACGGCTCGTGTCAGGTTGGTCGGGCAAGGCAGTCACCGACCGACAGAGGAGTCGTCGCCATGGGCGGTTCGTCGAGCAAGAGGCAGCAGCCGGGCAAGGGCCGCGAGGAGCAGCACGGGCCGGGAGAGGGATCCTCCCGCCCGCGTCAGGGCGGCAAGGGCCCCGACGAGATGCGCCGTCGCGGCGAGGAGACGGATCCGACGCGCCGTGAGCGCGGGGAGGACGACCTGCGGGACGACGACATGGACCAGATGTAGCGGTCGTCCCGTCAGGGACCGGAAGACGACGGCGGCGGCCCTGCCGCCGGGCGGAAGGAGAGGCTGTTGGACGCCATCGTGCTGCTGCGGGAAGACCACAAGACGGTGGAGAAGCTCTTCAAGCGGTTCGAGAAGACCGGCGACGAGGACACCGCCGAGCGGCGCCGGATCGCCGACGAGGTGATCGAGGAACTCACCGTCCACGCCTGGATCGAGGAACGGTACTTCTACCCCGCCGCCCGCGAGGCCGCCCCGGACACCAAGGACCACGTCCTCGAGAGCGTCGAGGAGCACCACGCCGCGGTGTGGATGCTCTCCGAGCTCAAGGGCATGGATCCGGCGGACGAGCGGTTCAAGGCCAAGATGAGCGTGCTGATGGAGCAGGTGCGCCACCACGTCGAGGAGGAGGAGAAGGACTGGTTCCCCGACGTCCGCAAGGCCATGGGCCGCAACCGCCTCCTCGACCTGGGCGAGCGACTCGAGGAGGCCAAGAAGCAGGCGCCGCGCGACCCGTTGAAGGTCCCCAGCGCGAGCTCCGGCTGAGTCACAGCGGCAGGGGTCCGTCGATCAGCCGGGCGCCCATGTTGCGCTCCATCATGCGCAGGGCAGCCTCGGCGAGGTCGGCGTGGATGTGGGCGACCGCGTCCGTCGGCACGACGACGTCGAGGTGGCGGATGTGGGCGTCCAGCGCCGAGTACAGCACGCACTGCTCGGTGACCTGGCCCACCAGGACCAGACGGGTGAGGTCCATGGTGCCCAGCAGATAGGCGAGCGGCGTCTCGTAGAAGATCGAGTGGCGTGCCTTGAGGACGAAGAGGGAGTCCTCGTCCGGCAGGACCGGCTCCACCAGTTCCGGGTGCTCGCCCGCCATGGCGATGTCGACGATCTCGCCGTGATGGGAGCGCCACTGGCCGAAGTTGTCGTTCGCGTAGACGATCGGCACCTGCGCGGCCCGCGCCGCGGACAGCGCCCGCTCCACGGCGGGGAGCGCCGCGCCGACGGAGGGGACCAGAAGGTCCGCGTCCTCGTGCTGGTAGGGGTTGAGCATGTCGATGACCACCACGGCCGTGTTCTTCATGGCTTCGAATCTGGGCGCTCGACGCCGTTCCGCACGGGTGGCCCGGCCGAGGACTTCCCCGTTCGGCCCAGCCTTACCCCGTGACGGGCGCGCGCGGCCGAGCCGGTGATCACGCAGACCGGCATCCGTACCGCCGTGGGGAGCGGGCGCTCTCCCGTGTCATGCTCGTCCTATGACCGGTGACCGCGACGAGGCACCAGCGGCGGAACGCGACCAGGCCGCGGAAGTGCCCGTGTCCGCCGTCCAGGCCGTGCTCGACGGCCTTCCCGGTTCGGTGGTCTTCCTCCTGCCGGTGCGCGGGGCGGACGGCGCGGTGACGGACTTCCGCATCGCGGCGGCGTCACCCGACGCGGTCGACGTCGCGTCGCGCGAGGGCCGGGCGCTGGTCGGGCTGAGCATCCGGGAGACGTACCCGACGGTGGCCGGCACGGACCTGTGGCGCGGATATCTGCGGGTCCTGGAGACCGGCACCCGCTACGAGGGGGATCCCTTCGAGTACGAGGAGGTCCTGGCCGGTGTGCCGCGGCTGTCCCGCTTCACGGTCCGCGCAGCGGCCTGCCGGGGAGGGCTGATCGTCTCCTGGGTGCGCCTGGACAGCAGCGACCGCGAGCGGCGCCGGCTGGAGGCGATGCAGCGACTGGGCAGCATGGGCTGGGTGGACCGGGACCTCGTCCGGAACACGATCACCTGGTCGGACGAGGTCTACGCCATCTTCGGCCGGGATCCGGCCCTCGGCCCGCTGAGGCTGGAGGAGCTGTCCGGCCTGGTCGTTCCCGAGGACCTGCCCACGCTGAGGCGGACCGTGAAGCGGCTGCTGGGCGAGGGCAGGCCCGTCGACCAGGTCTTCCGCATCACCGGTCCCGACGGGGAGCTCCGGCACGTGCGGTTCGTCGCCGAGGCGGAGGTCGACGTCCACGGCGCCCCGGTGGCGGTCCACGGCTTCTTCCAGAACCTGACCGCGGCGAAACGGGCCGAACAGCGGTTGCTGGACCAGGAGCGGGCGGCCCTGGTCCAGGACGGCCTGCTGACCGCCGAACGCGAGCTCGCCGCCCGGCTGCAGCACGCGCTGCTGCCGCTGCCCCAGCAGTCCCTGCACCTGGCGGGCCTCACCGTGCACGTGGCCTACCACCCCCTGCCGGAGGGGCTCAACGTCGGAGGGGACTGGTACAGCGCCATCGAGCTGCCCGACGGCAGCGCTCTGCTGGTGGTCGGCGACGTCGCGGGACACGGGCTGGACGCCGTCGCGACGATGGCCCAACTGCGCTTCACCGCCAAGGGCATGGCCATCACCGGCACGCCCCTGCCCAGGATCCTCGCCCGGCTGAACACGCTGCTGCTGCACAGTCCCGAGCGGGACGGCGGTACGGCGACCATGATCATGGGCCGCTACGAGCCCGCCGCCCGCGCGCTGACCTGGGTGCAGGCCGGCCACCTGCCTCCCCTGCTGCTGCGGCAGGGCGAGGCCCGCTTCCTCCGGGCCCCCGACGGGGTGCTGCTGGGCGCGGTCGCCGCCCCGCGGTACGCGGCGGCCACGCTGCGCCTGCAGCCCGGTGACCAGCTGCTGCTGTACACGGACGGCCTGATCGAGAAGCCGGGCGAGGACATCGACGAGGGCTTCCGGCGCCTGGCCCGTTCCCTGGTGGGGTGCGCGGGCGACGGCGCCGGTGTGCTCCAGGGGATCCTGGACGGCCTCCTCGACCCGGATCTGCGCCGTGACGACGTCTGCGCCCTGCACGTCGCCTTCGACGGCTGAGGCAGCGGCCGGCGGCGGTGCCGAGCGGAACCGGCACCGTGACAACGAGCCGAAGCGCGCCGGTGCTGCGATGCTGGGAACGTTCACGACCGGGGTCCGCCCCGCAGCGGACCGCTGCCGCCGTGTGCGGCGCCGTCCTGCGGGCGCGATGAGACAGCGGAGGTCACCCTGCTGATCAGCCATGCCGCCGAGGGGGACACCCTTCGCCTGACCCTGCGCGAGCAGCTGGACATCACCAGCCGGGCCGCGGCCGCACTGCAGATCGAGGTCTTCCTGCGCGCCCACCGCCCCCGTCGTGTGATCGTGCGGCTGCCCGCCGGCGAACCCACCCCCGCGACCCTCAGTGCCGTGGTCCGCGCCCACCGCATGTGCGCGGGCCTCGGCATCCCGCTCGCCCTGACCGGCGCGAACACCGCCACCCAGCGCCTGCTCGGCGCGCTGACGCCCGGATGACCCCGCCGACGGAGCCGCGAGGCGTCGTGGCGCGCCCGAGACAGGTGGGCTGCGGGATCCATGTCACGGTGGTGGGAGCTTCGGTACGCCACCGCGCAGCCCTGGGCGTCGCGGAGAACGAGCCGGGCGTGACGCGGGTGAGTGCCGTCCCTGGGCGGTGGGTACGTGGTGGAGGCGTCGGGGACCCGTCGTGCTCATCACCGGCAGGGTGAAGGGATCAGGATGTTCCGCAAGGTTCTGGTGGCCAACCGCGGGGAGATCGCGATTCGCGCGTTCCGCGCCGGCTACGAGCTGGGTGCGCGCACGGTGGCCGTCTTCCCGCACGAGGACCGCAATTCTCTGCACCGGCTGAAGGCCGACGAGGCGTACGAGATCGGGGAGCCCGGGCATCCGGTGCGGGCATACCTGTCCGTCGAGGAGATCATCCGGGCGGCCCGGCTGGCCGGTGCCGACGCCGTCTACCCGGGCTACGGGTTCCTGTCCGAGAACCCGGAACTGGCGCGCGCCTGCGAGGAGGCGGGCATCACCTTCGTGGGCCCGTCCGCGCAGACCCTGGAGCTGACCGGCAACAAGGCGCGTGCGGTGGCCGCCGCCCGCGAGGCGGGCGTACCCGTGCTGGGCTCCTCGGCGCCCTCCACCGACGTGGACGAACTGGTCGCGGCCGCCGAGGACATCGGCTTCCCGGTGTTCGTCAAGGCCGTCGCCGGCGGTGGCGGACGCGGCATGCGGCGCGTCGAGGATCCCGCGACGCTGCGCGAGTCCGTCGAGGCGGCGGCCCGCGAGGCCGAGTCCGCCTTCGGGGACGCGACCGTCTTCCTGGAGAAGGCCGTCGTCGACCCCCGGCACATCGAGGTGCAGATCCTCGCCGACGGTACGGGCGACGTCATCCACCTGTTCGAACGGGACTGCTCGCTGCAGCGACGGCACCAGAAGGTGATCGAGCTCGCGCCGGCCCCCGGCCTCGACCCGGCGGTGCGGCAGCGCATCTGCGACGACGCCGTGCGCTTCGCCCGTCGGATCGGCTACCGCAACGCGGGCACCGTGGAGTTCCTCCTCGACCCCGACGGCAACCACGTCTTCATCGAGATGAATCCGCGCATCCAGGTCGAACACACGGTGACCGAGGAGGTCACCGACATCGACCTGGTGCAGTCGCAACTGCGCATCGCCGCCGGGGAGACCCTCGCCGACCTCGGCCTGACGCAGGAGTCCGTGGTCCTGCGCGGTGCCGCCCTGCAGTGCCGCATCACCACCGAGGACCCGGCCAACGGCTTCCGCCCCGACACCGGCATGATCAGCGCCTACCGCTCGCCGGGCGGCTCGGGCATCCGGCTGGACGGCGGCACCACGCACGCCGGCACGGAGGTCAGCGCCCACTTCGACTCCATGCTGGTCAAGCTGACCTGCCGCGGCCGGGACTTCCCGACGGCCGTCGCCCGGGCCCGGCGCGCGGTGGCCGAGTTCCGCATCCGGGGCGTGTCCACGAACATCCCCTTCCTGCAGGCCGTCCTGGACGACCCGGACTTCCGGGCCGGACGGGTGACGACCTCCTTCATCGAGCGGCGGCCTCATCTGCTCACCGCGCGCCACTCGGCCGACCGCGGCACGAAGCTGCTCACCTATCTCGCCGACGTCACCGTCAACAAACCGCACGGCCCCCGTCCCGAACTCGTCTCCCCCGCCGGCAAGCTGCCGCCGCTGCCCGCGGGCCGGCCGGCCGCCGGCTCCCGCCAGCGGCTGGCCGCGCTCGGCCCGGAGGGCTTCGCGCGGAGCCTGCGCGAGTCGCCGACCCTGGCGGTCACCGACACCACCTTCCGCGACGCCCACCAGTCGCTGCTCGCCACCCGGGTGCGCACCAAGGACCTGCTCGCCGTCGCCCCGACGGTGGCGCACACGCTGCCGCAGCTGCTGTCCCTGGAGTGCTGGGGCGGTGCCACCTACGACGTCGCGCTGCGCTTCCTCGCCGAGGACCCGTGGGAGCGCCTGGCCGCCCTGCGCGAGGCCGTGCCGAACATCTGCCTGCAGATGCTGCTGCGGGGCCGCAACACCGTGGGGTACACCCCGTACCCCACGGAGGTGACCGACGCCTTCGTGCAGGAGGCCGCCGCCACCGGCATCGACATCTTCCGGATCTTCGACGCGCTGAACGACGTCGACCAGATGCGGCCCGCCATCGACGCCGTACGGGAGACCGGGACGGCCGTGGCCGAGGTCGCGCTGTGCTACACGTCCGACCTCTCCGACCCCGCGGAGAAGCTGTACACGCTGGACTACTACCTGCGGCTGGCCGAGCGGATCGTCGCCGCGGGCGCGCACGTGCTGGCGGTCAAGGACATGGCCGGGCTGCTGCGCGCTCCCGCCGCGGCCACCCTGGTCTCCGCGCTGCGCCGGGAGTTCGACCTGCCGGTGCACCTCCACACCCACGACACGGCCGGCGGTCAGCTGGCCACGTACCTCGCGGCGATCCAGGCCGGGGCGGACGCGGTGGACGGCGCGGTGGCCTCGATGGCCGGCACCACCTCGCAGCCCTCGCTGTCGGCGATCGTCGCCGCCACCGACCACTCCGCGCGGCCCACCGGCCTCGACCTGCAGGCGGTCGGCGACCTGGAACCGTACTGGGAGAGCGTCCGCAAGATCTACGCGCCCTTCGAGGCGGGACTGGACGCGCCGACCGGGCGCGTGTACCACCACGAGATCCCCGGCGGGCAGCTCTCCAACCTGCGGACGCAGGCGGTCGCCCTCGGCCTCGGGGACCGTTTCGAGGACGTCGAGTCGACGTACGCGGCCGCGGACCGGATGCTGGGCCGGCTGGTGAAGGTCACGCCGTCGTCGAAGGTCGTGGGCGACCTCGCGCTGCACCTCGTCGGGGCCGGTGTGGCGCCCGAGGACTTCGAGGCGGCGCCGAACCGCTTCGACATCCCCGACTCGGTCGTCGGCTTCCTGCACGGCGAGCTGGGCACGCCGCCGGGCGGCTGGCCGGAGCCGTTCCGCACCAAGGCGCTGGAGGGCCGCGCCGGCCCCAAGCCGCTGCCGGAGCTCACGGCGGAGGACCGCACCGGTCTGGCCGAGGACCGGCGCGCCACGCTGAACCGGCTCCTCTTCCCCGGTCCTACCAAGGCGTTCGAGGCGCACCGTCAGGCGTACGGCGACACCAGCGTGCTCGACAGCAAGGACTTCTTCTACGGGCTGCGCCCCGGCAAGGAGTACTCCGTCGACTTCGGGCCTGGCGTACGGCTGCTCATCGAGCTGGAGGCCGTCGGCGAGGCCGACGAACGCGGTATGCGCACCGTCCTGTCCACGCTCAACGGCCAGCTGCGGCCGATCCAGGTGCGCGACAAGGCGGCGGCCGCCGACCTCCCGGTGACCGAGAAGGCCGACCGGTCCGACCCCGGCCACGTCGCCGCGCCGTTCGCCGGCGTGGTCACGCTGGCCGTCGCCGAGGGCGACGAGGTCGAGGCCGGCGCGACGGTGGCCACCATCGAGGCGATGAAGATGGAGGCCTCGATCACCGCTCCGAGGAGCGGGCGGGTGTCCCGCCTGGCCATCTCCAGGATCCAGCAGGTGGAGGGCGGCGACCTGCTCGTCGAGATCGGATGAGCCGGTGGGCGGTGGGCTGCCGGGGCACCCGGACGGGTGTCCCGGCGGCCGGTCGGTCGCACGCGTACGCGTGCGGCGGACGGGTACCCGGGAGGGCATGGCCGCATCACAGCATTCCCGCGAAGAGAAGACTCCGGCCCCCGAGGACGTCGGTCCCGGGCCCGAGGTGGAGCGGCGGGCGCCGGCCGGCCCGACCAAGATGCCCCGCCGCGCCTGGCTCGCCGTGCTCAAGGGCTCGGTGCGCGAGTTCAGGGACGACGAGCTGACCGACCGCGCGGCGGCCCTCACCTACTACGGTGTGCTGTCGCTGTTCCCGGCCCTGCTGGTGCTGGTGTCGGTGCTCGGCGCCAGCGGGCAGTCCGCCACGGACCGTGTGCTCGACAACCTGCGCCGGCTGGCCCCCGGACCCGCCCGCGACATCCTGGGCAGCGCCGTGGAGCAGCTGCAGGGCCACGCCGCCACGGGCTCGGTCATGGCGGTCGTCGGCGTGGTGCTCGCCCTGTGGTCGGCCTCCGGGTACGTGGGCGCCTTCTTCCGGTCGGCCAACCGGGTCTACGACATGCCGGAGGGCCGCCCGGTGTGGAAGCTGCTGCCGGTCCGGGTGGGAATGACCGCGCTCCTGATGGTGCTGGCGGCGGTCAGCGCGCTGATCGTGGTGTTCACCGGCGCGGTGGCCCGCCACGTCGGCACCGCGCTCGGCATCGGCGACACCGCGCTGACGGTGTGGTCGTTCGTCAAGTGGCCCGTGCTCGTCCTGCTGGTGGCTGTCATGATCGCGCTGCTGTACAGGGCCGGGCCCAACGCCAAGGTCAAGGGCTGGCGGTGGATCACTCCGGGCAGCGTCCTCGCCCTGCTGATCTGGCTGCTCGCCTCCGCCGGTTTCGCGCTGTACGTCAGCGGCTTCGCCTCGTACAACAAGACCTACGGCACCATGGCGGGCGTCATCGTCTTCCTCGTCTGGCTGTGGATCGGCAACCTCGCCATCCTGCTGGGCCTGGAGTTCGACGCGGAGACGGTGCGCCAGCGTGCGGTGCTCGGCGGCATGCCCCCGGACGAGGAGCCGTACGTCGAACCGCGCGACACCCGCGCCTGGGACGAGCAGGACGTCCGCAGGATGGCGGGTACCGCGCGGAAGAAGCGGCTCACCGACACGGTCAGGCGTCGTCGCCGACCGTGATCCGCACGCACTCCCGGACCACCTCGCCCAGGTCGCACCCGCCCTGGTGCAGCTCGCGCTGGCGCTGCGCGCCGCCGCCGCGGGCGAGCAGCCGGTCCAGGGCGCGGTGGGCGGCCTCGCGGTCGCCGCAGGCGCGCAGCGCCGCGTCGGTGTGCTCCAGCAGGGCGTCCAGGGCCGCCTCGGCAGGCGTTTCACGCATCGTGCGGGGGTCGAGGAGCGGGCCCCGGAGCCCGGAGCGGGCGGCCCGCCAGGAGGCCAGCCGCAGCACTCCGGCCGGGATCCGGGCGGCCGGCACGCCCTCGCGCCAGGCTTGGGCGGCGGTCTCCACGAGCCCGCGGGCCAGGGTGGCCACCAGCACGGTGGTGTCGGGCTCCAGGCAGACGTCGGCGACGCGGATCTCGACGGTCGGGTAGCTGTGGGAGAGCCGGGCGTCGAAGTAGATCATGCCCGTGTCGCGCAGCACCCCGGTCGCCAGCATGTCGCGCACCCGCTCGTGGTAGCCCTCTGCGCTGCCGAACGGCTCGTACGGCCCGGCCGAGGGCCAGCGGTTCCAGACCCGGCTGCGGTAGCTGCTGTAGCCGCTGTCCTGGCCGCCCCAGAACGGCGAGTTGCCGCTGATCGCGTTCAGCAGGGCCAACCAGGGCCGGATCCGGTCCAGTACGGCGACGCCCTCCTCGTCGGACGCCACGGAGACGTGCACATGGCATCCGCAGGTGAGCTGCTCCTGGGTGGTGAGCGCGAACTGCTCCGCCATCCACCGGTACCGGGGGCCGAGGTTCCGTGACGGCTCCACCGGCAGCGGCGAGGTCGCCAGGGCCGCGACCCGGGCGCCCGCCTCCTCGGCGTGGCGTGCCGCCTCACCGCGCCAGCGGACGATCTCCTCGCGCAGTTCCCGCATGTCGCTCAGGGGTTTCGTGGCGAACTCCAACTGCTCCTGGTGGAGTTCCTTCTCGAAGACGCCCTGCGCCTCCTCGTCTCCGCTGACCGCCGCCGCGGCGAGCACCGCGGACGACACCGCGAGCGGCTCCCCGGTGGTGGCGCTGACGAGCAGCAGTTCCTCTTCGACTCCTACGGTGCGCATCAAGGCTCCTGTACACGCTGAACACATCGACCCTCGGACCCGGCGAGTCCGCAGGTCATGCGTCTGCCCCGATCGGCGCGGATGACGCCCTCCGCCCCGCCGGGGGATCAGCCGCTGCGCCAGTCGTCCTCCCGCAGGTGGGAGCCCGCCATCGGCCCCATCCGCAGCATGCCGCCGTCGACCGCCCAGGACGCGCCGGTCACGTACGACGCGTCCGGGCCGGCGAGGAACGCGATCACCGCGGCCACCTCGCGGGCGTCGCCCGGACGGCCCAGGGGGACGCCCGGGCGCCGCTCGGCGGTGACGTCCGTGTCCTCCTGGCCGGTCATCGGCGTCGCGATCTCGCCCGGCGCGACGGCGTTGACCGTGATGCCGTGCGAGGCCAGCTCCAGGGCCATGACCTGGGTCAGGAGTCCGAGACCGCCCTTGGCGGCGCAGTACGGTGCCGCCCCGACGCGGGGCTGGTGCTCGTGCACCGACGTCACGTTCACGATGCGGCCGCCGTGGCCCTGCCGGATCATCCGCCGGGCCGCGCGCTGCCCGCAGAGCAGCGGGCCGACCAGGTCCACGTCCAGGACCTGCTGGACGGTGGCGTGGTCGAGGTCGACGAACGGCGTCGCCGTGCCCGTGCCGGCGTTGTTCACCAGGACGTCGATGCGGCCGAGCCGCTCGGCGAGGAGGTCGACGGCCTCGGCGGCCTCCGGCAGCCGGGTCAGGTCCATGGGCTCGACGAAGGCCTGGCGGCCGTGGCTCCGTACCTCGGCCGCGGTCTCCTCCGCGCCCCTCAGGTCCCGGTGCCAGGTGATGCCGACGTCCATGCCGGACGCGGCCAGGCGGACGGCGGTCGCCCGCCCGATCCCGGAGTCGGCGCCGGTGACGACGGCGGTCCTCGGGTGCACGTCCTTCGGGCTGTTCATGGAAGCTCCTCCTGGGCGCCGGCCGGGTCAGTTCACGCGGATCGCGAGCATGCAGGCGTCGTCGTCGGGCCCGGCCAGGTCGGGGTCGGCCAGCAGCACGTCGATCATCTCCTGCGGGGCGAGGTCGGAGGCCCGGCCCATGGCGTGTGCGAGGCGTTCGATGCCCTTGGTCACGTCCTCGCCCCGGTGTTCCACCATGCCGTCGGTGTACAGCAGCAGCACGTCGTCCACGCGCAGCGGCGTCGAGGAGGTCTCGTACCCGTACCCCGGCAGGGCACCTAGCAGCGGTCCTCTCCGGCCGGCGTCGAGGGGCTCGGCCCGGCCGTGCCGCAGCAGCAGGGGCGCGGGGTGTCCGGCGTCGGCCCAGTGCAGGGTGCGGCTGTCGTCGATGTGCCCGGCGACCACGGTGGCGGTCTCCCCGCTCGGGTCGCTGCAGACCAGTTCGTTCAGCCAGGTCGTGATCTCCCCGGCGGAGGCCCCGGTCTGGGCGAGACCGGCCAGGGCATGGCGTTGCTGGGCCATCCGGGCGACGGCCTCCAGGCCGTGTCCGGCGGCGTCCCCGATCGCCACCAGCACCCGGCCGTCGGGCAGCAGCCGGCACTTGTACCAGTCGCCGCCGACGGCGGCGTCGGGCTCGGCGGGCCGGTAGGAGGCCGCCACCGTGAGCCCGACGGCCGCCAGTGCCTCCGAGAGGGTGGGCAGCAGCGCCTCGCGGAGGGCGTCCGCCACCCGGCGTTCGGCCTGTGCCTGGCGGCGCAGCCGGTCCGACTCGCGTTCCGTCTCGGCGAGTCGGCGGCGGCTGCGGATCTGGGGGGTGAGGTCGCGGGCGACGAGGTTGACGGCCCAGGGCCTGCCGTCGGTGCCGGCGACGGGGCGGCCGAGCAGGTCGACGGTGCGCACCTCGCCGACGACGAGGAAGCGGATGCGGGTCCAGGCGGGTTCCTCGCCGGCGAGCACCGAGGTGATGAACTCGGAGAACGCGGTGAGGTCGTCCGGCAGCAGGGCGTCGCAGAGCTGCTCCAGCGACCAGGGCATGCCGATCTCGGCGTGGAAGATCCGGCTCAGCCCCTCCGACCACGTCACCTTCCCGGAGAGGAGGTCCCAGTTGCCCCAGCCCAGGGAGGCGAGGAACTGGGCGTCGATGGTGAGCAGTTCGGTCTGGCTCTGCACGGGCCGCCAGGTGGCGAGGACCTGCTCCCCGCAGAGCGCGGCCGAGTACAGCAGCGGGGCCCGGTGCAGTCGGCCGAGCCGTTGCTCGGTGTAGTCGACGACCCGGCCCTCCAGCGTGCCGCCGTTGCCGACGAGGTCGGCGAGCGCCGCCAGCAGGCCGCTCTGGGCCGCTCCGGGCCTGGCTTCCAGGAAGCGCTGGCCCACCTGGCGGTCGGGGGCCTCCAGCCAGTCGGCGGACCGTACCCGGTTGCCCGCGACGATGCGGAAGTCCCTTACGGTTCCGCTTTCGTCGTCGTACAGCGGTTCGAGCAGGACGGCGGACGCGGGGATCGCGCCGAGCGCGGAGCAGGTCCCCGTGGCGCCCGGGTCGTGGGTGCTGCACAGGCAGCGGGGTGAGGCCTCGGCGCCGGCGGTGGAGCCCGGGGCGAGCGACTGCACCGGCGCGGTGACCTCCGTCCCGGGCTGGGCGGGGGCGGGCCGCTCGGAGGTGCGGCGCACCCCGTCCCGCAGTGAGGTGACCTCCCGCCCGATCATGGCCTTCAGCTCTTCGACGTTGTCCGGCAGCGGAAAACTCATGGTGCCTCCCTGACCGGGCGGACCCGGCTCCGGCCGCGGGCGCGGTGCGTCGCACCCACCGGCCGCCATGCACCCCGGTGCCCGTCGGCAAGCGTTTCATGCCTGTGTATTTCCGTTTCGAGAGGGATGTCCAGGGCAGACGCCCCGGAGCGCCGCGCGGGGGTCCGCACGGCGCCCGGGCTCTTGTCGGGCCCGGTCCGAGATGTCGATCCGGAGGAGCCGAAGGAGCCATGGACCACTCGCGCGCACCGGTACTCGAGGCGCTTCAGGACTTCCGGCGCCGAGGAGACGTCGTCTTCGGCCCGCCGGGGCACAAGCAGGGCCGGGGCGCCGACCCCCGGGTCGCCGACGTCGTGGGCCTCGACGTCTTCCGCTCGGACGTGCTCACCCTCAACGGCCTGGACGACCGCCGGGAGTCGCAGGGCGTGCTGGACCAGGCGCAGGAGCTGATGGCCGACGCGGTCGGGGCGGAGAAGGCGTTCTTCTCGACGTGCGGAAGCTCGCTCTCGGTCAAGACCGCGATGCTCGCCGTCGCCGGCCCGGGCGAGAAGCTGCTGCTGTCGCGGAACGCGCACAAGTCGGTGATCGCGGCCGTGGTGGTGAACGGGGTCGAGCCCATCTGGGTGCACCCGAAGTTCGACGCCGAACGGCATCTGGCCCACCCCCCGGAGCCGGACGACGTGCGGCGGCGTCTGGAGGAACATCCCGACGCCAAGGGCATGTTGCTCATCACCCCCACCGACTGGGGCACGTGCGCCGACGTGCGCGGTGTGGCCGAGGTCTGCCACGCGTACGGCGTGCCGCTGATCGTCGACGAGGCGTGGGGGGCGCATCTGCCGTTCCATCCCGACCTGCCGGTCTGGGGCATCGACGCGGGCGCCGATCTCGTCGTCACCAGCGTGCACAAGATGGGCGGCGCGATCGAGCAGAGCTCGGTGTTCCACCTGCAGCACGACCGGGTCTCCCCGGAGGTCCTCAAGCAGCGGGAGGACCTGCTCGGGACGACGAGCGCCTCCTCCCTGGTGTACGCGACGCTCGACGGCTGGCGGCGGCAGATGGTCGAGCAGGGCCGCGAGCTGCTGGACGAGGCGCTGCGGCGGGCGAGCCGGGTGCGGAAGGCCGCCGCGGGCCTGCCCGGGCTCACCGTCATGGGCGAGGAGGTCGTCGAGGCCGGGCTCGCGGCGGAGTTCGACCCGCTCAAGATCGTGATGGACGTCCGGGGCCTCGGCATCAGCGGCATGCAGGCGGTGGAGTGGCTGCGGAGCGAGCGTCATGTCGACCTGGGCGGCTCCGACACCTGCCGGATGAGCGCGGCGATCACGTACGCGGACGACGACGAGACCGAGCAGATTCTGATCGACGCCCTGCACTCCCTGGTCGAGGCGGCCCCCGGGATGGAACGGCGCACGCCGGTGCGGCTGCCGGAGCCGCCGGCCCTGGAGCTGGAGCAGGCACGGCTGCCGCGCGACGCGTTCTTCGGGGAGGTGGAGCACGTGAGGCCCGAGAACGTGGTCGGCCGGATCTCCGCCGAGACGATCACCCCGTACCCGCCGGGGGTCCCCGCGGTGGCGCCCGGCGAGGTGGTCAACGCCGAGGTGGTGGACTACCTGCGCAGCGGTGTCGCGCACGGGCTGCTGATCCCCGACGCCGCCGATCCGTCGCTGGACACCTTCCGGGTGCTGGCTCGCGGCCGGTGACCAATCGGGCGGGCGGCGGGGAGTGTGCTCGCTCGCACGGAACGGGCTGCGGAGGCGCTCGGACGGGGCGGGGGACACGCTCGTGAGACGGCGAAGGCGCCCAGGACGGCGCCGCGCGGCGGCGCGGCGCCGTCCTGGGCATCGGCGGGCGACTGCGCGTGGTGTCTCGCACCGCCCGACCGCCCACGCAGGTAGGCGGGGGTGGAGCCGAGCAGCCGGTTCGCTGCGAGCCGTGCCGTGCCGCTGCACCTTGCTGTACCTCGCTGTCCTTGAGGCCGCACCCCGGGCCGTCATCGGATCGATCGTTGCGAGCAGCGCCTCGGCCTCTTCTCATGGGGCGTGGCGCCACCCGTCTGGGGCGTGGCGCCACCCGTCTGGGGCGTGGCGCCGCCCGTCGCTCGGGACGCCGGATCCGGGCCGCCCCCGCCGGGACGCTCGGTGTCTCTCCGATGCGGCGGGGACGGCCCACGGGTTCGTTCTCGGGACGACCGTCGTCAGGCCTCCCGCAGGGCGGGCAGCAGGGTCGATTCGGCCCAGCGGATGAAGGGCAGTTGCTCGCCGCCGCCGACCTGGATGAGGGCGAGGTCGGTGAACCCGGCCTCCTCATAGGCGCGGACCGCCTTCACGACGGCGTCGGTGTCGTCCCCGCAGGGGATGGCCTCGGCCACGTCCTCGGGGCGGACGTTCTCGGTGGCCTGGGCGAAACCGGCCGGCAGAGGCAGTTCGGCGTTCACCCGCCAGCCGCCGAGGGACCAGCGGAACTGTTCGTGGGCACGGGCCACGGCCGCGTCGCGGTCGGTGTCGTAGCTGATCGGCAGCTGTCCGATACGGGGCTTGCCGGCGCCCCCGTGGCGGTCGAAGGCGTCGACCAGCTCGGCCTCGGGTTCCGTGGCGATCAGGAGGTCGGCGTGCCGGCCCGCGATCTCGCAGGAACGGGGGCCGGAGGCCGCGATCCCGATGGGCGGTGGCGTGTCGGGAAGGTCCCACAGGCGGGCGTTCTCGACCTGGAAGTGGCGGCCGCGGCGGGTCACGTATCCCCCGTCGAACAGCTCGCGGATGATGCCGACGGCCTCCTCCAGCATGTCGAGCCGGACGCCCGCGGAGGGCCATCCCGCGCCGACGACGTGCTCGTTGAGGTTCTCCCCCGATCCGAGGCCGAGCCGGAACCGGCCCTCGGACAGGATCTGGAGGGTGGCCGCCTTCTGGGCGATCACGGCGGGGTGGTAGCGGAAGGTCGGACAGGTGACGAAGGTCGTCAGCGGAATGCGGGAGGTGGCCTGGGCGGCCGCCCCGAGGACGCTCCACGCGTACGGCGCGTGTCCCTGCTCCTCCAGCCAGGGGAAGGAGTGGTCCGAGACGACGGAGAAGTCGAAGCCCGCGTTCTCGGCCGCGACCACGTGCTCGACCAGCTCTCGGGGTCCCGCCTGTTCGGTCATCATCGTGTAGCCGATGTGCATCATGACGGGCGCCTTGCCGCGACCACCGACCCATAAACGGAAGATCCGCAGCATATCGGGCAAGCCGGACGACGGGCGGCAGCGGCCCCTTCACGCCCCCTGGTCCGCTCCTTCTCGGTCACGGCCCGGCGCAGCAGCGCGCCGATCCCGCCGGCCGGCGTCCGCCCCCGGCACGTCACCCGGCACCACGAGCGCCTCGCCGCCGGTGGCCGCGGCGCAGCGCAGCAGCGCGTCGTCCGCCCTGCCGGTGTGCGGATGCTCCGCACCCGACCCCTCGTCACCGAGCCGGCGGACGTCGGGCCGCCCGTCCCGTCATACGGAGGCGGGGAAGCGCTGCCACACGCGGTGGGCGCCGAGCAGGTCGGTGAGCCGGTTCCAGACGTCCGTCGCGTCGTCACCGACGACCACGCCGGGGGCGTCGGACGGCAGCCGGGCCGCCTCCAGGGCGAGGGACGCCTCCCCCGTCGCACCGATGGCCTTGCCGTGCCGGTAGGCCTCGTCGAGAAGAAGCAGCACCCTGGGGTCGACGGACGGGGCGTCGGTGGGCGGATGGCCGGCCTTCGCGTCCCGTACGCCCTGGGCGTCGAGTCCGGGCGCCGGGCACGCGGTCAGGAAGAGGGCGTCGAACTCGGTCGACCGGGCGGTGGCGAAGGTGCGCTGCACGGTGACCGCCTCCCCGTCGGCGTCGAGCGTGCCGCCCGCGGCGGCGACGACCAGGGGGACGCATCCGGCGCTCCGCACGGCTTCGCGGACCGCGCGCACCGCGTCCATGCCGTCGCCGGCGTCGGCCACGATCCCGACGGTCCGTCCGTCGAGCGGCCAGGTCCCGCCCAGCTGCGACAGTGCCGGGCTCGGCCGCACCTCGGTGAACGGCACGGTCGCCGGTGGTACGGGCAGGCCGAGGCCGGCCGCGACGCCCTCGCACAGGACCGGGTCGATGTTGGCGAGCACCGTCAACGCCCGTTCTTTGATGCGCTGTTCGTAGCAGGAGTTCAGCTCGAAGGTGTAGGCCGCGATGATGTGTTCCCGCTCGGTGGGCGTCATGCTGAGCCAGAACTGCCGGGGCTGGCTGAAGTGGTCGGAGAAGGACGCCGGCGCTTCGCGCACCTTGGCCGCGGCGGGGACCTCGACGGGCGCTTCGATATACGCGCCCTCCTCGGCACCGGCCAGGAACGGGCAGCCGCCGTCGAGGGAGTTGGGCCGGTACGGCGCCACGCCGGTGTGCACCGCCGTCTGGTGCATCCCGTCGCGGAGCATGTCGTTGGTCGGGGTGTGGGGGCGGTTGATCGGCAGCTGGGCGAAGTTGGGTCCGCCGAGCCTGCTGATCTGGGTGTCGAGGTAGGAGAAGAGGCGGCCGGCGAGCAGCGGGTCGTCGGTGACGTCGATGCCGGGCACCAGATGCCCGGGGTGGAAGGCGACCTGTTCCGTCTCGGCGAAGAAGTTCTTGGGGTTGGCGTCGAGGGTCAGCAGGCCGACGGCCTCCACGGGCGCCAGCTCCTCCGGCACGATCTTCGTGGGGTCGAGCAGGTCGATGCCCTGGAAGGTCTGCTCAGGGGTGTCGGGGAAGACCTGGACGCCGAGCTCCCACTGCGGGTAGGCACCGGCCTCGATGGCGTCGTGGAGGTCCCGCCGGTGGAAGTCGGGATCCGTGCCGCCGATGATCTGGGCCTCCTCCCACACCAGGGAGTGCACGCCGAGCCGGGGCTTCCAGTGGAACTTGACCAGGCTCGTCCCGCCGTCGGCGGCGACCAGGCGGAAGGTGTGGACGCCGAAGCCCTCCATCATCCGGAAGGAGCGCGGAACGCCCCGGTCGGACATGTTCCACAGCGTGTGGTGGACGGCCTCGGTGTGGAGCGTCACGAAGTCCCAGAAGGTGTCGTGGGCGCTCTGGGCCTGCGGGATCTCCCGGTCGGGGTGCGGCTTGCCGGCGTGGATGATGTCGGGGAACTTCACCGCGTCCTGGATGAAGAACACCGGGATGTTGTTGCCGACCAGGTCGAACGTGCCTTCGTCGGTGTAGAACTTCGTGGCGAAGCCGCGGGTGTCGCGGACCGTGTCGGCGGAGCCGCGCGAGCCGAGGACGGTGGAGAAGCGCACGAACACGGGCGTCTCGACGTCCTCGGCGAGGAACGCGGCCCGGGTCAGCCGGCTCGCCGTGCCGTAGCTGCGGAAGACGCCGTGCGCGGCGGCGCCGCGGGCGTGGACGACCCGCTCCGGGATGCGCTCGTGGTCGAAGTGGGTGATCTTCTCGCGCAGATGGTGGTCCTGCATCAGCACCGGGCCACGGCTGCCCGCCTTGAGCGAGTGGTCGCTCTCGTGGAGCCGGGCACCCTGCGCGGTGGTCAGGTAGGCGCCGCTCTGGGCCGACCGGGCCGGATCCTCACCCGTCGCCTGCCCGGTGGGCCCGACCGTCTCCGGGCCGCTCTGGTCCTGCTTGGGCGGGAGCGGGCCGTGCGGGTCGGTGGGCTCTTCCAGGGAGGGCGGCTTCGCGCCCGGGCCGCCGGGCGCCTCCTGGTCCCGGTCGGGTCGCTCTTCCGGAGTCGGGTTCGCTGTCATGGGGTCGTCTCCCTTCCGGCCGGACACGCCGAAAAGCCCGCCCACGCCCGCCCCCGGAGGGCCGGCGCCGTGGAGGCGGGCGCGGGCGGGCCTGTCGGTCGTGTCGGTCGGCTCAGTCGTGTCGGTCGGCTCCGTGAACGGCCTTCCGTTCCGGAGAGCGGCAGCGCGGGTCGTCCGGCCGGAGCGGGCCACGGGGGCCGCTCCGACCGGACGCCGGCGGGTCACCTGCTACGGCGCGGGGCGCCGACCCAGGCGATGGCCGCGAAGGCGTGCGCCGGGCTCAGCGCATGCCCGGCTCACCGGGCTCCGGCGGGAGCTCCCAGGTGTCGGGCGCCGGGCGGGACCTGGACGGGCCCGTCGTGCCGCCGCCCATGGCGTCCCCGGCGCCGCCCATGGTGTCACCGGAACCGGCACCCATGGCGCCTCCCGTGCCACCGCCCATGGTGCCGCCGGAGCCACCGCCCATGGTGCCTCCGTGCTCCGTGCCGCCCGAGGGGCTGATGCGGCCGCGCCACTCACCGGTCTCGTGCCCGCGTTCCTCGATGAAGCCCTTGAACCGCTTGAGGTCTCCCTTGACCCGCCGGTCCAGGAAGCCGAGGGCGTCGCCGGCCTTCTCCGTCATGCCTTCCGGCTCCATGTCCATGGCCAGCCGGACCCGCGTGTGGTCCGGGTCGAGGGACTGGAAGGTGACGACGCCCTTCTGCTTCACGTCGCCGCCGGTGGTCCGCCAGGCGATGCGCTCGTCCGGCAGCTGGTCGACGATCTCGGTGTCGAACTCGCGCCGGACGCCCGCGACCTTGGTGCGCCAGTGACAGTGGCGGTCGTCGATCTGACGGACGTCCTCCACACCTTCCATGAAGTTCGGGAAGTCCTCGAACTGGGTCCACTGGTTGTAGGCGTTCCGCAGCGGAACGTCCACATCGATGGTCTGCTCCACCATGCTCACGGTCATTCCTCCTTCTGCCGTCCTGGACAAAACGGGATCGACCCGCGCGTACCCGGCGAAGTACACCTCAATCTCCGCTCGCCGGAACGAAAGGAGGACGACCCGGCGCCGCCTGCCGCCCTCAGTGCGCGGCCGCCCCGAACTCGACGTGCTGGGTACGCAGGGCGAAGTCGGGCTCGTCGACGGGCGGGGCACCGATGAATTGCCGCCGCGCCTCGGCGCGGGCCTCCTGCATCAGCGTCCTGAACTGGTCGTCCGTGAGCGGGCGTCCGCCTCGCCGCTGAGGGCGTTCGACCTTGTCACGCATCTGCGGACCTCCTCATCCGTCACGGTGCATGACCGGCGACTGCCCGCTCGTGGGCGGTTCAGACACGGTCGCGCACCGGACCTTCCCGCGTACGTGATGAGCGGTATCCGCGATTCCGATACTTGCGTTTTGTCATGCTCAGACCCCCGCCGAGGGAGCCCCCGGGAGCGTCGTGCAAGATCACGTCATGACCAACACCAGCAGACGTACCGTCCTCGCCTCCGTCGCCGCCGTCGCCGCCGGTCTGCCCACCCTGAACGCCGTCGTGGGCAACGGCGCGACGCCCGCCGCGGCCGCCGACACCTTCGTCTCCAACACCAAGCTCTACAGCGACGGGACCTACAAGGAGGGAGTCGACTACATGCGCCGGTACCGCATCGGCGCCCCGGTGGTCACGGACAACGACCGCTACGCGAGCGTGGCCCTGAACAGCACCGCGGTCATCGCCCCGCACGGCGGCGGCATCGAGGCCGGCACCAGCGAGCTGTGCATGGCCGTCGCGGGCTACAAGCCCTTCGACCACGGCATCGACCCCTCGACCGTGGCGGTGGCGGGCGAGGTGCAGCGCGACTTCTGGATGTTCGAGGCGCTGACCCACTCGAGCGACCAGCACATCACGTCCACCAACTGCGACGACCCGGCCGCCCTGGCCGTCTGCGCGAACAACCTGTACGCGGTCTCCCTGCACGGCTTCAGCGACGCGAGCCAGCGGAAGATCATCATCGGCGGGCGCGACGAGCGGCTCAAGCGCAATCTGGCCGCCTCCTTCGAGAAGTGCGGCATCACCCCGTACACCGGCAACATCGGCTGGAACGTGATCGTGGAGGTCGCCGCCGCCGGCGACCCCATCAACGGCGACGACCCGGCCAACATCGTCAACAAGACCCGCACCGGCGCCGGCGCCCAGCTGGAGATCTCCACCGCGATGCGCGAGGCGATGTTCGGCGACTTCTCCACCGGCTCCCAGCGCAGGAGCACGGCGGGCGTGCCGAGCACCGACAGCCCCTACGCGGACCGCCTCTGGAACGGCTTCGTCAAGGCCGTGCGCGACGCGATGCGGAACCACGAGCTCGGCCAGGACCCCCAGTACTACCCGCAGGCCTGAGCCTCGCCCGCAAAGGACCGGAGCTGAAGGGCCGACGCCGAAAGGCCGACGTCCAACGCCGACGCCGGAGGCCGGGCGGACCTGTGGGGGTCCGCCCGGCCTGGTCGTACGGGGAGCCTGCTCGCCTGCGCGGGGCGGCGGTTATTCGAGCAGTTCCGCGTACGAGCCCATGGCCAGGGCGATGTCCGCCTGGGCCCAGAACCGGTGGTAGGTGAAGACGGGCGCGGCGCCGCCGGCCAGGTAGGCCTCGATCTTCGGCCAGGCCGGGTCGTTCTTGTAGAAGGAGCGGATCGACAGGAAGGTCGACGAGGAGTTCACGGCGTCGCCGTTGGGCATGGTGCCGGTCCACCCGCTCGGGACGTACACGGGGTCGTCGAAGCGGTTGTAGTCGGCGCGGGTCTCGGGGACGGCGATGCCCAGCGGGTCCTGGTGGTGGGTCCACATGCCGTCGAGGAGGGCCTTGGCGACCCGCTTCGCCTCGGCGTGGCCGGACCTGGCGGCGTAGTAGGTCAGGGTCTTGGCGTAGGCGGCGGCCACGCCGACGTCGTCGGTGTAGTCGGCGACGGTGACGTGCAGCCCCATGTTGGCGCCGGGGCTCGCCGCGTTCCAGGTGTCGGGCGCGCCGGACCACTGGAGGGTGGACGGGACGCGGTAGGTGCCGTCGGGGTTGACCGTGGTCTTGGACAGCGCCCAGGCGACCCACTTGTCGAGGACCGTCTTGGCGGCGGTGTCACCGGTCTGCTGGTAGTACTCGGCGACCCGCTCCATGGACCAGGCCTGGAAGCCGAACCACTGGTTGGACGGCGGGTCGTGGTAGACCGGCTTCTCGTCGTAGTACATGCCGTGGAAGGTGGGGGTGCCGGCCGGCGGGGTGGCGTAACGGCCCTGCCAGCTGTTGGTGGCGCCGCCCGCGATGGCCCCCTCGTCGGACTGGAGCCAGCGGTAGAACTCCAGCTGCCGGGTGAGGCTGGTGGCCCAGTCGGCCGAGCCCGTGGCCGACTTCGGCTTGAGGGGGGCGTAGGAGCTGAGGGCGTAGGCGGCGAGGGGGTTCTGGTAGCCGCCGTGGGCGTGGCTGGAGCCGATGCGCCAGGCCCAGCCGGCCGAGGTGTCGGTGGCGCCGCCCCAGGCGTAGTACCAGGACATCAGGTAGTGGGAGCTGTTCTTGCCGCTGCCCGCCGGGCAGGTGGTCGGCCCGACGCAGTCGCCGACCTTCTTGAAGTACTTGTCGAACATGGCGTAGCGCAGGTAGTCGCCCATCTTCGCGGCCTTGCCGACGGTCGTGGCGACCTGGGCGCCCTTGCCCTGCTGCTTGGCCCAGACGTCGGCCCAGTACACGGCCTGGACGGCGCGGGCGTCGGCGTCGGGGGCGTTGGTGAACTTCCACTGCTTGGCGTAGGAGCTGTCGCCGGTGAACAGGTCGAGGTAGCCGTTCTTTCCGCCGTAGGCGAACCTGTCGCAGGTGGGGTGGGTGACGGTCTCCCAGACGGACTCCTGCGGTCCGCGCTGGAAGGTGTTGACGTAGGAGGGGCCGGTCGCGGTCGGGCCGGTGGAGCACGTCCCGGGCTCGTTGCCGTAGCCGTAGACGTTGTCGACGTCCTGGATCCAGTGCATGCCGTAGACGTCGTCGGTGCCGTACGCGCTCTTCAGCTCGGCGGCGAGCGGGTCGGCGCCGGCCGCGACGCCGGTGTCGAGCTTCGCCGGGTACTGGGACGGGAGGTCCCACTCGGGCGCGTAGGTGGCGGGCTTCGCCGCGTTGTAGAAGGAGTTGGTGGGCTGGTCGGCGTGGGTGGGGATCATGTACTTCTCGAGCGTGTCCCACGCGCCGTTGAACTTCGACCAGTCGCCGGTGCTCTTCCCGTACATGGCCTGGAGCCACACGAGGTAGCTGTACGCCTCCGAGGTCGTCTCGTGGCCGTGGTCGGGGGCCTCGACGATCAGGGTCTCGACGGAGTGGTACGGGATGCCCTCGGGCGAGAAGTAGCCGTTGGCGGGGTTGGTGATCTTCCCGTAGAGGTCGAGGAACCGGGCGTCGTACGTGGAGTTCGCGGCCAACTGGGCGACGGTGACCTCGGCCTTGGTGTGGCCGGGTGCGGTCGCGGTGAAGACGGCCGTGCCGGTGCCGGTCGGGGCGGCGGCGACGGTCACCTTCTGGGCGGTGTTCCAGTTCGCCGGGGTGAAGGTGAGCGTGGCGGGGGTCGCGGTGAGACCGGTGACCCCGGAGGTCCGGGCGATGCCCACCGTGACGTTCGCGCTCGGCTGGGTGGAGAGCTTCAGATCGAAGGTGCCGCTCCCGCCCTGCCGTACGGAGAGCTGGGCGGGGGTGGCGACGAGCGCGGGGCCCGCGGCGACGGTGATGCCGACGGGGGTGGACTCGCCGGTGGCGCCGAGGGAGTCGTACGCCTTGGCGTAGAGGGAGTGGGCTCCGGCCGGCAGGGACGTGGCGCCGAGGGTGTAGGGCGCGGTGGTGTCGGTGCCGATCAGGCTGGTGTCGCTGTAGAACTCCACCTTGCTCACCGTGGCACCGTCGGCGGCGGCCGCGGTGGCGGCCAACGGGACGGCGTCGCCCTCGCTGTAGACGGCGCCGGGCGCCGGGCTGGTGAGGACGGTGACCGGGGGCTGGTGGGCGCCGGTGCACGGGGTGCCGTTGACGCTGAAGGAGGTCGGGGCGGTGTTGCTGCCGGTGTAGCTGAACTGGGCGCCGGTGGTGACGGCGGCTCCGGCGGCGACGGTGCCGTTCCAGGCGGCGTTGGTGACCGTGACGGTCCTGCCGGACTGGGACCAGGTGCCGTTCCAGCCGTTGCTCAGCTTCTGGTCGCTGGTGTACGCGTAGCTCAGCGTCCAGCCGTCGAGGGCCGTGGTGGCGCGGTTGGTGAGGGTGAGCTCGGCGGTGAAGCCGGAGCCCCAGTCGTTGGTCCTGTAGTCGACGCTGCACTGCACGGCGGCGGCCTGGGCGGGCGGTCCGACCGCCAACAGGGCGGCGGGCAGGGCGAGTACGGCGGCCAGCGCGATGAGGGGCCGGGCCGGACGGCGTGGGCCGTGGGGTCGGCGGGGGCGTGGTGGCATGCGGGTGGTTCTCCTCGCGGCTCGGAAGGTGGGGTGGTGCGAGGGTGAGTGGTCAAGCTCTGAACCAGTGGGAGCGCTCCCACTGTGCAGACCTGACGAGACGCCGTCAAGACACCCGAAGAGTCGAAGGCGCCGGGCGCGGAAATTTGCTCAACTCCTCTTTTCCTTGGCGACAGTTGCCGCTACGGTCTGCCCGACCAGTGGGAGCGGTTCCGTCCGGCCGGCACGCCACCAGGGCGTGCCCTCGCTGTGAGGACTCGCTCATGCGACATCCCCCTCGTCTGACGGCGCTGCTCGCGGGAGCGGCGCTCACGGCGGCGAGCACCGCTCTCGTCGTCACGGGTACGGCCGCTGGAGCCGCGGCCGCCCCCGCCTGCACCGTCGAGTACCAGGTCGTCGGCCAGTGGGCCGGCGGCTTCCAGGGCGCTGTCACCGTCACCAACAACAGCGCCCCGCTGAACGGTTGGAGCCTCGGCTTCGACTTCCCGGCCGGCCAGCTGGTCAGCCAGGGCTGGGGCGGCAAGTGGTCCCAGTCGGCGCGGTCGGTGACCGTGGTGAACGAGAGCTGGAACGGCGCGCTGGGAACGGGCGCGAAGGTGACGGCCGGGTTCATCGCCTCCTGGACGGGCACCAACCCGGCACCGACGGCCTTCACGCTCGACGGCGCGCCCTGCGACACGGGCGGGCCGACCCCCACGCCGACCCCCACGCCGACCCCGACCCCTACCCCTACCCCTACCCCTACCCCTACCGATCCGACGACCCCGCCGACCACACCTCCGACCCCCGCCACAGGCGCGCCCCAGCTCGGCGTGTCCGGCAACCGGCTCGTCGACCAGAACGGCGCCACCCGCCGGCTGCTCGGGGTGAACCGGTCCGGCGGAGAGTTCATGTGCGTGCAGGGCTACGGCATCTGGGACGGCCCGGTCGACGACGCCTCGATCCAGGCGATCGCCGACTGGAAGGCCGACACCGTCCGCATCCCGCTCAACGAGGAGTGCTGGCTCGGCCTCGACAACGTCAGGCCCGAGTACCGCGGGGCGAACTACGTCGCCGCGGTCAAGGACCTGGTGAACCGGGTGATCGCGCACGGCATGACCCCGGTGGTCGAACTGCACTGGACGTACGGCCAGTACACCGGCAACTCCGCGGGCTGCTCCGACGTCCACGCCACCTGCCAGAAGCCGATGCCCGACGCGCGGTACACCCCGGCGTTCTGGACCTCGGTCGCGAACACCTTCAAGGACGACAGGAGGGTCGTCTTCGACCTGTTCAACGAGCCCTACCCGGACCGGGCGACCACCACCACCGCCCAGGCGTGGACCTGCTGGCGGGACGGCGGGGCCTGCCCCGGCATCGGGTACGAGGTCGCCGGCATGCAGGACCTGGTGGACGCGGTCCGGGCCACGGGGGCGAAGAACCTCGTCCTCGCCGGCGGCCTGGCGTACTCCAACGACCTGAGCCAGTGGCTCGCGCACCGCCCCACGGACCCGGCGGGCAATCTCGCCGCCGCGTGGCACGTCTACAACTTCAACACCTGCGCCGACGAGACGTGCTGGAGCAACACCCTCGCCCCGGTCGCCGCCCAGGTTCCCCTCGTGGCGGGCGAGATCGGCGAGAACACCTGCGGCCACGCGTTCGTCGACCGCGTCATGAAGTGGTTCGACGACCGCGGCCTGTCCTACCTGGGCTGGACCTGGAACACCTGGAACTGCAACTCCGGGCCCGCCCTGATCACCGCGTACGACGGCACTCCCACCGCATTCGGCCTCGGGCTGCGCGACCACCTGCGCACCCTGAACGGAAACTGAAAGGGCCCCCACCCCATGAGCCGCACGAAGAGCCGCACCGCCCTGTTCGCGGCGCTCGGCCTGATCGCCGCCACCGGCGCGACGGCCACCGCCCTGAGCACCGCCACCGCCGGCGCCGCAGCCGCCGGCTGCAAGGTCGACTACCAGGTGGCCAACCAGTGGAACACCGGTTTCACGGCCAATGTCACGATCACCAACCTCGGCGACCCGGTCAACGCCTGGACCCTTGGCTGGTCCTACGGGGGCGACCAGAAGGTCTCCCAGGGCTGGAACGCCGACGTCGCCCAGTCCGGCGCCGCCGTGACCGCGAGGAACCTCTCGTACAACGGAACGCTCACGACCGGTGGTTCCACCTCCTTCGGCTTCAACGCCACCTACAGCGGCACCAACGCGGTGCCGGCCACGTTCACGCTGAACGGCGTCACCTGCACCGGCTCGGTGCCGCCCACCACCCCGCCGACCACTCCCCCGACGACACCGCCCACCACTCCCCCGACGACACCGCCGACGACGCCGCCGACGACCCCGCCGGCCGGTACCAGGGTGGACAACCCGTACGCGGGCGCCCGGGTGTACGTGAACCCGGAGTGGTCCGCGCACGCGGCGGCCGAGCCGGGCGGCACCCGGGTGTCGAACCAGCCCACCGGCGTGTGGGTGGACCGCATCGCCGCCATCAACGGCGCCAACGGCGCCATGGGCGTGCGGGCGCACCTCGACGAGGCGCTGCGCCAGAAGGGCGACGGCGAGATGGTCGTCCAGTTCGTGATCTACAACCTGCCCGGCCGCGACTGCGCGGCCCTCGCCTCCAACGGCGAACTCGGGCCGACGGAGATCGACAAGTACAGGACGCAGTACATCGACCCGATCGCGGCGATCCTGTCCGACCCGAAGTACGCGAGCCTGCGCATCGTCACGACGGTGGAGCTCGACTCGCTGCCCAACCTGGTCACCAATGTGACCGGCCGCCCGACGGCGACCGCGAACTGCGACGTGATGAAGGCCAACGGCAACTACATCAAGGGCGTCGGCTACGCCCTGAACAAGCTGGGCGCGATCCCGAACGTCTACAACTACCTGGACGCCGGCCACCACGGCTGGCTGGGCTGGGACGACAACTTCGGCCCCTCCGCCGAGCTGTTCAAGACGGCCGCGACCGCCGAGGGCTCGACCCTCGCCAACGTGACCGGCTTCATCGTCAACACCGCCAACTACAGCGCCCTGAAGGAGGACCACTTCTCCGTCAACGACTCCGTCAACGGGGTCTCGGTCCGCCAGTCCAAGTGGGTCGACTGGAACCGCTACACCGACGAGCTGTCGTACGCCCAGGCGATGCGCGACAAGCTGGTCTCGATCGGCTTCGACTCCAAGATCGGCATGCTGATCGACACCTCCCGCAACGGCTGGGGCGGCACCGCCCGGCCGGCCGGACCCGGCGCGAAGACGGACGTCAACACGTACGTGGACGGGGGCCGTTACGACCGCCGGATCAACCCCGGCAACTGGTGCAACCAGGCAGGCGCGGGCCTCGGCGAACGGCCCAAGGCGGCTCCGGAGCCGGGCATCGACGCCTACGTCTGGATGAAGCCGCCGGGCGAGTCCGACGGGGCGAGCAAGGAGATCCCGAACAACGAGGGCAAGGGCTTCGACCGCATGTGCGACCCGACGTACACGGGCAACGTCCGCAACGGCAACAGCATGTCGGGCGCCCTCCCGGACGCGCCGCTGGCGGGCCAGTGGTTCTCGGCCCAGTTCCAGGAGCTGCTGAAGAACGCCTACCCGGCGCTGTGACCGGCGCCTGAGACAGCCCGCGGGGCGGGCCGGAACCACACCTGGTCCCGGCCCGCCCCGTGGCACGGGGTCGTCATCGGCGCGTGCAGCGCTCCCAGGGGAGTTCCCGGCTCGTCACCCGCGTGTTCTCGCCCACGGGGACCGTGACGTCGAAGGCGAAGCAGCCCGTCACATAGGTCTCGGTCGCGAAGAGGACGGAACTCCCCGGACCGATGCCGAGGAGTCCCGCGACCACGCCGGTCGTGCCTTCCCGCCTCGTCACCGCCACCAGGCCCGGGGCGGGTTTCGCCGGGAGGAACAGCCGGGCGATCTCGGCGTCGGTCACCGTCCCGTCGGCCGCCGCCCCGACCAGCTGCTGGCGATGGGCCTCGACGGAAGCGCGCAGGGCGTCCCGGGCCTTGGCCTCCGAACGGCCCGGCAGGGTCGCCAGCCAGATCCAGAAGCCGACGACGAGCACGAGCAGGGCGATCAGGACGGACAGACACCCGCGCCACAGCCGGCCGGCCACGGGTCCCCATCGGGCCCGGGCTTCGGGATCCGATCTTGTCGACATGGGCGGAGCCTCTCCCCCGAGCCCGCGCCGTGACCGCTCCCTTGGCCGAACCGCAACGGCACCGACGCACCACGGTGACCCGCCACGCGGCTTCCGGCTCACGGGGACGTCGCTCAGCGTTCTCGTGCCCTGATCGTCTCCTCCCGCTCGCCGTGACGACGTACGGTCGGGAGATGACGTCCGGGAGAGGGAGAGGCATGGGCCAGGGCGCGGCGCGGGACGGGCAGCAGGACGGACAGCAGGACGAGGTGGTCGTCTACTGGCGGCCCCTGTGCCCGTACTGCGTGGCGCTGATGACCGGTCTGCGCTTCACGCGGCTGAAGTACCGGACCGTCGACATCTGGCGGGACCGGGAGGCGGCCGCCTTCGTCCGCTCGGTCGCCGACGGCAACGAGACGGTGCCCACCGTCACGGTGGCGGGGCACGCGATGGTGAACCCGTCCCGCAAGGAGCTGCTGGCGGCGGTGACCGCCCGCGCCCCGCACCTGCTCGCGCGGGGCGAGGGGAGCGGCGGGGGCGAGGGGAGCGGCGGGGGCGGGGTCTGAGGCGGCACCCGCCCCGGCCGGTGGCAGCGGGTCAGGACGAGTCCCGCACCACCAACTCCGTGGGCAGCACGTGCCGCCGCGGCTCCGCCGTCTCCGCCCGGCCGGCGAGCCGTTCGAGGAGCATCCGCGCCATCGTCCGGCCCATCTCCTCGATGGGCTGGCGGACACTGGTCAGCGGCGGGTCCATGAGACGGGCGACGGCCGAGTCGTCGACCCCGACGAGGGCGACGTCCTCGGGGACGCGGCGGCCCGCCTCGCGCAGGACCCCGCGGGCGCCGGCGGCCATGACGTCGGAGGCGGCGAAGACGGCGTCCAGGTCCGGGGCGCGGTCGATGAGTTCGCGCATCGCGCGCCGGCCGCCGTCCTCGGTGAAGTCGCCGGTCGCGACGAGGAGGTCGTCGGCCTCGAGGCCGGCCGCCGCGACGCCCTCGCGGTAGCCGTCGAGGCGGGCCCGGGCCACGTACATGTCGAGCGGTCCGGTGATGGTCGCGATCCGGCGGCGCCCGCGCCCGGCGAGGTGGGCGACGGCGGCGCGTCCGGCGCCCGCGTTGTCCGAGTCGACGTAGGCGGCGGACTCGTCGGCGGTGCGGCGGCCGTTGAGGACGACCGGGAGGCCGAGCTCGCGGACCAGGTCGGGCAGCGGATCGTCGGCGTGGACGGAGGCGAGCAGGACCCCGTCCACGCGCTGGGCGGCGAGGTACTGCTCGAAGCGCTGCCGCTCGCGCTCGGTGCGCACGAGGGTGAGCAGCAGCTGCTTGTCGGCCTCGCCGAGCTCGGCGCTGACGCCGCGGATGATGTCGAGGAAGTAGGGCTCGGCGAAGAGGCGGGCCTCGGTCTCCGGGATGACGAGGGCGACCGCGTCGGTGCGGCTGCCGGCCAGCGCGCGGGCCGCCTGGTTGGGCACGTAACCGAGCTCCTCGATGGCCCGGTGGACGGCCTCGCGGGCCTGTTCGCTCACCCGCGGCGAGCCGTTGATGACCCGGGACACGGTGCCCCGGCCGACCCCGGCCCGGGCCGCGACCTCTTCCAGCGTGGGCCTGCCGCTGTGCCGTCCACCGTTCACGTCTCTCGTACTCCCCTCGCCATGTGCCTCGTACTCCCCTCGTACGCCGCCACCGCGCGCCCGCGGCGATCACGTCAAGATAGGCCACGCTCCCCGGTCCCGACAGAATCCGCGTCCTTCGACGACCGAAGCATGGGAGCGCTCCCACACTATCGGAACGCCGCCGCGGACGAATTCGTGTTCATGTCTTGACACCCCCACCCGTAAGGCAGGAACCTTCCGGCAACGACGACGTGGGAGCGCTCCCATCGCTGACACCACCTTTTGGACGAGGAGAGTGGAATGCGCACTTCCAGCAGCAGACCGGCGCCGGGGCCCGGCCGCGCACGCCGCACCGCACTCGCGGCGGTCGCGGCCCTGACGGCCGGCTCGGCCCTGCTCACCGGCTGCGGCGACGGCGGCGACGGAGGGGACGCCGCCGACGGCGGGACGATCACGCTGCGGGTCGGGACCTTCGGTTCCTTCGGCTACGACAACAAGACCGGCGCCAAGCTCTACGCCGAGTACGAGAAGACCCATCCTCACATCAAGATCGTCGAGTCCAACGTCGCCGACGGCCAGAAGTACTGGGACACCCTCAAGCTGCGCCTCTCCCGCAACAGCGGCCTCGCCGACATCCAGGCGATCGAGGTCGGCTACATCGCCGAGGCGACCGGCTCCGCGATGGCCGACAAGTGGGTCGACCTCTCCAAGAACGGCGGCGCCGACCTCGGCGCCTTCCTGGACTGGAAGACCAAGCAGGCCACCACCGCCGACGGCAAGGTGATCGGCCTGGGCACCGACATCGGCCCCATGGCCATCTGCTACAACAAGGACCTCTTCGCCAAGGCCAAGCTGCCCACCGACCGCACCGAGGTCGGCAAGTTGTGGGCGGGCGACTGGGCCAAGTTCCTGGAGGTCGGCAGGACCTACCAGAAGAGCGCGCCCGCGGGGACCTTCTTCCACGACTCCGGGAGCGGCCTCTTCAACGCCGTCGTCAACAGCCAGCCCGAGCAGTACGCCGATCCGAGCGGCAAGCTCGCGTGGGAGACCAGCCCCGGCGTGAAGACCGCCTGGAACACCGCCGTCACGGCGGCGCAGAGCGGCCTGACGGCCAAGCTGCGCCAGTTCGACGAGAAGGGCACCTGGAACGCCGCCTTCAAGAACTCGAAGTTCGCCACGGTCGCCTGCCCGAGCTGGATGACCGGCATCATCAAGGACCAGGCCGGAGCCGCCAACCAGGGCAAGTGGGACATCGCCGCGCCGCCCGTCGCGGGCAACTGGGGAGGCTCGTTCCTGGCCGTGCCGAAGTCCGGCAAGCACGCCAAGGAGGCCGCCGAACTGGCCGCCTGGCTGACCGCTCCGGCGCAGCACGCCAAGGTGTTCGCGGTCAACGGCAACATCCCCTCCACCAAGGAGACCCTCTCCTCGCCCGCCGTGGTCGGCGCCAAGCTGCCGTACTTCGGCGACACCCCGGTCGGCGAGATCTACGCGGCCGCCGCGGCGAACATCCGGCCGGCCCCGATCAGCCGCTGGGACGGCCAGGTGAAGACCTTCCTCACCGACAACGGGATCCTCGACATCGAGCAGCGCGGCACCGACCCGGCGAAGGCCTGGGAGAACGTCAAGAAGCTGGTCGACGACAAGATCGACCAGTAGCGGGAGCGGGGGTGTCCCGCCGCGCCCGGCCGGCGGGCGGGACACCCCGGGCCCACCGATCGCAGCACCCGTACGCACCGATCTGGAAGGACGCCCCCGTGGCCACCTCCGTACGGGCGAGGAACGGCGGCTCCCCGTCGCCCGACGCACCGCCCTCCCGCTCCCCGCGCCCCGGCGCCCGCCGGCCGGACGGCCCGTCCGCCCGGCGCAGCAGGCTCTACCGGTGGGACCTGAAGGCGACGCCGTACGTCTTCGTCGCCCCCTTCTTCCTGACCTTCGCCGCCTTCGGACTCTTCCCGCTGCTCTACACGGGCTGGCTCTCGCTCAACCGGGTGGAGCTCGGCGGCGATCCGCAGTGGAGGGGCCTGGAGAACTACACCGGTCTGGCCGACAGCGACTTCTTCTGGAACGCGCTGCTCAACACCTTCACCATCGGGGTGATCTCGACCGTCCCGCAGCTCCTGATGGCGCTCGGGCTCGCGCACCTGCTCAACTACAAGCTGCGCGGCCGGGGTTTCTTCCGGGTCGCGGTGCTCGCCCCGTACGCGACCTCGATCGCGGCGGCGACGCTCGTCTTCGCGCAGCTGTTCAACACCGACTACGGCCTGATCAACTCGGCGCTCGGCCTGGTCGGTTTCGACCCGGTGGACTGGGAGTCGTCCAAGTGGCCGGCGCAGATCGCCATCTCGACGATCGTGACCTGGCGCTGGACCGGCTACAACGCGCTGATCTACCTCGCCGCCATGCAGGCCGTGCCGCAGGACCTGTACGAGGCGGCCGCCCTCGACGGGGCCTCGCGCTGGCGCCAGTTCCTCAGCGTGACGATCCCCTCGATCCGCCCGACGATCCTGTTCACGGTCATCGTCTCGACCATCGGCGCGACCCAGCTGTTCGGCGAGCCGATGCTGTACGGCGGCAGCGTGGGCATCTCCGGCGGCAGCGGCAACCAGTTCCAGACCCTGAGCCTGCTCATGTACGAGAAGGGCTGGGTCACCGGAGCCCTGGGCCAGGCCTCGGCCATCGCCTGGGTGATGCTGCTGCTCCTGCTCCTCGTCGGCGGTGTCCAGTCGCTCGTCGCCCGCGTCAACCGCAAGAAGCTGGGGGGCTGAGCCACATGCGCACCCGTTTCCGGCAGTCGGCCGGCCGCCAGCACCACGCCGGCCCGCTGACGTACCTCCTTCTCGGCGTCGCCGCGCTGCTGTCCCTCTTCCCGCTGTACTGGAACCTGGTCGCCGCCTCGCACAGCGGCGAGCGGGTGGTCACGGCCCCGGCGCCGCTGCTGCCCGGGCCGCGGCTCTTCGACAACCTCTCCTTCGCCTGGAACCAGGTCGACATGGGCGAGGCACTGGTCAACACCACGGTCGTGGCCGCCCTCGTCGCCGTGTCCACGGTCCTGTTCTCGACGCTCGCCGGCTTCGCCTTCGCCAAGCTGCCGTTCAAGGGCCGCAACGTGCTGCTCACCCTGGTGGTGGCGACGATGACGATCCCGCCGCAGCTGAGCGTCATCCCGCTGTACCGGATCATCACCGACCTCGGCTGGGTCGACCAGCTGCAGTCGGTGGTCCTGCCCTCCCTGGTCGCCGCGTTCGGCGTGTTCTTCATGCGCCAGTTCCTCGTCGAGGCGCTGCCGGTCGAGCTGGTGGAGGCGGCCCGGATGGACGGCGCGCACTCGCTGCGGATCGTCTGGCACGTGGTGTTCCCGGTCGCCCGGCCCGCGATGGCGGTCCTCGGGATGCTGGTCTTCGTGCAGGCGTGGAACGACTTCTTCTGGCCGTTCATCGCGCTCACCCCGGACGGCAGTCCCACCCTCCAGGTGGCGCTCGCCGGTCTCGGCGCGGGCAACCACACCGTCGACCAGGCGGTGGTGCTGACCGGCGCGCTGATCTCGACGGTGCCGCTGCTGCTCGTGTTCGCCGTGCTCGGCAAGCACATCGTCGGCGGGATCACCGCGGGCGCCGTCAAGAGCTGACGGCCCCGGCCCCGCTTCCCCTTCCCTCACCCGTCTCTGCGTTGGGAGCGCTCTCTCATGACCGCGTCCGAAACCCGGCCGCTCACCGCCGTCCGCCGTTTCCCGTCCGGCTTCCTGTGGGGCGCGGCCACCGCCGCGTACCAGATCGAGGGGGCGGCGGCGGAGGACGGGCGCACGCCGTCCATCTGGGACACCTTCTCGCACACCCCGGGCAAGGTCTTCCAGGGCCATACGGGCGACGTGGCCGTCGACCACTACCACCGCTTCCGCGAGGACGTCCGGCTGATGTCCGAGCTCGGTCTGAACGCCTACCGGTTCTCGGTGTCCTGGTCGCGGGTCCAGCCGACCGGCCGGGGTCCGGCCGTGCAGAAGGGCCTGGACTTCTACCGGCGTCTGGTGGACGAGCTCCTCGCGGCCGGGATCGAGCCGGCGCTGACCCTCTACCACTGGGACCTGCCGCAGGAACTGGAGGACGCGGGCGGCTGGCCGGAGCGCGCCACGGCGGAGCGCTTCGCGGCGTACGCGGCGCTGGTCGCCGACGCCCTGGGCGACCGGGTGAGCCGCTGGACCACGCTCAACGAGCCCTGGTGCAGCGCCTTCCTCGGCTACGGCTCCGGGGTGCACGCTCCGGGCCGGACCGACCCGGTGGCCGCGCTGCGCGCCGCTCACCACCTCAACCTGGGGCACGGTCTCGCCGTCCAGGCGCTGCGGTCGGCGCTGCCGGCCGGGGCGAAACTGGCGGTGTCGCTCAACCTGCACGAGGTGCGGCCGCTGACCGGCTCCGCGGGGGACCAGGAGGCGGCGCGCCGGATCGACACGGTCGGCAACGGGGTGTGGCTGGGGCCGATGCTGGAGGGGCGCTATCCGCAGGAGCTGTTCGCGGACACCGCGGAGCTGACCGACTGGAGCTTCGTGCGGGCGGGGGACGAGGCGACGGCCGGGCAGCCGCTGGACTGGCTGGGCATCAACTACTACACGCCGACGGTCGTTTCGCGGGTCGCGGAGGGTGAGGCCAAGCCGCAGGACGACGGGCACGGCAACAGCGCCTTCTCGCCGTGGCCGGGCGCGGACGACGTCGCCTTCCACCAGGCGGACGGGCCGCGTACGGCGATGGGCTGGCCGGTGGACCCCTCCGGCCTCACGGATCTGCTGACCCGGGTCTCGGCGCGGTACCCGGGCCTGCCGCTGGTCGTCAGCGAGAACGGCGCGGCGTACGAGGACGTGGTCGGCGCGGACGGCTCCGTGCACGACCCGGAGCGCGCGGCCTACGTCCACGCGCATCTGGAGGCGGTGCACCGGGCGGTCGAGGAGGGGGCCGTGGTGCACGGCTACTTCCTGTGGTCGCTGCTCGACAACTTCGAGTGGGCGTACGGCTACGCGAAGCGGTTCGGCGCCGTGCACGTGGACTACGGGACGCTGCGCCGCACGCCCAAGTCGAGCGCCCGCTGGTACGCGCGGGTGGCCCGCTCGGGCGAGCTGCGGGCGCCGGGGGCGGAGGCCTGACGGGTCGTCGGAGAGGTACGGTTCCGGGGCGGGTCCACCCGCCCGGAACCGTACCGTCACCGAGGAAGCGCACCGCACATGGCCGAGATCCACAAGACCACCATGACGCCGACCAAGCTGGAGCTGCTGGCGGCCTGGCTGCCGACGCGGCCCTGGTACCCGGCGACGGGCGGCGCGCCCGTGCTCGAGAAGGCGGGCGGCTTCCGGCTGGACGACCCCGAGGGCGAGGTGGGCATCGAGTTCATGGTGGTGCGGGACGCCTCCGCTCCGGAGCCGCGCGGCTATCTCGTCCCGCTGACGTACCGGGGCGCGCCGCTGGACGGCGCGGAGCAGTCGCTCGTCGGCACCTCCGAGCACGGTGTGCTCGGTACGCGCTACGTGTACGACGGGACGCACGACCCGGTGCTGCTGGCCGCGTTGCGGGCGCTGCTGCAGGGCCGCGCCGAGCCGCAGGCGCAGAGCGAGACCGACACCCCCGACCCGAAGGTGACCGCCTGGGTCGACGGGGACGCCGGGTGGGCGCCGGTGGCCGACGTGTCGGTGACGGACGGGCCGGACGGCACGGTGGTCCGCTTCGGCGCCGGGGCGCCGGAGCTGCGGGTGGTCCGGGTGCTCGGCACCGGCGAGGAGCCGGCGGAGGGGGCGCGCGGCGCGGTGACGGCCTGGTGGCTTCCCGCCGTGGACCAGGAGCGGACCGAGGCGTTCGTGGTCGTGCGCGACGCGCCCTGACGTCGGGGCCGGACCGCCGTCAGAAGACGGACAGGCCGGTGATGGTGGTGAACCGGTCGAGGGCGGCGACGCCGGCGACCGAGTTCCCGCGCTCGTCGAGACCGGGGCTCCACACGCACAGGGTGCAGCGGCCCGGGACGACGGCGATGATGCCGCCGCCGACTCCGCTCTTGCCGGGCAGTCCGACCCGGTAGGCGAAGTCGCCGGCGGCGTCGTACGTCCCGCAGGTGAGCATGACGGCGTTGACCTGCTTGGCCTGGCTGCGGGTGAGCAGCCGGGAGCCGTCGGCGCGGACGCCGTGCCGGGCGAGGAAGCCGGTGGCGAGGGCGAGGTCGGCGCAGGAGGCCTCGATGGAGCACTGCCGGAAGTACTCGCGGAGCAGGGTCGGCACCGGGTTGGCGATGTTGTCGTAGCTCGCCATGAAGTGGGCGAGGGCGGCGTTGCGGTCGCCGTGCGCGGTCTCGGAGGCGGCGACGTCGCGGTCGAAGTCGAGGTCCTGGTTGCCGCTCTCGGCGCGCAGGAAGTCGAGGAGGACGCCGGAGGCGTCGCCGGTGATCCGGTGCAGCTGGTCGGTGACGACCAGGGCGCCCGCGTTGATGAAGGGGTTGCGCGGGATGCCGTTCTCGTACTCCAGCTGGACCAGCGAGTTGAACGGGTTGCCGGAGGGTTCGCGGCCGACGTGCTCCCAGAGCGGTTCGCCCTTGCGGGCGAGGGCCAGGGCGAGCGTGAACACCTTGGTTACGGACTGGGTGGAGAAGGGCTGCTGCCAGTCCCCCACCCCGTACACGGTGCCGTCGAGTTCGGCGACGGCCATCCCGAAGCGGCCGGGGTCGGCGGTGGCGAGCGCGGGGATGTAGTCGGCGGGCCGGCCGCGTTCGACGAGGTCGGCGATCTCCTCGGCGATGCGGTCCAGGACGGGTTCGAACGTCAACAGCATGAACACATCATGCGTCGGAGGGTCACCGGCGCTGTCGGTGCCCCCTCCTATGATCGTCACCGTGTCGCTCGGGTTGCGGCATCCGGCCGCGGCCCGGCCGGCCACGAGGGGGGATTTCGTCATGCGACGACACATCGGACGCGGCCTGCGGCTCGCGCTCACGGGGGCGCTCGCCGCGGTGCTGCTGCCGGCGACGGCGGCGCAGGCCGAGACGCCGGCCCCGCGCACGTACACGGTCTGGCAGTGGAACGTGGCGGGGAACACGATCCACGACGGCTCCACGACCGACGGTCTGGTGACCCAGGCGGCGGCGTCCGTCGTCAACCGGGGCGCCGACTTCGCCGCGTTCAACGAGCTGTGCCAGGGGCAGTACAGCGCCCTGGTGAACGAGCTGCGGGCGCAGGGCTGGCCGCAGGACCCGGCGAACTTCGCCCGCTTCGAGCCGAGCCGCCCGGCCGGGAACGCGGCGGTGTGCCGGGGCGAGGCGTTCGGGAACGCGATCTTCAGCAGGCGTCCGCTCGGCGGTGCCGCCCGCTTCGCCCTGCCGGACGACGGCACGGCCGAGAAGCGCAACATGCTGTGCGCGCCGCTCACGGACGGAACGGCGACCCGGTTCTGCACGACCCACATCACGACGAGCCAGTCGTTCAACGTGGCCCAGCTGGAGTTCGTGCGCCAGCGGCTGGAGGAGTACGCGGCCGCCGGCGAGACGGCTCTCGTCGCGGGCGACTTCAACGCCCAGCCGCACTACGGCCGGCTGAACTCGTACTACGCACCCAGCGTGAACACCCCGTACAACGGCGACAACACCGGGCAGTACCGGGAGCTCGACGACGCCGACGCCGACCACTGCCCCGGCTACGGCGAGTGGACCGCGGACGGCACGCCCGGGGCGACGCCGCCGTGCGGCGGGTACGCGAAGATCGACCACATCTTCGTCCGGGAGAGCGCCCTGGCCGGACCGTACAGCGCGGACTCGCTGGCGATCTCGACGGCGTGCACCGGCGTCGCGGCCTGCTCCGACCACCGCATACTCGTCGGCACGGTGACGGTCGCGTAGCGGCCCCCGCGGCCCTGGGCGCGCCGCGGCGCGCCCCGCGGCGGGTGACGAGCCGGGTGGCGGAGCCGGGGCGTCCGGGTGAGGGTGGCCCTAGGAGGCGTAGGGGCGGAGGCCGAACGGGAGTGAGGTGAGCCGGGTGCCGTTGACCGCGGATGAGCCGGGAGCGCCCTGCTGGATGAGTCTGGCGGCGCGCGACCTCGACGCGGCGGAGCAGTTCTACGCGGCCGTGCTCGGCTGGACCTTCCGGCGGGGCCCGCTGAGCCACGGCTTCTCCGTCGGTGAGCGGGACGGGGTCCCGGTGGCCGGGATCGGCGAGGTCGCCGTCCGGATGGGTGTACCCGTGGCCTGGACGGTGTATTTCGCGGTCGCCGACGCGGACGAGGCGGTGGCACGGATCCGGGAACGCGGCGGCACGGTCGGCGTGGGCCCGGTGCCCTTCCCGCCGCGCGGCCGGGCGGCGCTCGCCACCGATCTGGAGGGGGCGGCGTTCGCGATCTGGGAGGGCCGGATCTCCTCGCGCTGGCGGCTCGGCGAGCGCCACGCGCCCGCCTGGCTGGAGCTGCACACCCGCAACGCGTTCGACGCCGCGCTGTTCTACGGCGGCGTGCTGCAGTGGGTGGACGGCGGCGCGGAACGCTTCGAGGTCGCGTACGAGGACGAGCAGGTGGTGCTGCGCAGTCATGGTGAGGCGGTCGCTCGGCTGAACAGCGGCCCCGCCGAGGCGGCCTCGTCGCAGCCGCAGCTGCGGCCCCGCTGGCTGGTCCACTTCCGTGTCCCGGACCTGGAGCGGGCGACCGCGGCGGCGCTCTCCCTCGGCGGCGCCCTGGTCCCGGAGGCGGACCACGGCTGGCCGGCCCCGGCGGGCCGGCGGGCGACGGTGCGCGACCCGCAGGGCGGCCTGTTCACCCTGGACGAGTCGTCGGCGGACCCGGACTGACCGGCCACGCACCGGGGCGGGCGCGGCCGACCGCCCGGCCCGGCGGTCTTCGGCCGCCCGCGCGCCGAACGGGCTCAGTTCTCCGGGTGGCCGGGAGGAGTGAGCCCGAGTTCGCCCGCGGCGCGCGGGGCGAACCAGCGCTCGGTGGCCTCCTCCGTCACCTCGGCGAGGGTCGGCGGGGTCCAGCGCGGGTTCCGGTCCTTGTCGACGACCTGGGCGCGGATGCCCTCGACGAGGTCCGGGGAGGTGAGGGCCGCGCAGGAGAGGCGGAACTCCATGTTCAGCGCCGCTTCGAGCGAGTCCGTGGCCCGGGCGCGGCGGACCGCGGCGAGGGTGGCCTTGAGGGCGGTGGGCGAGCGGGTGAGCAGGACGGTCGCGGTCTCCTTGGCCTCGGGGACGCCGGAGTCGGTGAGACGTGCCACGATGCCTTCGACGGTGTCGGCCGCGTAGCAGGCGTCGATCCAGGGGCGTCGGGCGGCGAGTTCCCCGTCGGGCGCCGGCCGGGCGAAGCGGGCGACCGCGTCGGCGGCCGGCTCGGTGGTGAGGGCGGCGGCCAGCGCGGGCAGGTCGGCGGAGGGGATGAAGTGGTCGGCGAGACCGGTGAGGATGGCGTCGGCGGCGCCCGCCGGGGTGCCGGTGAGGGCGAGGTGGGTGCCGAGCTCGCCGGGAGCGCGGCCGAGCAGGTGGGTGCCGCCGACGTCGGGGACGAAGCCGATGCCGGTCTCGGGCATGGCGACGCGCGAGCGTTCGGTGACGATCCGGACGGAGCCGTGGCCGGAGACGCCGACGCCGCCGCCCATGACGATGCCGTCCATGAAGGCCACGTACGGCTTGGGGTAGCGGGCGATGCGGGCGTTGAGCCGGTACTCGTCGCGCCAGAAGTCGACGGTCGCGGTGCCGCCGGCGCGGGCGTCGTCGTGGATGGCGCGGATGTCGCCGCCGGCGCACAGGCCCCGCTCCCCCGCCCCGCGGAGGACGACGGTCGTCACGGCCGGGTCGTGCTCCCAGGCGGTCAGTGCCTCGTCGATCCGGCGCACCATGCCGTGGGTGAGGGCGTTGATGGCCCGGGGCCGGTTGAGGGTGAGGAGGCCGGCGCGGCCCTCGGTGCGGACGAGGACCTCCGGCTCGGGGAGGCCGGTGGGTACCGACATGCTGCCTTCTTCCTTCCGGCCCGCCGGGCCGATGTCCGGCCCGGTCTGCGCGGCGTCCGCCTGTTCCGAGGCGTCCGCCGAAACGATCTTCCGTCCACCGTAGCCGCCCGGAGGGCGGCCGCACAGGGCGCCCGTCCGCTACCGTACCCGCGGGTAAGTCGGCGGATCGAGGGGAGCGGACGTGGCGCGGCAGCGGAGTCTGGAGGAATCGGTGCTGGTGGACGCGGATCGCGCCACCTTGTACGGCCTGGTGGCGGACCTGCGGAACATGGGGCGCTGGAGCCCCGAGTGCCGCCGGGTCTTCGTCTCCCGGCCGCCGGTGCGGGCGGGGAGCCGGTTCGTCGGGTTCAACCGGCGCGGCCCCTTCCTCTGGTGCACCACCGGCCGGATCACGACGGCCCGCCCGGGCGAGGAGTTCGTCTTCGACGTGGGCGTCTTCGGGCTGCCGATCGCGCGCTGGGGCTATCGCTTCGAGGACGAGGGCGCGGGTACCCGGGTCACCGAGACCTGGCAGGACCTGCGGACGGGGACGGGCTCCGGCCTGACCGACCTGCTCGGCACGGTCTTCGCGGGCACCTCCCCGGAGCGGCGGATCGCCGTGAACCGGCACGGAATGCGCACCACGCTGGCGCGCATCGCGCGCGCCGCCGCCCCGGCCGGCTGAGCCGCCGGTCGCGCTCCGTGGCGGCCTCCCGTTTCCCCTGCCGGTGCGGCCGGGGGCAGCATGGAAGGAAGCCCCCGGCGAGCAGGGCGGGAAGGAGCGCACCGTGACGCGAGGCGCGGACGGGTCTCCCGGTGGAACCCGCGGGCGACCCACCGGACTACGGAGCGTCGCGAGCCAGGTCTTCGCCCTGCAGGCGATCATCGCACTGCTGATCGTGGCCGCCGCGGCGCTCGCTCTCGTGCTGCAAGGGCAGTACGACAGCGAGCAGGACGCCCGTAACCGTTCCCTGGCCGTCGCCGAGACCCTCGCGCACGCTCCGGGGATCGTGGAGGCCATGCGCTCGCCCGACCCGTCGGCGGTGCTCCAGCCCCGGGCCGAGGGGGCCCGCCGTGGGTCCGGGGTCGACTTCGTGGCCGTGCTCGCCCCGGACGGGGCCCGTTACACGGACTCCGACCCCTCCCTGATCGGCCAGCGGGCGCAGGGGGACATCGAACGGGCCCGGGCCGGCGAGTCGTTCACGGAGATATTCCACGGCGCGCCGAACGACGCCGTGCGGGCGGTGGTCCCGGTCCGGGACGAGAACGGGACCGTCATCGGCATGGTGAGCAGCGGCGTCGAGGTGGCGACCGTCGGGCACGCCGTGCAGGGCCGGCTGCCGCTGCTGCTCGGCGCGGCGGGCATCGGTCTGGCCTTCGCGGTGGGCGGCGCGGCGCTGGTGAGCGCCCGGCTGCGGCGCCAGACGCACGGGCTCGGGCCGACCGAGGTGACCCGCCTCAAGGAGCACCACGAGGCGGTCCTCCACTCGGTGAAGGAGGGGGTGCTGATCGTCGCGGGTGACGGGCGGCTGCTGCTCGCGAACGACGAGGCCCGCCGGCTCCTGAAGCTGCCGGAGAACGCGGAGCGGCGCCATGTCAGGGAACTGGGGCTCGAACCGCGGACGGCCGCGTTGCTGCTGTCGGGGCGGGCCGCGACGGACGAGGTCCACCTGGCCGGGGACCGGCTGCTCGCGGTGAACGTACGGCCCACGGGGAACGGCGCGGCCGAGGGCGGCTGCGTCATGACCATGCGCGACACGACCGAGCTGTCCGCGCTGACCGGCCGGGCCGAGGTGGCGCGGGGCCGGTTGCGGCTGCTCTACGAGGCCGGAACGCGGATCGGCACGACGCTGGACGTGGTCCGGACGGCGGAGGAGCTGTCGGAGGTGGCGGTGCCCCGGTTCGCCGACTTCGTGACGGTGGAGCTCCTCGATCCCGTGGTGCGCGGTGAAGAGCCCTCGGGCGCGTTCACCGAGATGCGGCGGACGGCGCTGAGCGGGGTGAGCGCGGAGACCCCGCTGCAGCCGGTGGGTGATCTCATCCGGTTCGTGGTGCCGAGCACGCCGATGGCCTCGGCCCTGGACGAGGGGCGGGCGGTGCTCCAGGCGGATCTGGCCGCGGCGCAGGGCTGGCGGGCGCAGGACCCGGAGGGCGCGGCGCAGGCGCTGGCGTACGGGCTGCACTCGCTGCTCACGGTGCCGCTGCTGGCGCGCGGAGTCGTGCTCGGGATGGCCAACTTCTGGCGCGGCCGGGAGACCGCGGAGCCGTTCGGGGAGGAGGACCTGTCCTTCGCGGAGGAGCTGGCGGCGCGCGCGGCGCTGGCGATCGACAACGCGCGGCGGTTCACCCGCGAGCACTCCATGGCGGTGGCGCTGCAGCGCAGTCTGCTGCCGCGGGTGCTGCCGGAGCAGAGCGCGATGCGGGTCTCGTTCCGCTACCTGCCGGCGAAGGCGGGGGTGGGCGGGGACTGGTTCGACGTCATCCCGCTGCCGGGGGCGCGGGTGGCGCTGGTGGTGGGGGACGTGGTGGGGCACGGTCTGCACGCGGCGGCGACCATGGGCCGGCTGCGGACGGCGGTGGCGAACTTCTCGACGCTCGACGTGCCCCCGGACGAGCTCCTGAGCCATCTGGACGAGTTGATCGACCGGCTCGGCGAGGAGCACGAGCCGGGCGGCGAGGGGACCGTCGTCGGCGACGGGGACAGCAGGACGGAGGGCACCGCGGGAGCCACCTGCCTGTACGCCATCTACGACCCGACCACCGGTTCCTGCACGATGGCGAGCGCCGGTCATCCGGGGCCCGCGCTCGTGCGGCCGGACGGGAGCGTCGAGTTCCCGGCGGTGCCGGCCGGGCTGCCGCTGGGCCTCGGCCTCGGCGACCGCCCGTTCGAGTCCGCGCGGCTGAAGCTGGAGCCGGGCAGCAAGCTGGTCATGTTCACGGACGGGCTCCTGGAGGACCGGCACCGGGACTACGACACCGGCCTCGAGCTGCTGCGCAAGACCCTGGCGCGGCCGGGCCGCTCCCCCGAGCAGACCTGCGCCGACGTGCTCGCGTCGCTGCTGCGGCCGATGCCGAGCGACGACATCGCGCTCCTGGTGGCGAGCGCGCACCGCATCCCGCCGGACCGGATCGCCGAGTGGGAGGTGCCGAACGACCCGTCCGCCGTCGCTCCGGTGCGCTCGGCGGCGGCGGCGCGGATCGCGGCGTGGGACCTGGCGGACGTCGGGTTCACGGCGGAGCTGGTGCTCAGCGAGCTGATCACCAACGCGATCCGCTACGGGCGCCCACCGGTGCGGGTGCGGATCGTCTACGACCGGACGCTGATCTGCGAGGTGTCCGACGGCAGCAGCACCTCCCCGCACCTGCGGCACGCGGCGGACACCGACGAGGGGGGCCGCGGGCTCTTCCTGGTGGCGCAGTTCGCCCAGCGCTGGGGCACCCGGTACGCGCGCCGCGGCAAGACGATCTGGGCCGAGCTGCCCATCTCCGCGGACCAGCCGGGCGGCGGCGGCAACGGGTCGGGGCCGGTGCCGGACCTGGACGCCCTGGAGGACCTGGCCTGGTGAGGGCGGGTTAGGGTCGGCGCGGGAGCGACCCTGGAGGAGCGCATGACCGGCCCGGCCGTCACCGGCACACTGCACCACGTGGAGATCTGGGTGCCCGACATCGCGCGGGCGACGGCCTCGTTCGGCCCGCTGCTCGAAGCGCTCGGCCATGTGCCGTTCCAGGAGTGGGAGCGGGGCCGGAGCTGGCGGCTCGGGTCGACGTATCTGGTCTTCGAGGAGTCCTCGGCGCTGAGCGCGGACACCCACGACCGGCTGCGTCCGGGCCTCAACCATCTGGCCTTCCACGTGGCGACGCGCGCGGAGATGGACCGGCTGGTCGAGGACGCCGTGCGCGGCGGGTGGCGGCTGCTGTTCCCCGACCGGCATCCGCACGCGGGTGGGGAGCGGAGCTGTGCCGCCTACCTGGAGGACGCGGACGGGTTCGAGGTCGAGCTCGTCGTCCACTGAGCCACTCCACCCGTAGTACTCTGCGCGGAGTACTGATGATGCCTGTGACGGGAGTGACGACAGTGGCGCGCAGGAACCCGGAGCGCAGGGCCGCGCTCGTCGACGCCGCGATCGAGGTGCTGGCCCGGGACGGGGCGCGGGGGCTCACCTTCCGGGCCGTGGACACCGAGGCGGCCGTGCCGCCCGGCACCGCCTCGAACTACTTCCTCAACCGGGACGACCTGCTCACCCAGGCGGGCGCCCGGGTGTACGAGCGGCTGCAACCCGGCGAGGACGAGATCGCCCGCCAGCAGGCGGCGTCCCCGGACCGGGAGACGTACAAGGAGCTGATGAAGGAGGTCGTCGGCCGGGTCAGCTCCTTCCGCACGGGCTATCTGGCCCTCCTCGAACTGCGGCTGGAGGCGACCCGGCGTCCGGAGCTGCGCGCGGTCCTCACCGAGCGCGTCCGCGCCGACGTCGAGGCCAACCTGACCTATCACGAGGCCTCGGGCCTGCCCGGTGACGCGACGGCCGTGAAGCTGCTCATCCTGGCCTTCAACTGGCTGATCGTCGAGCAGCTCACGCTGCCGGGCGTCTTCTCGGAGGAGGAACAGGACGCGCTGATCGAGGCGGCCGTGGACCGGATCGTCGGTGGGTCCTCGGCGCCGACAACCTAATCGGCGTCGTCTTCGGCGTCGACGACCTAGTCGGCGGCGGCGGCGTTCGGCTTCGTCACAGCCGGTCGGCGAACCAGGCCGCCGCCAGCGTGCCCACCTGTTCCAGGGCTCCGGGCTCCTCGAAGAGGTGGCCCGCGCCCGGGACGGTGACCAGCCGGTGTTCGCAGCGCAGCCGCCGCTCGGCCTGGTGGTTGAGGTCGAGGACCAGTGGGTCGGCGCCACCGACGATCAGCAGGGTCGGGGCGGTGACCTCGGGCAGCCGCTCGTCGGCCAGGTCGGGCCGGCCGCCCCGGGAGACGACGGCGCCGACGCCGCTGCCCGGCTCGGCCGCGGCCCAGAGGGCGGCCGCCGCGCCCGTACTGGCCCCGAAATAGCCGGTGCGCAGCCGGCCCGTGCCCGGCCGGGCCGCGAGCCAGTCGGCGGCCCGGCCCAGGCGCTCGGCGAGCAGCGGGGTGTCGAAGACGTTGGCCCGGTCGGCGGCCTCGTCCTCGGTGAGCAGGTCGAAGAGGAGCGTGCCCAGTCCCGCGCGGTTCAGGATCTCGGCGACGGCCCGGTTGCGCGGGCTGTGCCGGCTGCTACCGCTGCCGTGCGCGAACAGAACGACGCCCGTGGCCCCTTCGGGCACGGTGAGCCGCCCGCCGACCGCGAGCTCGCCGAGCGGGATGCGCACCTCGGTGTCCTCACCGCGTGCGCCGCGTCGCAGCCGCAGCCGGGCGACGACCTCCTCGTCGGGGGTCTGGGAGAAGTCCCGGTAGAACTGCCCGATGGCGTAGAAGCCGCCGGGTTCGTGGACGCAGTACGTCTCGTCGGCGGAGGTACCGACCCGCGTGGTCCAGCCGCGCGGCGCGACCGGCACCGCGAGGAGGATCCGGGCGGCCCCCCGGGCCCGTACCACCTGGCAGGCGGCGAGCGCGGTGGCCCCGGTGGCGAAGCCGTCGTCGACGACGACCGCGGTACGGCCACGGATGTCGGCGGGCTCGCGGGCGCCGCGGTAGCGCCGGGCGCGCTCCTCCAGGACGGCCCGCTCGCGCCGTTCGACCTCGGCGAGGTCGTGGTCCGACACCCCGCTCTGGACGATGACCTCGTCGTTGAGCACCCGTACGCCGTTCTCGCCGATGGCGCCCATGGCCAGTTCGGGCTGGTAGGGCACGCCCAGTTTCCGTACGAGACAGATGTCGAGCGGCGCGTCGAGGGCGTCGGCGACCTCGGCGGCGACGGGCACTCCCCCGCGGGGCAGCCCCAGAACGGTGACGTCCTGCCCCTTGAGGCCTTCGAGTCGTGCGGCGAGCTGCCTGCCCGCGTCGGTACGGTCGGTGAAGTACATGTCCTGCTCGCCTTCCTGCCCGTCCGCGCGCCGGCCCGACGGGCCGTCACACGGGCCGGGCGGTCAGGGCCGGGGCGTCGCCCTCCGCCGTGGGGGCCGGGGCGATCCGCATCCCGTAGGGGTGACTGATCCGGCCGAGCACGTCATGGAGCCACCACGCGTCCCGCTCCGGTGCCCGTTCGAGGCGCAGGCGCCGGCTGCGCAGCGGCACGAGCCGCACCTCCTCCAGGCTGCCGTCCTCGTCGTGGACGGTGACGAGGTGAAGGAGGCGCAGGTCGTCGCGGTAGCGCTCCTGTCCGGTGATGCCCTCGTAGTCGTTGACGAGGTCGCCGCAGCCGTGCAGGACGAGCCTGCCCCGGTACGCCTCCAGGGGCCGCGGGTGGTGCGAGGAGTGACCGTGCACGATGTCGGCGCCCGCGTCGACGAGGGCGTGGCCGAAGGCGACCTCGGCGCGGGCGGGGGCGTAGCCCCAGTTGGAGCCCCAGTGCACGGAGACCACGACGAGGTCGCCGGGGCGCCGCGCGGCGCGCAGCCGGGCGGTGAGCCGGGTCGCGGCCTCGTCGTCGGGGCCCGCCGCGTAGTGGACCCCGCCGCGCCGGGAGGTGGCGGCCCAGTCGCGGGGCACGCCGCTGGACGCCAGGCCGAGCGCGAACACCAGGAGCCGGCGCCCGCCGGGCAGCGGGACCGTCGCGGGCCGCCGGGCCTCCTCGGCGTCGCGTCCGGCGCCCACCGTGCGCAGTCCGGCGCCGGCGAGGGCGCCGAGGGTCTCGTCGAGACCGCGCCGGCCGTAGTCCAGGACGTGGTTGTTGGCGAGGACGACCACGTCCGGGCGGACGGCGCTGAGCGCGGGCAGGTTGGCCGGGTCCATGCGGTAGTGGACGGCCTTGCCGGGGACCGGCTCGGGGTGGCGGGTGACCGAGGTCTCCAGATTGACCACGCGGGCGTCGGGCCGCGCGGCGTCGATCAGGCCGAGGGCCTCGCCCCACGGGTAGGCGGGCCCGGCGGGCCGGGGCACCGGCCCGGAGACGGCCTCGGCGAGGGTCACGTAGTCGCGGGCGTCGCGCACGTACCGCTCGGGCAGGGCGGGGTCGAGGGGATGGGGGAGGATCTGGTCGACCCCGCGGCCGAGCATCACGTCGCCGCAGAGGAACAGTCCGGTCAGACCGCCGCCGCCCATACACCCAGGGTAGTCCGCCGGACATCATGCGTTTCGGTGATCGTGATCGTTCCGGGGTAGGACGCGGCACGCGGGTGGGCCCGACCAGGATGGACGGTCCGCGCATCGACCGTGCGCGGACCGAACGACGGAGGGGACCCCGTTCATGCGCACCTCGCGCGCCTCACACACCACGCGCACCTCCCGCCCCGGCCGCTTAGGCCTCGCCCGCCCGGCCCGTACGACGGCCGTGCTCTCGACCGCCCTGCTCGCCCTGTCGCTGGGAGTGCTGCCGGCCCAGGCCGCCGACACCGCGGGGGCGCCGGCCGGCCAGGCGGCGGCCCGCCATCTGCCGGCGCTCGACCGCGCGGCCCTGCGCACCTCGCTCGACGCCTTCCACGCCGCCGGCATGTACGGGGCGTTCGCCGCGGTCCGGGACGGCTCCGAGCAGTGGCGGGGTGCCACCGGCCTCGCCGACCCGGTCACCGGGCGACCCATGGCCCCGGACTTCGAGCAGCGGGTCGGCAGCATCACCAAGAGCTTCACGTCCGTCGCGATCCTCCAGCAGTGGGAGCGCGGCCGGATCGACCTGGACGCGCCGGTCGCCCGCTACGTCCCGGACCTCGTGCCCGGCGAGCGCGGCCGGCAGGTGACGGTCCGGATGCTGCTCAACCACACGAGCGGCATCGCGGACTACGTCCTGCCCGCCTTCCCCGGCCTCCTGCAGGACCCGGGGAGGACGCTGGACGAGAACCGGCTGCGGCACGTCGAGCCGCAGGAGCTGGTCCGCCTCGGCCTGGCCGCCCCGCCGGTCAAGCCGCGGGGGGAGTTCAGCTACGCCAACACCAACTACGTCCTCGCGGGGCTGATCCTGGAGCGGGTCACCGGCCAGGACGCGGAGGCGTACATCACCCGCAACGTCATCCGGCGGGCGGGCCTGCGCCACACCTACTTCCCGGCCTCGGCGTCCCTGAAGGGCCCGCACGCGGGGATGTACGAGTCGTTCTACGGCTTCATCGACCCGCCGCGCGACTACAGCACGTACGACATGTCGTGGGCGAGCACGGCCGGCGCGCTGGTGTCGACGACGAACGACCTGAACGTCTTCTACCGCAAGCTGCTCGGCGGCAGGCTCATCGGTCCGGCCGCACTGCGCGCGATGAAGACGACGGTCCCCGCGTACGAGACGGAGCCCGGCGAGGAGGCCGCGATGCGCTACGGACTGGGCCTCTACACCCTGAAGATGCCGAGCGGCGGTTGGTACTGGGGGCACGACGGCGCGGTCTTCGGCGCGGGCACCTGGTCCCTCGCCACGGAGGACGGCCGGCGCCAGGTCTCCGTGGCCTACAACCTGATGAAGTACCAGCGCCTCGACGAGCAGGGCCGCCCGCTGCCGGAGCCGATCACGCCGGCGCTCTACGCGTTCGTGGACGGCGCCCTGAGCGGCGGCGCCCCGGCGGCCGGCCAGGGCCTGCGCTCCGCCGCACCGCCGGCGGCGCCCGGTCTCCCGCCGCTGGTCGACCAGCTGCCGCTGCCCTAACGGCCGGCCCGGGCCGCGCGGCGGACGGTGGCGTCCACGAGGGCGAGCGCGTCCGCCGCGGTGCGGCCCGGGGCCCGGTTCCACGGGCCGATGAGCTCGTACCAGCCGCGCGAGCGGAGCTCCTGGAGCATCCACGCCCCGGCCTCGTTCATGGTGCCGGCGCTGCCGTACCCGAGGCGGTGGGCGGCGAGCATCGCCCCGCAGACGCACCGCGCGCCCCGGAGGTCGCGGAGCTTGTACGGGGTGTTCTGCCAGCCCCACTCGGTGAGGACGCGCCGGGCGTGCGCGAGGTGGACCGAGGGGCGCACGTCGGGCTGTCCGATGCGGCGCCAGACGTGCAGCCGGTCCGGCAGGATCGCGCCGAGCCGTCCCGGGAGCGCCCGTTCGGCGGGCCGGGGGGCGGGCGGGGCGGCTAGGGACGCGAGGGCGTCGGAGACGAGCCGGTCCACCGGGACGGACAGCAGCCGCCGCCAGTCGGTCTCCTCCTCCCGGGTCGGCGGGGCCTCGCCCTCCCGGACCGGCGGGGTCTCGCTCTCCCGGACCGGCGGGGTCTCGCTCCACGCCGTCACGATCTCCTGCCAGGCCCGCCATGCCTCGCTGTCGAGCAGGGCGGCGGCCTCGCGGTCGAGCGCGTCCGGGGTGGTGGGGGCGACGGGGACGGTGGGGGCGGTGGTCATGCGGGTGACTCCACGACGTAGTCGTTCCTGGTTCGGTAGGAATGTCGGCTTTGTCGCGTTGGAACTTGAGTCGTACGCCCTCCCCGCGGCACCCCAGGGCGTACGGTCACCTCGGGATTTCCGACGTCACGAAGGAGCGCAACGCGCATGAGAATCGCGGTACTCGGCACGGGAGAGGTCGGCCGTCGGCTCGGGAGCAAGCTGGTCTCGCTCGGCCACGAGGTGACCCTCGGGTCCAGGTCCGCGGATCACGCGGGGGCGAAGGAGTGGGCCGCGGAGCACCGCTCCGCGCACGGCACCTTCGCCGCGGCCGCGTCCGGCGCCGAGCTGGTGGTGAACGCGACCGGCGGGCTCGTGTCGCTGGCCGCTCTCGAAGCGGCGGGCGCGGAGAACCTGGACGGCAAGGTCCTGGTCGACGTGTCGAACGCGCTGGACTTCTCGCAGGGTGTGCCGCCGAGGGTGGCGCAGCCGGAGGGCGGCAGCGTGGCCGAGGAGATCCAGCGCGCGTTCCCCGGCGCGCGGGTGGTGAAGACGCTCAACACCATGACGAACACGGTGATGGTCGACCCGGGCCGCGTCCCGGGCGCCCACGTCGTCTTCGTGTGCGGGAACGACGCCGAGGCCAAGGCCGTCGTGACCGACCTGCTGAAGTCCTTCGGCTGGCCGGCCGACCGGATCCTCGACCTCGGCGATCTGGCGGGTGCCCGGGCGACCGAGCTGGTGCTGCCGCTGTGGCTGCGCCTGATGGGCACCTTCGGCACCGCGGAGTTCAACTTCGCGGTACCGAAGGCCTGAGCGGTCGGGCCCGACGGGCCCGACCGGTCGGTCCGACGGGCCTGACCGTCCGGCCTGAGCAGTCGGCCTGAGCGGCCGGCCTGACGGATCAGGCGTTCAGTACACCGCCCGAGGTGCCCGTGAGGTGCTCGGGCGTGAGCAGCTCGGCGAGCCGCTCGGGCGGGAGCAGGCCCTTCTCCAGGGTGAGTTCGGCGACCGAGCGGCCGGTGGCGAGGGCCTCCTGGGCGATGGCGGTGGCCGCCGTGTAGCCGAGGTGCGGGTTGAGCGCGGTGGCCAGGCCGATGGAGTTCTCGACGCTCGCGCGCAGCGTGTCGACGTTGGCGGTGATGCCGGTGACACAGCGCTCGGCGAGGGTGAGGCAGGCCGCCTTCAGGGAGGTCAGGCTCTTCGACAGGGCGTGGAAGATGACCGGCTCGAAAGCGTTGAGCTGGAGCTGGCCGCCCTCCGCCGCCATGGTGATCGTCATGTCGTTGCCGATCACCTCGAAGGCGACCTGGTTGACCACCTCGGGGATGACCGGGTTGACCTTGCCCGGCATGATGCTGGAACCGGCCTGCACCGGCGGCAGGTTGATCTCGCCGAGGCCGGCGCGCGGGCCGGAGGACAGCAGCCGCAGGTCGTTGCAGGTCTTGGAGAGCTTCACGGCGATCCGCTTGAGGACGCCGGACAGCTGGACGAAGGCACCGCAGTCCTGGGTGGCCTCGACGAGGTTGACGGAGGTCACCAGGGGCAGGCCGGTGAGGTCCGCGAGGTGGCGGCGGGCGGTCTCCGCGTAGCCCGGGGCGGCGTTCAGACCGGTCCCGATGGCGGTGGCACCGAGGTTGATCTCGTGGATCAGCTCGACGGCCTCGGCGAGCCGCCCGCGGTCCTCCTCCAGCATCACGGCGTAGGTGGAGAACTCCTGGCCCAGCGTCATGGGCACGGCGTCCTGGAGCTGGGTGCGGCCCATCTTGACGACCCCGCCGAACTCGACCGCCTTCTCGGCGAAGGCGTCCTGGAGGACGGCCATCGCGCGCAGCAGCTCGCGGGCCGCGCCGATGGCGGCGATGCGGATGGCCGTCGGGTAGACGTCGTTGGTCGACTGGCCGAGGTTGACGTCCTCGTTGGGGTGCAGGTGCGCGTACGCGCCCTTGGGGTGCCCGAGGAGTTCGAGCGCGCGGTTGGCGACGACCTCGTTGGCGTTCATGTTGGTGGAGGTGCCGGCGCCGCCCTGGACGACGTCCACGACGAACTCCCCGTGCAGCGCGCCGCCGCGGATCTCGCGGCAGGCGGCGACGATCGCGCCGGCCTTCTCGGCGGGCAGCAGGCCGAGCTCCTCGTTGGCGAGGGCGGCGGCCTCCTTGACGGCGGCGAGGGCGTCGATGAGCAGCGGGTAGACGGAGATCGGGGTGCCGGTGATGGCGAAGTTCTCCGTGGCGCGCAGGGTGTGCACGCCCCAGTACGCCTCGGCGGGGACGTCCCGGTCGCCGAGCAGGTCGTGCTCGCGGCGGACGTTCTTCTGTTGTGCGGGGATCACGGTGACGGGTGCCTTACGCGGGGGGGGGAGGGACGGCGGAAGGGAGCGGGCGTGAGGGGTGGGGCGCGCGTCGGCTCAGTGGGCGGCGGCGAGCGCCTGCTCCGGTCGGACGGGGCCTTCGAGGAGGCCGCGGAGCAGCGCGGTGCGGCGGTCCGGGGAGGCGATGTCGGCGAGGAGCGCGGCCAGCAGGGCGATGCGGGCCTGGCCGGGGCGCAGGGTGCCGGCGAGGACGGCGCCGGCGGCGGCCAGGTCGACGGCGCCGCCGCCCGTGTAGACCTCGGCGACGGGGCCGGAGGCGACGCGGGTGGACAGGACGACGTGGACGCCCTCGTCGACGGCGCGGGCGACGGCCTCGGCGATCTCGGGGGTGGCGTTGCCGGCGCCGGTGCCGACGAGGACGATGCCCCGGGCGCCGGCGGCCACGGCCGCCTCGAAGAGGACCGGGTCGCCGTCGGAGTGGTGCATGACGATGTCGACGCGCGGCGCGGGCCTGCCGTCGGCGGGCAGCGGGAGCGGAGCGGAGCGTTCGGGCTCGCGCTCGATCTCGACCTGGCCGAAGCCGAGGCGGCCGACGCGCTCGCCGGAGGGGTCGGCGAAGGGGTCCGCGGCCAGGGTCCTGGTCTTGACGGTGCCGCGGGCGGCGTGGACGAGGCCGTCGAAGACGACGAGGACGCCGAGGCCGTGGACGGTGGCCGCGACCTGGAGGGCGTCGTAGAGGTTGCCGGGGCCGTCGCCGTCGCCCGTGCCGAAGGGGCGCTGGGCACCGGTGAGGACCACCGGGCGCGGGTCGGAGTGGTGCAGGTCCAGGAAGAAGGCCGACTCCTCGAGGGTGTCGGTGCCGTGGGTGACGACGATGCCGTCGACACCGGGGTCGGCGAGCGTCTCGTGGACGGTGCGCAGCAGGGTGAGCTGGCGGTCGGTGGTCATCCGGGAGCTGTTCACGTTGAAGAGGTCGACGACCTCGACGTGGACGTTGTCGGGGACCGCGGCGGTCGCGACGACGTCGTCGCCGGAGGCGTCGGCGGCGTATCCGCTGCCGGTCCAGCGGCTGGCTATGGTGCCGCCGGTGCTGATGACCACGATGCGGCGCGGCCGGGCGTCGCGCGTCCACTTCATGATGGTGCTGTCCTTCCTCGGGGTGCGCGGCAACGATAGGCCAGGAGACGCGCAACGCGATTGCGAAATGAACCCGGACTCATGAATTCCGTGGTGGATAATTGCGCCATGGACCGGATTGATCTTCAGATCTTGCGTGAGCTTCAGCGGGACGGACGGCTCAGCAACCAGGAGCTCGCCCAGCGCATCGGACTCAGCCCCTCCCCCTGCATGCGCCGGGTGCGCCAGCTGGAACAGGACGGCGTGATCCAGGGGTATCGCGCGGTGATCGACCCCGAGGCGGTCGGGCGCGGCTTCGAGGTCCTGGTCTCGGTGGAGGTGAAGCGGGACCGGGAGACGGTCGAGGCCTTCGAGGCGGCGCTGCAGGACATCCCGGACGTGATCGAGGCGTACCGCCTCTTCGGCAGCCCCGGCTGCCTGCTGCGGATCGCGGTCGCCGACCTGGCGGCGTACGAGCGGCTGTGGATCGAGCGGCTCACGACCCTGGCGGGGGTCACGGAGGTGAACTCACAGATCATCATGAAGCGGGTCAAGGAGCCGCGCGGTCTGCCGGTGGACCGCTGATCGTTCACCGGAACGTCAACCTCCGGGCGGAGTAAGGCATTCCATGGGCGGGATCTGGTCATGTACGGTTCAACCGCGCGGGACGTGAGCGTCCGATCCCCGACGTTCTACGCGCGCAGAGTGGGCGCCCGCACCGCCTTTCCGCCCTTCCGCCCCATCCCCCACGGAGGTCTGACGGATGCTCGGACTCACCAGGTCCACCCGCCGTTTCGCCACCCTGACCGCCTGCGGCGCCCTCGTCGCCGCCGCGGCGTCCACCGCTCTCGGCTCACCCGCGGCCGCCGCGCCGGACCCGGCGGCGGAGGCCGCCACCACGCCGCTGCGCGTGCTCTTCGACAACTCCAAGGCGGAGACCGCCGGGAACGCCGACTGGATCATCGGCACCGGCCAGCCCGACCCGCTCACCCAGGACCCCACGCCCACCGTCGAGACCGACTGGACCGGTGCCCTGTCGGCCTGGGGCGTGGCCCTGCAGAAGACCGGCCGCTACGCGCTCAGGACGCTCCCGTCCGGCGGCACCATCACGTACGGCACCACCGCCGCCACCGACCTGCGGAACTTCGACACCTTCGTGCTGCCCGAGCCCAACGTGCGGCTCAGCGCGAGCGAGAAGACCGCGGTCATGCGGTTCGTCCAGAACGGCGGCGGCCTGTTCCTCGTCTCCGACCACAGCGGCGCCGACCGCAACAACGACGGCTGGGACGCGGTCGAGGTCATCAACGACCTGATGGCCGCCAACGGCGTGGACGACACCGACCCGTTCGGCTTCACCGTCGACACCGGCACCGTCCAGACCGACGACCCGCGCGCGATCGGCGACCCGACCGACCCCGTCCTCAACGGTTCCTTCGGCAAGGTGACCGGCAGCATCATCCGCAGCGGCACCACCGTCACCCTCAAGCCGGCCGACAACCCGGCGGTCAAGGGCCTGGTCTACCGGACGGGCTCCTCCGGCACGACCGGCGCCTTCTTCGCGACCAGCACCTTCGGCAGCGGGCGCGTCGCCGTCTGGGGCGACAGCTCGCCGATCGACGACGGCACCGGCCAGTCCGGCAACACGCTGTACGACGGCTGGAACGACCCCGCCGGCACGAACGCGCAGCTGGCCCTGAACGCCACCGACTGGCTCTCCGAGGCGCCGGCCGGCGGCGGGGGCGGGGGTGGCGGCTGCGCCGCCGGCCAGCTGCTCGCCAACCCGGGCTTCGAGTCCGGCGCCACCGCCTGGACCGCCTCACCGGGCGTCATCACCGACGACCCCGGGCGCCCGGCCCGCACCGGCTCGTACAAGGCCTGGCTGAGCGGCTACGGCTCCGCCCACACCGACACGCTGTCCCAGACGGTGACGGTCCCGGCGGGCTGCACCACCGCCGCCCTCAGCTTCCACACGCGCATCGACACGGCCGAGACCACCACGACCACCGCGTACGACACGCTCAAGGTCCAGCTCCTCGACAGCGGCGGCGGCGTGCTGGCCACCCTCGCCACGTACTCGAACCTCAACGCGGCCGCCGGCTACGTGCAGCGCTCCTTCGACCTGGCCGCCTACGCCGGCCGGACCGTCACGCTGAGGTTCACCGGCACGGAGGGCTCCACCCTCCAGACCTCGTTCGTCATCGACGACACCTCGCTCACCGTCGGCTGACACCCCCACCCCCACACCCGGAAGGGACACCCATGTCCGTTGCGCACCGAAGCGGTTGGAAGACCTGGGCGGCGATATCCGCCGTCCTCACCGGCCTCGTCCTTCCCACCGTCACCGCGTCCCCCGCCGACGCCACGACCACGGCGTACGACAGCACGTACTACAAGAACGCGGTCGGCAAGACCGGCACGAGCCTCAAGACCTCGCTGCACACGATCATCAGCAGCCAGAGCAAGATCTCGTACGACGCGGTCTGGAACGCCCTCAAGGCCACCGACCAGGACCCGAACAACGCCAACAACGTGCTCCTGCTCTACAGCGGCGTCTCGCGGAGCAAGAGCCTGAGCGGCGGCTCCGTCGGCGACTGGAACCGCGAGCACGTGTGGGCCCAGTCGCACGGCGACTTCGGCACCTCGGCCGGCCCCGGCACCGACCTGCACCACCTGCGCGCCTGCGACGTCCAGGTCAACAGCATCCGCGGCAACAAGGACTTCGACAACGGCGGCAGCGCGGTCAGCGGCGCCACCGGCAGCTACACGGACGCCAACTCCTTCGAGCCGCGCGACGCCGACAAGGGCGACGTGGCCCGGATGATCCTCTACATGGCCGTCCGTTACGAGGGCGACGACGCCTGGCCCGACCTGGAGCCCAACGACTCCACCACCAACGGCAGCGTCCCCTTCATGGGCCGCCTGTCGGTCCTGAAGCAGTGGAACGAGCAGGACCCGCCGAGCGCCTTCGAGGAGCGCCGCAACGACGTCATCTACAACTCCTACCAGCACAACCGCAATCCGTTCATCGACCACCCGGAGTGGGTCGAGGCAATCTGGTGACCCGAGCGTGAACCGGTGACCCGAACGTGAGAGACGCCGGGCTCCCCCGCATGCGCGGGGAGCCCGGCCGCACGCCGCCGAGGGGACCGGCGGGGCGTCAGGCCGGTCCGGCATGCTCGCGCCACGCGTTCGGGCGCCCGCCGGGGGCCCGGCGAGGCCGGGCCGCGCAGGCTGGGAGGGTCGTCCCACGCCTGCGCGGAGCCGGCGGACGGTCAGGCGACCGGCCCAGCTCCGCGAGCGCCCGGGGCGAAGGCCTGGTGAGCTGTACGGGGAGATCGCCGGCGCCTTCACAGCCGGACTCCCGGAGCGTATGGAGGAGGATTCCGTGCCGGACTCGTCGACGTCGTACGCCGACCTGCGCGCCCTGGTGATCAACTGCACCCTGAAGCGTGCCCCGGAGCGCAGCCACACCCAGGGGCTGATCGACATCAGCACCGGGATCATGGAGCGCCAGGGCGTGCGGGTCGACGTGCTCAGGGCGGTGGACATCGACATCGCGACCGGTGTCTGGCCGGACATGACGGAGCACGGGTGGGAGACGGACGAGTGGCCGGTGGTCTACTCGCAGGTGATGGCCGCCGACATCCTGACCCTGGCGGGGCCTGTGTGGCTGGGAGACAACTCCTCGGTCATGAAGAAGGTGATCGAGCGGCTGTACGCCTGCTCGTCGATCCTCAACGAGCGCGGCCAGTACGCCTACTACGGTCGCGTGGGCGGCTGCCTGATCACCGGCAACGAGGACGGCGCCAAGCACTGCGCGATGAACGTCCTCTACAGCCTCCAGCACCTCGGATACGTCGTTCCGCCGCAGGCGGACGCGGGCTGGGTCGGCGAGGCCGGCCCGGGCCCGTCGTACCTCGACCCCGGCTCCGGGGGGCCGGACAACGACTTCACGAACCGCAACACGACCTTCATGACCTGGAACCAGCTCCACCTGGCGAGGATGCTCAAGGACGCCGGCGGCATCCCCGCCCACGGAAACCAGCGCTCCGAGTGGGACGCCGGCTGCCGGTTCGACTTCGAGAACCCCGAGCACCGTTGAGTCTGCCTGGTCAGCTGATCTGACGGTGGCGTGGCGCCGGGACGTCAGATGAGGTCGCGGTGGCGGCCCACCTTGGTGGAGAAGAGGTAGAGCGGGGGCAGGAAGGCGGCGGCGCAGACGGTCCAGAGCGCGGTGTGGGCGCCGACCCAGGTGGCGAGGAGGCCGGCGGTGAGGGCGCCGAGCGGCAGCGCGCCCCAGGAGACGAAGCGGACCGTGGCCATCACGCGGGACAGCAGCTCCGGGGGCGACTGGGTCTGCCGGTAGGTGCGGGTGGTGATCGAGCCGATGACGGTGCCGAAGGCGAAGCCCGCGTTGCCCAGGGCGAACCAGTACGCGTCCCCCGCCGACGTGGTCAGCGGGGCGAGCAGCAGCAGCGCGCCGCCGGCCAGGTCGGCCGCGATGATGCCCCGCGCGGTGCCGAGGCGGGTGGTCACCCGGACCGCGACGGCGGCGCCGGCAAGGCCGCCGACCCCGTCCATGGCGAGGACGAGACCGAGCTGTACGGAATCGAGGCCGGCCTCGCGGACCAGGTACAGGGGGGTGAGGGCGACGAGGGCCGCGTTGAGGAAGTTGGCGGCGGTCGCCCAGATCATGCAGGGCCGCATGACCGGGTGCCTGGTGACGTACCGCCAGCCCTCACTCATCAGCCGGAGCACGCTCTCGCCGGTGCGGGGCGCGGGGCGGCTCTCGGGGAGGGTCCGCAGGAGCGCAGCGGAGGTCAGGTAGCTGGCGGCGTCGACGACGAGCGCGCCGACCGGGCCGGTGGCGCCGATCAGGACGCCACCGAGGGAGGGACCGCCGGTGTCGGTGACGGCGTGCGTTCCGGACATGACGCTGTTGCGGGCGGCCAGCTGCCGGGCCGGGACGACGGCGGGCAGGAACGTCGAGTTGCCGATGTCGAACAGCACCGTCGCCGCGCCGGTGACGAGCGCCGCGACCAGCAGATGCGGATAGGTGAGGGTGCCGAGCCACCAGGCGAGCGGCAGCGATCCGAGCGCCGCGAACCGCACGAGGTCGAGCGCGACCTGGAGCCGGCGCAGCGGTACGCGCTGCGCTACGACGCCCGCCGGGAGGCTGAGCAGCAGCCAGGAGATCTGTCCGGCGGCGGCGAGCAGAGCGACCTCGAAGGCGGTGGCGTCGAGGACGGTGAGGGCGACGAGCGGCAGGGCGAGGGCCCTGACGGCGGTGCCCGCGCCGCTGACGGTGGCGGCGGCCCAGTAGCGCCAGAAGACGCCCGGCGGCGAGGTCTCCTCCTCGTCGTCCCGCCGGTCGCCCTTCGGAATCGCTCGTGTCCCGCTCATACGGCGCCCACCCCCTGGGTCTCGTTAGTCTCTTTTGGGAACTCACTCGTTCCCGGGTGAGTTTCTATCGGGAACCGACCTGATGGCGCAAGATGGTCCCGAGGAACGGTCGCCGTGCGCGGAGGAATGGAGACGCTGTGATGAGGTCGGTGCCCGATCGGGACGCGGCGTGCGCGATCGCGCATGCGGCGGCGGTGGTCGGCGACTGGTGGAGCCTGCTCCTGATCCGGGAGACCGCGCGGGGACACCACCGGTTCGACGCGCTCCAGGAGGAGCTGGGCATCTCCCGGAAGGTGCTCACCGAGCGCCTGGCGCACCTGGTGGAGACGGGGGTCCTGGAGAAGGTCCCGTACCAGGAGAGGCCTGTGCGGCACGAGTACCGGCTGACGGAGAGCGGCCGGGGGCTCCTGCCGGTACTCCTTTCGATGCAGGACTGGGCGGACCGCTGGGTCTTCGGCGACGGTTCGCTCAGCGGCACCGCCGACGAGGCGAGCGCGGAGGCGCGCCGCGTCGCGGGCCTGGCGGGCGAGCGGCTGCCGCCCCTGCGGCTGCCGGGCCATCGGGACGGCGAGCCGGTGGACCCGGTGACCGGCGACGTGGCCACCGTCCTGTTCTGTTATCCGGCGACCGGGTCCCCCAGCCCCCTGCCGGACGGCTGGTCGGGCATTCCCGGCACCGTTGGCTGCACGCTGGAGAACCGGCTCTTCCGGGACGCGTACGAGGACTTCCGCGCGGCGGGCGCGGAGGTGCGCGGCGTCAGCACCCAGCGCCCCGACGAGCAGCGGGTGTTCGCGGTCGAGGAGAACCTTCCCTTCACTCTCCTCTCGGACGTCGACCTGCGCCTCGCCGCCGCCCTGCGACTGCCCACCTTCCGCGCCGGGCAGCTGCTGCGGCTGAAGCGGGCCGTGCTGGTGGTGGACCGCGACCGTGTGGTGCGGCACGCGCGCTTCCCGGTGAAGGACATCCCGGCGGCGGTGGACGAAGCGTTGACGGAGGTGCGGCGCCTGGCAGCAGAGGACTGACGACACCCCCGGCGGGCCTGCGGGCCGGAAAACCGGTCGAGCGACCGGGTCCGACACCGGCAGGCCACAGGGGAAGGGCCCCACCCCGGGGTGAACCGGGGTGGGGCCCTTCCTGTTCGTGCTGCTCGCCGTTCCGGCTACTCCTGGACGGTGCGGCGACGCCGCATCCACCACACCAGGGCCGCGCCGGCGGCGGCGATCGCCGCGGCGATGCCGGAGATCAGGCCGATCGGGGTGTCCGATCCGGTGTCGGCGAGGCCGCCGTCCGGGTCCGGCCGGTTCGCCGGAGGCGTCGCGCCGCCGTTGCCGCCGGTGTGACCGTTGCCGGGCTTCGTCGGGTCCGGGCCCGGCGACGTGGGCGGGTCGGTCGGGTCGGTCGGGTCGGTCGGCGTCGGGTCGGGCTTCCCGTCATCCGTCACGGCGGCGCCGTTGCCGCCCAGGAAGGCGGTGTCGCTGTCGCGGGCGGAGGTCTCCGTGCGCACGGAGTCCTTCGTCGCACGAGGCAGCTCACGGTGCTGGGCGGTGAACTCGACCCCGGTGATGTTCCGCTTGGGGACCTTGGCGAAGTCGACGCCGCCGACGAAGAACGTGTAGATCCGGCCGTCGCCGAGGGGCCATTCGTAGGTGAAGTCGCCCTTGGTGAAGGACTTCACCATCTCCTGCCACACGGTCCGCTTGTCCCAGTGGGCGTTCTCGCCGCGCAGCGGCCACCGCTTCAGGTCGTTGCTGTTGATGATGGGACGGAAGTCGGTGGCCTTCTTCGCGTCCTGCTGGCGGATCCACTCGGCCGCGACGCGGGACTTGTAGACGCGGCGCAGGTCGGCGTACTTGGGGTCGGTGTTGATCTGCTTCTGGACGTGCGGGACGAGGTACTGCGTGATCAGCCGGTGGCTGCGCTCCTTCTCCGCCTTGCTGAGCTTCTTCGAGCAGTCCTCTCCCTGTACGGGGGTGGAGAAGTCCATCGCCGCGTGGTTGACCTCCAGCGGGGCGTCGAGGATGTAGATCCCGCCGTCCTGCTCGCGGACCTTCGCCCGGCCGGGAACGATCCAGTTGCGCCCCGATCCCCAGCACGGCACCCCGTCGACCTTGGGAGCGGCGTCCATGAACTCCTTGCCCGGGGACTTCTTGGGGTCCATGGCGCGGGAGAAGTCCCGCTTCATCTCCATGTCGGCCACGAGGAGGACACGGCCGGCGTCGGTCTCACCGAACGCCTTGTCCATGATGGTGTCGGGCTGGTCGGGGTTGAGGTTCACCCACTGCCGGTCCGGGGTGAGCGCCAGCCATGTGAACAGGGCGTCGGAGGCCAGTTCGAGCTTCGCCTGTCCTCCCCAGCCCGGGTTGTCGTCCTCGTCGGGCATGAGGTCGGCCTTCATGGAGTAGTCCAGAGCCTTGCCCTTGACCGGGTTGCCGACGTACTGGAGCTCCAGGGTGGAGAAGTCCACTCCGCCCGGGCCCCGGCCGAGCGCGGACCGGGCGTTGTCCGCCAGGTACTGGTTCTGCAACTGCCGGGCCTGGGCGGGGTTCTGCCCCGACCCGTAGGCGATCGAGGCGCCCGGGCCCTGGGTGCCGCGGTTCGGCAGCGGGTTGAACACGTTGTACGTCTTCGTGTACTTCGTCTGCGGCCACTGGCCCTTCGCGGTCGCCCGGCGCTCGGCGATCCGGATCGGGTTGTTCCCCGTCCCCCGCTCAGCCCGCAGCTTGTCGTTCTCGGCCTTGTAGTCGCGGAGGGTGGCCCCGTTCGGCTTCTCCGACGTGAACATCGTCAGGCGGTGCCGGGTGAAGTCGTACTTCGCGTCCTTGTGCCGCAGGATGATCCTGTCGGCCCGGAGCTGGGCCGGCTTGCGCTTCCCGTCGGACTTGAACTCCCCCAGCTCACCGGTGCGCTGGTTGTAGGAGTCGTACCGCCGGGAGGCGATCTTCTTGCCGTCCTTGTCGAAGATCTCGATCGTGACCTCGCACAGCCAGTCAGGGCCGACCATGTTGAAGTCCTGGACCGCCTTGACCTCGAACACGCCCCCCTTCTGCTTGCTGACCTGCGCGCTGATCAGGTTGACCTTCCAGCTGCCGAACGGCTTGGGGTTGTTCGACTCGTTCCGGTGCCGCTTGTAGCGGGAGTAGATCGCCTTGCGCATGTCCTCCGGGTCCTTGGAGGCCGCGTACGCGTTGTCCCACTTGTCGATGTCCGCGCGGGTGCCGGTGACCTGCCCCAGCTCGGCCGCGGTGGGCGCGGGAACGTTCTCGAAGCCCTTGAACGAGTTGTTGTAGTAGTACTCCTCGTCCGGCCCGGACTTCGTCCAGTACTGCTCGCCCGTCGGCGCCCCCGAGTTGTTCGGCGTACGCGGGACGGTCCTCTTCAGGTGCAACTGGTCGCACCGCTTGCCGCCGGTGATCTTCGCGTAGTCCCCCGGCGCGGCCGACGCCACGGACGGCAGGCCGAGCAGCAGCACCGCAGCCGAGGAGACGACCGCCAGCGCGGCAGATAGGCGCCTTCTCAGGCGCCGTCGTATAGGTGTGCTCACGTAGTGTCCCTGGTCGTGGGGGCCACGGGACTCAAGACTGCGAGGGCAGGTCGGACAAGGGGCCCCCGTATCGTGCCCGCTCCTGCCGATCCACCACCCTAGAGGCCGTCAACACCCCACGCACAACGGGTTGTTGACGTGGCGTGTGATGACTCCGCGAAGATCCTGCGTGGGTGACGGCGTGGGCGACGGCGCGGTTCGGTAGGTTCTGGCCATGACCACACCCCACTCCGACTACGACTCCACCCGCCATCCCGACCTCCTGGTCTGGCTCACCGAACGCGAGGCCGCCTTCGAGAGCTGGGCTCGGGAAGCCGGCGGCGTCGACCGGTTCGACTTCTCCGACGCTTCCCTCGACGCCTTGGAAGACCTGGTCGAGGAGAGGTTCGCCGAGCCGGAGGAGATCACCGCACAGCGCCGCTCCCCCTTCGTCCAGGGTGCGGTGTGGTACATCGGCGAGACCCTGCGCCGACGGCGCGAGGGCTGGGTATGGAAGTTCGAACCGGACGTCGCCTTCGGCGTGCTGCCGGCGTTCTATCCGGCGGTCCCGGACCCCGCGTACCTGGACACCCCCTGCGTCGGCGCACCCGACGCCAAGCCCGGCGAACACTGGTACCCCCTGAACACGCTGCGCCGACTCCTCGTCACCGAGGACGAGTTCGACAACCCGGTCGACGAACGGCTCGTGGGCATGATCGAAGGCTGGTACGACGAGGACGAGGAGGACGACGAGTGACCGGCGCCCGCGGCGCGGGCAGCGGCACCCTCGTCGTCCTGCCCGTCATCGGATCTCAGCGGGCTGCCAGCACCAGTGCCAGACCGACGAGCGCCGGAACGGTCTGCACGAAGAGGATCTTCCGGCTGGCCGTGGCGGCTCCGTACACGCCGGCCACGGCCACGCACACCAGGAAGAACACCTTCGCCTGGAAGCCCACCGGGTCGGAGGCCACCACGCCCCAGACCAGCCCGGCGGCGAGAAAGCCGTTGTACAGCCCTTGATTGGCCGCGAGCGCCTTCGTCTCGGAGGCGAACTCGGCACTGGTCCCGAACGCGGCCCGGGCTCGCGGACCGGTCCACAGGAACATCTCCAGGACCAGGATGTACACGTGGAGAGCGGCGATGAGCAGCACCACGACGCTTGCGAAGATCGACATGGGCGCCAGACTCTCACACGGCACGGGTGGCGAAGGAGTGGAGCGTCGTCGAGCGATAGGTCCGGCCCGGGCGGAGCACCGTCGGCGGGAAGGACGGCTGGTTGGGCGAGTCGGGGAAGTGCTGGGTCTCCAGGCAGAAGCCGTCACCCTGCCGGTAGACCTTCCCGGAGGAGCCCACCAGCGTGGCGTCGAGGAAGTTCCCGCTGTAGAACTGCACGCCCGGCTCGGTGGTCGCGATCCGCATCACGCGGCCGTGGACGGGCTCCGTGACGGTCACGACGTACTGCGGCTTTTCGGTGAGTCCCTTGTCGAGCACGAAGTTGTGGTCGTAGCCGCGGCCGAAGACGACCTGCGGGTGCGCGTCGCGGATGTCCCGGCCGATGGGCTTGCCGGTGCGGAAGTCGAAGGGTGTGTGCGCGACCCCGGCGAGTTCGCCGGTCGGGATGAGGGTGGAGTCGACGGGGGTGTAGCGGGAAGCGGCGATCCTCAGGGTGTGGTCGAGGATGCTGCCGCTGCCTTCGCCGGCGAGGTTGAAGTAGGTGTGGTTGGTGAGGTTCACGACGGTGGCCCTGTCCGTGACGGCCTCGTAGTCGACGCGGAAGTCGCCGCGCGGGGTGAGGACGTAGTCGACCCGGACGCGCAGGGTGCCGGGGTAGCCCATCTCGCCGTCCGGGCTGACACGGCGCAGGGTGAGGCCGGTTTCCCGCCCCCGCGCGTACGGCTCGACGTCCCACACCCGTTTGTCGAAGCCCTTGTCCCCGCCGTGCAGGCTGTTGGGGTCGTCGTTGATCGGGAGTCGGTACGTCGTGCCGTCGAGCGTGAAGGTGCCGCGCGCTATGCGATTGCCGTAGCGGCCGATGACGGCGCCGAAGTACGGGCTGCCCGCCACGTAGTCGTCGAGGTTGTCGAAGCCCAGCGACACGTTCGCGTACCTTCCGCGCCGGTCGGGGATGTCGAGGGCCTGGACGATGCCGCCGTACGACAGCACGCGCAGCCGGGTGCCTCCCTGGGCCACCGTCCAGCGGTGGACGGGTGTGCCGTCGGGCAGGGTCCCGAAGAGCTCCTTCGCCGGCCTCCCCTCCGGTCGTTTTGCGCCTCCCGAGGCGAACGCCGGGGCAGTCCCCACGGTGGCCGCCGCCACTCCGGCGGCGCCTGCCGCCATCACCGTACGTCTGTTGATCGTCATGTCGCCGTCGCTCCTCGTCGTCGGATGTTCGGTATTTCGGTCCACGTTCGAAGTGGCGGGCCCGGTTGTCCCCGAGCCCGCCACGCCTGCCCCGCCGGAGCGGGACCGGTGCCTCGTCGTCAGCGCTGCAGCGTCAGCAGACCCGGCCGGTAGGGCCACAGGCCGTAGTCGCCGCCGGAGCGGGGATCGCGCCCCTGGTAGAGGAATCGCAGGTTGCAGGGATCGACGGTCATGGTCTGATCGGGACCGGTGCGGATCAGTTCGCCATGGCTGATGTCGTTGGTCCAGGTGGCGCCGCTGTTGGCCTTGCCGGCGAAGGGATTGGCCTCGGTCGCGGCCTGGGGTGTCCATGAGCCGTTCAGGCTGGGGGCCGTGAAGGAGCGGAAGTACCGGCCCTGCGAGCCGATCGCCTCGACGAGCATGAGGTAGCGGTCCTGGCCCTGGAGCTTGTAGACCTGCGGGGCTTCGAACAGGTTGTTCGTGGTGTCGCTCATGACCACGGTCGAGGTGGCGCCGAAACTGCCGGGGAAGCTGCCGATCGGCATGCTCGCCCGGTAGATCTTGCCGTTGTCGCCGGCGAAGAACAGGTACATGTTCGTGCCGTCACCGATGAGCGTCTGGTCGATGGGCCCGGTTCCGGACTCGGCGATGCTTCCGGAGAAGAGCTCCTGCTCCGCCGACCAGCCGTTCGGGTTGGTGGGGTCGCTCGATGTCCGGTAGGAGAAGGCCGTCCTGCCCCACTGGTAGGCGAGCACCCAGATGTTCTTGGGAGCGAAGTAGAAGAGCGTGGGCGCGACGGCGGAACTCGACATCGCGGTCTGGCCGGCCGAGGCCATCTCCGACCAGTCGGTGAAGGGGGTGAAGTTCATCGAACCCCAGCCCGCTCCCGTCCCCGCCGCCCCGTGCGTCGTCGCGTAGACGAGGTTCCTGCCGTTGTAGGGCACGACGGTGAAGTCCTTGAGCGAGGCCCATCCTGCCTTGGGCTGCGCCAGCGCGCCCGTGGACGTCCAGCGGTACGTCGACGGAAGGGTGCACGCGCCGGGGGTGCCGGCGCCGACCTTGACGAGCTGCCACTGCTGGTTGGCACCGCCCCAGTCGTCGTACTGGACGATGTTCGCGCCGTCGGCGGTGGAGGCGCCCTGCACTTCCAGGGCCTTGCCGCTGTGGCGCGCGACGAGCCTCACGTAGCCGTCCGGGCTGTCGGCGAGCCGCCACTGCTGGTTGGCACCGTTCACGTCGGTCCACTGGACGATCGGACCGCCGTTGGCGGTGGAGCCGTTGGAGACGTCCAGCACCTTGCCGGAGTGGCGGGACTTGATGCGGTAGTAACCGCCGCCGGAGTCGACGAACTGCCATTGCTGCTGGTTCTGGTCGTTCCTCGTCCACTGGGTGATGCGGGCCCCGTCGGTGGTCGCCAGGTTGTAGACGTCCAGGGCCTTGCCGCTGTTGCGGTTGACCAGCACGTACCAGGCGTTGGTGTCGACGGTTGCCGCCTCGGCGGGCTGGGCGCCGAAAAAGGTGGCCAGGAGCGGCAGCGGCGCAAGGAAGGCGAGCAGGCGTTTCCAGTGGATCGGTGACCGGTGGCGTAACCGCATCAGAAGTACTCCTTCGAGGTGTGGGGTGAGGTGGACCCGGGGGACCGCGGGGGCGGTCGCGTCGGTCAGCCCTTGGTGGCGCCCGCGGTGAGGCCGCCGATCAGCTGCCGCTCGGCGACGGAGTAGAAGGCGAGGGCGGGAACCATGGCGAGCACGATGTAGGCGAGGACGAGTGCGTAGTCGGTCGAGTACTGGCCCTGGAACTGCTGGACGCCGACGGGGATCGTCTGCCATCGCGGGTCGGTGAACACCAGCAGCGGCAGGAAGAAGTTGTTCCAGCTCGTCACGATCGCGAGCACCGAGACCGTGCCGAGCGCCGGGCGCGCCATCGGCAGCAGGATCTTCCAGAAGAAGCGGAACTTGCCGCAGCCGTCCATGACCGCCGCCTCCTCGACCTCCGCCGGGATGGTCCGGAAGAAGCCGCGCAGAATGATGATCGTCATGGGGAGGCCGAAGGCCGCCTGCGGCAGGATCACCCCGAGCGGGTTGTCGAGCAGGCCGAAGGTGCGCAGCATCAGGAACAACGGCAGCACGGCCACCGCGAACGGGAACATCAGCCCGATCGTGAACAGCGTGTAGAACAACTCCCTGCCCCGGAAGGCGTAGCGGGCCAGCACGAAGGCGGCCATCGCGGAGGCGGCCACCGTGCAGCACGTCGTGCCGATCGCGATGCCGGCGCTGTTGGCGATCTGCCGCCAGAACATTCCGTCGCCGAGAATGCTGGTGTAGTTGCCGGTCCGCCACTGCTCCGGCAGCCCGAACGGATTCGTCGTCAGCTCGCCCGTGCTCTTGAATCCGGAGATCACCGCGTAGAGCAGCGGTACGACGACGAACGCGCCGATCAGCCAGACCACGGCGTGCAGCGAGAGGCCGCGGGCCGTCCCGCGGGCGTTCACCGGTCACCTCCGGAGGTGACGGCCCCGCTCAGGTCACGGCGGAGCACATAGCGCTGGTAGAAGAGCGAGAAGATGAGGCTGATCATGAACAGCACGACGCTGATCGCGCCGGCGTAGCCGACCTGGTAGCGCTTGAACCCGAACTGGAACATCGAGATCGCCATCGTCTCCGAGGAGTGGTTGGGCCCGCCCGCGGTCATGACCCAGACCAGGTCGAAGAGCTGGATGGACCCGATGATCGAGAGGAAGACACTGATCCGGATCGTCGGGCCGAGCAGCGGCAGCGTCACGTACCGGAAGCGCCGCCAGGCGCCGGCGCCGTCGAGGGAGGCGGCCTCGAGGAGCTCGGCCGGGATGCCCTGCAGCCCGGCGAGGAAGAGCATCATGTGGAAGCCGAAGTACTTCCAGGTCATGACCACGAACACGGTCGGCAGGGCGGTCGAGGGATCGGCGAGCCACGTGCCCTGAAGCCCCTCCAGGCCGAGGGCGCCGGCAAGATGGTCGGCCATGCCGTCGTCGGGAAGGAAGATCATCGTGAAGAGGACCGCCGTGACCACCTCGGACAGGATGTACGGCGCGAAGAACAGCATCCGGTAGACGGCCCGGCCGCGCAGCCTCTGGTTGAGCAGGACCGCGGTGAACAGCGCGAACGGCAGCTGCACCGTGATCGACAGGACGATCAGGTACAGCCCTCGCCCCAGGTCGCCGAGGAAGACCTGATCGGCGAAGAGCCTGGTGTAGTTCGCGAAGCCGACGAAGTCGTCCATGGGGCCGATCCCGCCCCACTTGAAGAAGCCCGTGTAGACGGCGACGACGATCGGGGCGAGGACGAAGACGAGGAAGAGGACCAGAGCGGGGACGAGGAACCAGGCGACCGACGCCCACCTTGCCCACTCACGCAGGCGCGACCGGGCCGGGGAGAGCGGGCGCACCGGCACGGCGTCCACCGTCCGCTCTTCGGTCAGGGTGGTCACGGAGCTAGGCACTCTTCGCAGCCTCGGTGATCGACGTGGTGACCTGCTCGGGCGTCTTCCTGCCCGCGATGAGGTCGGCGACGCTGTCGTTGACCTCCTGGCCGACCGCCGGCGGGTATGCCTGGTCGAGGTAGAGCTGGAAGCCCGTCGCCCTGACGAGGCTGTCGGCCACCGCCTTCTTGTTGGCGTCGGTGAGCCGGCTCTCCGCGCCCTTGACCACCGGCAGGTAGCCGTTGGACGCCAGCAGCTTGGGCTCGTTGTCCAGCACGAAGAACTTCAGGAAGTCCAGCGCCTCCTTGGGGGCGCCCTTGCGCAGTGCGAAGCCGCCGCCACCACCGAACACGTCGGTGGCCCGGCCGGCTCCGCCGTCGACGGACGGGAAGGGGAAGAAGCCCAGGTCCGCTCCGAGGTCGGCGCCCGCGTCCTTCTGCACCGACGGCCCCCACTGCCCCATCAGCTCCATGGCGGCCTTGCCGTTGCCCATGGTCGCGGCCTGGCCGCCGGGGGTGGCGTAGCCGGCGCCGAGGAAGGCGGTCTGGAACGGCTGGAGGTCGACCAGCTCCTTGAGGTGGGTGCCTGCCTGGACGAAGCCGGCGCCGGTGAAGTCCTTGTTGGTCGCGGCCTGCTGGAGGGCGGGGAGGCCGGCGACGCGCATCGCGAGGTAGGCCCAGTAGAAGTGGCCCGGCCACTTCTCCTTGCCCGCGAGGGCGATCGGGGTGATGCCCGCCGCCTTGAGCTTCCTGACGTCTTCGAGGAACTCGGCCCAGGTGGCCGGCGGAGTGGTGATCCCGGCCCTGGCGAAGAGTTTCTTGTTGTACCAGAAGCCGACCATGCCGATGTCGTAGGGCACCCCGTAGGTCCGGCCGTCGAACTGATAGGCCTGCAGCGAGACCGGGGTGAGGTCGGACGACCAGTCCAACGCGTCGGTGAGGTCCTCGACGAGACCCGCGTCGACCTGCTGCCGCAGCACGCCGCCGCCCCAGGTCTGGAAGACGTCGGGGAGCTTGCCCGAGGAGGTGGTCGCGGTCAGCTTGGACTTGAACGCCTCGTTCTCCAACGAGGTCGTCCTGATCGCGATGTTCGGGTGAGCGGACGTGAACGCCGAGGAGATCTGCGGGAAGAGGGACTTGCCCGGTTCCGTCGTGGCGATGTTCCACCACTCCAGGGCGACCTTGCCGTCGGCCGCCGGCTTGCCGCCGGTACCGCCGGCTCCGCAGGCCGCGGTCAGGGAGACGGACAGTGCGGCCAGGCCGGTGAGGGCCAGGAAGTTCCGTCGGCTCGGGAGGGTGCTGGTCATGGGACCTCCGGGGTGGGGATGCCGGTGATGCGCCCGAAAACTTTTCGAAATACTCTCGAATTCTGTGCCGCCATAAGCTAGGAACGTGAGGCCGTCCGGTCAAGAGTTGTCACCGATTTCCCTGAAGAACAGCGCCTGTTGACGGCCTTGACAGGCAGGGCGAGCCGCGCGGAGACTCTTCGAAAGTTTGCGAAACCTGTCGCCGGCCACGGCGTGCTGGCAGAGGAGGGAAGTTGAGCGAACGGCGTCCGACCCTGGCCGTCATCGCCGCGGAGGCAGGGGTCTCGCAGGCCACCGTGTCCAAGGTGATCAACGGCCGCTCCGATGTCGCACCCGCGACCCGCAAACGGATCGAGGGCCTGCTGCGGTCCCACCACTACCTCCCGCCCGGCCGGCAGGGCAGAGCCCGCAGATCGGGCCTCGTCGACCTGATCATCGGCGGTCTGGACAGCGCCTGGGCGGTGGAGATACTGCGCGGCGTCGAGGCCGAGTGCGCCCAGCGGGGCGTCGGCACCGTGGTGTCACTCGTCCCGCCGGGCGAGGCCACGCCGTCCAGTTGGGCCGCGCTGCCGGTCCTGCACCACAGCGACGGCGTCATCCTCGTCACCGCCTCGGTCACCCAGGCCCAGCGCGCCCAGGTCGAACGGGCCGGAGTGGCGCTGGTCGTCATCGACCCCATCGACCTGCCCGGCAACGGCGTGCCGAGTATCGGAGCGACCAACTGGGCGGGCGGCCTCGCCGCCACCGAACACCTGCTGGAACTGGGGCACCGCCGGATCGCCACGATCGGCGGACGCAGGGAGATGCTCTGCAGCCGGGCCCGCATCGACGGGTACCGGACCGCCCTGGAGCGGGCCGGGATCGAGGTCGACCGCGACCTGATCAGGTTCGGTGACTTCCAGCACGAGGGCGGATTCCGGTGCGCCCAGGAACTGCTCGCCCTCCCCGAGCCGCCGACCGCCGTCTTCGCCGGCAGCGACCAGCAGGCGATGGGCGTCTACGAAGCCGCCCGACAGGGCGGGCTGAGCATCCCGCGGGACCTCAGCGTGGTCGGCTTCGACGACCTGCCGATGTGCGAATGGCTGTCACCGCCCCTGACGACGGTGCGCCAGCCGCTGGAGGAGATGGGCCGGGTGGCCGCCCGCACCCTGTTCCACGTCATGGAGGACCAGCCCCTGGTCACGTCACGGGTGGAACTCTCGACCGAACTCAAAGTCCGGCTCTCCACCGCCCCACCCCGCGACTAGGAGCAACCCCCGGCCGCCCCGGGCCGAGGACCGACCCTCATCGAAAGGATTTCGATGAGGGTCGGCGCTTCAGACAGGCGGTCCCCGGACCGCCAAGAGGTCAGGAATCTCGAAAGATTTCGAAACTCTTGACATGTTTCTGCGGGGTTTCCACACTGAATCCCGAGCCGCTTCCGCCCCTCCGCCCCAGTGCCGAGCGCCGGCCTCGAAATCATTTCGCTTCATGGTCCGCGCCATTCGCCCCTGAATACGGGCGTCGTCGGCGTGGATTCATTCTGCCGCGCTCAAATCCTTCCGCGATTTTCATCCTGGAGGTTCTTCATGCGCTCGAAAGCCGTTCCCCCCTCCACCGTCCGCCGAAGGGTCGGCGGTCTGTGTACGGCGCTGGTCGTCGGCGTCCTCGGTTCCGCCATCGCCCTGGCCACGCCGTCGTCCTCCCAGGCCGCCGAGAGCACGCTCGGCAGCGCGGCGGCGCAGAGCGGCCGCTACTTCGGCACCGCCATCGCCTCCGGCAGGCTCGGCGACTCGGCGTACACGACGATCGCGGGGCGCGAGTTCAACTCGGTGACGCCCGAGAACGAGATGAAGATCGACGCCACCGAACCCCAGCAGGGTCAGTTCAACTTCACCGCCGGCGACCGCGTCTACAACTGGGCGGTACAGAACGGCAAGCAGGTGCGCGGCCACACCCTGGCCTGGCACTCCCAGCAGCCCGGCTGGATGCAGAGCCTCGGAGGCAGCACGCTGCGCCAGGCGATGATCAACCACATCAACGGCGTGATGGCCCACTACAAGGGCAAGATCGTCCAGTGGGACGTCGTGAACGAGGCGTTCGCCGACGGCAGTTCGGGAGCCCGGCGCGACTCGAACCTGCAGCGCACCGGCAACGACTGGATCGAGGTCGCCTTCCGCACCGCACGCGCCGCCGACCCGGCCGCCAAGCTCTGCTACAACGACTACAACATCGAGAACTGGACCTGGGCCAAGACCCAGGCCGTGTACGCCATGGTCCGGGACTTCAAGCAGCGCGGCGTGCCCATCGACTGCGTCGGCTTCCAGTCGCACTTCAACAGCGACAGCCCGTACAACGGCAATTTCCGCACCACGCTGCAGAGCTTCGCCGCACTCGGTGTCGATGTGGCAGTCACCGAGCTCGACATCCAGGGCGCCTCGGCCACGACCTACGCCAACGTGGCCAACGACTGCCTGGCCGTCCCGCGCTGCCTCGGCATCACCGTCTGGGGGGTGCGCGACACCGACTCCTGGCGGGCGGATCAGACGCCGCTGCTGTTCAACGGCGACGGCAGCAAGAAGGCCGCCTACACCGCTGTCCTCAACGCGCTCAACGCCGCCTCCCCCACCCCCACTCCGACCCCCTCACCCGGTGCCGGACAGATCAAGGGCGTCGCTTCGGGCCGCTGCCTGGACGTGCCCGGCGCCACCACCACCGACGGCACCCAGCTCACCCTGTGGGACTGCAACAACGCCGTCAACCAGCAGTGGACCTACACCGCCGCAGGTGAACTCAGGGTCTACGGCGACAAGTGCCTGGACGCCGCCGGCACCGGCAACGGCACCAAGGTGCAGATCTACAGCTGCTGGGGCGGCGACAACCAGAAGTGGCGCCTCAACTCCGACGGATCCATCGTCGGCGTCCAGTCCGGCCTGTGTCTCGACGCCGCCGCCAACGGCACCGCGAACGGCACCCCGATCCAGCTCTACTCCTGCTGGGGCGGCGGCAACCAGCGCTGGACCCGTACCTGACCCGCACGCGGTTCCCCCCACCCCTCCTCAAGGACACGTCCTGTCCGAGCTCCCCGTCGTGAACGTCCATCTGTTCTCCCGGCAGGCCCTGGTCCAGGGCCTGCCGGGAGTCGGAGGAAAGGGACCGAAACCGTGGCCACCGAGCCCCAAGCCCCGTACCCCGCCTGGCGCGACCCCGCGCTGAGCGCGGAAGCCAGAGTCGACGCGCTGATCCGCGAGATGACCCTGGAGGAGAAGACCGCCCAGCTCTACGGCGTGTGGGTGGGAGCCTCCGACGAAGGTGCCGAAGTCGCCCCGCACCAGCACGACATGGAGGAGCCGGTCGACCTCGACGCGCTGCTGCCCGACGGTCTCGGCCAGCTCACCCGCCCCTTCGGCAGTGGTCCCGTCGACCCCGCCCTCGGCGCCCTCTCCCTGATGCGGACGCAGCAGCGGATCACCGCCGCGAACCGGTTCGGCATCCCGGCCGTCGCCCACGAGGAGTGCCTCGCGGGCTTCGCGGCCTGGGGCGCCACCGCCTATCCCGTCCCCCTCGCGTGGGGAGCCACCTTCGACCCCGCGCTCGTACGGGAGATGGCCGCCGCCATCGGCCGCGACATGCGGGCGATGGGCGTGCACCAGGGGCTCGCCCCCGTTCTCGACGTCGTGCGCGACGCCCGCTGGGGGCGCGTCGAGGAGACCATCGGCGAGGATCCGTACCTTGTCGGGACGATCGCCACCGCGTACGTCCAGGGTCTGGAGTCCGCCGGCGTCGTCGCCACCCTCAAGCACTTCGCCGGCTACTCCGCCTCCCGGGCCGGGCGCAACCTCGCACCCGTCGGCATGGGCGCGAGGGAGCTGGCCGACGTGATCCTGCCGCCGTTCGAGATGGCGGTCCGGGAGAGCGGCGTCCGGTCGGTGATGCACGCCTACACCGACACCGACGGCGTCCCCTCGGCCGCCGACGACCGCCTGCTCACCGGCCTGCTCCGGGACACCTGGGGCTTCACCGGCACCGTCGTGGCCGACTACTTCGGCATCGCGTTCCTGAAGACCCTGCACGGCGTCGCCGGCACCTTCGGAGAGGCGGCCGGAGCAGCCCTCGCCGCCGGCGTCGACGTCGAGCTGCCCACCGTCAAGACCTTCGGCGCGCCCCTCCTGGACGCGGTCCGGAAGGGACACGTGCCCGAGGAGCTGGTGGACCGGGCCGTCCGGCGGGTCCTCCTGCAGAAGACCCGGCTCGGGCTGCTCGATCCCGACTGGAGCCCGGCCCCTCCGGCACTGCGCGGCGCCGACACCACGGCCGCCCCCGACACCCTCCGGGGCACGGTCGACCTGGACCCGGCCGCCAACCGCGAGCTGGCGGGCCGCATCGCCGCACAAGCGGTCGTCCTGCTCCGCAACGACGGCACCCTGCCGCTCGACCCGCGCACCCCGCGCCGGATCGCCCTCATCGGTCCCAACGCCGAAGCTCCCACCGCCGTCCTGGGCTGCTACTCCTTCCCCGTCCACGTCGGCGGACAGCACCCCGCCACCCCGCTCGGCATCGAGCTGCCCACCCTGCGCGAGGCCCTCGCGGCCGAGTTCCCCGAAGCCGAGGTCCTCGTGGCACGGGGAACCGGCATCGACGACGACGCAACCGAGGGCTTCGCCGAGGCCCTCCGGCTCGCCCGCCGCGCCGATCTCGTCGTGGCGGCCCTCGGCGACCGTGCCGGACTCTTCGGGCGGGGCACCAGCGGCGAGGGCTGCGACGCCGCGTCGCTCGACCTGCCCGGAGCCCAGCGGCTGCTGCTCGACGCGCTCCTGGACACCGGGACACCGGTCGTGACGACCCTCCTCGCCGGCCGGCCCTACGCGCTCGGCCGCGCCGCCGACGAGTCCGCCGCGATCCTGCAGGCCTTCTTCCCCGGCGAGGCCGGGACCGCCGCGATCGCCTCCGTCCTCAGCGGACGCACCGACCCGAGCGGCCGGCTGCCCGTCAGCGTGCCCCGCCTCGCCGGCGCCCAGCCCTCCACCTATCTGGCCTCCCGCCTCGGCCACGCCGGTGAGGTCTCCAGCATCGACCCGACGCCGGCCTTCGGCTTCGGACACGGCCTCACCTACACCACCTTCGAATGGAGCGACCTGGACATCGAGACCACCGAGGTCCCCACGGACGGCGACATACTGCTCGCCCTCACCGTGACGAACACCGGCGGCCGCGCCGGATCCGAACTCGTCCAGCTGTATCTGCACGACCCGGTGGCCTCCGTGGTCCAGCCCCTGCGGAGACTCGTCGGGTACGTACGGGTCGACCTGGCCCCCGGGGAGAGCAGACGGATCCGCGTGACCGTCCCCACGGACCTCGCGTCGTTCACGGGCAGGGCGGGGACGCGCGTGGTGGAACCGGGAGCGCTGGAGCTGCTGTTCAGCGCCTCCAGCACCGACCCGCGGCTGACCGCCGGGATCACCCTGACAGGACCGGTGCGCCGGCTGGACCACCGTCGGCGCCTGCATGCCACCTGGCGCGTCCGCTCCTAGGTCCTGTCGTCACACTCCCGTCGTTGCCCGGAGGGCGGCCCCGCGGCGTCAGCTGCGTCGCGTTGCAGGGGGGCCTGGCGGGGCGGCCCGTCAGGCGCTGGCGCGGGGGACCAGGCGCGTGGGGAGGATCAGCGGGGTGGGGTCCTGTCCGTTGAGGAGCGCGACGAGCATGCGCGCCATCTCCCGGCCGAGACCCTCCACCGGCTGGTGCACCGTGGTCAGCGGCGGGTCGGACATCCGCGCCACGGGCAGGTCGTCGAAGCCGATCACGGCGACGTCGGAGGGGACCGAGCGGCCGGCGTTCCGCAGCGTGCGCAGCGCTCCGACCGCCATGTTGTCGCTGGCGGCGAACACGCCGTCCAGGTCGGGGTGGTTCGCCAGGAGTACGGCCATGGCGGCGGCTCCGCCGGGCTCGGTGAAGTCGCCGGCTTCCGGGGGGTACGGTTCGAGTCCCGCCGCCAGCACGGCGTCCCGGTAGCCACGGTGTCGGGCTCGCCCGACCTCGGTGTCCAGGCGCCCGCAGATCGTGGCCACGCGGGTCCGGCCGGCCGCGATGAGGTACTCGGTCGCCGCGCGCGCCCCGCCGACGTTGTCGACGTCCACGTACCACCGGGGTTCCAGACCGACCGGCCGCCCGCCGAACACCACGGGCAGCTCCGCCTCCTGGGCCAGGCGGGCCAGCGGATCGTCCTCGCGCAGCGCCATGAGCATCACGCCGTCGGCACCCCTGGACCTCAGGAGCCGCTCCACTCGCCGGCGGCCCCGTTCGGAGGCGGCCAGGCAGAGCATGAGGTGCAGATCGGCGTCCTCCAGGGCGGCCGAGGCCCCGACGATCACCTGGGCGAAGAAGGGATCCGCGAAGATCGACGGATCCTCTCCCGAGATGACCAGGGCGGCCGCGCCGGTCTGCCGGGTGGCCAGCGCGCGGGCGGTCGGATGGGGTACGTACCCGAGCTGACGGACGGCCCGTTCGACCGCCTCGCGTTTGGCGCGGCTGACGTGCGGGGCGTTGTTGAGCGCACGCGAGGCCACCGACCGCGAGACACCGGCCAGTTCGGCCACCTCGTCGAGTGTCGACTGCCGGCGTGGCGCACCTTCGGCCATGATCCGCCTCTCCTGTCGCGACCAGAACCCACGGAAGACCGGGAGCGCTTCCAGTGCGACCGACTGTAAAGCCTTCCCGCTGTCATGTGAAGTGCTGGTTAAACCGCAGCACTTGACAGGCCTGACAGGGCATCACACGATACCGACACACCCCACGGCAGCCGAAGCCCGGGCTGGTACCGCTTCCAGTGGGAGCGCTTCCACGGCCGTGGGGCGCCGTACCACCGCACTTCCTCAGTGCGCCGCCCGCTCGGGACGAGAGCGTGCGGCGCGTCCCCCACCAGGAATCGAGGTACCGTCATGCGCCGCCGAATCCGCGCCCTCGCGGCAGCCTTCCTCGCGCTGCCGTTGGCGCTCGCCGTCGCGCCGTCCGCCCACGCGGCGGACCCGACCACCATGACCAGCGGGTTCTACACGGACCCGAACTCCAGCGCCAAGCAGTGGGTCGCCGCCAATCCCGGCGACGGCCGGGCGCCCGCGATCGACGCGTCCCTCGCCCACACGCCCCAGGCCCGCTGGTTCGGCTCCTGGAGCGGCACCATCGGAACCGCCACGGGCGCCTACGTCGGGGCGGCGGACTCCCGGGACAAGCTGCCCATCCTGGTCGCGTACAACATCTACCACCGGGACTACTGCGGTGGTCAGTCCGGAGGCGGAGCCGCCTCGCCGTCCGCCTACGCGACCTGGATCGCGCAGTTCGCCGGCGGGATCGCCAACCGCCCGGCCGTCGTCGTCCTCGAACCGGACTCCCTCGCGGACTACGGCTGCATGAACCAGACCCAGATCCGCGAACGCCAGGGCATGATCACCGGCGCCGTGGCCGAGTTCAACCGCCAGGCCCCCAACACCTGGGTCTACCTCGATGCGGGCAACCCCGGCTGGGTGAGCGCCGGGACGATGGCCCAACGCCTCCACGAAGCCGGCCTGCGCCAGGCCCACGGCTTCTCCCTCAACATCTCGAACTACTACACCACCGCCCAGAACACCGCCTTCGGCAACGCCGTCAACAGCGAACTGGCCGCCCGCTACGGCTACACCAAGCCGTTCGTCGTCGACACCAGCCGCAACGGCAACGGCTCCAACGGCGAGTGGTGCAACGCCGCCGGCCGCCGCATCGGCACGCCCACCCAGCTGGGAGGCGGCGCCGAGATGCTGCTGTGGATCAAGGCCCCGGGAGAGTCCGACGGCAACTGCGGCGTCGGGACCGGTTCCACGGCCGGCCAGTTCCTCCCCGAGGTCGCCTACAAGATGATCTACGGCTACTGACCCCGGACCCCTGTGGCTCGGTACCTCCCCGCGACCGGGCCACAGGAACCCACAGATCCGCCTCCCGTGCCACCCTCGACCAGGAGCCAGCATGAAGCCACCCAGCCTTCGGCGCCGTGCGACCGCCGCCCTCGCGGCGCTCGCCGCCTGCGCCGCCCTCACCGCGACGCAGGGGCAGGCGCAGGCCGCGCCCGCCGGGGACACGATCATCCCGGCGACGAGGTTCTACGTGGACCCGCACGGCAAGGCCGCCAGGCAGGCCCTCTCCGATCTCCGGAACGGCGACTTCGCGAACGCCGTGAACATGGCGAAACTCGCGAGCTGGCCGCAGGCCGAGTGGTTCACCGAGGGCACACCCGGTGAGGTCCGGCTGAAGGTGGAGACGCTGGTCCGCAAGGCCCGTGCGGTCGACCGGACCCCCGTCCTGGTCGCCTACAACGTTCCCGGCCGGGACTGCTCGCAGTACTCGAGCGGCGGAGCCGCCTCCTCCGCCGCCTACCGGCAGTGGATCGACGCCTTCGCCGCCGGTATCGGCGACGGCAAGGCCGTCGTCGTGGTCGAGCCCGACGGCCTGGCCCTGCTCCCCAGCGACTGCGGGCCGGGCGTCGACCCGACCGGCGCACTCACGGCGGCGCGCATCGCCGATCTCGCGTACGCGGTCAGGACCCTCAAGTCCAGGGCCCGCACCGCGGTCTACCTGGACGCGGGCAACGTCCTCTGGCGGCCCGTCGGCGACATCTCGCGGCGACTGCTCGACGCCGGCGTCCGGTACGGCGACGGCTTCGCCCTCAACGTGTCCAACACCCACCCCACCGACCACAACGCCCGGTACGGCACCTGGATAGCCAAGTGCATGTGGTTCGCCACCGAGGGGCCCGAGTACGCCCGCGACCACACCGACTGGTGCGCCACCCAGTACTACTCGTCGGCCGCGCCCAACGACGGCGTCCCCGGCAACGCCGTCGACTCCGCCGACCCCACCACCTGGCGCTGGACCGATGCCTGGTTCGACCGGAACGTGGGCACCCCGCCGGACGACCGGCTGCACCACTTCGTCATCGACACCAGCCGCAACGGTCTGGGCGCCTGGACCCCGGTGCCCGGCAAGTACACCGGAGACCCGGAGATCTGGTGCAACGCGCCCGGCCGCGGCCTCGGCCCCCGTCCCACCGCCGACACCGGCGTCCCGCTCGTCGACGCCTACCTGTGGATCAAGATCCCCGGCGAGTCCGACGGCAGCTGCACCCGCAACACCGGCGGCACGATCGATCCCGAGTACGGCATCGTCGATCCGCCCGCCGGCACGTGGTGGCCCGACCAGGCCCACACGCTCGCCCGCAACGCGGCACCGCGGCTGACCTTCAACCGCTGAGCTCGGCTCGCTCGTGGCCGACGGAGGTGCGTCGCCCGTCGGTCAGGAGGCGTGATCAGGGGGAGGCGGCGGCATGGTGGGCAGCCCCGGCGCCGGCTCGGGCCATACGAGCAGCAGCGGGCAGGGGGCGTGGTCCACGACGAAGCGCGCTGCCGGGCCGAGGCTGTGCGGTCCGAGGCGGGTGCGGTCGCCGTCCCGGGCCAGGATCAGCAGGTCGCCGCCCTCCGCTGCGGCGACGACCTCGCGTTCGACCCGCCCGGTGCGCTCGGTGCGGGTACAGGGGCGGCCCAGTCGGCCGGCGGCGTCGTGGAGCAGTTGCTGCGCGGAGGCGGCGGCGAGGTGTTCCACGCGCGTGCCGGGGTCCCGCCCCCAGCCCTCGGCCGGGCGGTGCCCCGCGGGGTGGCCCCGGCCGAGGAGTCCGGCGAAGGCACCGTGAGCCGCGCCCGGGACGTCGGCCGGGGTGACGTGCAGCAGGACGACCTCGGCGTCCGGCGGGGTGTGCGCGCGTGCGGCGTCCACGCAGGCGCGCCAGGTGCCCTCGACGATCCAGACGACCACGACCATGGGGTCAGCCTCCTCCGATGACGGTCAGGGAAAGCCACAGTGCCGGTACGGCGGCGGCCAGGCTCGCGGGGACCGCGTACCCGCCGAGCCGGGTGAACTCCTTGAGCTCCACCTCGCTGTCGTGGGCGTGGACGATGCGTCTCCACAGCAGAGTGGCCAGCGAGCCGGCGTAGGTGAGGTTGGGTCCGATGTTGACGCCGAGCAGGACGGCGAGCACGGCGCCGGGCCCCGAGGGGGCGGTCAGGGGCAGCAGCACGAGGACCGCGGGCAGGTTGTTGATGACGTTCGCGAGGACGGCGGCCAGCCCGGCGAGCGCGAACAGGTCCGCCGGCCCCGTACCTTCGGGGATCACGTGCCGCAGCGCGTCGTCGAGACCGTTGTCCACCACCGCCAGGACCACGATGCCGAGGGCCAGGACAAAGGCGAGGAAGGGCACGGAGGCGGCGCGCACCAGCGCCCGGGGCGTGGTGCGGCGCCTGATCAGGGCCCGGACGGCGAGGGCCGACGCGCCTGCCAGGGCGGCCCAGGCCGGGTCGATCCCGATCACCGACGTCAGCACGAAGCCGGCCAGCGTGCATCCCACGGTCACCAGGGCGAACAGCGGCAGCGGCGGCTGCTCGGCCTCCGCGGGGGCCTGGGCTCCGGCGTCCAGGTCGGTGGCGAAGAAGCGCCGGAAGACCAGGTACTCGACGCCGATCGCCGCCGCCCACGGCAGGGCCATCAGCGCGGCGAACCGGGTGAAGGTCAGCCCGCTCGCCGTGAAGGCCAGCAGGTTGGTGAGGTTGGAGACCGGCAGCAGCAGGGAGGCCGTGTTCGACAGGTGGGTGCAGGCGTACACATGCGGCTTGGGGCGGGCGCCGATCCGGGCCGCGGTGGCGAACACCACCGGCGTCAGCAGCACGACCGTGGCGTCCAGGCTGAGCACGGCGGTGATCGCCGACGCGGCCAGGAACACCTGGGCGAGCAGCCTCCGCGGCCGGCCCGCCGCCGTGCGCGCCATCCACGCCCCGCAGGCCTGGAACAGCCCTTCGTCGTCGCAGAGCTGAGCCAGCACCAGGACCGCCGCCAGGAAGCCGATGACCGGTCCGAGCCGCTCCGCCTCGGCCAGGGCGTCGTCGAGGGAGATGGCCCCGGTGGCGACCACGAGGGCGGCGGCCGGGACGGCCACGACCGCCTCCGGCCATCCGAACGGACGGATGACCGCACAGGCCAGCACGAGGACGAGCAGGGCCGCGGACAACGTCTCCGCGAGCTGGGGGTTCAGGATCCGCTCCTTCCGTAGCGGCGGCCAGGCGTCCATGCCGTCGCCGCGAACGCTACCCCTTCGGACCTCGCACTCCGCGATGCGCCGCGGGGCGACCGGCTTGTGTCCACCTTTGCCGCGTCCGTTGACGGTGGCGAGCCCGCGTCACTACTGTGCGCTCCAGATTCCGACTCATCGACCCGCGTTCGGCATTTCGGAACTGGGAGCGCTCCCATCGACTCTCACCCGACGGGGCCGCGCCCGTCACGAAGGAGATGTGATTGACATGGCCACTTCATTACGGCGCCTCGGGCGAGGGCGCTCGCTACGACTCCCCACCGCCCTGCTGGCGGGCGCCCTCCTCTTCGGCGGACTCACGCCCGCACCGGCCGGCGCGAGCGTCCCCACCACCGCGGCGGCGACCACGGCCGTACGCGTCAACCAGGTCGGCTACCTGCCGGACGGCCCCAAGCGCGCCACCGTCGTCAGCACGGCCACACAGGCGCTCACCTGGCAGCTGCGGAACGCGGCCGGGACCGTGGTCGCCTCCGGCTCGACCGTCCCGCGCGGCGCGGACACCCCCTCCGGGCAGTCGGTCCAGGTGGCCGACTTCTCCTCGTACCGGAGCACCGGCTCGGGATACGTCCTGGCGGTGGACGGCAGCGACAGCGCGCCCTTCGACATCCGCGCGGACCTCTACGACACCCTGCGCGCCGACTCGATGGCCTTCTTCCACCACCAGCGCAGCGGCATCGCCGTCGACGCCTCCCTCGTCGGCTCCGCCTACGCGCGCCCGGCCGGCCACCTCGGAGTCGCACCCAACCTGGGCGACACGTCCGTCCCCTGCCAGACCGGGGTGTGCGACTACTCCCAGGACGTCAGGGGCGGTTGGTACGACGCGGGCGACCACGGCAAGTACGTGGTGAACGGCGGCATCTCCACCTGGCTGCTCGTCAACTCCTTCGAGCGGGCCAAGCGCGCGGGCAGGGACGCGCCGCTCGGCGACTCGACCCTCCGCGTCCCCGAGCGCGGCAACGGGACGCCGGACGTCCTGGACGAGGCGCGCTGGGAGCTCGACTTCCTCATGCGCATGCAGGTGCCCGAGGGCAGGCCGTACGCGGGCATGGCGTTCCACAAGGTCCACGACGCGGCCTGGACCGGCATGCCCATGCGGCCCGACCAGGACCCCCAGCCCCGCGAACTGCACCGCCCGTCCACGGCGGCGACCCTCAACCTCGCGGCGGCCGCCGCGCAGTGCGCCCGGGTCTTCCGACCGTACGACTCCGCCTACGCCGACCGCTGCCTCGCGGCCGCCCGCCGGGCCTGGGCGGCGGCGCAGGCCAACCCGGCGGTGTACGCGCCGGCTTCGGACAGCACGGGCGGCGGCGCCTACGAGGACACCCGGGTCACGGACGAGTTCTACTGGGCGGCCGCCGAGCTGTACGCGACGACCGGCGAGAGCGCCTACCGGGACGCGGTCACCTCCTCGTCCTGGCACACCTCCGCCGACGCCTTCGGCCCGTACGGCTTCGGCTGGGCGGACACGGCCGCGCTCGGCCGACTCGTCCTGGCCACGGTCCCGAACGGACTGCCCGCGACGGACCTGGCCCGGGTCCGGGCCTCGGTGACCACGGCCGCCGACGGCTACCTGTCCCGGATGGCCGCCCAGGGCTACGCGGTGCCGGTCCCGGCGGACGGCTACTTCTGGGGCTCGAACGGCGAGGTCGCCGACGACGCGGTCGTCATGGCCGTCGCCGGTGAGCTGTCCGGCGACGGCCGCTACCGCACCGGCGCGCTCGAAACACTGGACTACCTGCTCGGCCGCAACGCCCTCGGCCGGTCGTACGTGACCGGCTACGGCGAGACGTCCTCGCAGAACCAGCACCACCGCTTCTGGGCCCACCAGCTGGACGCCTCGCTGCCCCACCCGCCGGCCGGCTCGCTCGCGGGCGGTCCCAACAGCGGGCTGCAGGACTCCGTGGCGCAGGAGAAGCTGGCCGGCTGCGCCCCCGCCGCCTGCTACGTCGACGACATCGGCTCGTACTCGACGAACGAGGTGGCGATCAACTGGAACGCCCCGCTGGCCTGGCTCTCCGCGTACGCGGCGGAGCGGACCTCCGCCGGCGGCGAACCGCCCACCGCCGCCTGTGCGGTGACGTACGCCGTGAACAACGTGTGGAGCAGCGGCTTCACCGCCACCGTCACCGTCAGGAACACCGGTCCGACGGCGGTGGACGGCTGGCAGCTGACCTGGACGTATCCGGGCGGCCAGCGCGTCACCAGCGCCTGGAACGCCACCGTCACCCAGAACGGCACCGCCGTCAGCGCCCGCAACGCCGACTGGAACAAGGCGATCGCCCCGGGCGCGAGCGCCGGTTTCGGAGTCCAGGGAACGCACAGCGGGACCAATCCCCCGCCCACCGCCTTCGCGCTCAACGGGCACGCCTGCGCCTGATCCGGTGCCGGCCGGGTCCGGGCGGACGATTCCGCCCGGGCCCGGCCGGCGCCCCACCACCGTCCCCAGGAGACATCCATGCGCCGACTCCTCGTCCACCTGACAGCCGCGGCAGCCGTGCTCGCCGGACTCACCGCGACGGCGCCCCCGGCCACGGCCGCCGACTCGGGCACGTTCAGCGTGCTCACGTACAACGTGGCCGGGCTGCCCGAGAGCCTCTCCAGCGCCCCGACGCCACGCGAACCCGCCACGACGGAGATCGGCAGGCGGATCGCGTCGTACGACATCGTGCACGTCCAGGAGGACTTCAACTACCACGCCCGCCTGTACGAAGCCGACACCACCCATCCGTACCGCACCCCCACCAGCGGTGGGGCGGGCATCGGCAGCGGCCTGAACACCCTGTCCAAGTCCCTGTACGACGTCGACGACTTCGAGCGGGTCCGCTGGAAGTCCTGCCAGTACGACTCCGGCGACTGCCTGACTCCCAAGGGCTTCACCTTCGCCCGACAGCGCCTCACCGAGGGCGTGTACGTCGACTTCTACAACCTCCACACCAACGCGGGCACGAACGCCGGGGACCTGGCGGCACGCGCCGACAACCTGGACCAGCTCACCGCCTTCATCGCGACCCACTCGGCGGGCAACGCGGTCGTCGTCATGGGCGACACCAACACCCGCTACACCCGCACCGGCGACACCATCGCCGAGTTCGCCGCCGCCAACGGCCTGACCGACGCCTGGGTCGAGGTCGTCCGCGGCGGCACCCCGCCCGCGAAGGGCGGCGACGCCCTGGTGTGCGATCAGTCCGGGCCGACCGTGCCCGACACCTGCGAGGTCGTCGACAAGGTCCTGTACCGCGGCAGCACACTCGTCTCCCTGGACGCCACCTCGTACGACAACGAGCACACCGGGTTCCTCACCGGCGACGGGCTCATGCTCTCCGACCACGACCCCGTCGCGGTCGGCTTCTCCTGGTCGCGCAACCCCGCCTTCCAGCTGAGCGAGCAGTTCGGCGGACCGCACGGCGACCCCTTCAACGACATCGACCGCGTCCCCGCCGGCGCCCGCGCCACCACCGTCGCCCTCCGTGCGGGCGCCCGCGTCGACGGGCTGAGCATCACCCTGGACGACGGCACGTCACTCGCCCACGGCGGCAGCGGAGGCACCGCGGCCGCCCTCACGCTCGGCAGCGGCGAGTACGTGACCACCGCCGAGCTGTGCCGGGCCCGGAAGGACGGCCGCACCCGGATCTTCCACGCCAGATTCACCACCAATCTCGGCCGTTCCCTGGCCGGCGGCACGCCGACCCCCGACTGCGTCACCCACACCGCTCCCCCGGGCCGGCAGATCACCGGCTTCCACGGGCGCTCGGGCGACGAGATCGACAAGATCGGCTTCATCTACACCCAGCGCTGACACACCTTCGGGGAGACGGGCGTCGAGGAAGACGTCGGGGCCACGAACGCACCGGCTGTGATCCGAGGAACGGCGCCGTCGATCCGAGGAACGGCGCCGTCAGTCCCCGAACAGCAGCCGCAGCGCCACCTCGCGGTAGTGGCGCACATGGTGCAGCGCCAGGTTCGCGGCCGCGTCGGCGTCCCCGGCCCCGATCGCCTCGTACAGCAGCCGGTGCTCCTCCCAGAGCGGCCCCGGCTCGTCGACCTGCTGGAACAGCCAGCGCAGCCGGCCCTCCAGGGATTCGAGGGTGGTGACGAGGAGCTCGTTGCGCGACATGCGCACGATCCGGGCGTGGAAGGCGGCGTTGGCGCGCGAGAGGCGTTCGGGGCCGCCGGCGTCGGTGGCGGCGCGGGCGTCCGCGAGCAGCCGGGCGAGGGTGTCGAGCTCCGCCGGGCCGCGGCGCTCGGCGGCGCGGCGGACGGCGAGGACCTCCAGGGCCTCGCGCATGTCGAAGAGGTTCTCGACGTCCTGCCTCGTCATCTCGCGGACCACGATCCGGCGTTGGGAGACGGTCTGCAGGAAGCCCTCGCCGATGAGGATGCGGATCGCCTCGCGGACGGGGACGCGGGAGACGCCGAAGTCCTCGGCGACGTCCCGCTCGACCAGCCGGTCCCCCGGCTTGAGCCGTCCCGTGATGATGCGGTCGCGCAGCCCCTCGCAGACCTGGTCGCGGAGCCAGCCGCCTGGGCGGGCGAGCGCGGTGGAGTCGGCCTCCTGCGTCCCTGTCCCGGTCATCCGTCCTCCCGCTCTCGATCACCCTCACGGTATGCCACCTGGGCGGAAGCGCCGCCGAGGGGGACGTGCGATGCCCGTCACGCTCACTTGACGCGAACCCGAGAGACACTTAGCTTCGCCTTACCTAACCTTCCGTTCGCGCCAGCCGAAAGAAATGAGACATGCCGAGAACCCTGCCGCGTCCGCCCCGCATGACCGCCGCCACGGCGGACGCGACAGTGCCCGAGGAGCCGCTCCGGAACCTCACGCCCGGCCTGCATCTCACCGTCGTGGGGGTGCTCGCCGCCGGTTTCCTCGCGGCCTCCTGCTGGACCGCCGGGCACGTGCAGGCGGACGTCACGCTCCAGACGACCGCCCGGTTCCTGCACGTGGCGAGCCTGGTCGCGGGGCTCGGCTCGGTCCTCGCCGTCGACTGGTTCGCGGTGCTGTGGCTCACCGGCCGCCGTCCGCTCGCGGGCGTCCTCGACACGGCGTGCGCGCTGCAGACCCCGATCTGGGCGGGACTCGGCGGCCTGACGGTCACGGGACTCTTCCTGCGCCCGGACCTCCACTCGCCGCTCACCCTGGTCAAGCTGGGCCTCGTCCTCGCCGTCACCGTCAACGGCCTCTACGCGCACCGCCTCGGCCAGCTCCTCGCACGCCACCGGGACGGCGGCGACGTGCCCCGCCGACTGCTGGTCCGCTCCGCGGCGGCCGCGGGCGTGAGCCAGGTCGGCTGGTGGGGCGCCACCTTCATCGGCTTCCTCAACAGCCAGGCCTGACCCGCCGGGGACCTCTCCCGGCACCGGCGGAGACCGCCCGCCTCCCCCGTCACCCGCCCCTCGCCGCCGCACCCTGAGGCCCGCTCAGGAGCCCTGGGTGGACACGGTTTTGGTTTTCGGAGGATCATCCCTACGATCCTCCGATGATCACGAGAAAACGGCTGGCGACCGGGGCCTGCGCGCTGCTCGCCGCCCTGACCGTCGGACTCCTCCCGAGCATCGCCGCCGCCGACGACGGACCGGCGGCCACGGACTCCGCCAAGGAATCCCCCAAGGTCGAGCCGGTGCTCGACGTCAGCGGCTCGATGCGCGCCCGCGACATCGACGGACAGTCCCGCATGGCGGCCGCCAAGCAGGCCTTCAACGAGGTCCTGGACGCGGTCCCGCAGGAGGTGCGGCTCGGCATCCGCACCCTCGGCGCCGACTACCCCGGCCAGGACCGCAAGCGCGGCTGCAAGGACACCCGGGCGCTCTACCCGGTCGGCCCGCTGGACCGCACCGAGGCCAAGACCGCCGTCGCCACCCTCGCCCCCACCGGCTGGACGCCGATCGGCCCGGCGCTGCTGGGCGCGGCCGAGGACCTCAAGGGCGGCGAGGCCACCAAGCGGATCGTGCTCATCACGGACGGCGAGGACACCTGCGCCCCGCTCGACCCGTGCGAGGTCGCGCGTGACATCGCCGCCCAGGGCATCCACCTGGTCATCGACACGCTCGGGCTCGTCCCGGACGTCAAGACCCGCCGGCAGCTGATGTGCATCGCCGAGGCCACCGGCGGCACGTACACCTCCGTGCACCGCACCGAGGAGCTGTCCGGCCGCGTCCGGCAGTTGGTCGACCGCGCGGCCGACCCGGTCGTCACGCCGGTCGCCACCGAGGGCGCCGGGCGCTGCGCCGACGCCCCGCGGCTCAAGCCGGGCCTCTACACCGACCGGCAGGTCTTCGGGCAGCACCGCTGGTACCGGGTCGACGTGCTGCCGGGCCAGGAGCTGCGCGCCTCGGTGAGCGTCTCCGCCGACCGTGCCGTCGCCAACGACTACGGGGTGCTGCTGCGGGCCGTCACCACGCACGGGCGGGAGATCGTCCGCGGCCAGGAGGCCGGTGACGGACGCACCGACGTCATCTCGACGGGTCTGCGCTACCCGAAGAAGGACGACGAGGAGGCCCTCGGCGACGACACCAAGAGCGCGGCCGAGACGGTCTGCCTCCAGGTCAGCAACTCGTTCTCCGCTCCCCCGTCCGTGAAGACCACCCCGGGCATGCCGGTCGAGCTCGCGATCGACGTGGTCGACGGCCCCGGCTCCGCCTCCGACGTCGCCTCCTTCGGCCTGGGCCGCGGCTGGTGGCTGCTCGGCGTCCTGGTGCTCGCCGGCTTCCTCGGCGGCCTGATCTGGGGCTGGCTGTCCCGCTGGCGCTTCGCTGTCTGGAGGACCCACTGATGCGTACCGTACGCACGATGCTCGCGGCCGCCGCGCTCGCCGGCGCCGCCCTGCTCGGCCCGGCCGCCGCGGCCGGACTCGCCGACTCGGCGACCCCCACCCCGAGCGGCAGCGCGAGCGGCGCCGCGTCGGAGGCCGGGCCCACCGAGGCCGGCACGTCCTTCCGTACCGCCGCCTTCTTCAAGCAGGGCCGGCAGGCCACCGCCCAGGCGTCCACGGGTGACTACCTGTACTGGGTGTTCCCCGCCGACACCGGTCAGCGGCCGACCGTCACCGCCTCCGTCACGCTGCCGGACGCGGCGCTGCGGCACGGCTCGTCCGCGTGGCGGATCGACGTGTACGACGGACTGCGCCGGCGTCAGCCGTGCGTGTACGGCAAGCAGGCGCGGCTCGCGGCCAAGGAGGTGACGACCGTGGAGCTGGCGTGCACCCTGCGCCCGGTGCGGGCCGCCGCGGACGCCTGGTCGAACGACCCGCTGCCGGGCAGCTACTTCGTCCGGCTGACCGTGACCGGGCTGCCCGAGGAGGACTCGGGCCAGCCGTTCTCGGCGCGCATAGGGGCCACCTCGCGCGACATGGGCGGGGCGTACGCCACGGACGGCGCGCTCGCCGTGCCGCTGGTGCCCGGTGCCACCACCCCGGAGACGGTGGAGGCCCGCGCGCCCGAGGACGGCTGGTCCTCGGGCTGGTGGTCCGACCGCTGGCTGTGGACCGCCGCGGGCGGGGTGCTCGCCGCCCTCGCGGGCGTCGGCGGCTACGTCCTGACGCGCGGTGCGGGCCGCCCCTCGCGCGTCCCGCCCGCCGTCTGACCTCCGACCGGCTCCACGAAAGCACCGGCCCCCGCCGTACCGACGGCGGGGGCCGGTGCCGTTCCCGGCCGGGCGGTCACTGCCCGCCGGGCCGGACCAGACCGGTCTCGTAGGCGTGGACGGCGGCCTGGGTGCGGTCGCGCAGGGACAGTTTGGCGAGGATGCGGCTCACATAGGTCTTCACGGTCTGCTCGGCGACGACGAGCCGGTCGGCGATCTCCGCGTTCGACAGGCCGTGCGCGATGAGGGTGAGGACCTCGGTCTCGCGCTCGGTCAGGGCGCCGAGCCGGTCCATCAGCGGGGCGCGGGGGGCGACGCTCAGCCGGGAGAACTCGGCGATCAGGCGCTTGGTGACATTGGGCGCGAGCAGCGCGTCGCCGCGGGCCACGACCCGTACCGCCTGCGCGAGTTCCTCGGCGGACGCGTCCTTGAGCAGGAAGCCGGCGGCGCCCGCCCGCAGCGCCTCGTACACGTACTCGTCCAGGTCGAAGGTGGTGAGGACGAGCACCTTGACGGTGGCGTCGGCGGGGGCGGTGAGGACCCGGGTGGCCTCGATGCCGCCGGTGCCGGGCATGCGGATGTCCATCAGAACGACGTCCGGGGCGAGTTCGGCGGCCTTGGCGACGGCGTCGGCGCCGTCGACGGCCTGGCCGACGACCCGGATGCCGGGTTCGGCGTTCAGCAGGACCGTGAAGCCCTGCCGGACCATGACCTGGTCGTCCGCGACGAGAACCCTGATGTCCTCGCCTGTGCCGGCGTCGCTCATGAACCGTCCTTCGGGTGCGGTGGGGTGGGGAGAGGGGCGGGCAGGGTGGCGGTGATCTCCCAGCCGCCGTCGGGGGTCGGTCCCGCGGCGAGTTCGCCGCCCAGCATGGCGGTGCGCTCACGCATGCCGAGCAGCCCGTGACCGGGCTCCCGCGCGGGACCCGCGGTCCCGGCGTGGGCGAGCCCTCGGGCGGCGGTGTTGGTGACCCGTACGGTCAGCCCGCCCCGGTGGTAGCGGGTCCGCACGGTCGCCCGCGAGCCGGGTGCGTGGCGCATGGCGTTGCTCAGCGCCTCCTGCACGATGCGGTACGCCGAGAGTTCGGTGCCCGGGGAGAGCGGCCGGGGTTCGCCCTCGGTCTCGGTGGTCACGTCGAGACCGGCCGCGCGCACGTTGGCCAGGAGCTCGCCGAGCCGGTCGAGGGTGGGCTGCGGCGCGTGCCGTACGCCCGCGGCCGCGTCACCCGCCTCGCCGTCGCCGCGCAGCACGCCGAGGACGCGACGGAGTTCGGTGAGGGCGTCGACGGCGTTCTGCCGGATGCCGGCCAGGTTCTCGCGCAGCTCCGGGGAGGGATCGGCGACCAGGTGCGGGGCGACCTGGGCCTGGATCGAGATGACGGACATGTGGTGGGCGACGACGTCGTGGAGCTCGCGGGCGATCCGGCCGCGCTCCTCCAGGAGGGCGCGCCGGGCGCGTTCCTCGGCGGTGAGCTCCTCCTGCTCGACGAGGCGGCTGCGCGAGACGCGGCTGGCGCGCAGGGAGCAGCCGACGACGACGGCGGTGACGAAGGCGAGGGAGCCCTGCGGCAGGGTCAACAGGTGCGGCACGGCGCGCGGGACGGCGGCGCCGACGCCGGTGAGCAGGGTGATGCCCAGGGCGGCCGCGGCGGCGACGGGCCGCACCCGCAGCGAGAGCAGGAGCAGCACCAGGGTGTGCAGGGCGATGGCGGCGACGTTCCAGGGCCAGTGGGCGCCGAAGACGGCTGAGGTGAGGGCGCCGGTCACCAGCAGGGCACCGGTGGAGAGCCAGAAGGCGGCGGCGGGCCGGCTGAGCGCGAGGACCGGGGCGGCGGCCTGGCAGAGCGCGAACAGCGTCATGCTGCCGGGGGCCGGGTCCATGACGTCGTTGTAGAGGGCCATGTTCCACAGGCCCAGGAGGACGGAGGTCAGCACGAGATGGGCGTGCGGCAGCCAGCTGAGCCAGCGGTGGCGGGGCAGCGGGTCACGGCGCCCCGGCCACAGGTCGGCGCGCAGGACGCCGGGGGCCGCGCGCAGGGCGGCCTCCCATCGTGCGGTGTCCGTCACCGTGCTCCCCCCGTTCACATGGTCGTTCCGCTGCCCCAGCCTAGGCACGTCGTGCCTCCGTCCTTCGGTCGGGCCGCGACTTCTGCGCGCGGGCCGTGCTCGTGCGTTCGTACGTGTGGAAGGCGGCGCCGCAGATCAGCAGCGCGCCGGCGAAGAGGGGCAGCCAGCCGAGCCGGGCGAGGACCCAGCCGTATCCGTCGGGGACGGTGTGCAGCCCGGTGAGCGGGGCGTGGCCGAGGAGCTTCGCGGTGAGCAGTCCGCCGGTGGTGACGGCGATCATCGCGGTCTGGTGCCAGAGGAAGACGGTCATCGCGCACAGGTTGAGCAGCACCACCGCCGCCCAGGCGAGGGGCCGGCGCAGGGCGCGGCGGAGCGGCCCGAGCAGCAGGACCGCTCCGCCGGACTGGGCGAGCCCGAAGGTGACGGCGGCGAGCGTGGGCGGGTTGAGGTTGGAGACGGGAGCGCCGGGGACGCCGACCATGGAGCCGGGGTAGCCGGCGAAGGCCACGAGCAGGCCGGTCGCGGCGGCGCCGCCGAGGAGCAGCGCCCAGGCGGCGGGCCGGGCGAGCGGGCCACGGCGGGCGAGGAGCGCGCCGAGGCAGTACGGGACGAGCCAGCCGGCCGGCAGGTTGAGCCACCCCAGCCACTCCGGGCCGCCGAAGCCGAAGCGGATCAGGTCGGCGTGGAGGACGACGGCGAGCGGCCACAGCGGATGGACCCGGGCGACGAGCGGGGTGGCGGCGGTGAGGGCGGCGAGGACGAGCAGGAACCACAGCGGGGACAGGACGAGCTTGCCGAGCGTGAAGAGGGTCTGCCACGGCACCCCGCAGCCGAGCATCACGGCCGACGCGAGGAGCCACACGCCGAGCAGCGGAGCCACCGGCCCGAACAGCCGGGCGAGCCGGGCGGCGATCCACCGGCCGTGGCCCTCGCCCCGGGCGCGGGCGGCGGCGTGGCCACGGGCGGCGACGTGGCCGCCGACGAGGAAGAAGACGGCGAGGGTCTGGAACGCCCAGGAGACCGGGGTGAATTCGGGCAGGTGCCCGAGAGGGCTCTCGACGCGCAGGCTGCCGCTGTCGGCGACAAGGGCGGTGACGAGCCAGTGCCCGAGGACCACGCCGAGGATGGCGAAGGCCCGCAGCGCGTCGAGGGCGCGGTCGCGGCCGGGCGGGGTGGCGGCGGCTATGCGGTGGGCGAGTTCACGCACGGTCCGGCTCCTGTCCGTCGACGATCCGGGCGAGGTTGCGCAGGGGCACGGAGCCGGGGACGAGGTAGTCGCTGTGGCCGCCGTCCCCCGCGGCGAAGCGGCGGGCGCCGAAGGCGGGGTCCACGGGGTCGGTGCCGAAGCCGAGTTCGGTGCCGAGCGGCAGCGGCACGCGGAGGTGGGGCACCTCGCCCACCCAGTCCTCGGCGGCCCGGCCGGCCCAGACGGCGGCGGAGGTGCGCAGACCGGCGGCGGTGTCGAAGCCGGTGCCGGGGCTGCCGAACAGGACGACGGCGGCCACCGGCAGTCCGGCGGCGGCGAGGGCGCAGACCACGGAACCGTAGGAGTGCCCGAGCAGGGTGATCCGGGCGCCGGGCCGGACCGCGCTCAGCTCCTCGACGAAGGAGCGGAGCGCGGGTGCCGCCTGTTCGGCGCGGCCGGGGGTGAGGGAGGCGGCGCTGCCGGTGGCGGGGGTGCGGTAGCCGAGCCAGGCGACGACCGCGGTGCGGGCACCGGACTCCCGCCGGAGGGTCTCCTGGAGGGCGGTCGCGCCGGCGCGGAAGCGTCCGTAGCTGTCGAGTCCGGTGTCGGAGCCGGGGACGAGCACCGCGATCCGCTCGGCGCGGGCCAGGTCCCCGAGGACCTCCACGCTGCGTCCGCCGTCGCGCCCGTCGAAGGAGAGGAACGTGCGTCCCGGGGCCGCCATCGCGCGCAGCGAGGCGGCCCGCCGGCGGGCGCCGTAGGTGTCCGCGGTCCGTTCGGCCGCCCGCAGCTCCTCCCGGCCGGCCGCGTACCGCGCGGCGAGCTCCCCCGCCAGCGCCGTGGGTTCGGCGGAGGTCAGCCGCGTGACGCCCGCGGGCGCGGGCGCCGGCACCTCCGCCGGCCGGGCGGCTCCCGCGACCGGCACCGCCACGGCGGCGGTGACGAGCGCGGCGAGCAGGGTGCGGCGGAGCCGACCGGTGGGCCGCGGGCGGCGGGGGCGAACGGGGGCGGGGGCGCGGCGGTAGCCGCGCGCGAGGGGCGCCATGGGGGTCCTTCCGTACCGGGGTTCGATCCGTTACGGACGGTATGAAGACGCCCCTGTGGTCGGCGTCCCACCGGGGAGCCAACCTCGTGGGTAGCTCCCAGGTATGACGGGTAGTCGGTCCGGCTGCCGGGCGACGGGAGTCGGTCCGGCTACCGGGCGACGGGAGTCGGTCCGGCTACCGGGCGACGGGAGTCGGTCCGGCTGCCGGGCGACCGGTAGTCGGTCCAGCCACCGGGCGACGGGTAGTCGGTACGGCTACCGGGCGACGGGCTCGGGTTGCACGGGCGGGCGGGGCTGGAACGGTGGGAAGGGCCGGAGGGGCCGGAGGGGCCGGACCGCCGGGAGGGGCCGGGCCACCGGGACAGGGCGGGCTACAGGGACCGGCCGGCGGGCACGCGGGCCGGCCCCGGCTTGTCCGACGGACCGGGCCGTTTCATCGGGCCGGAACTCCGTCGCGACGGGCGCGGTTGACGGCCGACAGGACGGCGCGGACGGAGGCCGTGAGGACGGAGGAGTCCCGGCCCGCGCCCCATGCGGTCCGTCCGTCGACCCGGCACTCCGCGTAGGCGACGGCGTCGCCGGAGGCGCCGCGGCCCGTGGCGTGCTCGGCGAAGTCGAGGACGTCCACGGCGATCCCGGCCCGGCCGAGGGCGTCGGCGAACGCGGCGATCGGGCCGTTGCCGTGCCCCTCGTACGCGGCGGTGCGGCCGCCCACGGCCAGGACGCAGTCGAAGCGGTGCGCCGCGCCGACCACCCCGGCGGCGTCGACCGCGTCGACCACCTCGGCCGCGCCGACCACCCCGGCGGCACCGTGCGTGTTGTCCGCGGTGGGGGCCGTACGCCACTCCAGCAGACGTACCGGCCCCTCCCCCTGCCCCGGGGCGAGGTAGGCGGCGTGGAACAGCTCGTACAGCTCGTCGGCGGTCGCCTCCCGCCCGTGCGCGTCGGTGGCCTCCTGGACGACGGCCGAGAATCCGGGGCGCAGGCGCTCGGGCAGGTCGAGGCCGTGGTGGGTGCGCAGGAGGTAGGCCATGCCGCCCTTGCCGGACTGGGAGTTGACCCGGATGACGGCCTCGTAGCTGCGCCCGATGTCGGCCGGATCGATGGGCAGGTACGGCACGCTCCACGGTGCGCGGGCGGGGTCGATGCCGGCGTCCGCGGCCGCCTTCGCGTGCTGGGCGAAGCCCTTGCTGATGGCGTCCTGGTGGGTGCCCGAGAACGCCGTGTGGACGAGCTCTCCGGCGTAGGGGTGGCGGGGGTGCACGGGGAGCCGGTTGCACTCCTCGACGACCGTCCGGACGGAGTCGATGTCCGTCAGGTCGAGCATCGGGTCGACTCCCTGGGCGTACAGGTTGAGCGCGAGGGTCACCAGGTCGACGTTTCCGGTGCGTTCGCCGTTGCCGAAGAGGCAGCCTTCGACGCGCTGGGCGCCGGCGAGGACGGCGAGTTCGGCGCAGGCGACGCCGGTGCCGCGGTCGTTGTGCGGGTGCACGGACAGGATGACGCTGTCGCGGCGGGCGAGGTGGCGGTGCATGTACTCGACCTGGTCGGCGTACACGTTCGGGGTGGAGATCTCGACGGTGGCGGGCAGGTTGTGGGTGACCGGCCGGTCGGGGCTCGCGTCCCACAGCCCGGTCAGGGCGTCGCAGAGCTCCAGGACGAAGTCGGGTTCGGTGAGGTTGAAGGTCTCCGGCGAGAACTGGAACCGGATCCGGCTGTCGGGCCGGGCGTCGGCGAGCCGCGCCATCAGCGTCGCGGCCTCCTCGACGGTGGCCCGGACCTGGGCGCGGTCGCGGCCGAGGACGGTGTCGCGCCAGACGGGAGAGGTCGCGATGTAGAGGTGGACGACGGCCCGCGGCAGTCCGTCGATCGCGGCGAAGGTGCGCTCGACGAGCTCGGCGCGGGCCGGGGTGAAGACGACCGGGGTGATGTCGTCGGACACGGCACCGGAGCCGATCAGCCGGGCGAGGTGGCGCACGAAGTCGAAGTCGGTGCGGCTGGCGGAGGGGTAGCCGACCTCGATCTCCTTGAACCCGGTGCGTACGAGCAGGTCGAAGAAGCGCTGCTTGCGGGCGGTGTCCATGGGCTCGGCGAGCGCCTGGTTGCCGTCCCGCAGGTCGACCGGCACCCACAGCGGGGCGCGCTCGAAGCGGGCGGAGGGCCAGCACCGGTCGGCGAGCTCGGGGACGTGGACGCGGTCCTGGTAGGGGCGGTAGCGCTGGTACGGCATGGGGCCGGGGCGCTGCGGGTTCCAGGCGGGCGGGGCGGCGGGCGCGGACGCCGGCCGGGCCGCAAGGTCGGTCGGGGACGCTCCGGTCCGCGGGGCGAAGGTCATGGCGGATGGCTCCTTCTGCTGGTCTCGGTGCGACCGGCGGCAACAGGGCGACCCGCGGCGGGGTGCCGGTCGCGTCAGGCCCCGCCGCGGCAGCCGAGAAGAAGTCCGCGGAAGATCATGGCCCGTACCCTAGCCACTCCTCAGCTCCTCAGACAAGTACTCCTCAGACAAGTTCCGAGATAGGTTTCCTCCGAGAGAGTCCGCGATCCGGGACCGGTCCGCACAACCGCCCCGGGGAACGATCCGGCCCCGTCCGGAGAATCAGGTGACCCCATGCCGCTCGGTGCCCTGCGCCCCAGCCCCCTCGTCGAGCAGGCAGCCGAGCGGCTGCGCGAACAGATCACCGCGGGCCACTGGCCCGTGGGCAGCCGGCTTCCCGGCGAGACGACCCTGGCCAAGGAGCTGGGCGTGGGCCGCTCCACGGTCCGCGAGGCGCTGCGCGCGCTCGCCGGCGCCGGGCTCGTGCAGCCGCGCCAGGGCGCGGGCGTCTTCGTGACGGCGACCAGCCCGGTCGAGGACTGGCCGACCCGGCTGCGGAAGGCCGCGGTCACCGACGTGTACGAGGTGCGGATGCTGGTCGAGGTGCAGGCGGCCCGGCTGGCCGCGCTGCGCCGCACCGACGCCGACGTGGAGGCCATGCGGGAGGCCCTGGCTGGGCGGCGCGCGGCGTCGGAGGGCGACGACGCGGGCTTCGTGGACGCCGATATCCGGGTCCACGCCGCTCTGGTCGCGGCCGCCCACAACCCCGTACTGACCGACCTCTTCGCGGAGTTCGCCCCGGCCTTGCGCCAGGGCCTGATCGACCTGCTCGACCTGCTCTCGCTGCGCGCCGGCGAGCCGCGCCACGGGGAGGACTCGCACATCGCCCTCGTGGCCGCGGTCGAGGCGGGCGACGCCGACGAGGCGGCCCGCCTCGCCCAGGCGGAACTGGAGGCGACCCTGGCCCTCCTGCTCTCCCCCGGCAAGGGCGCCGGGACGGGTGAGGAGGGAGACGGGTGAGGAAGGATCCGGGTGAGGAGGGAGACGGGCCGTCCTCGGACCGTCCGGGTCCGTGGACGTCACTTGCTTCCCGCCGGGACGGACCGGCCCCCCGGGCGGGGGGAGGCCACCTCCTTCACCCGGCTCAGGGCCGCCCGGAAGTGATCACCGCGTCCCGCCTGCTTGATCCCTCCCGGGCGGCAGGGCAGGTTGGGTCCATGACATGGACAGCACCGTCGGTCGAACGCACCCAAGGACTCGGCGAGCTCGGCACCGTGACGGAGCGCCGGATGCTGGAGGGCTGGCTGCGCCGGCACCGGGAGACCCTGCTCGCCAAGTGCGCCGGGCTGGAGCCGGCCCAGCTGGCCCGGGCGACCGTGGAACCTTCGTCCCTCACCCTCCTGGGCCTGGTCCGGCACATGGCGGAGGTGGAGCGGTGGTGGTTCCGGCGAAGCTTCGCGGGTGAGGCCGTCGGCGAGGTCTTCACCGGCCCTTCGGACGGCGACGAGGGGCTCTCCGGCGTCGACGCGGCGGACGCGGAGCGGGACTTCGCACGGTTCCGGGCCGAGATCGAGGCGTGTGACGCCGCCGTGGCCGGACACGAGCTCGACGAGACCTTCGTGTCCTCGTCCGGAGTTCGGCTCAGCCTGCGCTGGGTCTACCTGCTGATGATCCAGGAGTACGCCCGTCACAACGGGCACGCCGACTTCCTGCGCGAGCGGACCGACGGGCTGACGGGCGACTGAACGCCCGCACGCCGCCCCCACCCCCGCCGTCAGCCGAGCGAGAGCGGGATCCGCACGCCGCTCCCGGCCAGGGCGGTCCGTTCCCCGGCGCTCGGTGGGCGACGGCCGGTCCCCACGAGCAGCGCGTCCGTGTCGGACAGCGCGGCCGGGAACGGCGCGCCGGCGATCCGCTCCAGGAGGCCGCGCGCGGCGGCCAGGCTCTCCGCGGGAGGCCGTGGCGCCCCCGGCAGGTGTGCGACGAGGTCCAGGTGGTGCAGCGTCCACTCCATCACGTAGGCGGAGAGGTAGTCGGCGACCGTGAGCACCTCACCGCGGGTGCCGACCCGTCCGCCAGGGTCGGCGAGCACGGCCGCGCGCCCCGCGGCGGAGCCGACGTCGTCGAGGTGGAACCGCAGCAGTTCCGGGTCCTGGTACGCGGCGGCGAGCCGTACGGTCAGCGCGTCGAGCGGGTCGTCGCCGGTCGGCGGCGTCTCGGAGACCTCCCAGTACGTCGCCGCGTCGCGGGTGGGAGCGGTGTCGGCGGGCGTGGCGAGGGTGATCAGGACGTCCTGCGCATCGATGACGAGGTGGCACACCAGGTCGCGTACGAGCCAGCCCGCGCAGCCCGACGGCCGGGCGAAGTCCTCGTCGGCGAGACCGGCGACGGCCGCGCGCAGTGCGGTCCAGGAGCGAGTGAAGTCGTCCACGCCCGCAGGCTATCCGGCCGGAGGGGCCCGACCGGCGGGTTCCGGCCGCCCGTCGTCCGCCTGGCCGGCGACCGGTCAGGGCCTGCCGTGCGGGGCGGGCCCGATCCGCCGGACCGGCCGTGGGTGTCTCGGCAGGCCCGGCGGGATCGGCGTTCCCGCCGAGGCGCCCCTACGGCCGGTCCTCGCGCTCGTAGCGGAGCAGCACGACCCCGTTGGGGAAGGTCCGGGTGCGGTCGAGACGCAGGCCGGCCAGGGTGTCGGTGGGCGCGAAGAGGGGCGTGCCGCGGCCGACCAGGACCGGGTGGACGTACACGTGGTAGGCGTCGATCAGGTCCTGCTCGCGGAACGCCTGGGCGAGCGCCGCCCCGCTGAGGGCGAGGTCGCCGTCGGCGGCGGCCGCGAGGGCGCGGACCTCGGCCGCGTCCACCCGGGGGACGACGGTGGTGTTCCAGCCGGCCCGCTCGACGGTCGTGGAATACACGACCTTCGGGGTCGAGCGCCAGATCTCCGCGAACTCCCGCATGGCGGGTGGGAGTTCGGGGTCGGCGTCGGCGGTCGGCCAGAAGTCCTCCATCAGCTGGTGGGTGCGGCGGCCGCTGAGGAAGCCGCCCATGGCGGCGAGTTCCTCGTTGAGGTGCCGGTGCAGCTCCTCGTCGACACGGTGCCAGCTGATGTCGTGCTCCTCCCCCTCGATGTAGCCGTCGAGGGAGACGGACATGAAGAGGACGATCTTTCCGGACACGGGCGGCGCTCCCTCTCGTCGACGGAGGCCGCCCGGCGGGCAGACTCACCCCATGCGACGGGCGCCCTCCTTGATGGCCTCACGGATACGGTTATAGGTCCCGCAGCGGCAGATGTTGCGGATCTGGTCGAGGTCGGCCTCGTCGATCTCCCGTCCGGCCTCGTGGGCGCGCCGCACGGCCGCCACCGCGGTCATGATCTGGCCGGGCTGGCAGTAGCCGCACTGGGCGACGTCGACGTCCAGCCAGGCCTCCTGCATCGGGTGCAGCTCCTTGCCGACGGTGCCGGGCAGGCCCTCGATGGTGGTCACCTCGTCGGTGTCCGCAAGGTCCTTCACGGGGACGGAGCAGGGCGTGAACGCCTTGCCGTTGAGGTGGCTCGTACAGGCCTGGCAGACGCCGACGCCGCAGCCGTACTTGGGTCCCGTGACGCCGAGGACGTCCCGGAGCACCCAGAGCAGCCGGACGTCGTCCTCGACCTCGGCGGTCACGGCCCTGCCGTTGAGGATGAAGGTGTGCTGGGGCACGGTGGCTCCTGAATCTGTGGTCGGTCCGGGGCTCAGAGGGCGCGGTCGCGGCCGTCGGTCGGCGAGGCGGGGATCGGCGGGACGGCGGGGGTCGGGGTGAAGGGCAGCGGCGCGGCGTGGTTGACGGGGAAGGTCGTCGGCATGGTGCCGGTGGCCCGCCCGTACGCGCAGGCGACGGCGGCCATGGAGGCGGCGACGGCCAGCTCGCCCGCGCCGCCGGGCCGGTCGCCGGTGGACGGCATGACGACGATCTCCAGCTCGGGCGGGGTGTTCCACTGCCGCGTGTAGAAGTAGTTGTCCCAGCTGCTCTCCAGGAAGCGCCCGTCCTTGAGGTGCAGGCCCGAGGTGAGCGCGAGGGCGATGCCGTCGCTGATGCCGCCCATCATCTGGGCCTCCAGGCCGCGCGGGTTGACGGCGAGCCCGACGTCGACGGCGCACACGATCTTGGTGACGCGGGGGCCGGTCCAGGCGTCGCGGATCTTCCGGCCGGTGGTCTCCGGCCGGCAGTCGATCTCGGCGAGGACGGCGACGAAGGAGTGGTACTCGGGGTGGATCGCGACGCCCTGCGCGGTGCCCGGTGCCATCGTCCGTCCCCAGCGGCCTGCTTCGGCGACCTTGTCGAGGACGGCGCGGGCCCGCTCGTCCTTGAGGAAGCGGCGGCGGAAGCCGAGCGCGTCCTGGCCGGTCTTCCTGGCGAGTTCGTCGACGACGAGCTCCTGGGCGCAGCGCACGTTGGGCGAGTAGATGTTGCGCATGGAGCCGGTGTTGAAGCCGTGGTCGACCTCGCTGAGGAGCTGCGTGGTCACACCGAAGTGGTACGGGCTCGACTGGGTGAGCGCGAACATCGTCTCGGAGAACGTCAGGTCGGCGACCGGGAGCCTGGCCGCCTCCGAGGTGATGACCTCGCCGACGCCGTGGCTGAAGTCGGTGGCGACGGAGGTGTGCCGCTGCTCGTACGTGAGGACCTCGCCGAGCGCGTAGGTGGCGCGGACCCGGGAGGTGGACATCGGGTGCGTACGCCCCTGCCGGAAGTCGTCGGTGCGGTGCCACATGAGCCGTACGGGTTTGCCGATGGCCTTGGAGATCTCGGCGGCCTCGCCGGCGGCGTCGTGGAACAGCTTGCGGCCGAACGAGCCGCCGCCCTCGGTGACGTGGACCTTCACGGCGGTCGGCGGCAGCCCGAGCTGGAGGGCGATCTTCTCCTGGGCGACGATGGGCGACTTGAGGCTGGCCCAGATCTCGGCGGAGCCGGGTCGTACGTCGGCGACGGCGCAGTTGGTCTCCAGGGCGCCGTTGCTGGCGAAGTGGAAGGTGAAGCGGGCGTCGACGGCCTTGGTGAGGAGGTCGAGCGGCGGGACGACGAGGGGCAGTTCGGCGGCGCGGAGCTCCTGCAGCACGGTCGCGTCGGAGGCGCCCTCGGCGGTGCCGGGACCCCAGGTGACCTTCAGGGCGCGGACGGCGTCGATGCACTGGCCGAAGGTCCGGCCGCGGACGGCGACGCCGGTGGAGACGGCGACGACGTCGGTGATGCCGGGCATGGCCCGGACCTCGGCCAGGTTGTCGACGGAGCGCACGGTGCCGTTGATCGTGGGCGGGCGGCAGACCATGGTGGGCAGGGCGCCGGGCACGTGCACGTCCATCGCGAACTTCTTCCGCCCGGTCACGGCGTCGAGGGCGTCGACCCGGCTCCGGGGGGTGCCGATGACCTGGAACGCGTCCGGGTCCTTGAGGGTGACGGCGACCTGGGTGTCGGTGAGTGCGGCGGCCTTGACGGCGAGTTCGCCGTAGGTGAGGCGGATGCCGGTGGCCGAGGTGATGACGCCGGCCTTGGCGGTGAGGGTGTCGACGGCCTCGCCGAGTTCCAGCGCGGCGGCGCGCAGCAGCCGGCCGCGGGCGACGGCGGCGGCGATCCGGATCGGGGTGAAGGTGGAGATGGTGGTGTTGGAGCCGCCGGTGAGCTGGTTGAAGAGGAGCTCGGGGCGGGCGTCGGCGAGGGTCACCTTGATCCGGTCGAGCGGCAGGTCGAGCTCCTCCGCGACGATCATCGCCGAGGAGGTGGTGATGCCCTGGCCGACCTCGGCGCGGGGCAGCGCGAAGTGCGCGGTGCCGTCGGGTTCGACGCGGATGGTGATGAGGTTCGCCGTGGGCAGGGCGGCCGAGGTGAGCAGGTCGTTGAGGTCGAGGATCTCGGCGGGCCCGGGGAGGGACGGGACGACGCCGGGCGCCACGGCGGGGACGGCGGCCGCCGCCACGTCGGGGGCGAGGGCGTCCGCGCCGATCCGGGCGGCGACGGTGAGGGTCGGGGCCGCCAGTACGTACCCGAGGAATCGACGCCGGCCGAAGCCGCGGGGCGGCTCGGCTTCCTGCTCGCGGTGCGCGGCGCGGTCCTGCGCTTCCATGGGCGCTGCCTTTCGACGTGTGGCCTGGGTGTGGCCTGGATGAGGCCAGTGGATCATCACCCGCCCGGCCGAGTCACGGGGGCGGAACGGACGGCCTTTCACCCCGGACACATCACGTCCTCACCTCGCGGGGAGGAGCGCCCCCGGCGCGACCGCCGGGGGCGCGGCCGAGACGGCGGCCCGCGCCACCCTGAACGCGGCTGGGTCCGGCTCCGACCGGCTCGGTCCGGCCCACCTCGGTCCGGTGCGGCTCGGCCCGGTTCGGTCCGGTGCGGCTCACCCGGCTCGGTCCGGTGCGCTCCACCAGGCTCGGTCCGGTGCGGCTCCACCCGGCTCGGCGCGTAAGGGACGACGAACACGCCCCTCAGGGCCGTACGGCCACGGCCGCGACGCCCCGCTCCCGTAGGCCGCGGGCCAGCCGTTCCATCTCGGGCAGGGTGCCGGCGCGGTCTCCGCTCAGCACCCGCCGGGCCTCCTCCTTGGCGGCGACCGGATCGAGCCCTGGATGCTCGGCCCGCAGCACCCGCATCACGGCGACCACCGCCGTCCCAGGACCGGTCACTTCGAGCCGTGCCGGGCCGTGTTCGGCGAGGAGCTGGGCCCGGCGCTCGGGCGGCGGCGCCGCGGCGCCGCAGGAGGCCCACCCGCACCCGCAGGCGGAGCAGGAGAACTCGACGTCCCACCGCAGCCGGGCGCCGGTCAGGGCCTGGACGCCCTGGCAGACCAGCTCGGCGTCGCAGTCGGGACACGCAGCGGAATACGTGACGGACTCGAAGACGTCCGGATCCATGCCCACCCCCGAGAACCCGCACCACGCGTCCCCGTACTGTGTCACGTCATGATCGAGTCCGCACGCGCCGCCGCCACCCGCCGTTCCTACGACACCGTCGCCGTCTCCTATCAGCGTCTGCTCTCCGACCAGTTGGCGGCCGAGCCGCTCGACCGGGCGATGCTGGCCGCCTTCGCGGAGCAGGCGGGGGCCGGCGAGGGCGGCCCCGTGGCGGACCTGGGGTGCGGGACGGGACGGGTGGCGGGGCATCTGCGCGGGCTCGGCCTGGACGTGTTCGGGATCGACCTGTCGCCGGGAATGGTCGCCGTGGCCCGGGAGTCGTATCCGGAGGTGCGCTTCGAGGTCGGTTCGATGACGGCGCTCGACCTGCCCGACGGCTCCCTCGGCGGCGCGCTGTCCTGGTACTCGACGGTGCACATGCCGCCGGAGGAGCTCACGGTCGCGTTCACCGAGTGCCACCGGGTCCTCGCGCCGGGCCGCCCGCTGCTCGTGGTCTTCAAGGTGGGCGACGCGCGGGTCCGGCTGGAGCAGGCGTACGGGCACGAGGTGGACCTGGACGTCTACCGCTACCCGACGGAGCGCGTCGCGTCGCTGCTCGCCGAGGCCGGCTTCGTGGTGACCGCGCGCCTGGTGCGGGAGCCCGGTCCGGCCGAGGTGAGCCCGCAGGGCTTCCTCATGGCCCGCAGCGCGGCCTGATCCCACGCGCCGCGGGCCCGCGCGACGGCCCGGCCGCCGCACCCGCGCAGCTGGGTGCGGGACAGCCGGGCCCGCTGGCCGCCGCCGGCGATCAGCGCGTTGACGGACGCCGTCGGGTCGCCGCCCACCGTGCGGGCGAGCAGCGCGCCGACGACGACCGGCAGCAGCGCCACGGCGAGCGCCGAGCCGGTGGCGGTGGCGGTGGCCGTGACCTGCCGGAGGGGGCGGGGGCGCGTGGTGTCGTCGGTCATGACGACAGTTCATCAGCGGGCCGGGGCGCGGACATCGGGCGCCGTACTCAGTTCCCCTGGCCGTCGGTACTCAGTACCCGGGTGCTCAGGGCCCGTGGTGGCGCCACGGCCACCACCGTCACTCCCGGGCCGAACTGTCCGACAGGTTCCGCTGAAACGGTTCTTCGGCGACCCTCGGGGTGGTGACGCGCCGGCGCACCACCGTTGTTCCCTGACGCCCGGGAGGCCGTGAGCCCGTGACGAACCATTCCGCACCCGCTGTCCTGGTGGTCCAGCACGAGGCCGACGCCGGGCCCGGCCTCGTCGCCGAACGGCTGCGCACGGCCGGCGTCGACCCCCGGGTGTGCCACCCGTGGCAGGGCGAGGCGCTGCCCGCGTCCCTCGACGGCTGGGCGGGACTCCTCGTCCTGGGCGGCTCGCCCAACTGCGAGGACGACGGCGCCGCTCCATGGCTCCCCCAAGTCCGGGCGCTGATACGGGAGGCCGTCGACGCCCGCGTGCCGCTGCTCGGCATCTGTCTGGGCGCCCAGATCATGGCGCACGCGCTGGGCGGCGGGGTCGCGCCGCGCGCCGGCGGCCCCGAGCTCGGCGCCGTACCGCTGCGCCGGCTGCCCGCGGCCGACGGGGACCCGGTGCTCGGCGCGGTGCCCGAGGGCGCCCTGGCGGCGCAGTGGCACTGGGACGACATCGAGCGGCTGCCGCCCGGCGCCGTGCCTCTGCTCACCGGCGACCGCTGCCCCTACCAGGCCTTCCGGGTGGGCGCGCGGGCGTGGGGCGTGCAGTTCCACCCGGAGGCCCTGGCCGGCACGATCGCGGACTGGGCGGCGGCGGACGGGCCCCGGATCCGGGCGGAGGGCGGCGACCCGGACGCCGCCCTGGGCTCCGTCCGGGAGGCGGAACCGCTGCTGCGGACGGTGTGGGGGGCCATGGCCGAGGCGTGGGCCGGCGTCGTACGGGAAGGCGTGCCCGTGCGCATGCCGGTCGCACGGGAGTGATGGGATGGGCGTGCGTACGCGGCCGCGTGCGCACGCCGTCCCCTTGAGGAGCAGTGCCGCCATGGCCGACTACCGGATCGAGACCCTCCGCACCGGTTACCGCACCTGGACCGCCCGCAACGACCGGGGCGCGGAGGTACGGATCGCCGCCGAGGACGACGCGGACGCGCAGCCGTCGTTCACGCCGGTCGAGCTGCTCCTCGCGGCGATGGGCGGCTGCGGCGGCCTGGTGATCGACCGCACGGCGCGGGCCGTCGACCACGACGACCTGCGGATCGTGGTGGAGGGCGTCGCGGGTCCGGAGGACGACGGCCGGATCGGACGCATCAGGGTGAGCTACGAGTTCGAGCTGCCCGACAGCAATCCGCGGGCGGCGGACGTCTTCGCCCGCGGGGTCCGGCTCACGCACGAGAAGTACTGCACGGTGAGCCGCACGGTCGAGCACGGCGCGGAGGTCGAGGCGGTGCTGCCGGACGGGACGATCGGCTTCCGGGCCGGCTGAACGCCCCCTCGCCGCCCGCGCATCCCGGCCCCGCACCCTTCCCAGGCTCCGCGCCGCCGTCGACCGGAGCGCCTACTCCTCGATGGCGCCGCCGATCCGGCGCAGATGGCGCCGGAAGGTGTACTCCGGGTCCCGCGCGCGCAGTTCCAGGTACTCGTCGAAACGCGTCTGGTCGCGCAGGGTCTCCCCCGCCCTGATCCGCCGGGCCTGGTTCCGCTCGGTGCGGAAGATGCCCTCGGCGGTGTCGAGGACGGCGTCCGCGCGGTCGGCCGTGACGAAGAGGACGCCGTCGTCGTCGGCGAACACCACGTCGGCGGCGCTCACGACGTGCTCGCCGAACCGCGCCGTGCTCAACGCCTCGGGCCCGCGCGGGTCGAGGCGGACCGGACCGGGCGCGTGCGCCCCGTACGAGAAGACCGGCAACCCGATCTCGACCAGGTCGGGCGTGTCGCGGTGCAGTCCCCAGACGACCACGCCCGCGAGGCCGGCGGCCCCGGCCTCCAGGACGGCGAGATCGCCGACGCAGGCCTCGTCGCGGCGCCCCTCGTTGTCGATGACGAGCACGTCGCCGACGGCGGCGTGGGTGGCGAAGGCCTCCAGGAACACGTCGACGCTGCCGTAGTGGCGCACCGGGAGCACCCGCCCCGCGAGGCGCCGTCCGGGGAGCACCGGCAGGATGCCGGCGGGGGCGGCCCGCAGCGGTTCCCCGAGCCGTACGCAGGCGTCGGCGATCAACGGGGTGGAGAGCTCGGCGAACCGCTTGAGCATGGCTGTTCCCTTCGCACGGGGTGGGGCGGTCCGGATGCTATCCCTGTCGGAACGTCAGAAAAGGTCCAATCGGCGGCAGTTGGCCCGCGCGGGGGCGTCGGGGCCGCGATACGTTCCCTCGGACAGAGCGAGGAAGAACAGCAGCCGGCGGGAGCCGGGCGAAGGGGAGCCGGACCGTGATCGTGATCGCGCACCTCAGTGACATCCACATCGACGCCGCGCCGCGCAGCAGGCGGCGGGCGCGGGCGGCGATGGACTTCCTGGACTCGCTCGCGTACGACTTCGACGCGGTGGTCCTCACCGGTGACATCGCCGACAACGGCGCGGAGGCGGAGTACGCCTGGGTGAGGGAGAACCTCCTGAGCTCCCGCCACCCGGTGCTCGCCTGTCCGGGCAACCACGACCGGAGGGACATCTTCCGACGGGTCCTGCTCGGTACGGAGCCGCCCGCGCCGGGGGCGCCGGTGAACCAGGTGCTGCGCGGGGACGGCTTCGTCGTGGCCCTGTGCGACTCGTCGGTCCCGGGGAAGGACGAGGGCTTCCTGGAGGACGAGACGCTCGACTGGCTGGAGGCGGAACTGGCGCGGACGCCGCGGGACACCCCGGTGCTGATCGGCTTCCACCACCCGCCGACGACGCTCGGCATCCCGTTCGTGGACGGCATCCGCCAGTTCGGCGAGGAGCGGCTCGCGGCCCTGGTCCGCCGTCACCCCTCGGTCACCGCCCTGCTCTGCGGGCACACCCACACCGCCACCGCGACGACCTTCGCGGACCGCCCGGTCCGGGTGGCACCCGGCGTGGTGTCGATGTCCAAGCTGCCCTGGGAGCGGAGCGACGATCCGACGGACTACGTCTACCGCGACGAGATGGCGCCCTCCCTCGCCTTCCACCTGCTTACGGACGACGGGCGCCTGACGACCCACTACCGAAGCGTGCCGACCTCCTGAGGCTTCGCCTGACGCGTGACGCAGGCGTCGCCGACGTCGGGGGCGCCGTGGCGGAAGAACGGCACGACGGCGTCATGGGAGCCGGGTCGACGTGGCAGCGCCAGGTGCACGTGGTGGGCGCGGGCACGGCCGGGGCGGCGAGGTCGGCCTGACCCGGCGCGGGCGGCGGGGCGGCGCGGGCGTCCGGCTCCGGCCGGGGGCGGGGCGGCGGGGTCGGCCTGACCCGGCGCGGGCGGCGGGGCGGCGGGGTCGGCCTGACCCGGCGCGGGCGGCGGGGCGGCGCGGGCGTCCGGCTCCGGCCGGGGGCGGGGCGCACGATCGTCCCGCCGCAGCCCCGGCGGCGGGGCGCACGATCGTCCGGCCCCAGCCCGGGCGGCCGGGGCGGCGCGGTCGGCCGACCCCGCGTCGGGGCGGCGGGGGCGGCGCGGTCGGCCGGTCCGCGTCGGGGCGGCGGGGGCGGCGCGGTCGGCCGGTCCGCGTCGGGTGCGCCCGTGACTCAGTCGAGCCAGACCGCGCGTACCGCCCCCAGCGGGTCCTTCGCCGTCCGCGGCGTCTCGTCCCAGATCATCGCCGTCCGCGTGGCGGAGGTGTACGGCGGCCAGTCCGCGCCCGGATCCTGGTCGGTGACGAAGCCGACCCACGCGCGGTGGATCGCGTCGGCGAGCGCCTGGGGCGCCGTGCCCCCCGCGGCGGCCTCGACGCCTTCCGCGTCCAGGAGGTCGAAGGCGAAGGGCAGGTCGAGGCAGTGGTAGGCCTGGCCGTTGACGCCCGAGGCCCACTCGAACTGGTAGAGCCAGGTGGGCCGTTCGCGCTCCGCGCGGGCGTCCGCGACGGCGAGGGACGGGGCGCGGAAGGTCACGTCCGTGAGCGCCTGGCCGAAGAGGCCCGAGGGGTCGGCGTCCGCGTACGCCGCCGCGAAGGCGGCGGCGCGGTCACCGGTGAGGCCGAGCCCGCCCAGCAGGACCGGCAGCGGCGGGCCGTCCGGCGCGTCGGCCGGCGAGGGGATCATGTTGAACTCGTGGGCGGTGAAGCCCAGCATCAGCGGCACTCCGGCCCCCGCGTCGCCCGTCGTGAGCGCGTCCAGGACGGGCTCGGGGATCAGCTCGCCGTCGGCGAAGGGCACGAGGGACAGCATCGGCGGCAGCCCTTCGCGGTCCGGCCCGGGCTCCCCGAGCCGGTCCTGGAGATCGAGGAGTTCGTCGTCGCTCAGACCCTGGAGCGCGGCGGCCGTGGCGGGCAGGCCCGTGCGGGCGGTGAACAGGCGCGAGACCGCACGCGCGACCTCGGGGCCGTCGGGCCGCATCACGGCGCCGGACACGGAGAGGGCACCGCGGAACAGACCGCGGGCCGAGGGCACGGCCATGAGGGTCTGCACGGCGCCGCCGCCCGCGGACTGTCCGGCGACGGTCACCTTCGCGGGGTCGCCGCCGAAGCGGGCGATGTTGTCCCTGACCCACTCCAGCGCGGCGATCCAGTCCCTCACGCCCCGGTTGTCGGGCGCGTCGTCGAGGTGGAGGAAGCCCTCTATGCCGAGCCGGTAGCCGAGCGACACCAGGACCACGCCGTCGCGGTTGAACGCGGCACCGTCGTACCACGGGCTGGCCGCCGAGCCGGCGACGTAACCGCCGCCGTGGATCCAGACGAGCACCGGCAGGCCGGCCTCCGGGTCGGGCTCCGGCGTGAAGACGTTGAGATTGAGCACGCCCTCGCCCGGGATCGACGGCTCGGGGATGGTGGTGACCTCGGCGAACGGACGGCGCTGGGCGGTCGGCCCGTACGCGGTGGCGTCCAGCGGCTCGGTCCACGGCTCCGGCGGGACGGGGGCGGCGAACCGGAGGGGGCCGACCGGCGGCTCGGCGTACGGGATGCCGAGGAAGCGGCAGCTTCCGTCGGCGCGCCGTTCACCGCGGACCGGGCCGCGGGTCGTGGTGACGAGGGGGGTCTCCGGGGACATGGGCGTGCCTTCCTGGCGGGGCCGGTGCGGCGGCGTCTGGTGCTCAGAGCAGAGTGACACGTGTAACCTACCCCTGTCACGTCTCCTCGCCCAGTCGGTCAGGCGTCCGGCCGGGCGGCGAGGCGGGGAGGGGCATGGCCAGGGCGCGACCGGGCCGCGGAAAAGGCGGCGCGGCGGGGCGGCGCGCCCGGGGCGGCAACCCGGCGCGGAGGGGGCGCGGCCTCGGCGGCGCCGGACGCAGCTCGGAGAGCGCGGCCTCGGCCTGGGCGGCGACGGAGGCGACGGAGGCGGCGCCGGAGCATGCACGGCCTGAGCGCGGGGAAGCGGCGCGGAAGGCGCGGCCTGGGCGGCGCGGAGGAGGCTCAACCTGGGCAGCGCGGAGCGGCGCGGAACGCGCCCGACCTGGGCGGCGCCGAGGGGGCTCGACCTGGGCTGCGCGGATGCGACGCGGCATGAGCGCGCGGAGAGGGCTCGGCCTGGGCAGCGCGGAAGGCGCGCGGCCTGGTCAGCGCAAAGGGGGCTCGCCTGGGCGGCGGCGTAGGCGGCGCACAGGGCGGCACGGCCTGGGCAGCGCGAAGAGGACTCGGTCACCGCGGCGATCCAGGCGGCGCGCAGGGCGGCTCGACCTGAGCGGCGCAAAGAGGACTCGGTCACGCGGCGACGCAGGCGGCGCGCAGGGCGGCACAGCCTGAGCGGCGCGGAGGCGACGCGGCATGAGCAGCGCAAAGGAGGCTCGCCTGGGCGGCGGCGTAGGCGGCGCGCAGGGCGGCTCGGCCTGGGCAGCTCGAAGGGGGCTCGGTGTCGGCGGCGCGCAGGGCGGCTCGACCTGAGCGGCGCGAAGAGGACGGGGTCACGCGGCGACCCAGACGGCGCGCAGGGCGGCTCGACCTGAGCGGCGCGAAGAGGACGGGGTCACCGCGGCGCCCCAGGCGGCGCGCAGGGCGGCACGGCCTGAGCGGTGCGAAGGGGGCTCGGTCTCGGCGGCGACGCAGGCAGCGCGGGCCGGGCGGAGGGGCACGGCCTGAGCGGCGCGGAGGCGGGGCGGCCGGGCTGCGCCCCCGGCGCGTCTCGGTCGGCGGGGGGTGCTCGCGGGCGTACGGCGGCCGCGCGGTCGAAGCACGGCTCCTCGCGGCACGACCGGCGGCGCGCCCGGCGGGCTGCCGCCGCGTCGCGGTCGGCGGCGGTACTCGCGAGCGTTCGGCGGGCGCAGGGGCGAGGAGCGCGGCTCCTCGGGGGCGGGACCGGCGGCGCGCCCGGCGGGGTGCCGCATCGGTTCGTCTCCGCGCGGGCGGGGAAGGGAGGCGGTGTGAAGCTGAGTCCCGACGCGGCGCTGGGCGTCCTCGTGGTCCTGTCCGGCGCCGCGCTCATGGCGGCCGGCGCACTCTGGAAGGGGCGCGCGGTCCGTCCGCTCGCACCCCGCCGGGCGCGGGCCCTCGCCTGGCAGGCGTACCTGCGGGCCCTCACCCGCTCCGCCGAGTTGGCGATCGCCTCGGCGCGGAACGCGGCGGGGCGCGGCGAGCCGGCGATCGTCACGGTCGAGGACGTCGTACGGCTCGCGCACGAGCGGTTCGGCTACGAGGAGGTCGTCCGCGACCACGCCGCCGCGGCGCTGCGGAACGCGTACGAGCGCGGCGGGTGCGCGGCCGACACGGTGACCGACGCCTACAGTTCGATCCAGTAGCGCCGCTTGAGCCCGATCTCGGTCTGGCGGACGTCCTCCAGGACTCCCCCGTTGCGCTCGATGGTGCGCGCCGAGGCGGTGTTGGTGTCGTCGCACGTGAGCAGGACGCGGCCCAGGCCGAGGGCGCGGGCCTCCGGCAGGACGGCGCCGAGCGCCCAGGTGGCGAGGCCGCGGCGGCGGGCCGAAGGGCGGACGCTGTAGCCGATGTTGCCGCCGGCCCGCAGCAGGAAGTCGTTGAGTTCGTGGCGCAGGTCGATGGCGCCGAGGTACGTGTCGCCCTCGACGATCCACCAGTGGGTGGCGTGGACCCGGCCCTCGGGCACGGGCCGGCTCCGGTCGGACTGGTCGCGCAGGCGGCCGACCCAGGAGGCGAAGACCTCGGGGATGGCGAAGGCGCTGTCGGACGCCAGCCACAGACCGACGCCGTCCTGGCTGCTGCCCGGAGGCCATTCGGCATGGGCCTCAAGCCAGGAGGCGTGAAATCGCTCGGTGGGGGTGATCAGCTGCGGCATGCGGCGACGATACAGCGCCTGCCGGGTGCCCTTCGGGTCACACCGGCTCATGGATGCGCGTGCCAGGCGCCGGAGTCCGGCACGATCCGAGAGGACCGCCCCCGACGCCGCGGCCGGTGCGCGGGCACCGAAGTCCGCCCCGGTGGCGGGGCGTCAGCGCCCCCTCACTCCCCCGTGCTGCCGTCGATCCGCTCGCGGAGCAGGTCCGCGTGCCCGTTGTGGCGCGCGTACTCCTCGATCATGTGGGCCAGCACGTACCGCAGCGCATACGTCTCCCCGTCCAGACTCCCCGTCACGTCGAGGGAGGGCGCGGCCGCGACGATCGCCCGGGCGCGGGCGCATTCCTCCCGCCAGACGGCGAAGCCCTCGTCCACGTCGGCGTCGTCCACGTCGAAGTCGGCCCAGTCGGTGGAGCCGGGCGGGGTCCAGCGGCTACGGCTCCCCTCACCGTTGATCACGTTCCGGAACCAGCCGCGCTCGACCTCGGCCAGATGCCGCACCAGCCCGAGCAGGGAGAGCCCGGAGGGGCTGACGGCCCGGCTCTTCAGCTGCTCGGCGGTGAGGCCGGCGCACTTCATCTCCAGCGTGTCGCGCTGGAACTGGAGCATGGCGGTGAGCGTGGCGCGCTCGTCGGCGGTACGGGGCGGCTGGATCCGATGATCTTGAGTCATGCCCGCATCGTGCCGGAAGGCGCCGGCGTGTGACCGATGATTTCACCGGTCGGACGACGGGTGCCCGCCCGCTGGACCGGATGCCGGCCAGGGCCCGACGGCGTCCGAGGGCGCCGGCGGAGTGCATGACGGCAGCGTGAACGCCGGGCGGCCCGTGCCGTGTCCGGTGCCTGACGCCGGGCGCCGGGCGTCAGACGTCAAACGCCCGGCGCCCGGCGTCCCGCCTCACTGCTTCGCATAGTCGACGAAACCGACCCAGTCCAGGGCCACGCAGGGTTCGTCGCCCTCCACCCAGGCGTCATGTCCCGGCTGGATCTCGTAGAACTGACCAGGCGTCAGGTCGGCGGAGTCGCCGTCGTTCATGACCACTTTCATCCGACCGCTGACCACGTATCCGACGTGGTGCGCCATGCAACTGTCGGTGCCCGCTATCGGCTTCACGTGCTGCGACCACTTCCAGCCCGGTTCGAACACGGCGCGGCCCACCGCCCCGCTCTCCGTGGTGAGCAGGTCGAGCCGGCCCATTCCTTCCTCGAAGGGACGGACCTCGTCCGCGGAGTCGAAGCTCCTGGAAACGATTCCGGTCATCGTCCGCCTCCCGGCGGTAGGTACCCGACCCCCGAGTCCACTTCCAGGCTACGCCGGGCGGCCGGGCCGCACCTGGCCGTAAAACGCGTTGCCCATGAAGATCACCACGAGTTAAGTTGATCGTATGACTGCCGGGTCGGCCATGGGCCGTGATCGAGAGAGGCGCCCGGCCGTGGCGTGAGCGCCCCCGGTCGGTGGGCGCGGGGTCCGCCGTGGCCGTCCGTCCCGTACCGCACGTACGGGAGAGGAGGAACACACCAGCGCCTGCCCTGCGAAAGGACCCACCCGTGGCCGTCGAGCTCAATCACACCGTCGTTCTCTCCCGTGACAAGCGGGTCTCCGCCGAGTTCCTGGCCGAGGTGCTCGGCCTGGAGGTCGGCGCCCCCTTCGGACCGTTCCTGCCGGTGGACACCGGCAACGGCGTCACCCTGGACTACTACGACGCGGGAGACGCCCCGTTCACCCCCACCCACTACGCCTTCCTCGTCCCTGACGAGGAGTTCGGGACGATGATCGAGCGTCTGGAGCGGATGCGGGTGACGTACTACGCCGATCCGCAGCACACCGAGCCGGGCCGGATCAACCGCCTGTTCGGTGGCCGTGGCGCGTACTTCGCCGATCCCTCGGGCCACAACATGGAGATCATCACCCGGCCGTACTCGCGGTGACGCGTCCGGCCCGGGCGTCCCGGCGGCGTCCCGGGCCGAGCCCTCTCCCCGGCCCCGTGCATATCGATGCGGGGCCGCGTACGGCCTTTCTCTGAACTTTTGTTGAAACGCCGCCCGGAATTGGCGATTCCGCGCATATCGGGAGGGGGTTTTCTGTGCACATCCCTTATCGGACACATCTACACATAAAGGCCAGATAAGCGCACAATGAAACCGCGGCACCGATGCCGCAAACGTGGTCGGACGTGCAGGACGCCAGAAGGAGGCGAGTCGTATGGCCGACGTCTCTCACCGTCCCGGCGATATCAGGGGACACCCGGACGCAGGAGAAATGCGGGAACGTTATGCCCGTGTGCTCCAGACCCGAGGTGTCGCGGCGGTCGAGGAACTGGTGATCCTCGCCGGAATCTACGCCGCGGTCTCCGCATGGACGGTCCACTTCTCCGCCGCGAAGCCGGAGCTCGCCATCAGCAACCTGATCGTCGGCCTCGCTCTCGCCGGCCTCGGTCTGTGCATGTCGATGGCTCCGGAACGGTCCCAGGACCTGAACTTCGTGGTGCTGCTGATGGGTGTGTGGCTGATCGTCTCTCCGTGGGTGGTCTCCCGGGACGCCGGCACCGGCGCGATCCTCAGCAATGTCATCACCGGCGCCTGCGTCTGCCTCTTCGCCCTCACGGCGGGCGGACTGCTCATGACCAAGAGAAGGACGTGACAACTGATCCGCTCCCCGGAACGGCGTCGTCTCCTCGCACGAGGAGGCGACGCCGTTCACTTCTGTCCCGCCCATGTCTGTGAACGGCCACTGCCAGGTAACGAATTGACCCACGCCGTTTCAGCCACATAAGTTCTGCGTAAGCCTTGCTCCACAGGGACAGGCTCCCGCTCTCAACCCAGTCCTTGGGGGGACAAAGTGAACTGGTACCTCGAAGCCTTCAAGAAGTACGCGGTGTTCAGCGGCCGGTCGCGCCGCAAGGAATTCTGGATGTTCTTCCTGTTCAACCTGATCGCGTCGATCATCCTGTCCGTCATCGACGGCGCCCTGGGCATTCAGCTGCTCAGCCTGATCTACGCGCTCGCCACGCTCATCCCGAACCTCGCGATCTCGGTGCGCCGTCTGCACGACACCGGCCGCTCCGGCTGGTGGATCCTCATCGGTCTGATCCCGCTGGTCGGCTTCATCGTGCTCCTGGTGTTCTACTGCACCGAGGGCGACCAGGCGCAGAACGAGCACGGCCCGAACCCGAAGCTGGCCGGCGCCTACTAAAGGCCGCAGCCGCCCACCCAGCGGCTCGTCCAGGTTGCACGACCAAGCTGTTTCGACGAAGCCCCCGGAAGCTCCGCCTTCCGGGGGCTTCGCCCGTTCCCGGCCTGCCCGAGGGGGCAGGAAGCGCGCGTCGCCGCATAGAGCCGGTCCGGCGCAATCGCCGCCCACCGCTTGTGCAGGGTGGCGGAGGACCCGCCCCGGCCGCCCCGCCTAGCGTCGCCGACACCAGGCGCGACAGTACGAACGAGGGGCGGTACCACCGGTGAACTGGCTCATCCACGACTACCGCGAGAGCGATCTCGCAGCGGTCGTCCACCTGATCGACACGACGGCCGAGCTGGGCCAGGAGTCGGTCTTCTCGCTCGCCGAGTGCATCGGCGCCCTCACCTCCCGCCAGCCGGCCGTCGTCGCCGTCCACCAGGGCGTGCCCATCGGCGCCGCGCTCGCCTGCGTCGCCGGCGAGCGGGCCTGGGTGATGCGGATCGCCATCTCCTCGGCGTGGCGCGGCCGGGGTCTGGCCAGCGCCCTGCTGGTGGAGCTGGAGCGACGGCTGGTCGCGGCGCGGGTGGCGCGGATCGCCTACGTCCTGCCCGAGGAGGAACTCCTCGGCGAGGGGCTGCTGAACGCCGGCTACACGCGGCAGCCAGCCGTCGCCTACTTCGAGAAGGTCGAGCCGCTGCACGGCCCCGCCGCCAACCTCCTCGACGACCTCGGCGGGCGGGTGCTGCCCACCGACCTGTGGGCCAAGGTGGCCGGCATGGAACGGGAGAAGGACCTGATCGAACGGCGGGTCGTGCTGCCGCTCGCCGAGCCCGAGCGCGCCGCGCGCCACGGAGTGCGGCCGCCGCGGGCCATCGGCCTGTTCGGCCCGCCCGGCACCGGCAAGACGACCTTCGCGCGGGCCATCGCCTCGCGGCTCGGCTGGCCGTTCGTGGAGATCCTGCCGTCCCGACTGGCCGACGAGGGCAATCTGGCGGCGGCGTTGCGCACCGCGTTCGCCAGGATCGCCGAACTCGACCGGGTCCTGGTCTTCATCGACGAGGTCGAGGAGATCGCTCCCGTGCGCACCGAACCCGTACAGCCCGGTGGGATGCACGGTGTGACGAACGAACTGCTGAAGCTGATCCCGGGGTTCAGGGAGCGCGACGAGCGGCTGCTGGTGTGTGCCACGAACTCCATCCGTTCCCTCGACCCGGCGTTCCTGCGCCCCGGCCGCTTCGACTACCTCATCCCGATCGGTACGCCGGACAAGGCGGCGCGGGCCGCGATCTGGGCGCGCTACACCGACGCGCGCGCGGAGGTCGACGTGGACGCGCTGGTCGCCGCGAGCGACCTGTTCACACCGGCGGACATCGAGCACGCGGCCCGGATCGCCGCGCAGAACTCCTTCGAGCGCGACCTCGTGGCGGTCGGCGCCCGCGTCGAGGGCGGGCCCGGCGCGGCGACCGCGCCCGGCGCGACGACGGCGGACTACCTGGACGCGATCGGACAGTGCCGGCCGACCGTGACCGCGGAGATGATCGAGCAGTTCGAGTCGGACATCACGACGCACGCGCGGTTCTGAGCGTCCGTCCATGGACGCCTCGCCCGGCCGGGCGTCCGGCCGGGCGTCCGCCGCGCGCCTATCCTGGTCGCGATCGTGGTGGGGCGACGCAGGAGGCGGGCGGGCCATGGACACGGTGGAGACGGTCGAGGGACTCCCGGTGATCGCGTTCCGCGACGGACCGGAGCTGGAGGCCTGGCTGGAGCGCCACCACGGCGACACGCCGGGCATCTGGCTGCTGCTCGGCAAGAGCGGTTCGGGTCTGGCCTCCCCCGCGTCCGGGGACATCCTCGACGCGACGCTCGCGTACGGCTGGATCACCGGCAAGCGCATGTCCCGCGACGCGAGCAGCTACCTCCAGAAGATCACCCCGCGCCGCCCCCGGAGCCTCTGGTCCCAGGTCAACGTGCGCCAGGTCGAGGCGCTGCTCGCCACGGGCCGCATGCGCGAGCCGGGCCTCGCGGAGGTGCGGGCGGCACAGGCCGACGGGCGCTGGGCGGCCGCGTACCCCTCCCAGAAGGACGCGACGGTCCCGGACGACCTGGCGGCGGCGCTCGCGGGGGATCCGCGGGCGGCGGCCGCGTTCGAGGCGCTCGGGAAGACCGACCGCTATCTGATCATCCTGAGCCTGTGGCAGGCCGGGACGCCGAAGACCCGGGCCGGACGGCTGGAGCGGGCGGTGGCGGCGCTGGTGGCCGCCGCTTACTGACGCTCCGGGCGAGACGGCCGTCAGGCCCGCTCACGCCGGTAGAGCACCTGGTGGGCGTCCCACTCCACGAAGGACTCGGCGTGGGTCATGCCCACGGCCTCCAGGAGACGGCGCGAACGGGCGTTGGCCTCCTGGGTGACGGCGACGACGGCCGGCACGTCCTCCAGGGCCCGCTCGACGGCCGCGGCGACGGCCTCGCGCGCGTAGCCGTGTCCCCAGTGCTCGGGCAGGAACTGGTACGAGACCTCGGTCTCCGCGTTCCGCCCCTCCGGCTCCACGGTCACGAGGCCGAGAACGACGCCGTCGGAGGCTCGCTCCACCACATGGAAGCCGGGCGCGCCGACGATCCGCCGCTGGCGGATGCGGATCACGGACTCGACGACCGGCCCGCCCAGATGCCGCCGCACCTCGGGGTCGGTCCACAGCCGCGTCACGGCGGGGATGTCCCGGGGGCGCACGGGGCGGAGCACGAGCCGCTCGGTGACGAGGCGGGCACCCGAGGTGAGCGGGGCTGCGGAGGAGGCCATACGTCGATGATGGCAGGCCCGGGACGTACGACCGACGACGGACCGGACGCCCGCCCGCGGCCCGACGTACGAGAGGGCCGTCGCCGCCTACCGTCGGGGCATGAGAATCGGAATTCTTGGCCCGGGAAACGTGGGCCGGGCGCTGGCCGGTGCGTGGCGGGCGGCGGGCCACGACGTGGTGATCGGCTCCCGCACGCCGGACGAGGTGACGCCGCACGACGCCGGCGTGCCGATCGTGTCCACGGCGTCGGCGGTCGACGCCGCGGACGTCGTCGTCAACGCCACGCCCGGCACGGCCTCTCTGGCGCTGCTCACCTCGGTGGGCGCACCGGCCCTGGCGGGCAAGGTGCTGCTCGACGTCGCCGTCGGCATGACCGAGGCCGGCGACCTCTCCCACCTGCGCGAGAGCCTCGGCGAGGAGCTCCAGCGCGCCTTCCCGGACACCCCCGTGGTGAAGACCCTCTGCACGATCGACCGCCTCGTCATGATCGCCCCCGACTCCCTGGAGGGTCCGAGCACGGTCTTCCTCTCGGGCGAGGACGCGACCGCGAAGAAGACGGTACGCGGCCTCCTCCACGACCTGGGCTGGCCGCCGGAGTCCCTGCTCGACCTGGGCGGCATCGCGACCGCCCGCGGCCAGGAGCACTTCAGCCTTCTCTTCCTCGGCATCGCCGGGGGACTCGGCTCGTACCGCTTCGGCGTGCGGGTGGTGCCGCTGTCCACCTGAGCGTGGTCGTCCGGTGCCGGCGTCCGCCGAGGGCGACGCAGAGGTCGGCATGTCGGGGTGCTCGGCGAGGCGGGACCCCGTCGACGCGGTCGACGCGGTCGCCCCTCGCCCGGACGGCTCAGGGCTTCGTGAGGAGGGCCTTCAGCTCGTCCCACCGGAGGTCCATGGGCGCGTGGGCGTCCCGGGCGGTGGCGGTGTCCTTGTAGCCGCTGGAGGTGACGACGCAGACCACGGGGCCGTCCTCGTCGGTGGGGCCGTGGGCGCGCAGGCCCGCGAGGCCGGCGGCGGAGGACAGCTCGCACCAGAGGCCCTGCGCCGCCAACTCGGCCTGTGCATCGCGCATTTGGGTGTCCGTCACCGTCCGGGCCGCTCCGGCGGTCGCGCGGAGTGCGACGACACCGCGGTAGCCGCTGATCTCGCAGTCGATGGCGTACGCGTCGGTCGGGCCGACCGGGACCCGGGCCGTGTCGGCGCCGCCGCGCATCGCCTCGGTGAGCGCGCCGGCGGCGGCCGGCTCGGCCGCGTACACGCGCGGGACGGAGCCGGTGACCCCGAGCCGGGCCAGCTCCTGGAACCCCTTGGCCACGCCGAACAGCAACTCGCCGTACCCCGTGGGCACGTGGACGGCGGCCGGGGCCCGGCCGAGGTCGAGGGCGATCTCGTACGCGATCGTCTTGTAGCCCTCGGGCCCGAAGGGGTGGCCGGTGTGCGCGGTGTCGGTCACGCTGCTGACCGACTGGTAGCCGAGCTCGGCCACGATCCGGCGCATCAGCGGACGTACGGAGGCGGACGGGACCGTCAGTACGGTGGCGCCGTAGGCGCGGAGGTGGCTCGCGACGGCGGGCGGCGCGAGGGGCGACGTGAAGACCACGCAGGGCAGCCCCGCGCGCGCCGCGTACGCGGCGGCCGACGCGCCGTGGTTCCCGGAGGACGACACGACGATCCCCCGGGCTCCCGACGCCACGGCGGCGCTCGCCGTGACCCGGTTCAGCCGGTCCTTGTGGCTCCACGTCGGGTTACGGGACTCGTCCTTCACCCACACCCCGTCGGCCAGCCGCACCAACGGCGTGTTGCCCTCCCCGAGCCCCGGCGCGGCGAGCGGCGGCAGCAACGGCGCCCAGCGGTCCAGGCCGTGGGCCGCCGGGCGGGTGAACAGGTCGTCCGGAACGCGGTCGTAGGCGTAGTCCACGTCGAGCGGGTACGCGACGGCGTCGGTGGACAGGGCCGGGTCACCGGCCGTCAGCGGCGGCCACAAGGGGTGGCGCAGGGCGGGGTTCCGGAGCGAACGCTGAGCCGTGGCCAGGGAGTTCATTCAGCCCAGTCTCCTCTGAAGCGCGGCGAGTGCCCCGGCGTGCCGCCCTGGAACGGCGCGGCGCAGCTCGACGAGCGCGGGGCCGAGCGCGCGGGCGCGTGCGGGGTCGCGGATCTGCTCCCACTGGTGGTGCGCCCGGTCCACCGCACCCTCGACGTCCGGCTCGTCCGGCCCCTGCCGCAGCCCGAGCCGAGCCTGCGCGGCGGCGATCCACAACTCGCAGCTCCGCGCCGGCTCCCCCGCGAGCCGCGCCAGGTCCGCCCGCACCTCCACCCAGTGCAAGGCCTCCCTCGACCGCGGCCCGTACCGCCGCAGCGCGTCGCTCTCCCACGCCGCGGCCACCGCCGCCGCCTCCCCGTGCCGCCCGGCCATGGCGGCCGCGAGGATCGCCGGATGCGGATCCACCCCGGTCCCGGGCCGCGGCGGCCCGTCGTCCACCACGGCAGCACCCGGCGCACTCGGCGCGCCCACCGCCCGAACCGCCCCCTCCGGCACCCCCGTTGCCCTGGGCGCGTACGCGGGCCGAGGCGGAGGCGAGACCGGCCGGGGCGGGGTGGGGGCGGGCGCGGGCGCGGTTTCGGGTGCAGACAAGGGTGCGGGCGCGGGCGCGAGTTCGTGCGTGGGCGCGAGTTCGGGTGCCGGTCCGGCGGCAGAAGTCGGCGTGTCGCCCGTCGCGGCGGCCTGCGGCGGCGCACCGACGGCCTCCCCGGGGCGCGCCTCGCGCGCCGGCGCGGGCTGGGGGTCGGCGGTCGGCGCCGGCCGCGCCTCGGGGACCGCCTGGGGCCGGCCCGGCTCGGGCGGGGCCGCGGGGAGCGCCGCGGCGTCCGATTCGGGGCGGGCCTGGGCGGCCTCCTCCGGAGGCGCCGCCGCGGGGACCGGTTCGGATGTCCGCTCGGGACGCGCACCAGGGCCCGGCTCAGGGCGTGCCCCGACCGTCTCGTGACGGGCCGGCCCCGGCTCCACCTCGGGCACGGAAGGCGGCTCAGGCTGATCCCCTGCGAGTGGCGAGGAGTTCCCCGCAAGGGCCGGGTGTTCGGCCGCCCGCTCCGGACGCACCTCAGGAGCCGGCGCGGGCCGGGCACCGGCGGTCGCCTGAGCGGCCGGTTCAGGGGTCGCCTCGCGCGGCTGCTCCGGCCTCGGCAGGGAAGGCGCTCCGCTCCGCGCCTCGGGCGCGGGCTCGTCGGTCGGCTCATGCCGTGGCTCGGCCGTCGGCGACGGGCGCCGCGTGTCGGCCGACGACGTGGGCCGCGGTCCGGGCGCCGTGGGCTCTCCCCGTCGCTCGGGGGCGCCCTCGGGTGTCAGGTCAGGGCGCAGGGCGGGGGCGCGCTCACGTACCGGCTCGGGGCCGGGCCCGGCGAAGGAGGCCTCTACGGGGGCGGGTGACGTGGCGAGCTTGTCGGTGCCGGTGTGCGCGCCTTCGTTCGTGGGCTTCCCTCCGGTCGCCGTGCCCCCGCCCGCCGTCGGCAGGCCCGGTGTCGAGCCGTCAGGCGCCTGCCAGGGCGGATTCGTCGGCGCGTCGGCCAACGGCGGGGGCGACACGCGCGTCGGATCGGTGGGGGTCGGGGCCGGACGCTCAAGCGTGTTCGCAGCGGCGGGAGTCGTCGTGGGCGTCGGTGCCTGCGCCGTGGTGCGCTGGGGTGTCAGGCTCGCCGCCCTCCGGGCGAGGCCCGCCGTGCCCAGGCGGCGGGTCGGCGGGGAGTCGACGAGCGGCACCGCCGCGGACCCGGGGCCCGGCAGGGGTGTCATGGAGAGCGGGGCCGTGAGCTGGGGCGGGGGCGGCGCCAGGAGGACGGACGGGGCATCGCTCGTCGTCGCCGCGGCCGCCTCCGCGTGGAGGCCGGCGAGCGGAGGGCGGGCCCCCGTGCGCCAGACGGTGGCGAAATGGCGGAGGTAGTCCGGGTCCAGCAGGACACCGCGGCGCGGGAAGGGGCAGACGCGGGCGTAGAGCGGGATCGCCGGGCCGAGGTCGAGCGCACCCGGGTCGGCGGTCAGCCGCTGCCACAGGTCCGGGTCCGCGGCCAGGTCGGCGACGACGGTGGTCGTGCCGGCGCGGCGCGGCGCGAGGTGGGCGGCGAGCCAGTGCCACGGAAGTCCCGTGTAGCGCAGGGTGGCCGGTGTGCTCCGGGCGAGCGCCAGATGCGGCAGCTGCTGGCGGCGGTCGAGTTGGAGCTGCCCGGCGAGGTAGAGGGCGAGCGGCCCCGGGCTCGCCGCGGCGGCCCGCAGACGGGTGAGGACGGTCTGCGGGTCCAAGGGGTCCGCCAGTTCGACCACCGTCGCCATGTCCGTACCGGCGAGCGCCCCGGCCGGCACCGCCGCGAGGGCGGGCAGCACGGACGCCGCGTCCATCGCCCGTCCCCGTCCGGCCGGTGCCGCGGCCAGCAACAGCGCCGTACCCATTGTGTTCTCCGAGTCGCTCACCACAGCAGCACCGTAACCCGTGCCCGCGTGGCCGAATGTCGACTGGTCCCCCTGCGGGCCTTTGGCATATGCCATAAGCACCACCGTATCGAGTGTTGCCAAATCCCTTACGAGGTGCCCCGGGCTGTGCCAAAGTCGTACCCGGGCTTCACTTCCAAGACTTGGCCGCGCCACGTCGCCTGCATCGGAGTACGACATGCCGTCCCATCTGTTCGCGGACCGTCCCGCCCAGCCTCCCGAGCCTGGCACGGTGGACGCGCTGATCTCGCAGACGCGTCGGCTGCGCGGCGACGTGGACGCGGTACGCCGGGACGCGGTCGCGGACGAGGACGATCCGCACAACCGGTGGCAGCGCGCCCTCTGCGATCTGGCCGTACACCAACTGGACGACCTCCGCGCGCACTTGGGCCAGTTGAAGGAAGGTCTGCCCGGCCAGTTCCAGCCCGACTCGCCCGCCGCCTACGCCGAGTCCGCCTTCGCGACGGCCCCCCCGCCCCGCCTGACCGGTTCCCTCCTCTCCCGGGTCGGCAGCGCCGAGTGGGACCTGCTCACCGACGAGGTGCACTGGTCCGACGAGCTGTTCCAGATCTTCGGCCGTCCGCAGGAGAACGGCCCGATGTCCCTCGACGAGCTGCCGTCCATGGTCTTCGCCGAGGACCAGCCCGTCCTCCAGGCGATGGTGACGGACTGCCTGATCGACGGGAAGCCGATCGACGGCGAGTTCCGGATCGTCCGCACCGACGGCCGGGTCCGCACCGTGCACATGACCGGCGAGCCGGTCCTCGACGACGACGGCTGCACCGCGTCCATGTGGGCCGTGCTCCGGGACGTCAGCGAGCTGCGCCGCAGCGAGCGCGCGGTCCGCGAGAGCCGGGACACGCTCCAGCGACACCAGCACATCGAGCACACCGAGCGCCGGGTCGCGGTCGAGCTCCAGGAGGCCGTGCTGCCGCCCTGGCGCGGCTCGCTCCGGTTCGCCCACGACGGCCCCGCCCCGCTCGACGTGGCCGGGCACTATCTGCCGGCCGCCACGACCGGCCTCATCGGCGGCGACTGGTACGACGCGCTGGCCCTCCCGGACGGCGACGCGCTCCTCACGGTCGGCGACCTGACCGGGCACGGCGTGGCCGCGACGTCCTCCATGGCGATGCTGCTCGGCGCGCTGCGCGGCATGGCCGTGGCCGGCATCCGGCCCGGCGCGCTGATGGGGCACCTCAACCAGCTCCTGGAGACCTCCGTCCAGCCCGCCCTGGGCAGCGCCATGTGCTGCCGCTACGACCCGGCCGCCCAGACGCTGGCCTGGGCCCAGGCCGGCCACCCCGCCCCGCTGCTGTTCCGCGACGGGACGGGACGCGCCCTGCCCCGGCCGGAGGGCGTGCTGCTCGGCGCGACGACGGGCGCGGCGTACGAGGAGGCGGAGACGCGGCTCCTCCCCGGCGACCTGCTGCTGCTCCACACCGACGGACTGACCCGGACCGACGACTGCATGGACGACAGCGGTACGGAGCGGCTGCTCGCCCTCGCCCCGCGCCTGTCCGCCGCGCGCGACGCGCAGGACTGCGTCCGGTCGGTGCTCGAGGAGTTCGGCGAGGGACCACGCGAGGACGACGCCTGCGTGATGGTGGTCCGGGTCGGGAGGTGACCGACCCGGCACCGTGACGGCATGACCGTATGACCGCATGGCGCCGTGACGTCGTGACTGCATGACGCTGCCGAAGCCGCCGAAGCCGCCGAAGCCGCCGAAGCCGCCGAAGCCGCCGAAGCCGCCGACGGAGTGTCCGTCGCCACGAAGGCAGGCGGAAGGTACGCACGAACGTACGCATGCCCACGGGTCCGGAACCGCAGCAGAGTTCGGCACCGCCGACGGGTCCTGTCCCCACCTGAGGACCCCGTCACGGCCGGAACCACCCGCGCGCCCGCTGTTCACACCCCGGTCCGGCGCTCCCGCGCCCGTGTGAGCCGCGCGCACCGCGGTCGCCCGCGCGCCGGAGGCACGTCGAGCCACGCGCGCCCGGTCCTGTCCGGCACGCCGCCTCACGCCGGGGCATCAGGAGCGGGTCGGCGGCACGGCCCCGCGCGCCTCACGCCTCTCCCGTCCTGGGGCGGTTCGCCGGCGCCTTCGGGAGGGCCGTCTCGATCTCCTCCCTCAGGTCCTCGATCTTGCTGTAGCCCGCGTACTGGCCGGTCAGCCGGTACATCTCGCGCAGCCGGTCCCAGGTGCGGTGGGAGGACGTGTCGCCCATGGAGACCAGGGCGAGGCGCGCGTAACGGTCCGCCTGTTCCGGGTCGTCGGCGATGAAGCAGGCCGAGGCGAGCGAGATGTGGTCGAAGAGCTTCGAGCGGTCGTGCCCGTGGCGCCGCAGTTCCAGTGCGAGCTTGGCGTGCCGTTGGGCCGGGACCGCGGCGGCCGGGTCGTGTTCGGCGAGGGTGCGGTAGGCGAGCGCCTGCATGCCGTGCAGGTCGGCCTCGTCGAAGTTCTGCATCCAACTGGGCTTCTCGTCGCCCTTGTCGGAGACGAAGAGCTCCTCGGCCTCGCCGAGGGTCCGGCGCATCGCCTGGCCGCGGCCCATCGAGGCCTGCGCCCAGGCCTCGATGGTCTGGAACATGGCCTGGGTGCGCGGCAGCAGCCGCTCCCCGGCCCCGGACTTGGCGAGCTTCATCAGATCGAGCGCCTCGTCGGGCCGGCCCAGGTGGACCATCTGGCGGGCGGCGCGGGAGAGCGCCTCGCCCGCGCGGGGCCGGTCGCCGCCCTCACGGGCCGCGTGGGCGGCGATGACGAAGTACTTCTGGGCGGTGGGTTCGAGGCCGACGTCGTGGGACATCCAGCCGGCGAGGACGGCGAGGTTGGCGGCCACGCCCCACAGGCGCCGCTGGAGGTGGTCGGGGTGGTGGTAGGCGAGCATGCCGCCCACCTCGTTGAGCTGGCCCACGACCGCCTTGCGCTGCAGGCCGCCACCCCGGGAGGCGTCCCAGGCGCGGAAGACCTCGACGGAGCGTTCCAGGGCCTCGATCTCCTCCGACCCGATGGGGGCGGCCTCGTAGCGGTCGTACCCAGCGGGGTCGGCGTGGAGGGGATCGATGGCGCCGGGGGCCGCGCCGGAGCGTGCGGGGTCGGTGTGGAGCCAGTCGTGCATGGCGTTGGTGAGTACGGAGCCGGCGGCAAGCGCGGCGCCCGCGCCCACCAGGCCGCGTCGGTTGAGCATGAGGTCCATTCCCGTGAATTCGGTGAGGACCGCTGCCGTACGTTCGGGCGCCCAGGGCAGCCCGTCAGGGTTGTCGGTGTTCCTGACGTCCCGCCGCTTGCCGGCGCGCCCGTGTCGTACGAACCCGAGGTCCTCGATGGTCACGACACGGCCGAGTCGCTCGGTGAACAGCGCTGCCAACACCCGGGGCACGGGATCGCGCGGGGTCTCCCCCATGTCGATCCAGCGCCGCACCCGCGAGGTGTCGGTCGCCAGCTGGGGGTAGCCCATGGCCGCCGCCTGCCGGTTCACGAGTCTCGCGAGTTCGCCCTTGGACCAGCCGGCCAGGCCGAAAAGGTCTGCCAGGCGGGTGTTGGTCTGTCCGGTCACGTCTAAGCCCCCAGGTTCTCGGCTGAGTTGACAGTAGCCCCCTGTCATAGGGCTGGCGACTATTCGCCAGGGTTCGCCAGGGTGCGCCCGATGTTCCGCCACCCGCGCCCGGGTGTAAGGTAGGAACGCGCCACCTCGCCCCGTCGACCGGCCCTCATTTTCCCCAGGGTGCGGACCCGGTCGGGCGGGCGGGGCGGCGCACGCAACTCGTCGGCGCACGAAGGGATCTGTCACCTCCATGTACACAGCATCGTCCTCCGTGACCGCCCCGCCCCGGCCGCTGCACCGCACCGTCCCGGCCGGTTCCGGACCGTACCTCGCCCCCGTTCCGACGCAGGGAGCGGCGCGGCCGAGGCGCTGGGTGGGAAGCACCGTCCAGCCGCCCAGCGGGAGGATCGACCTGTCCGGCCCGCAGGGCGCGCAGCTGCGCATGGCGATCGCGTCCGTCCACCGGATCTGCCCGGAGTTCAATCCGGTGCAGGTGCTGCGGCGCAGTGGCCGTTCCGTCCTGATCGTCGGGACGACCGGACGGACGACGGCGGTCGCGAAGTGTTTACTGGACCACTCCCCCGCGTGGGTCGAGCGGTTCCAGCACGAAATAGCTTCTTACCGGTCGTTCGTCCGGCACCGTCCCCCGGTGCGCGCACCGCGGCTGATCGCCGCGGACCCGGAGAACTGCACACTGGTCATCGAGCGGATGCCGGGGCGGGCGGCGGCACTGACCCGTCACCCCGTCGAGGCGCCGCCCCGCACGGACCTGCGGGCCGCGCTCGGCGCGATCGCCCGGCTGAACGCCTGGCGGCCGCCGGCCGGGACCTTCGACGCTCCGCTCGACTACGGGGCGCGGATCGCGCGCTATCACGAGCTGGGTCTGTTCACCGACCGGGACCGGGACGACCTGCAGAAGCTGCTGCACGGGCTGGCGCAGGCGGGTGGCCGGCAGGGCATGGGACAGTTCTGTCACGGCGACGCCCTGCTCTCCAACATCCTGCTGTCGCCGGCCGGTCCGGTGCTGGTCGACTGGGAGCACGCGGGCTGGTACCTGCCCGGGTACGACCTGGCGACCCTGTGGGCGGTGCTGGGGGACGCGCCGCTGGCGCGGCGGCAGATCAGTCAGCTGGCGCAGCAGGCGGGCACGGCCTCCCGGGACGCGTTCCTGGTGAACCTGATGATCGTGCTGACCCGGGAGATCCGTACGTACGAGACGGCGGTGCAGCGCACGATCAGGGAGGCGCCGCCGGCCGGTTCGGTCCCGGTGCCGGCGGGGGCGGTCTCGCCCGGGGAGGAGCAGCGCCTTCTGCTGCGGCGGCTGCACGACGACTGCGCCATGGCACGGCGGGCCGTGCGCGCGGCGGTCGGGACGCGCTGAGCGCGGGCCGACACGAGACGGGGGTGGCGCGCCGCGCGCCCGGTGCCGACACACCGGGAGCGCGGCGCTTTCGTCCGCGCGCCCGAGGAGCGGTTCCGGGCGCACGCCGCGCCCTCCGATCGCCGGAGGTACGGAAGCGCGTCCGTCTCCGCGCCCGCCCGGGGGCCGGCGGTCCGGCCCGGCGGCGCGTTTCCCTCGCTCGCCGAGGACCGGAACTCCCGTACAAGGCAGTCGTGTTCGCGTCACGCGCGGGGCTTCGGAAATCCGATCCGCCACCCTTATTGGTCTACACCACTGACGCGCCGCAGGCGGGCGCGCCGCCCGCGCGAAACTCCTCTGACGTGGGAAATCGCCCTCGCGGAGGGGTGATTGACGGATGGTCCGGGAGCCGCTACCCCTGTACGGGTTCGGCCCGCACGCCCCTGCTCCCCCATCCGCTCCAGGAGGCTGCCTTGCTCCGTTCCAGGTCCCTCAGACGTGTCGCGCCCGTCGCCCTGCTCCTTCCCCTGCTGTCCGGCGCGCCGAGCGGCTGGGCGCCGGCCACCGCCGAGGAGCCCGTGGCGGGCTCGCTGCAGCGGCAGTTCGCGGTGGCGGCCGAGCGGCACGGTGTGCCGCAGAGCGTGCTGCTCGCCGTGTCGTACCTGCAGTCACGCTGGGACGCCCACGGCGGCGCGCCGAGCGTGACCGGCGGTTACGGTCCGATGCACCTGACGGACGCGCGGACCGCGCTCGCGGAGGCGCCGCACCACGCGGACGGCGCGGAGGACGCCCGCGGGGACGAGGCCCGCGGGCCCCGGCGCGCCACCGAGGCGCCGGCTGCGCTGCCCGCGCCGGCCGCGCTGCCGCCCCGGCTGCGGACACTCGAGCGGGCGGCCGAGCTGTCCGGCCGGTCGGCCGAGGAGCTGCGCACGAGCACGGCGGCGAACATCGAGGGGGGTGCGGCGCTGCTCGCCGCCGCGCAGCGCGAGGCGGGTCTGCCGGCGAGCGCGGATCCGGCCGACTGGTACGGGGCGGTGGCTCGCTATTCGGGCGCGGACGACACGGCCACGGCGGCGGCCTACGCGGACGACGTCTTCGACGTGATCCGCACCGGCGAGTCGCGGACCACGGACAGTGGGCAGCGGGTGGCGCTGGCGGCCGATCCGGGCGTCGCGCCGGCCACCGGACAGGTGGCGGCGCTGGGCCTGCGGGCGCCGGCGAAGGGGCCGGTGGAGTGCCCGCCGACGGTGGCGTGCGAGTGGATCCCGGCGCCGTACGAGGAGTTCGGGGACGGCGACTACGGCAACCACGACCTGGCGGACCGGCCGCACTCGCAGTCCGTCGACTACATCGTCGTCCACGACACCGAGGCGAGCTGGGACACCACCCTGAAGCTGGTGCAGGACCCGACGTACGTGTCGTGGCAGTACTCGCTGCGTTCCTCGGACGGGCACATCGCGCAGCACCTGCCGCTGAAGGACGTGGGCTGGCACGCGGGCAACTGGTTCGTGAACGCCAAGTCGGTGGGTCTGGAGCACGAGGGCTTCCTCACCTCGCCGGACTCCTGGTACACGGAGGCGATGTACCGGACGTCGGCGCGGCTGGTGCGCTATCTGGCGAAGCGGTACGACATCCCGCTGGACCGGCAGCACGTGCTCGGCCACGACAACGTGCCGGGGACGGTGACCTCGACGATCAAGGGCATGCACACCGACCCGGGTCCGTACTGGGACTGGGCGCACTACTTCCAGCTGCTGGGCCGGCCGATCACGCCGAGCGCGGGTCCGAACGCCGGCGTGGTGACGATCCGCCCGGACTACGCGGCGCACCGGCCGGTGTACACGGGGTGCGTGAAGGCCGGGGAGGCGTGCGCGCCGCACGGGAGCGGTGCGGTGCGCCTGCACACCGCGCCGAGCGCCGACGCGCCGCTGGTCAAGGACATCGGTCTGCGGCCGGGCGGGCAGGATTCGACGACCGGGGTCAACGACACGGGGGCGCGGGCCTCCACCGGCCAGAGCTTCGCGGTGGCGGAGCGACAGGGCGACTGGACGGCGATCTGGTACCTCGGGCAGAAGGCGTGGTTCCACAACCCGAAGGAGGAGCCGACGGCGGTGAACGCGCGGGCCGCGGTGCTCACGCCGAGGGAGGGCCTGGCGTCGGTGCCGGTCTACGGGCGGGCGTACCCGGAGGCCTCGGCCTATCCGGCGGGGGTTCCGGTGCAGTCGGTGTCCCCGTTGCCGTACCGGCTCCTCGCGGGTCAGCGGTACGTGGTGGGCGGTCGTACGCCGGGCGAGTACTTCTTCGCTCCGACGTTCGATACCACGGGTCACACGGTCGTACGCGGCCAGGAGGAGTACTACCAGATTCAGTTCGGCCATCGGGTGGCGTTTGTGAAGGCCGCTGACGTGCTGGTTTCCCGGGCCTGAGCGGGTCTGGCCGAAACCTGACGGTGCGGGCGGGGGTGCCGCCGGATCACGGTCCGAACGGCACCCTCCGTCCTGTCCGTATGACTATTGCGGTGTTCGCGTGGGCGCCGGGGTCGAGGGGTAATGCTCGGCCGGACGACAGCCCAGCTCACCGGAAGGCCTCCTCGGCATGGCTCAGCCCTTCGTTCTGCCGGATTTCTATGTCCCGTATCCGGCGCGGCTCAATCCCCATGTGGAGGCGGCCCGCACGCACACGTGTGCCTGGGCACGGGAGATGGGGATGCTGGAGGGCTCCGGCATCTGGGAGGAGGCCGACCTCCAGGCCCACGACTACGCGCTGCTCTGCTCGTACACCCACCCCGACTGCGACGCGGCGGCGTTGTCCCTCGTCACCGACTGGTACACGTGGGTCTTCTTCTTCGACGACCACTTCCTGGAGACCTTCAAGCGTTCCCAGGACCGTGCGGGCGGCAAGGCGTATCTCGACCGGCTCCCGCTCTTCATGCCGGCCGACCCCGCGGCGGGCATGCCCGAGCCGGCCAACCCGGTCGAGGCGGGTCTCGCCGACCTGTGGCGGCGGACCGTGCCGTCGATGTCGGAGGCCTGGCGGGTGCGGTTCGCCGAGGCGACCGAGCACCTGCTGTACGAGTCGCTCTGGGAGCTCGACAACATCCACGAGGGCCGGATCGCCAACCCCGTCGAGTACATCGAGATGCGCCGCAAGGTGGGCGGTGCGCCCTGGTCGGCCGGGCTGGTGGAGTACGCGGCGGGCGCCGAGGTACCGGAGCGGGTGGCGTACTCCCGGCCGCTGCGCGTGCTGCGGGACGCGTTCTCGGACGCGGTGCACCTGCGCAACGACCTCTTCTCGTACCAGCGTGAGGTGGAGGACGAGGGCGAGAACAGCAACGGCGTGCTCGTCCTGGAGAAGTTCCTCGGCTGTACGACGCAGGAGGCGGCGAACGCCGTGAACGACCTGCTGACCTCGCGGCTGCAGCAGTTCGAGAACACGGCGCTGACCGAGGTGCCCGCGCTCTGCGTGGAGGAAGGCCTCGGCCCGGCGGAGGCGGCCGCGATCACCGCGTACACCAAGGGCCTGCAGGACTGGCAGTCCGGCGGTCACGAGTGGCACCTTCGCTCCAGCCGCTACATGAACGAGGGCCTGGTGAAGGGGACTTCGCCGTTCGACGGGGTGATCGGCACCTCCGCGCTCGACATCAGGAACCTGTTCGGACGGCCGGCCGCGAGCCGGCTGCGCACGCTCACCCACGAGCCGCACCAGCGGGTCGGCCCCTCGCTGCTCCCGGACTTCGACCTGCCGTACGCGCTCTCGCTCAATCCGCATCTCGACGGGGCGCGGCGGCACACGGTGGACTGGGCGGAGCGCATGGGGCTCCTGAACGACATCTGGGACCGGCGGCTGGCCGAGGGCTTCGACATCGCGCTCTGCTCGGCGGGACTCGACCCGGACGCCGCGGCGGAGGAGCTGGAGCTGAGCGCCGACTGGCTGATCTGGGGCACGTACGCGGACGACCACTACCCGATCTTCTTCGGCCGCCCGCGCGCGCTCGCCGCGGCGAAGCAGCAGACCGAGCGCCTCAAGTCCTGCATGCCGACGGCCGATCCGGCCTCGGCGGCGGCCCTCGCGGAGCGCCCCATCGAGCGCGCGCTGGCCGACCTGTGGCTGCGCACGGCCGGGCCGATGAGCGAGGCCGCCCGGGCGCAGTTCCGTGCCGCCGTCGACGTCATGCTGGACGGCTGGATGTGGGAGCTGCACAACACGGCCCAGCACCGGGTGCCCGACCCGGTCGACTACATCGAGATGCGCCGCAGCACCTTCGGCTCCGAGCTGACCACGCTGATGTCCCGGCTGCGCCGCCCCGAGGTCCTGCCGGAGGAGATCTTCCGGACGGGTACGGTGCGTGCCCTGGCGAGCTCCGTCATGGACTACGGGGCCATGGTCAACGACCTCTTCTCGTACCAGAAGGAGATCGAGGTCGACGGCGAGCTGCACAACCTGCTGCTCGTGGTGCAGAAGTTCTTCGACTGCGACTACCCGGCGGCGGTGTCGATGGTCGACGACCTGATGCGGGGGCGCCTGCGCCAGTACGAGCACCTGAAGAAGCACGAAGTGCCGCTGCTGTTCGAGGACTTCGAGCTCGACGCGGCGGGCCGCGCGGCCTTCCGGGGCTATCTGCGGGAGCTGGAGGACTGGCTCGCCGGGCTCCTGCACTGGCACCGGAACGTGCGGCGTTACGGGGCGGAGGACGTCCACGCGGGCGCCGGGACCTCGTGGGCGCGCCGGGGTCCGCGGGGCCTCGGGACGTCGGCGGCCCGGCTGGCGGCGACGTACGGGGCGCTCGTGCCGTAGCCGGATGCGACGGGCCCCCGGGTGCGATGCCCCGGGGGCCCGTCGTCGTTTCCGTTACGGCCGCGGGCCGCGCAGCTGGTCGAGTTCGCGGCGGTCGCGCTTGGTGGGGCGGCCGGCGCCCCGGTCGCGCACACCGGCGACGGCCACGTGTTCGCGGGGCGGCGGGGGCGGGCTGTTGTCGACGTAGGCCTCGGCCGCCGCGGGCGGGCCGACCCGCTTGGTGAGCAGCTGCTTCACCTCGACGATCCGCTGGCGGCCGCCGTGGAAGAGGCGGACCTCGTCGCCCGGCTTCACGGGCTGGGCGGGCTTGGCCCGCTCCCCGTTGACCTTCACGTGCCCGGCCCGGCAGGCCGCGGCGGCCTGGGAGCGGGTCTTGGTGAGCCGGACGGCCCAGATCCAGCTGTCGACGCGTGCGCTCATCGGCCCCCCGCCTCCCGGTCAGCCCTGCTGGAACAGCTCGGCGGGCAGCGGCTTCAGCAGCGCGTACAGGTCGTCGGTGATGGGCCGGTCCCAACTGGCGATGGTGACCAGGACGTTGTCGCTGCGGTCGAACTGCACGCAGGAGATGCGGCTCTCGGAGAGCTTGAGGCGGCGCACGATGAGCAGGTTGTCGCCCTGCATCACCGGCACGTCCTCGCGGTCGAGCACCTCGACCGGCTCGTCGTTCTCCAGGGCGGCCAGCAGCTGGGCCACCTCGAAGGGGATCTGCCCGTCGGCGAGCTCACGCGCCGGGGAGCCCTCGGGCAGATTGCCGATGATCATCGCGGGGCCGCGGCCGCCGAACAGGTCGTAGCGGAGGAACACGCCCTGGCAGCTGCCGTCGGGTGCCGGGAGCAGGCCGGCGCCGAGATTGCCGGGCCAGTCCCCGGGGTCCATGGCCAGGACGTCGAAGTCCGGACCCGCGGGTGTGGCGGCGCTGCGGCGGCGGAGGAAGGACATACCGCCATGGTACGTGGCCCGGCGCGCGTCGCGGCGCGCCGGGGCGGCGTCAGCCTGCTCCGCCCCGGAGTGCCTGGGCGAGTCCGGCGCGGTCGGTGCCGAGCTTGCGGTAGACGGCGGAGAGCAGGCGGGTGGCGGTGGCCCGGTCGACGCCGAGGACGGCGGCCGGGTCCTGGCCGCGGGCGGTCAGCTCGGCGGCGGTCCGCTCACGGGCGGTGAGCGTGTCGGTGCCGGCCGGCAGCAGCGCGCGGGGCCGCAGCCCGGCGGCGGCGAGCTCGGCCCGCGCGTCCTCGACGAGTCCGTCCGCGCCGCAGCTCTGGGCGGTCTCCAGGCCCCGGTAGAGGTGCCCGGCGGCCTCGTGGGTGCGGCCCGTGCGGCGCAGCGCGGTGCCGAGGGCGACGAGGGAGCGGGCCAGCTCGTACGCGGCGGGCGAGCGGTCGAGCCAGTCGACGGACTCCTCCAGGAGCTTGACCCGCTCGATGTCCGGGGAGACCTCGGCGGTGACGCGGAGCGCCTGGCCGATCGCGGAGGGCGCGCCGTACTGGCGGGCACGGGCCACGGCGGCGAGGGCCGTGTCGCGGGCCCGTCCGGGGGTCTCGCACGCCTCGGCGAGGGCCAGGTGGGACTGCCAGGGGCACCAGGCCGGGTTGCGCATCCCGCGCGGGTCGAGGCGGCGTCCGACGGCGGCGAGCTCGGCGGCGGCCTCCTCGGTGCGCCCGGTGGCGAGGAGCAGTTCGGCGTGCACGGTCTGGGAGTCGGGGAAGGTGACGGCGGCCGGGAAGGGCTCCCCGAAGTCGTGGGTGCGGGCGACCCGCTCGGCCTCCTCCGTACGGCCCCGGGCGAGCAGCACCTCGATCATGACGCCGGTGGCGTACCACTGGGCGGGCGTCCGGGGGCCCACCCGCTCCGCGAGCCGGAGGCCCGCGCGCACGAAGTCCTCGGCCTCGACGAGCCGGCCGCGCCGGTAGCGGATGTAGCCGAGGAGGGTGTACGCGAAGGAGAGGTGGGCGCCACGCCAGCCCTGTCGCTCGAACTCGGCGGTGCCGGCGGCGAACAGCTCCTCGGCGCGGCCGGGCCGGTCGGCGTAGAGGAAGGTGAGGGCGACGAGGACGGGGACCTCGAAGCCGCGGCTCTCGTCGGCCCAGCTGAGGCCGCCCTCCAGGGCGCGCTCGGCGTGGCCGACGGCGACGGCGGACGGTTCGGCGCGCACGGTGGCGTCCCAGGCGCGCAGACCGATGATGTAGCGCTCGGTGAGGTCGCGGCCGGTGAGCCGGTCGGCGAGCCGGGCAAGCCGGCGGGAGCGGGCCGGCGAGTCGGGCTCGTCGGCGCGGAAGGCGTCCCACATGAACTTCTCGGACTGCATGCGCAGCCGGCTGCGGGCGTCGGTGGTGAGCCGGGACTCGTGGCCGAGGAGCTCGGAGGCCTCGACGAGCCGGTCGCTGTGGGCGAGGACCTGGGAGAGCCGGTAGACGATGCCGTGCCGCAGGGCGGGCTCGGCGACCGGCTCCTCCAGGGCGGCGCGCAGGTGGTTGACGGTGGTGGCGGGCTCGGTGAGGAGGGAGGCGCAGCCGAGCTCGAAGAGGACGGCGGCCCGCTCGTCGCGGTCGGGGGGCTCGCGCAGGGCGCGGGCGAGATAGCGGCGGGCGGTGTCGGGGGCGCCCGCCCGCAGGGTCTCCTGGGCGGCGGCGCGCAGGTTCTGGACCACCCACGGGTCGCCCTCGGGATGGGTCTCGACGAGGTGGCGGGCGGCGGCGGTGGGGCCGAGCCCGGCGTCGACGACGCACCAGGCGGCCTGGCCGTGCAGGGCGACGCGGGTGGCGGCGGGGATGGCGTCGTAGACGGCGGTGGCGATGAGGGGGTGGACGAACTCGAGGGTGTCGGTCTCGTCGTCGGGCGCCTCGGCGAGGACGCGGGCGCGGCGCAGCAGTCCCGCGCTGCGGGCGACCTCCTCGCCGCCGAGTCCGGCGACGGCGCCGGCGAGCTGCGGGGAGATCTCGGTGCCGAGGACGGCGCAGGCCCAGGCGAGCCGGACGGTGGCGGTGCCGAGCCGCTCGATCTGGGCGATCAGGCCGCTGCCCTTCGCGGCGGCGGCGAGGTCGCGCAGCGCGGGGGCCCGGTCGGCGACGGGCTCCAGGCCCCGGTCGCGGATCCTGGCGGCGAGCTCGACGGCCTCGAAGGGGTTGCCGGAGGTGACGGCCCAGCACTCACGGCAGAAGGCGTCGTCGGCGTGGGCGCCGACGCGGTCGCGCATCAGCCGGGCGATGGCGGTCGAGGTGAGGGGCTCCAGGCCGAGCGGCCGCTGGCCGGACCGGCGGCCGGTGAACTCCTGACCGGACTCGGGGAGTTCGTCCGGGCGGTAGGCCACCACGAGCAGCATGGGCAGCTCCTCGGCCCGCGGCGCGAACGCGGAGAGCCAGCCGAGCGACTCGGGGTCGGCCCAGTGCGCGTCGTCGAGGACGACGACGAGCGGGGCGCGGCGTACCGCGAGATGGGTGAGCACCCAGTCGAGCCCGTCCCGCAGGCCCTGCGGGTCCGGCGGCGCGCCCTCGGCGGCGGTGCACAGGCCGAGCGCGGGCCCGACGATGTCGTACCAGCTCCCGAGCCGCTCGCGCAGCTCGGTCCGGGAGGCGGCGGCGAGCTGCGGCTGCAGCAGCTGCCGCGCCACGTGGAACGCGACCCGCTGCTCCTGGTCGCCGCCGCGCGCGGACAGCACCGTGCACCCCTTGGCGGCGGCCCGCCGCCGGATCTCGGCGAGCAGCGTGGTCTTCCCGAGGCCGGCGGGCGCGGCGTACGCGAGCACGCCGCCGCGCCGGACACCGCGGCCGCGCCGTCCCCCGTCGCTGCCGGTCCCGCCGCCCCGCACCACGCGCAGCAGGGGCGCGCCGGGCGCCTGCCGGGGGCGGGGGACGCGCGCGACCCCTCCGTCGGTACCGACCGCCGCCTCGGTCCCGACGGCCCCCTCGGTGCCGGCCCCCTCCTCGGCGCCGACGGCCCCCTCGGTGCCGGCCCGCTCCGCGGCGGCTACCGCCTCCTCCGGCCACGACGCCCCCACGCCGTGGCCCGTCAGCAGGTTCAACGCTTCCTCTGCCGCCGCGAGTTCCGCCTCGCGCTCGATGAGGCCGAAGCCTCGGCCGGCCGGTCCGCCGGTCTGTGCTGCCATGGTCCACCCCACCCCACGCTGGGGGCGCACACCCGGCGCACAAGGGGTGCGTCGGGGTCGCGGCCCCACGAAAACCCCAGCGTACGCCGGGCAGCGCCCCAGAGGAGGAAGATTGTGCAGCTTGTGTGAAAGGGCCTCAGAATCGCCGTGCGAGCGCCTCCAGGACCGCCAACGCCTCCTCGGCCCGGGCGTGTTCGACGAAGAGGTGGTCGTGGTGGAAACCGGCGACGACGTTGCAGCTGAGCCCGGCCTCGGCGAGGGCTCCCGCGACGGCCGCCGTCAGGCCGACGGCGTCGAGCGCCGAGTGGACCCGCAGGGTGATCCAGCCGGCCACGTAGTCGTACGCCAGCGAGGCCGCGTCGGCGTCCTCCTGGCGTACGACCATCGTCAGGCCCTCGCGCTCGGCGACGGTGACGACCGGGGCGAGGCCCGCCGGAGCCGGGCCGTCGACGGTGGTGAAGACGTAGCCGCCCGGGTGGAGCTCCGGCCGCATCCCGGCGAGCAGCCGGGTCAGATCACGTTCCGCGTGCATGATCACCACCCTAGGGCGGTCCCTGGGGGACGGCTCCCCGTCCCGCGCCGGTCAGGCGGGATTGGCCGCCCCGGTTCAGGTCAGGTCGAACTCGCCGTCCCGCGCGTTCACCACGAACGCCCGCCACTCCGCCGGGGTGAACACGATGGACGGCGCCTCCGGCCGACGCCCGTTGCGCATCGCTATGAAGCCCTCGACGAACGCGATCTGGACGTCCCCCACGCCCTGGCTGCCGGAGCGCCAGTCCGCCTGTGACAGGTCGAGGTCCGGAAGGTCCTGCGCCGACCAGGCGTGCTGGGTCATGGTGCTGTCCGTCACGTCCATGCTCCTCTCGGGTCTTCCCACGCATCGTGCGTCACGCTGCGCTGTGCGTCCGGGCCTCAGCGTAGCGAGCGCTCCGGGGCGCCGACAGACCTCAGACCGTGGGCGGCCGGTCGCCGACGAGCCACATGGAGAAGAACTGCGCGCCCCCTCCGTACGCGTGTCCGAGCGCCGTGCGCGCCCCCTCCACCTGGTGCTCGCCGGCCTGGCCCCGTACCTGGAGGGCGGCCTCCGCGAAGCGGATCATGCCGGAGGCCCCGATGGGGTTGGTGGACAGCACACCGCCGGAGGGGTTCACGGGCAGGTCGCCGCCGATCTCGGTGACGCCCGCCTCGGTGAGCTTCCAGCCCTCGCCCTCCTCCGCGAAGCCGAGGTTCTCCAGCCACATCGGCTCGTACCAGGAGAACGGCACGTACATCTCGACGGCGTCGATCTGGCGGCGCGGGTCCGTGATGCCCGCCTGACGGTAGACGTCGGCGGCGCAGTCCCGCCCGGCCTGCGGCGAGACGAAGTCCTTGCCGGCGAAGAGAGTGGGTTCGCTGCGCATCGCACCGCCGAGCATCCAGGCGGGTGGCCGGGGCGAACGGGCGGCGCCCGCCCGGTCGGTGAGGATCATCGCGCAGGCTCCGTCGGACGACGGGCAGGTCTCCGAGTAGCGGATGGGGTCCCAGAGCATCGGCGAGGACTGCACCTTCTCCAGGGTGATGTCGTGCTCGTGGAGATGGGCGTACGGGTTCCTGAGCGCGTTGCGGCGGTCCTTGTAGGCGACGAGGGAGCCGATCGTGTCGGGGGCGCCGGTGCGCCGCATGTAGGCGCGTACGTGGGGGGCGAAGAAGCCGCCCGCGCCGGCCAGCAGCGGCTGCTGGAAGGGGACGGGCAGCGAGAGGCCCCACATGGCGTTCGACTCCGACTGCTTCTCGAAGGCGAGGGTGAGGACGGTGCGGTGGACCCGGGCGGCGACGAGGTTCGCGGCGACGAGGGCGGTGGAGCCGCCGACGGATCCGGCGGTGTGGACGCGGAGCATCGGCTTGCCGACCGCGCCGAGCGCGTCGGCGAGGTAGAGCTCCGGCATCATCACGCCCTCGAAGAAGTCGGGGGCCTTGCCGATGACGACGGCGTCGACGTCCGCCCAGGTCAGCTCGGCGTCGTCCAGGGCGCGCCGGGCCGCCTCGCGGACGAGCCCGGCGAGCGAGACGTCCCGTCGGGCGGCGACGTGCTTCGTCTGGCCGATGCCGACGATCGCGACGCATTCCTTCGATGTGGCGGCCTCAGGCATGCGAGTCCCCTTCCAGGACGGCGACCAGGTTCTGCTGGAGGCAGGGCCCGGAGGTGGCGTGGGCGAGGGCGCGGTCGGAGGCGCCGCGGTGGATGCGGGCGGCGGCCTCGCCGAGCCGGATGAGGCCGGCGGCCATCATGGGGTTGGCCGCGAGGGCGCCGCCGGACGGGTTGACGCGGACGTCGTCGCCGAGGCGCAGGGCCCTGCGCAGGACGACCTCCTGGGAGGTGAACGGCGCGTGCAGTTCGGCGGTGTCGAGAGGGCCGGCGGTCGCGTCGAAGGCACCGGCTCGCTCGGCGGCGAGCCGGGTGGAGGGCGAGTCGGTGAGGTCGCGGACGCCGAGGGAGTGGGCCTCGATGCGGTGGTCCATGCCGGTGATCCAGGCGGGCCGGGCGCACAGGGCGCGGGCGCGCTCACCGGTGGCGAGGACGACCGCGGCGGCGCCGTCGCCGACGGGCGGGCAGTCGCCGGTGCGGAGGGGGGCCACGAGGTGGTCGCCCTGGGGCCGTGCCCCGGGGAGCTGGGCATGCGGATTGGCGGCGGCGTCCTGGCGGCTGCGGGTCGCGATCGAGGCGAGCGCGGGCTCGTCGGTGTGTCCGGCGTCGATCAGGGCCTGCGCCTGGAGGGCGGCGAGGGCGACGGAGTCGGGCCACAGGGGGGCCACGTAGTACGGGTCGAGCTGGCGGGTCAGCACGTCGCGCACGGAGCCGGGCGAGGACTTCCCGTACGCGTACACGAGCGCCGTGTCGGCCTCTCCGGTGAGCAGCTTCACCCAGGCCTCGTAGAGCGCCCAGGCGCCGTCCATCTCCACGTGGGACTCGGAGATGGGCGGCCAGGCGCCGACGCCGTCGAGGGCCATGGTGAAGGAGAAGGCGCGTCCGGCGAGGTAGTCGGAGGAGCCGGAGCAGGTGAAACCGATGTCGGAGGTCCTCAGGCCCGTCTGGCGCAGCACCTCGTGCAGGACCGGCATCACCATCTCGACCTCGGAGAGGTCGTCGGTGCGGCGGGTGTGGTCGGTCTGGGCGAAGGCGACGATGGCGACGTCCCGGCGTGCTGCGGTCACAGGAGCTCCTTGTACGTGTCGTAGTCGGCGTCCGGCTCTCCGCTCGGGCGGTAGTGGTCGGGGTAGCGGCCGCCCTCGCTCCACACGGGCTCGACCCGGAGCCCCATGCGGACCTGGTCGTACGGGATGCCGGCGATCCGGCCGTGCAGGGCGAGGCCGGCGCCGTCGAGGGCGATGTGGGCGTAGACGTACGGGACCTCGATGTCGAGGTTCTTCGCCTTGATGTTGACGATGCAGAAGGTCGTGACGGTGCCGCGCGGGCCGACCTCGACCCGCTCGGTGGTCGCGACGCCGCAGGTGGGGCAGGCGCCGCGGGGCGGGACGTAGACCTTGGCGCAGGACGGGCAGCGCTCGCCGACCGTGCGTCGTTCGGCGAGGGAGCGGAGGTAGGCGGTCTGGGCGCGCCCCGGGCTGTAGGTGTAGTCGAGCCGGGCCGCGGCGACGATGCCGGTGACGGGCTCGGCGAAGTCCGCGGCGTGCGGGCGGGGTTCGTGTCGCGCCGCCGGGGCGTCCTCGGCCGGCTCGAAGCAGGCGATGTCGGTGATGGCGCCGTGCCGTTCGGCGGCCCAGCGGATCCTGACCCGCAGGCCGGTGCGTACGGCCTCGGGCCCGGGGACGTCGAGGGCGTGCAGGAGGGCGGTGTCGGCGCCGTCGAGACGGACGAGCACCCAGGCGAAGGGGGTCGCGAGCGGCTGGCCGCGGCGGGGCTCGGGGTTCCAGGCCCAGGTGGTGACGGTGCCGGTGTCCCCGACCTCGACGAGTTCGCGTAGTTCGGCGGCGGTCTCGGGGTCGTACTCGACGGGCGGCACGAGCACGCGTCCGGCCTCGGTGCGCACGCCGAGCGGGACACGCTCGCGCAGGCCGGTGAGGAAGGCGGACTGGACCGGCCCGAGGGAGCGGGTGAAGGGGAACTCGACGACGAGCGGGGCGCGGAGGGTTTCGAGGGCGTCGGTCATGCTGGCTCCTGACTGGGTGGGCGGGGGCGGATGCGCCTGCGGCGGGGCCGTTCCGCGGGTCACTCCCGGCGGTAGACCGGCGGGCGCTTCTCGGCGAAGGCCTGGGCGCCCTCCTTCGCGTCCGCCGTGGCGAAGATCGGCCAGCCGCGCTCGAGTTCCGCGGCCAGGCCCTCCTGCTCCGTCATCTCGGCGGTCTCGTAGACGGACGCCTTGACGGCCTCGACGGCGAGCGGCCCGCAGGCGTTGATCCGTTCGGCGATCTCCAGGGCGGTCTCCAGGGCGGTGCCGTCGGGGACGACCCGGCCGACGAGACCGATGCCCGCGGCCTCCTCGGCGGTGTACGGGCGGCCGGTGAGGAGCATTTCGAGGGCGTGGGTGCGCGGGATCTGGCGGGGCAGCCGGACCGTGGAGCCGCCGATCGGGAAGAGGCCGCGCCGGACCTCGAAGAGGCCGAAGGTGGCGGAGGCGCCGGCCACCCGGATGTCGGTGCCCTGGAGGATCTCGGTGCCGCCGGCGACGCAGTGGCCCTCGACGGCGGCGATGACCGGCTTGCGCGGGCGGTGGTGCCGCAGCATGGCCTTCCAGTGCAGGTCGGGGTCGGCCGTCATCCGGTCCCGGTACCGGTCGCCCGCCATGCCCTTGCCGGCGAGCGCCTTGAGGTCCATGCCGGCACAGAAGGAGCCGCCGGCGCCGGTGAGGACGACCGAGCGGATCGTGTCGTCGGCGTCGGCCGCCAGCCAGCCGTCGTAGAGCCCGACGAGCATCGGCAGCGAGAGCGCGTTCATGGCCTCCGGCCGGTTCAGGGTGAGGACGAGGGTGGCGCCTTCGCGTCGTACGTCGAGGTGTTCGGTGCCGCGGACGGTGGCACGGGAACCGCCGGCGCCGTCCCTCGCGGAGGTGCCTGACGTCTCCGACGTGTCTGCCGTGCCTGGGGTGCCCGACGTGTCTGCCTTGGCGTGTGTGTCGCCCGTGTCTGCCGTGACGTTCGTGTCGCCCGCGTCTGTCATGTCCGCCGTCTCCCGACTCCCGGCTCCATTTCTGGAACAGGTTGCAGTAGTGGCGGATCCAGTTCAATAGTTTTCTGACACTCAGTCAGATTCTTCTGCGCACCCCCTTCCCACCTCCGCCGGTCGGCGCTCTAATGACCGCCCAGTGACCGACGGGGTCAGTCCGGGCCAGGATCAGGAGGAACGGTGGAGTACAACCTTGCCGACCTGTTCGAATCGGTCGTCGACGTGGTCCCGGACCGCGAGGCGCTGGTGTACGTCGACCACCCGGGCACCGGGGCCGAGCGCCGGCTGACCTACGCCGAGCTCGACGCCGCCGCCAACCGGCTCGCCCACCACCTCGTCGACTCGGGCCTGCGCCCCGGCGAGCACCTCGGCCTCCACCTCTACAACGGCGTCGAGTACCTGCAGACCGTGCTCGCCTGCCTCAAGGCCCGGCTCGTGCCGGTCAACGTCAACTACCGGTACGTGGAGGAGGAGCTGGTCTACCTCTACCGCGACGCCGACCTGGCCGCGCTCGTCTTCGACGCCGAGTTCACCGAGCGGGTCGCGGCCGCGCTGCCGCAGACGGAGAAGCTGCGGCACCTCGTGCGGGTGGGGACCCCGCGCGAGGGCGCCCCCGCTCTCGACTGCCTCGCGTTCACCGAGGCGGAGGCGGCCGGTTCACCGGAGCGCGGTTTCGCGCCGCGCTCGCCCGACGATCTCTTCGTCATCTACACCGGCGGCACCACGGGCATGCCCAAGGGCGTGATGTGGCGCCAGGAGGACCTGTTCTTCGCCGGCCTCTTCGGCGGCGACCCCAGCGGCGAGCCGGTCAAGCGCCCGGAGGAGCTCGCCGAGCGGGTCGCCGCGGGCGGCGCGGGGCTCACCTTCTTCCCCACTCCCCCGCTGATGCACGGCACGTCCACGCTCACCTCGTTCATCGCCTTCAACTACGGGCAGCGGGTGGTGATCCACCGCAAATACGTGCCCGAGGAGGTGCTGCGCACCATCGAGAAGGAGAAGGTGTCGAGCGTCTCGCTGGTCGGCGACGCGATGCTGCGGCCCCTGGTCGACGCCCTGCACGGACCGCTCAAGGGCACCGACCTGTCGTCGCTCTTCAGCCTCTCCTCGTCCGGGGCGATCATGTCGGACACCGTGCGCGACCAGTTCCGGGCCCTCGCCCCGCACGTGCTGCTGCTCAACAACTTCGGCTCGTCCGAGTCGGGCTCCAACGGGCGCGCGACCGACGACTCGGGGCCCGCCAAGGGCTTCCGGCTGCACGTCAACGAGCGCACCCAGGTCGTCGACCCGGCCACCCACGAACCGGTCGGCGTCGGTGAGATCGGCCGCCTCGCCCAGCGCGGCCACGTGCCGCTCGGCTACTACAACGACCCCGCGAAGACCGCGGAGACCTTCTTCCGGAAGGGCGACGAACGCTGGGTCCTGCTCGGCGACATGGCCACCGTCGACGAGCAGGGCATCGTCACCGTCCTCGGCCGCGGCTCGCAGTGCATCAACACCGGCGGCGAGAAGGTCTACCCGGAGGAGGTCGAGCAGGCGCTCAAGTCCCACCCGGACGTCTACGACGCCCTCGTCGCCGGCGTACCGGACGCCCGGTGGGGCAACCACGTGGCGGCGGTCGTCCAACTGCGGGACGGCGCGGCGCCCCTGGACCTCGCGGCGGTCCAGGCCCACTGCCGCACCCGCCTCGCCGGCTACAAGGTGCCGCGCCAGCTCGTCCTCACCGACACCGTCCAGCGCTCCCCCAGCGGCAAGGCGGACTACCGCTGGGCCCGGTCGGTGGCGGTGGAGGCGGACGCCGAGGCGGGGGCCTGACCGAGGCCCCGCCCGTCAGACGCCGAACGTCCGCAGGGCGGCCAGGAACCCGGCCGAGCGCTCGGTGTGCACCAGGTGTCCGCCGTTCAAGGTCACCAGCAGGCCGTCCTGGACCAACTCGGCGAGCTCCGCGAGCCGGTCCTGCGGCAGATGGCTGGAGGGGCCGCCGCCGATGACCAGGGTGGGGGCGGTGATCCTCCCGAGCCGCTCGCGCCACTCCGGGTCGGGGTCGTTCAGCTCGGCGTCGGTGGCGCGCACGACCGCCCAGTCCAGGGCGACCGGCTCCTCCGGTGGGTCCTTCGGGCCGCGCGGCGGGTCCAGGGGGACGAAGCACGGAGGCTCCTCCAGGACGAGCCGGCCGATCAGGTCCGGTTCGCGCTGGGCCAGCAGACAGGCGGCGCCGGCACCCATCGAGTGTCCGACGACGGTGACCCCGTTCAGGCCGAAGGCCTTCAGGAAGCCGGCCAGTTCGTCGCGGAACACCGGGAAGCCGTAGTGCCCGGGCCAGTCGCTCAGTCCGTGGCCGCGCAGGTCGAGGGCGTACACCCGGCGGTCGGCCGCCAGCTCCGCGGCGATCCCGGCCCAGTCCGCGCTGTCGGCGCCCCGCCCGTGCACCAGAACGACCGGCTCGGCGTCCTCCGGGCCGCTGACCCGGTAGGCGAGGCGGACGCCGTCGACCGTGACCGTGCGGACGTCCGGGTCGAGGAAGGCGACGACCGGGCGCAGGAAGGCGCCCGCGTCGTCGAGCCACGGGAAGTGTCCGGCGGCCGGCTGGACCGCGACCTCGGCGTGGGGGAAGCAGGCGGCGATCTCGGCGGCCTTCTCCGGCGTGGGGCCCGCGTCGTACCCGCCCGCGAGGACGAGGACGGGCGCGGTCAGCCGGCGCAGCGCACGCCGGGTGGCCTCGGGGTCGAAGGCGCCGTCCCCGTAGTAGGCGCGCGCCGCGGCCCAGTTGGTCTGCTCCCGGACGCGGGCCGCGTGGGCCTGGGCGGCCGCGTCCCAGCGGCCGTAGGCGAAGGGCATGACGATCGCCGCGGCCTCCTCCGGCGGGGTGGAGGCGTCGAGGGAGTCCAGGGCAGCCCGGGCCTCCGGGTACCAGGGCGCGCCCGCGTGGACCTCGGCGGCCCTGTCCCACTCCTCGTCGGTGACCGCGACGCCGACCGCCCGGCCGCCCGGGGTGACCAGGGCGAGGGAGCCGATCCGGTCGGGGTGCGCGGCGGCGTACAGGGTGGCCAGGTTGCCGCCGGCGGAGTGCCCGAGGAGGTCGATCCGCTCGAGACCGAGGTGGGCGCGGAAGGCCTCGACGTCGGCGACCTGGCGGTCGCAGCGGTAGCTCGTGGGGTCGGCCGGCACGGCGCTGCCGCCGGTGCCGCGCGCGTCGAGCACGAACAGGGTGCGGTGTGCGGTCAGTCCCCCGAGGTCGCCGAGGTAGTCCGCGTCACGCATGGGGCCGCCGGGCAGCACCAGCAGGGGTTCCCCCGTGCCGCGCACCCGGTAGGAGAGTTCCGTTCCGTCGTACGTCGTGAACTGAGGCATGCCGCCGATCATCGCCGCGTGGAACGAAGCGCGGCAACCGGGTTCGCCGAGGGCGCGATACGGTGGGATGTCCGCCTCCACCAGCGAAGGAAGCCGCTCCACCGTGTCCGAGACCCGTCCGTCCGAGCCCCGTCGGGCCGAGCTTCCCCAGGTCGAGCTGCGCGGCGACTGCGCGAACTGCTTCGGACTGTGCTGTGTCGCCCTCCCCTTCGCCCGGTCCGCCGACTTCGCGGTCGACAAGTCCTCGGGCGAACCCTGCCGGAACCTCCAGGAGGACTTCCGGTGCGGCATCCACACCCGGCTGCGGGAACGCGGCTTCCCGGGCTGCACGGTCTACGACTGCTTCGGGGCCGGCCAGCAGGTCTCCCAGGTGACCTTCGGCGGGGTGTCCTGGCGGGAGGCGCCGGACACCGCCCGGCAGATGTACGAGGTGTTCCCGGTGATGCGCCAGCTGCACGAGCTGCTGCGCTACCTCGCGGAGGCCCGGGCGCTGACCGCGACCCGCCCGCTCCACCGCGACCTCGACCGGGCCCTGGCCCGGGTGACCGCGCTGACCGAGGGTTCGGCGGACGAGCTGGAGAAGCTGGACGTCGCTCCCGTACGGGCCGAGGTGAACCCGCTGCTCCTCAAGAGCAGCGCCCTCGTCCGCGCGGCCGCCGGCGGACGGCCGAAGAACAAGCGCGGCGCCGACCTCCTCGGGGCCCGGCTGCGCGGGGCGAAGCTGCGGGGCGCCGACCTGCGCGGGGCGCTGCTCATCGCGGCGGACCTGAGCGGGGCGGACCTGTCGCTCGCCGATCTGATCGGCGCGGACCTGCGGGACGCCGACCTGTCGGGCGCGGACCTGACCGGCGCCCTCTTCCTCACCCAGCCCCAGCTGAACGCGGCCCGCGGCGACGCCGCCACCCGCCTCCCGGAGGGCTTCGAGCGCCCGGCGCACTGGGCCCGGCCGAGCGCGTAGGAGTCTCCCGGGCGTGGAGATGTCCCGCCCGGGCTCAGAGCGGTACCGCCAGGTCCTGTCGTCGAACTTCCGTCGTTGCCCGGAGGGCGGGGCGGGCGGGAGTTCGACGACAGGACCTAGACCGCGTACAGGTAGGGAGTCGTCGTCGTGAGCTCGGTGAAGCCCAGGCGGGCGAGGATCGGGCGGCTGGTCGGGGCCGCGTCGACCTGGAGGTAGCGGTAGCCGCGTTCGGCGGCGATCCGGGCGCGGTGCGTGACCAGGGCGCGGTAGATGCCCCTCCCTCGCCAGGCGGCGACGGTGCCGCCGCTGTACAGGCCCGCGAAGTCGCTGTCCGGCGGGAGGTCGAGGCGGGCGGCGCTGACGGGGACGCCGTCGGCGAGGGCGACGACGGCGGCCACGGTGCCGGGCGCGGCGGCGAGCCGGTCGAGGAGGCGGCGGCCCATGTCCGTGCCGTCCGTGCCGAAGGCCTGGTCGTGCACCTCCACCACCATCCGTACGCCGGCCTCGTCGGTGACGGCGCGCAGTTCCACACCCGCCGGCAGCCCTTCGTGGGCGGGCAGGGCGGTCGCTTCGGCGACCATCAGGGTCTCCTCCTCGTCGGCGGTGAAGCCCGCGGCGAGGAGGCGTTCGGCGAGGTCGGCCGGGCCGTCGTGGCCGTACAGCTTCCATTCGAAGGAGTGGCCTGCGGCGCGGAAGTGGCGGATCTGGGCGGCGATGGCCGCGTCGGCGTCGTGCGGGCCGAGGCCGGACCAGAGGACCCCGTTCCAGGCGTGCGCGGGACCGGTCTGGCGGACGACGGGTCCGTCGCGTTCGACGCGGTCGCCGGGTCCGTCGGGGCGGGCGCCGAGGCGGAGCTGGCGGTCGTAGTGCAGGCGCAGGGCGGTGATGTCCATGGCCTCCACCCCAGCATCCGCCGGGACGCCCGCGCCACTCGATTACGGGAGGCGCGGCCCGGGCTCGGGCGCGCTCGCGGGGTCGGGAGCGGCGTCCTCCGCCGATCCTCCGCCGCGCCCGTTCCCCCGCCCAGCGCGGTTTCCGCACCACCGGGTCGCATCCCACCCGAATGTGTGATCTTCTCCGCGCGTCGCCCCGCCGTGGGAATAACGTCGGTGTGGGCGGCCCGGCTGGGGTGCCGGGCCGCCTGTCCGCCGGGGGTGCCGCTCAGGCTCGAGAAAACCCGTCCCAGCCTCTTGCCAAGCCCCGGGTGGGGACGGTTTTACTGGCCTCGCGAAGATCTACCGAATGATCGGTCGTCCGTTTTACGACGGACGGCGCGGTGGTACGGGCGTGAGGGCGAGGGAGTGGCGCATGACTGACCTGCTGGACGCGGGCGAGCGGCTCGGCCGCGGCGAGCTGGAGGCGCTCCAGCTGGAGCGGCTGCGCGCGACCCTGCGGCACGCCTACGACAACGTGGCGTTCTACCGGCGGTCCTTCGACGCGGCGGGGGTCCGGCCGGAGGACTGCCGCACGCTCGCCGACCTGGCCCGTTTCCCCTTCACCGCCAAGACGGACCTGCGCGAGCACTACCCGTTCGGGATGTTCGCCGTGGAGCAGTCGGAGATCCGCCGCATCCACGCCTCCAGCGGCACGACCGGGCGGCCCACCGTCGTCGGCTACACCCAGCGGGACCTCGACACCTGGGCGGACGTGGTCGCCCGCTCCATCCGGGCGGCGGGCGGCCGGCCCGGCCACAAGGTGCACGTCGCGTACGGCTACGGGCTGTTCACCGGCGGGCTCGGCGCGCACTACGGGGCCGAGCGGCTCGGTTGCACGGTGATCCCGGCCTCCGGCGGCATGACGGCCCGCCAGGTGCAGCTGATCCAGGACTTCCGGCCCGAGATCATCATGGTGACCCCCTCGTACATGCTCACCCTGCTCGACGAGTTCGAGCGCCAGGGCGTCGATCCGCGCACCACGTCCCTGAAGGTGGGGATCTTCGGTGCCGAGCCGTGGACGGAGGCGATGCGCCGGGAGATCGAGGAGCGCTTCGCCATCGACGCCGTCGACATATACGGGCTCTCCGAGGTGATGGGCCCGGGCGTGGCGCAGGAGTGCGTGGAGACCAAGGACGGCCTGCACATCTGGGAGGACCACTTCTACCCGGAGATCGTGGACCCGGTCACCGGCGAGGTGCTGCCGGACGGGGAGGAGGGCGAGCTGGTCTTCACCTCCCTGACGAAGGAGGCCATGCCGGTGGTGCGCTACCGCACCCGCGACCTGACCCGGCTGCTGCCCGGGACGGCGCGGGTCTTCCGGCGGATGGAGAAGGTCACGGGCCGCAGCGACGACATGGTGATCCTGCGCGGGGTGAACCTCTTCCCCACCCAGATCGAGGAGATCGTGCTGCGCACCCCCGCGGTGGCCCCGCACTTCCAGCTGCGGCTCACGCGCGAGGGCCGGCTGGACGCCCTGACGGTCCGGGCGGAGGCCCGGCCGGACGCGACGCCCGAGGAGCGCGACGATGCCGCGCGGGCGATCACGAAGGCGGTCAAGGACGGGATCGGGGTGTCCGTCGCGGTCGAGGTGGTCGACCCGGAGACCCTGGAGCGCTCGGTGGGAAAGATCAAGCGGATCGTGGACCTGCGGAGCGAGCGCTGACCGAGGTCGCTGCGTAGCCTGGAGGGAGGAGGTGGTGGCGATGCTGTCGGACTCCCCCATAGCCGCGATCATTCCGGTCAACGACATGGCCCGCGCCAAGCGCTTCTACACCGAGACCCTCGGCCTCACCCTGATCAAGGAAGCACCCGAGGACACCAGGCTGGACACCGGTGGCACGACGATCGGTCTCTACGAGACGCCGTACGGCGGCCAGGCCTCGCACACGCTGGCGAGCTGGAAGGTCGCGGACCTCGACAGCGAGATGTCGGAGCTGCGTTCGAAGGGCGTCACGTTCGAGGACTACGACCTGCCGGAGATCAAGACGGTCGACGGCGTGGCCGAGACGGACACCATGCGGGGCGCCTGGTTCAAGGACAGCGAGGGGAACATCCTCTGCGTGATGGAGGAACGCGACGGCTGACGCCGTTCACCCTTCATGAGGCGCCGTAGCGGTCGCGCAGTTCGCGCTTGAGGATCTTGCCGCTGGCGTTGCGGGGAAGCTCGGCCACGAACAGCACCCTCTTGGGGGCCTTGAAGTGGGCGAGCTTCTCGCGTGCGTGCGCCAGGAGTTCCGCCTCGGTGACGTCGTGCCGCGGGACGACGAAGGCGGTGACCGCCTCGATCCAGCGGGCGTCGGGAAGGCCCACGACCGCCGCCTCGGCGACCGCGGGGTGGGTGTAGAGGGCGTCCTCGACCTGGCGTGAGGCGACCAGGACGCCCCGGAGTTGATGACGTCCTTGACGCGGTCGACGACCGTGAAGTAGCCCTCGGCGTCGCGGACCGCGAGGTCGCCCGAGCGGAACCAGCCGTCCCGGAAGGCTTCGCGCGTCTCCTCCGGCTTGTCCCAGTAGCCGGTGCACAACTGGGGTGAGCGGTAGACGACTTCGCCGGGGGTGCCGTCCGGCACGTCCTTGCCGTGCTCGTCGACGACACGCGCCTCGACGTGGCGGACGGGCCGGCCGCAGGAGTCCATCCGGCCCTCGTGCTCGTCGGGGCCGAGGACGGTGGCGAGGGGGCCGATCTCCGACTGGCCGAAACAGTTGTAGAAGCGCAGGGCGGGCAGCCGCGCGCGCAGTCCTTCCAGGACCGGGACGGGCATGATCGAGGCGCCGTAGTAGGCCTTGCGGAGGGCGGAGAGGTCGCGGACGGCGAAATCGGGGTGATTGGCGAGCCCGATCCAGACGGTCGGCGGGGCGAACAGGCTGTCGCAGCGCCCGGATTCGGTCAGGTCGAACAGGAGCGCCGGGTCGGGTCCGTCGACGATGGTGTTCTCGGCGCCGACCGCGAGGTAGGGCAGCAGGAAGACGTGCATCTGCGCCGAGTGGTACAGGGGCAGCGAGTGCACCGGCCGGTCGTCCTCGTGCAGGTCGAGGGCGTCGATCGCGCTCGCGTACTCGTGGACCAGGGCCCGGTGGGTCATCATGGCACCCTTGGGCAGGGCGGTGGTACCCGAGGTGTAGAGCAGTTGGACGAGCTCGCCCGGGTCCCGGTCCGCCTCGTACGGCTCCGGGTCGGCGAGCGCCGCGAGGAACGAGTCCTCGGCATCGCGCAGGGCCCGTACGGCGAGGCCGGCGGGGACGCGGTCGGCGAGCGCCGGATCGGCGAGCACGAGGGAACTGCCGGACTGGCGCAGGATGTAGTCCAGGTCGTCGCCGGTGAGGTGGTGGTTCACCGGCACGTGCACGAGGCCGGCGCGGGCGCACGCGAGGAACGCGATCAGGTAGGCGTCGGAGTTGTGGGCGTAGGTCGCGACCCGGTCGCCCTCCGCGAGGCCGGCGCCGTGCGCGGGGTCGCGCAGGAGGGCGGCGGCGGTGGAGACGGCCGCGTCCAGTTCGGCATAGGTCCAGGCACGGTCCGCGTAGCGCACGGCGGTCCGGCCGGGGACGCGCCGGGCGCTCAGGCGCAGCACGCCGTCGACGGTGAGAGTGGTCAGGCTGCGCTGTCCTCGGTCCATGGCTGAAGATCCTCGGCGGGGCCGGGCGGCCGGTCAAGTACCCGGTCGCGGTCGCGTCCCTCGTCCGGCGGATATCGAACAGGATGTTGACAAAGCAAACGCTTAGCTGCCTGGATGGCCCAACCCGCTTTGCACGCAAGCTCGTTGGGAGGCACGTTGCACTTCCGCACCCTGTTCCCGGCCCGGTCGAGACGCCTCGCGCCGGTCGGCGCCGCCCTCGCCGTCGTCATCGCCTCACTGCCGGCCGCGGCCGTCGCCGACGCGGGGGACCGCGCCCACCACCCGTCGGACCGTGGCCTCTCGGCGGTCATCCGGTACACCGAGTACGGCATTCCGCACATCGTCGCCGGGGACTACGCGGGCCTCGGCTTCGGCACCGGCTGGGCCCAGGCGGCGGACCAGGTCTGCGTCCTGGCCGACGGCTTCCTGACCGTGAACGGCGAGCGCTCCCGGTACTTCGGAGCCGACGCCGCGCCGGACGGCTCCCTGTCGTCGGCGACGAAGAACCTCTCCAGCGACCTGTTCTTCCGCGGGGTGAAGGACGCGGGGACGGTCGAGGCGCTGCTCGCCACGCCCGCCCCGGCCGGGCCGAGCCGGCAGCTCAAGGACCTCATGCGCGGCTGGGCGGCCGGCTACAACGCCTGGCTGCGGAGGAACCGCGTCACGGATCCCGCCTGCGCGGGGGCGGACTGGGTCCGCCCCGTCACCGCGCTCGACGTGGCGCGGCGCGGCTGGGCGGTCTCCGTGCTCGGCGGCCAGGGCCGGGGCGTGGACGGCATCACGGCGGCCCGGCCGCCCGCCGGGCCGGCGGCGCCGGTGGCGCCCTCCGCCGCGGGGTCCCACCCGGCTTCCGGAGCTCCTTCGGCGCCGGGGCCCTCCTCGGCGGCGGAGGTCCCCGACCCGCTCCGTACGGCCGAGGCGGCCCGTGAGCTGTTCGCCGCCGAGAACGCGACGATGGGCTCCAACGCGGTCGCCTTCCACGGCGCCACCACGGCGAACGGGCGCGGGCTGCTGCTCGGCAATCCGCACTACCCCTGGCAGGGCGGCCGCCGCTTCTGGCAGTCGCAGCAGACCATCCCCGGAGAGCTCGACGTCTCCGGCGCCTCCCTGCTCGGCACCACCGTCGTCAACATCGGCTTCAACGACAAGGTCGCCTGGAGCCACACCGTCGCCACCGGCGTCCCGCTCAACCTGCACCAGCTCGCGCTCGACCCGGCCGACCCCACTGCGTACCTCGTGGACGGCACGCCGGAGAGGATGACCCCGCGCACGGTGACCGTCGCGGTCAAGGACGGCGCCCCGGTCGCCCGTACCCAGTGGTGGACCCGGTACGGACCGGTCGTCACGGGGCTCGGCGCCTCCCTGCCGCTGCCGTGGACGGCGACGACGGCCTTCGCGCTCAACGACCCGAACGCCGCCAACCTCCGCGCCTCCGACACCGCCCTCGGCTTCGCGAAGTCCCGCTCCGTCCAGGACATGGCGGACGCGCTGGCCCGCACCCAGGGGCTGCCGTGGGTGAACACCGTCGCCGCCGACGCGGCCGGGCACACGCTCTTCACCCAGGCGCAGGTGCTCCCCCGGATCACCGACGAGCTGGCCCGGCGCTGCTCCACCCCGCTCGGCCGCGCCACCTACCCGGCCGCGGGCATCGCGGTGCTCGACGGCTCGCGCGGCGACTGCGCGCTCGGCTCCGACCCGGACGCCGTGCAGCCGGGGGTCTTCGGGCCCTCGCGGATGCCGGTGCTGCGGGACGCCCCGTACGTGGAGAACTCCAACGACAGCGCCTGGCTGGCCAACGCCGACCGCCCGATCACCGGCTACGAGCGCGTCTTCGGCACCGTCGGCACCCCGCGCTCGCTGCGCACCCGCGGCGGCGTCGAGGACGTCGCGGCGATGGCCGGGCGCGGCGCTCTCACCGTGGCCGACCTGCAGCGCCAGCAGTTCGCCAACCGGGCGCCGGCCGGCGACCTGGCGGCGGCGGACGCCGCGAAGGCGTGCGCGGGCGTGCTCGCCGACGATCCGGAGGCCTGCCGGGTGATCGGCGCCTGGGACCGGACGGTGAACACGGACAGCCGGGGCGCGCTGCTCTTCGACCGCTTCTGGCGCAGGTTCACGGCCTCGGCGCCGCCCGCCGAGCAGTGGCTGGTGCCGTTCTCGGCCGCCGACCCGGTGCGTACCCCGCACACCCTCAACACGGGCTCCCCCGCCTTCGCCAAGGCCCTGAAGGACGCCGTGGCGGAGCTGCGGGCGGCCGGGATCGCGCTCGACGCGCCGCTCGGGCAGCACCAGTTCGTGGTACGGAACGGGGCGCGCATCCCGGTGAGCGGGGGCACGGAGGCGCTGGGCGTGTGGAACAAGGCGGAGCCCGTGTGGAATCCGGCGGGCGGTGGCTACACCGAGGTCGCGCACGGCACGAGCCACGTCCAGGCGGTGGGCTGGGACGGCGGCCGCTGCCCGGTGGCCCGCACGCTCCTGACGTACTCCCAGTCCTCGGATCCCGGCTCGCCGCACTACAGCGACCAGACACGGCTGTTCTCGGGCGAGCGCTGGGTGACCTCCCGCTTCTGCGAGAAGGACATCATGCGCTCGCCCGGTCTGAGGATCGTGGTCGTCAAGGGCTGAACGACAGGAACACGAAGGCGGCGAAGATCGACAGATGGACGCCGCCCTGGAGGAGCGTGGCCCGTCCGGGCACCACGGTCAGGGCGCTCACCACGGCCGTGAGCACGAGCAGCACCATGTGGAGGGCGCCCAGGCCGAGGACCAGGGGGCCGTCGAGCCAGATCGAGGCGAGCGCGATCGCGGGGATCGTGAGCCCGATGCTGGCGATGGCGGACCCGTAGGCCAGGTTCATGCTGGTCTGCATCCGGTCCCGGCGGGCCGCCCGCACGGCGGCCAGGGTCTCGGGGAGCAGCACCATGAGGGCGATCACGACACCGACGACGGCCTTCGGCAGGCCGGCGGACTGGACGCCGTCCTCGATGGTGGGCGAGACGAGCTTGGCGTTGCCGACGACGGCGACGAGGGCGACCACGAGCAGGCCGAGGCTGAACCAGGTCTCGCGGGCCGTGGGCGGCTCCGCGTGGGCGTCCTCCGTGTCCCTACGGTCCTGGTCGTCCTGGGCGGGCCGTGGCACGGGCAGGAAGTAGTCGCGGTGGCGGACGGTCTGGACGGCGACGAACACCCCGTAGAGACAGAGCGAGGCGACGGCGGCGAAGGTCAGCTGCGCGGAGGAGAACTCGGGGCCGGGGTGGCTCGTGGTGAAGGTCGGCAGCACCAAGGTCATGGTCGCGAGGGTGCAGACGGTGGCGAGCGCGCCACCGGAGCCCTCGGCGTTGAAGACGGCGACCCGGTTGCGCAGCGCGGCCACGAGCAGGGAGAGGCCCACGATGCCGTTGCAGGTGATCATGACGGCGGCGAAGACGGTGTCGCGGGCGTAGGTGGCGGTCTTCTCCCCGCCTCCGGCCATCAAGGTGACGATGAGTCCGACCTCGATGACGGTGACGGCGACGGCGAGCACGAGGGAGCCGTACGGTTCGCCGACCCGGTGGGCGACGACCTCGGCGTGGTGGACCGCGGCGAGCACGGCGGCGAACAGGCACACCGCGATGAGCCCGACCGCGAAACCCGGTAGGTCGCGCCCCCAGCCGAGGGCGAGGCCCACGGCCGCGACGACCGGCCCCCAGGTGGTCCACTGGCGTGTCAGTCCTGCCGTACTCGAACTCATGCCCTGAATCCTGCCACAACAGGGAGGAATGCCTTCCGTTCGCCGCATACCGCGCGGACCTGCGCGGACCTGCGCGGACCGTGCGGATCCGTGCGGAGCTGACCGGCACTCAGCAGCGCAACGCCCGCCCGGCTCCGGAGATACCGGGGCCGGACGGGCGGGAGGCGGTCCCTGGCGGCGCGGGGCGGTGCCTGGCTGAGCCGGGTGACGTCGGGCGGTGCGGGGTGACGTCAGGCGATGAGGTCAGGCGATGCCGAGGGACGTCGGGCGGTGCGGGGTGACGTCAGGGCTTCGGCAGCGTGCACCCGGCGCGGTTCAGGTCGATCACGCTCTTCGGACCGACGCACGGGACGATCGTGTACGTCTGCTGGGCGTAGTTGATGCCCTGGCGGACGGTCACGGTGCCGTTCTCGTCGACCTCGCACGGGTTGTTCACGGTGCAGCTCTCACCGCTCTCGTTGCCCGTGTTGTTGACGGCGACGACCCGGCCGGTGGTCGTGTCGATGACCGGCGAGCCGGAGGTGCCGCCGATGGTGTTGCAGGTCGAGGTGTAGCGGACCGAGTCCTTCCAGGTCCAGTCACCCTCCTTGAGGCGGTAGACGAATCCGTCGACGGCGCAGCTGTAGATCCGCTTCCAGTACCCGGAGACCACCTTGATCGACGAACCCTGCACCGGGTGGGCGTCGTTGAGGGTCAGCGCGCTGATGCCGTACTGGCTCTGGATCTGCCCGTAGGTCGTGGTCAGCTGGTAGATCGAGATGTCCGTGTCGGTCATCGTGCCGTACGCGATCTTGCTGGCGCGCAGCGTCGCGACCTTGGTGCCGGCCGAGTTGAGCAGCGAGAACGAGCGGCTGGACCGCTTGTCCTTGACGACCTCACCGGGCCCCGGGAAGCCGGTCTCCAGGCAGTGTCCGTTGGAGAGGACGAGCGCGGGGTCGGTCGGCAGGGAGCTGGGCGTGCGGACGACCGATCCGGAACAGTTGCTGAGCGCGACCGTTCCGGCGAAGTCGACGGCGAGGGCCGCCGTGGCCTGGCTTCGGGGCGCGGGAGCCGCCGGGGCCTGCGCGACCGTGTCCTGGGGTGCGGACGCCAGGGCCGGGGCCGCTGCCGCTCCTGTCAGGAGCAGGGCGAGCAGCGCGCCGACGAGAGGCTTCTTCATGTGGGGGTTCCCCTCTGAATGACGGTGCAACCGAAGATCCTTCGATTGTCATGCTCATTCTCGAAAGCTTCGGGCCCAACTGACAAGAGGGCGTGCCCTGTTGTATCGCCCGCGGTCCCGCGAGCACCGCCATGGGGCCTGCTCGGCGCGGCGGCCGTCACAGCGGACGTGCGTGCCCCTCCCAGTAGGGGTCGCGCAGGCGGCGCTTGTAGAGCTTGCCGTTGGGGTCGCGGGGCATGTGGGTGATGAAGTCGACGGACTTCGGGCGCTTGTAGCCGGCGAGGCGGGACGCGCAGTGGGCCAGGATGGCGGCGGCGAGCTCGGGGCCGGGGGTGTGCCCCTCGGCGGCTTCCACCACGGCCTTGACCTCCTCACCCCAGTCCGTGTGCGGGATGCCGAAGGCGGCGGCGTCGGCGACCGCGGGGTGCGCGAGGAGGGCGGCCTCGATCTCGGCGGGGTAGATGTTGACGCCGCCGGAGATGATCATGTCGATCTTGCGGTCGCGGAGGAAGAGGTAGCCGTCCTCGTCGAGGACGCCGAGGTCGCCGACGGTGAAGAAGTCGCCGATGCGGTTCGACGCGGTCTTGGCCTCGTCCTTGTGATAGCGGAAGCCGCCGGTGCTCATCTTCATGTAGACGGTGCCGAGCTGTCCGGGCGGCAGCCGCTCGCCGTCGTCGTCGAAGACGGCGAGCTCGCTGATGGGCCAGGCGCGGCCCACGGTGCCGGGCTTCTTGAGCCAGTCCTCGGCGGTGGCGAAGGCGCCGCCGCCCTCGCTCGCCGCGTAGTACTCCTCGACGCAGGTCCCCCACCACTCGATCATGGCCCGCTTGACGTGGTCGGGGCAGGGCGCGGCGCCGTGGATGGCGTGGCGCATCGAGGAGACGTCGTAGCGGTTCCGGACCTCCTCGGGAAGGGCGAGGAGGCGGTGGAACTGGGTGGGCACCATGTGGGTGTGGGTGCACCGGTGGGTGTCGATGAGCCGCAGCATCTCCTCCGGCGTCCACTTGTCCATGAGGACGACCGGGTGGCCGATGTGCAGGGCCGCGCCCGCGAACTGGAGCACGGCCGTGTGGTAGAGCGGCGAGCAGACCAGATGGACGTTGCCGTCGAAGGGCCTGATGCCGAAGATGCCGAGGAAGCCGCCGAGATAGGTCTCCTCGGGGGGCTTGCCGGGCAGCGGGCGGCGGATGCCGCGGGGGCGGCCGGTGGTGCCGGAGGTGTAGTTCATGACCCAGCCGAGGGTGCGGTCCCCGGGCGCGGAGGCGGGCTGTCCGTCGAGGAGTTCGGCGTACGGGCGGAAGCCGGGGACCGCACCGACGGCGTAGCGACGGCCGGGCGGCAGTCCGGCCTCGTCGGCGGCGGCGACGGCGGCCTCGGCGAAACGTTCGTGCGCGACGAGGACCTTGGCGCCGGAGTCGGCGACGATCCAGGCGATCTCGGGGCCGACGAGGTGGTGGTTGACGGGCACCAGGTAGAACCCGGCCTGGGCGGCGGCGAGGTAGGCGGTGAAGAACTCGATGCCGTTGGGAAGCACGACGGCGAAGGCGTCGCCGCGCTCCAGGCCGGCCGCGCGCAGGCCGTGGACGAGTTGGTTGACGGCCGCGTGGAGACGGCCGGCGGACCACTGCTCTCCGTCCGGAGCGGTGATCACGGTACGGTCCGGGTCGGCGGTGGCCTGCGCCCAGAATCCGTTGGGACCCTCCGTCACGACGCGCTCCTTCCGGCGATGCGGTTGATCCGGTCGACGGCCCTCTCGAAGCCGCGGGTGAGCTCGTCGAAGACCTGCTGGACACTGCGCTCGGAGTTCATCCGGCCGACGATCTGGCCGACCGGGGTGCCGAGCAGCGGCGTGACCTCGTACTTCTGGATCCGGGAGACGGCCTCGGCGACGAGCAGTCCCTGCAGCGGCATCGGCAGCGGACCGGGCCCGGCCGGGTCGTCCCAGGCGTCGGTCCACTCGGTGCGCAGCTGACGGGCGGGCTTGCCGGTCAGGGCGCGGGAGCGGACGGTGTCGCCGGATCCGGCGGCGAGGAGCTTCTCGGTCAGGGCACGGGAGTGCAGCTCGGCCTCGGTGGTGGTGAGCCAGAGCGAGCCGAGCCACACGCCCTGGGCGCCGAGGGCGAGTCCGGCGGCGATCTGCTCGCCGCTGCCGATCCCTCCGGCGGCGAGTACGGGCAGCGGGGAGACGGCCTCGACGACCTCGGGCGTGAGGACCATGGAGGCGATCTCGCCGGTGTGCCCGCCGGCCTCGTAGCCCTGGGCGACGACGATGTCGATGCCGGCCTCGGCGTGGTGCCGGGCGTGCCGGGCGCTGCCGGCCAGGGCGGCGACGAGGACGCCGTGGTCGTGGGCGCGGGCGACGACGTCGGCGGGCGGCGAGCCGAGGGCGTTGGCCAGCAGCTTGATGGGGTAGTCGAAGGCGACGTCGAGCTGGCCGCGGGCGACCTGCTCCATCCAGCCGGTGATCCGCCAGCCGGAGGCCTCGCCCTCGGCGAGTTCGGGGACGCCGTGCTTGGCGAGGGTGGCGCGCACGAACTCGCGGTGCTCCTCGGGGATCATCGCCTCGACGTCGGCCTCGGTCACGCCCTCGACCTTCTTCGCGGGCATGACGACGTCGAGGCCGTACGGCAGCCCGTCGGTGTGCTCCTGCATCCAGTCGAGGTCGCGCGCGAGGTCGTCCGGGGCGGTGTAGCGGACCGCGCCGAGGACGCCGAATCCGCCGGCTCTGGTGATGGCGGCGGCCACCGCGGGGAAGGGCGTGAAGCCGAAGATGGCGTGCTCGATCCCCAGTTTCCGACTCAGCTCCGTCTTCATGGGCGGCATGGTGCCGCAGCCGGTGTGCCGAGGGAAGAGATTTTCTGATGCAGTGTCAGATTGTTTCGCGACGGGGAGCGCCGTGGGAGAGGGTGGGCGTGACGGAGACGACGAGGTTCAGGGGCCGGGGCCCGAGCCGCCGGACGTTCGGCGGCGGGCTCCTCGCCCTGGGAGGTGCGCTGATGATCGGTACGGTGCCGGGCGCCGCGGCCGCCCCCGACCCGGGCCCCGGGGGCGGGCGCCCCGGCCCCGGCGGCGCCCGGCGGCCCACGCTGCGGCGCGGCTCCGCCGAACGGGCCGGGCTGCTGCCGGAGCATCTGGACCGGCTCGTCGCCGAGGCCGAGTCCTTCCTGCGCCCGTCTCCGGCGCACCCCTGGTACGCGGGTGCGGTGCTGCTCGCCGGACGTGGCGACACGGTCGCGCTGCACCGGCCGATCGGCATGGCCGTGCGCTACGCGGCGTACGACGAGAAGACCGGCACCGGCGTCGAACTCCCGGTGGGCGAGCGGATCCCGATGCGGGAGGACACGGTCTTCGACCTGGCGTCGGTCTCGAAGCTCTTCACGGCTGTCCTGGCGGTGCAGCAGATCGAGCGGGGGACGCTGGCGCTCGAGGAGCGGGTCACGGCGTATCTGCCGGATTTCGGCGGTGTCGGCAAGAAGGACGTCACGGTCCGTCAGCTCCTCACCCACACCTCGGGGTTCCCTGCCTGGCTCCCGCTGTACAAGGAGCCGACGCGGGAGGGACGGCTGCGGCTGCTCTGGAACGAGCCGCTCGCCGACCCGCCCGGCACGGTCTACCGCTATTCCGACCTCAACCTGATCACGCTGCAGCTGATCCTGGAGGAGATCACCGCTCGCCCGCTGGACGAGCTGCTCCGAACCGAGATCACCGCTCCGCTCGGGATGCACCGCACACGCTTCAATCCGCCGCCCTCCTGGCGGCCGGACATCGCCGCCACGGAGGACGCCCGCCCACCCTGGTCCGGCCTCGACCGCGGCATGGTGCGGGGCGAGGTGCACGACGAGAACGCCTACGCCATGGGCGGCGTGGCCGGCCACGCCGGGATCTTCTCCCGCGCCTGGGACCTCGCCGTCCTCGCCCGCACCCTGCTCAACGGCGGCGCGTACGGCGACGCGCGGATCCTCTCCCCCGGCTCGGTCGAGCTCATGTTCACCGACTTCAACACCGCGTTCCCCGGTGACGCGCACGGCCTCGGCTTCGAGCTCCACCAGCACTGGTACATGGGCGCGATGGCCACCCCGCACACGGCGGGACACACCGGCTTCACCGGCACCAGCCTGGTCCTCGACCCGACGACCGACACGTTCCTGGTCGTGCTCGGCAACTCGGTCCACCCCGTGCGGAGCCTGCGCTCCGGCTCCGCGCCCCGGGTCGCCACCGCGAACGCCCTCGCCCGCGCCGTTCCCGTGCGCCCGGCCCGGGGCCGTACCGCATGGTTCTCCGGCATGGCGAACGGCACGACCGCCACGCTCACCCTGCCGGAGGTACGGGGCGCCGCCCGCTTCACGTGCGCCCTGTGGTGGGACACCGAACCCGGCGCCGACCAGGTCTTCCTGGAGGCCTCGACGGACGGCGGCGCGCACTGGGCGCCGGTGCCCTTCACCACCCTGGCGAACGAGGCCGGCCCGCCACGCCCCGAGGAGCATCCGAGCGGGGCGGTCGGCGGCTGGTCGGGGCGCACGTGGTACGGGCTCGCCGCCGACCTGGCCGCCTGGTCGACGGCCCCGGTCCTACTGCGCTGGCGCTGCACGACGGACCGGCGCCACGTGGGCCGCGGGGTCTACGTCGACGCGCTCCGGGTCCTCGACGCCGCGGGGCGCCCCTTGTTCGACGAGGCCCGCCCGGCGGACGGGGCACGCGTTCTGGCGGTGGGCTGGACGGCCTCGGCGGACTGAGCGGCGGCGTCAGGCGGCACGGGCGACGGTCGGGGCCCGCGCCTCGACGTCCGCCAGGAAGGCACCGACCACCTGCCGGTAGCGCTCGGGCTCCTCGGCCGAGGGCAGGTGCGCACTCCGCTCGAACAGCGTCCAGGTGGCGTCCGGGATGCCCTCGGCCAGCGGTCGCACCAGGTCGGGCGTCGCCACGTCGTGGCGACCCGACGTGAGCAGCACCGGCACGTCGATCTCGCCCAGCCGGCCGGTGACCTCCCAGTCCCTCAAAGTGCCCGTGAGCTGCCACTCGGTGCCGCCCCACAGCGTCTCGTACACGTCCCGGCTGATGTTGGTGAAGGCCCGCATCACGTGCGCCGGCCACGGGTCGAGGCGGCAGAGCCAGCGCGCGTAGAAGGCCATGGTGGCCTCGTCGTACTCGGGGTCGTCGGTGGTGCCGGCGGCTTCGTGGCGGTCCAGGACGGCGCGTACGTCCTCGGGCAGGGTCTCCTTCAGGCGCCGCGTCTCGGCCTGGTAGGCGGGAGCGCTGGCGATGGGACCGGCGAGGACGAGGCTCAGCAGGCCGTGGGGGCGGGTGAACGCGTACTCCAGGGCGAGCTGACTGCCCCAGGAATGGCCGAGCAGATGGACGGGGTCGAGCCCGAGGGCCTCGCGAACCGCGGCCAGCTCCGCCACGAAGGTGTCGAGGGTCCAGAGCGCGGGGTCGTCGGGGTGGTCGGACCTGCCGCACCCCAGCTGGTCGTAGAAGACCAGGGCCCGGCCGGTCTCCTGGGCCAGGGCGGCGAGGTCGTCGAGATAGTCGTGCGGGCAGCCGGGGCCACCGTTGACGACCAGCAGCGGCGGCTTCGCCCCGGGGCGTCGCGTGCCGACGATCCGGTACCAGGTGCGATGCCCGAGGTGCGGCACGGTGCCTTCGGTGACGGGCATGATCGGCCTCCTCGGCTGGAGCGGCACCCTTCCATCATCCGCCGGACGGCGTCGCGAGCCAGGCGGGACCTTCCGGACAGCACACCTGGGCCCTGTCGACCTAAGGGCCCGCCGCCTCCCGTAGCGCTTCCAGGACCGGGCGGATCAGCGGGTGGTCCTCCGCCCCGCGGCGTACCGCCGCGAAGACGCGGCGGGTCGGGGCGACGCCGTCGACCGGCCGCACGACGACACCGGTGAGGTCCGTGCCGCGCAGGGCGGAGCGGGGCACCAGGGCCACGCCCGCGCCGGCCGCGGCGAGGGCGACGACGGCGCGGAAGTCGTCGGAGATGTGTTCCATGATCGGCGCGAAGCCCGCGTACTCGCAGGCGAGGACGGTCACGTCATGGCAGGGGTTGCCGGCGGACTGGCCGATCCAGGAGTCCTTGGCGAGGTCGGCGAGAGCGATCCGCTCCACCGCCGCGAGCCCGTGGTCGGGCGGCAGGACGGCGTCGAAGGGCTCCGCGTAGAGCGGTACGCGGGTGAGCCGGGCGTCGTCCTCGCCGGGTGCGCCCCGGTACTCGACGGCGACCGCCACGTCGACCTGCCGGTCCAGGACCATGAGCAGGCTCTCGTCGCCCTCGGCGTCGCGGACCCGGACCCGGATGCCGGGGACGGTGCGGGCGAGCGAGCCGATGGCGGGGGCGACGACGAGGCCGATGCCGGTGGCGAAGGCGGCCACCGTGACGGTGCCGGCCTCTCCCGAGCCGTACGCCGCGAGCTCGGCCTCGGCGCGCTCCAGCTGGGCGAGGACGGCGTTGGCGTGGCTCAGCAGGATCTCTCCGGCCGGGGTGAGCCGGGCGCCCCGGGCGTTGCGTTCCACGAGGCGGTGGCCGGTCTCCTGCTCCAGGGCGGCGAGCTGCTGGGAGACGGCGGAGGGGGTGAGATAGAGCGCGGCGGCCGCCGCCGTGACGGTGCGGTGGTCGGCCACCGCCCGGAGAATGTGCAGCCGCCGCGCTTCGATCATGTCCCTAGTCTCGCAGGGCGGCCCGCGCGTCGACGAACGCGTCCACGGCGCGGTTGACGTCGTCCGCGGAGTGGGCGGCCGACAGCTGCACGCGGATGCGCGCCTGCCCCTGCGGGACGACCGGGTACGAGAAGCCGATCACGTACACGCCGCGCTCCAGGAGCAGCTCGGCCATCCGTCCGGCCTCGGCGGCGTCGCCGATCATGACGGGGGCGATGGCGTGGTCGCCGGGGAGGATGTCGAAGCCCTCCTCGGTCATGCGGGAGCGGAAGAGCGCCGTGTTGGCGTTGAGCCGCTCGCGCAGGTCGCCGGCCGACTCCAGGAGGTCGAGGACCTTGAGGGAGGCGGCGGCGATGACCGGGGCGAGGGTGTTGGAGAACAGGTACGGGCGGGAGCGCTGGCGCAGCAGGGCGACGATCTCGGCGCGGGCGGCGACGTAGCCGCCGGAGGCGCCGCCGAGGGCCTTGCCGAGGGTGCCGGTGATGATGTCGACGCGGTCCATGACGCCGTGCAGCTCGGGGGTGCCGCGGCCGCCGGGGCCGACGAAGCCGACGGCGTGCGAGTCGTCGACCATGACCATGGCGTCGTGGCGCTCGGCGAGGTCGCAGATCTCGTCGAGCGGCGCGACGTAGCCGTCCATGGAGAAGACACCGTCGGTGACGATCAGCTTGCGCCGGGCGCCGCCCTCGGTGGCCTCCTTGAGCTGCTGCTCCAGGTCGGCCATGTCGCGGTTGGCGTAGCGGAAGCGGCGGGCCTTGGAGAGGCGGATGCCGTCGATGATGGAGGCGTGGTTGAGGGCGTCGGAGATGACCGCGTCCTCGGGGCCGAGGAGGGTCTCGAAGACACCGCCGTTGGCATCGAAGCAGGAGGAGTAGAGGATCGTGTCCTCCTGGCCGAGGAAGTGCGACAGGCGCGCCTCGAGCTCCTTGTGGACCTCCTGGGTGCCGCAGATGAAGCGGACGGACGCCATGCCGTAGCCCCAGCGGTCCAGGGCCTCGTGGGCGGCGGCGACGACCTCGGGGTGGTCGGCGAGGCCCAGGTAGTTGTTGGCGCAGAAGTTCAGCACCTCGCCGGGGCGGCCGCCCGCGGTGACCTCGACGGTCGCGGACTGGGGGGTGCCGATGACCCGCTCCGGCTTGTGGAGGCCGGCCTGCTGGATCTCTTCGAGGGTGGCGCGGATGCCGTCGCGTACGGAATCGAACATGTGGGTGCAGCTCCTGAAGTTCGTTCGGACGATCCGGGGGGATCAGGCGGTCCAGTCGAGGATGATCTTGCCGCCCTTGCCGGACGCGGCGTCGTCGAAGGCGGCGTCGAAGTCGCGGTAGTCGTAGCGGCCGGTGATGACCGGGGCGAGGTCGAGGCCGCCCTCCAGGAGCACCGACATCGCGTACCAGGTCTCGAACATCTCGCGGCCGTAGATGCCCTTGATGGTGATCATCGACGTGACGATCTTCGCCCAGTCGACCGAGAAGTCCTCGCTCGGCAGGCCGAGCATGGCGATCTTGCCGCCGTTGGTCATGTTGGCGACCATGTCGCGCATCGCGCGCGGGTTGCCGGACATCTCCAGGCCGACGTCGAAGCCCTCCTTGAGGCCGAGGGTGCGCTGGCCGTCGGCGATGCTCTGCTCGGCGACGTTCAGGGCGAGCGAGACGCCCGTCTTGCGGGCGAGCTCCAGGCGCTCCTCGCTGACGTCGGTGATGACGACGTGGCGGGCGCCGGCGTGCTTGGCGACGGCCGCGGCCATGATGCCGATCGGACCGGCGCCGGTGACCAGGACGTCCTCGCCGACCAGCGGGAAGGAGAGCGCGGTGTGCACGGCGTTGCCGAAGGGGTCGAAGATCGCGGCGACGTCGAGGTCGACCGGGACCCGGTGCACCCACACGTTGGCCGCGGGCAGCACGACGTACTCGGCGAAGGCGCCGTCGCGGCCGACGCCGAGGCCGACGGTGGCGCGGCACAGGTGGCGGCGGCCGGCCAGACAGTTGCGGCACTTGCCGCAGACCAGGTGTCCCTCGCCGCTGACCAGGTCGCCGACCTGGATGTCCGCGACGTCGCGGCCGGTCTCGACGACCTCGCCGACGAACTCGTGGCCGACGGTCAGCGGGGTCGTGATGGTCTTCTGCGCCCAGCCGTCCCAGGAACGGATGTGCAGGTCGGTGCCGCAGATACCGGTCCGCTTGACCTTGATCAGGACGTCACCGGGGCCCGCCTCGGGCATGGGCACGTCCGTGAGCCAGAGTCCCGGCTCCGCCTTCTGCTTGACCAGCGCCTTCAATGTCACGGCTCCCGACGTACGTGTCCTGTGATGTTCCGGGTCCGGGCGCGGCGAAGCGCCCAAGATCCCTGGAAGAAATCTCCCGTACGTCGGGCCCGCGGTCCATCGAGGTTTTCTTAACCGCCCTCGCAGATCAGCTTCACGCCGCTGGCGGGGGCGCCGCCGGCGTCAACCCGCGGTGCCGCGCAGTACCGACATGGCCGCATTGTGACCGGGTACGCCGCTCACCCCGCCGCCCCGCACGGCGCCCGCGCCGCACAGCAGCACGTTGGGGTGGGCGGTCTCGACGCCCCAGCGGTCCCCCGGGCCGTCCCCGTAGGGGAAGGAGAGGTCGCGGTGGAAGATGTGGCCGCCGGGGAGCCGCAGCTCGCGTTCGAGGTCGAGCGGGGTCTTCGCCTCGACGCAGGGCCGCCCGTCGGCGTCGAGGGCGAGGCAGTCGGCGATCGGCTCGTCGAGGCGGGCGTCGAGCTGGTCGAGGGTGGCCTTCAGGAGGGCGTCGCGGGCGCCGTCGGGATCGGCGGCGAAGAGGCGGGCGGGGGCGTGCAGACCGAAGAGGGTGAGCGTCTGGTAGCCACGGGCGGCGGCCTCCGGGCCGAGGATGCTCGGGTCGGTGAGGGTGTGGCAGTAGATCTCGGAGGGCGGGGCGGCGGGCAGCCGGCCGGCCGCGGCCTCGGCGTAGGCGGTGGCCAACTGCCCGTATCCCTCGGCGATGTGGAAGGTGCCGGAGAAGGCCTCGCGCGGGTCGACGGCACGGTCGCGGAGCCGCGGCAGCCGCGTGAGGACCATGTTGACCTTCAGCTGGGCGCCCTCCGCCGGCGTCGGGGCCGGCTCGCCGAGGAGGGCGGCGAGAGCCTGCGGGGAGGCGTTGACCAGGACGTGCTCCGCCGCGACGACGCCCTCGCCGTCGGCGGTGCGGTAGGCGACCTCGGCCCGGGTGCCGTCGGTCTCGATCCGGGTGACCTCGTGGTCGGTGAGGATCGTCGCGCCGGCGGCCCGGGCCGCGTCGGCGAGGGCGTCGGTGAGGGCGCCCATGCCGCCCACGGGGACGTCCCAGTCGCCGGTGCCGCCGCCGATGACGTGGTAGAGGAAGCAGCGGTTCTGGAGCAGTGAGGGGTCGTGGGCGTCGGCGAAGGTGCCGATCAGCGCGTCGGTGAGGACGACCCCGCGGACCAGGTCGTCGGCGAAGTGCTTCTCGACCGCCACTCCGATGGGTTGCTCGAAGAGCATGTCCCAGGTCTCGTCGTCGTCCACCCGGGCACGCAGCGCGTCCCGGCTCGGCAGCGGCTCGGTGAAGGTGGGGAAGATCCGGCGCGCGGCGCGGGCCGTCCGCCCGTAGAAGGCCTCCCAGGCCTCGTACTCGCGGTCGGAGCCGGTGAGCGCGGCGAAGGAGGCCCGGGTGCGCTCCCGGTCGCCGCCGACGAGCAGCCCGGAGTCGCCGTACGGGGTGTAGGAGGAGACGGACCGCTTCCGCACGGCGAAGCGCAGCCCGAGGTCGCGGACGATCTTCTCCGGGAGGAGCGAGACGAGGTACGAGTAGCGGGACAGCCGGACGTCCACGCCGGGGAAGGGCCGGGTGGAGACGGCGGCCCCGCCGGTGTGGTCGAGCCGTTCGAGGACGAGGACCCGGCGTCCGGCCCGGGCGAGGTAGGCGGCGGCGACGAGGCCGTTGTGTCCGCCGCCGACGATGACGGCGTCGTACGCGCTCTGGGGTGCGGTCATGCCCCTTGCTAACACCTGACGAGCGCGCCCACCAGATGCCGTGCGCGCGGCGATTGCAAGCGTCGGCCCCTGCGCTCCCACGTCCGCCGTGTGGGCAACCCGCCCCCCGCAGGGCGCCCGCCACCCGCACAGGCCACCCCAGCACCGCCCACCGCCGTGTGGGCAACCCGCCCCCCGCAGGGCGCCCCCCACCCGCACGGGCCACCCCAGCACCGCCCACCGCCCACCGCCGTGTGGGCAACCCGCCCCCCGCAGGGCGCCCCCCCACCCGCACGGGCCACCCCACCACCGCCCACCGCCGTGTGGGCAATCGTCCCGCAGGGCGGGACGGGTGGGCACACGGGACGTCGCCCTTGCGGGCGCGTCCGCTCCCCGCGCCTGCGCCCGCCCCACGAGCCGCGCCCCTCGTGCGGAGCGTCCAGGCCCTGAAGCCTGGGCCCGGCAAGGGGTTGCGTCCCGTTATGCCCACCCGTCCGGCACCGGCGGGACGAACGCCTACAACGGGGGGCGGGGCGGCGCGCAGCCACGGCGGAGGCCTACGCGAGGCGCTCGCGGCAGTGGGCTTCGTCGGCGCGGGCGGCGCGGGTGTCCGGGTGGTCGGGCCCGAGGAGGCGGGTGCGGCTCTCGGTGATCCGGCGGTATTCGGTGAGGGCTTCCGCCCAGCGGCCCAGCCAGCCGAGGGCGATGGCGGCCTCGCGGCGACTGGCCAGCGTGTCGGCGTGGTCGGCGCCGAGGACGCGGGCCCGGGCGGCGCACACCGCGCGCGCCTCCGTGAGCGCCTCCTCCCAACGCCCGAGCCGGCCGAGGTTCACGCCGAGGCCGTGGCGGGCCCGCAGCGTCTCCGGGTCCTCGGGCCCGGAGGTCCGGGTGCGCGCCTCGACGAGCTCGCGGTAGAGCGCGGCGGCCTCCTCGGCACGCCCCAGGCGGCCCAGGCAGATCCCGGTCTCGTAGCGGGTGGCGAGGGTGTCGGGGTGGTCCGGGCCGAGGACGGCGTGGCGTGCCTCGGCGACCTCGCGGTACTGGTCGAGCGCGGCCGGCCAGCGGCCGAGCCGGCCCAGCGCGTGGCCGATCTCGTGCCGGGTGGCCAGGGTGTCGGGGTGGTCGGCGCCGAGCAGCCGGGCGCGGGCGTCGGCGACCTCGCGCGCGGTCGCGTAGGCCTCGGGGACGCGGCCGATCCGGACGAGGGTGAAGGCCAGGTTGTGGCGGCAGCGCAGGGTGTCGGGGTGCTCGGCGCCCATGGTGCGCTCGCGGGCGGCGAGCACCTCCTCGTACACCGAGTGCGCCTCGGCGTGCCGGCCCAGGCCGCCCAGGACGTAGGCGGTCTCCTGGCGGGCGGCGAGGGTGTCCGGGTGGTCGGCGCCGAGGGTCCTGGCCCGCCCCTCGGCGACGGCGCCGAACCGGCGCAGGGCCTCGGCGGGCCGGCCCAGACGGGAGACCGCGAAGGCGAGTTCGTAACCGCTGGCGAGGGTGTCGGGGTGGTCGGCGCCGAGCACGTGCGTACGGTCCCGGACGACCGTCCCGAGCAGCGCGGCGGCCTCCTCCCAGCGACCGAGCCGGCCGAGGCCGAGCCCGGCCCGGTGCCGCCCGGCGAGCACGGCGGCGAGCTCGGCGGCCGTGGCGGGGGCCTGGGGCGAAGTGGCCGGGCGGACGGCACGGGTCCACTCGCCGGTGAGCGCGGTGGCCGGGTCGTACACGTCGGTGGCCCGTCCGGCGGGGGCCGTCGTGGCGGGGCGGCCGATGCCCATGGCGCGGGCCCACGCGGGCAGCGCGGGCAGCGCGGCCGGCACCGGCGGCGGAATCGTCCAGGCACCGCTGACGGACGCGCGGCCGGTGCTGAGGCGGTCACGGAGTTCGGCCGCGTCGGAGGGCCGGCCGTCGGGTGTCTTGGCGAGCAGCTCGAGGACGAGGAGGTCGAGGTAGTCGGGAACTTCGGAGCGGTGGCTGCGCAGCGGCGCGGGCCGGGTGTCGCGGTGTCCGATGAGGATGGCCCAGGTGTCGTCCATGTCGAAGGGCGGGACGCCGGTGGCCAGCTCGTACAGGACGCAGCCCAGGGAGTACAGGTCGCTGCGGTGGTCGACCTCGCCGCCGCCGATCTGCTCCGGGCTCATGTAGTGCGGGGTGCCCATGGCGATGCCGGTGCCGGTGAGCCGTGAGGTGAAGCCGATGTCGGCGCCGAGTCGCGCTATCCCGAAGTCGCAGATCTTCACGGTGCCGTCGCCGAGCCGCACGATGTTCGCGGGCTTGAGGTCGCGGTGCACGACGCCCTGGCGGTGGGTGTAGGCGAGGGCGTCGGCGACCTGCTCGGCGATGTCGACGACCTGGGGGACGGGGAGCGGCCGCTTGCCGTTGTCGCCGAGGAGCTGGCTGAGGTTGCGGCCGTCGAGGAGTTCCATCACGAGGAAGAGCACGCCCTCGGACTCGCCGAAGTCGTGCACCACGGTGATGCCGCGGTGCTGGAGCGCGGCGGCGACCCGCGCCTCACGCCGGAAGCGCTCGCGCAGGACGGCGAGGTTGTCGGGGCTGCGCTGCTGGCCGAGCGGCCGGAGGCACTTGACGGCGACGCGCCGGCCGAGCGACTCGTCGGTGGCCCGCCACACCTCGCCCATGCCGCCGCGGCCGATCACCTCCTGCAGCCGGTACCGGCCCTGGATCAGCCTGGTGTCCGTGTCCGCCATCGCGTGCTGTCGCCCCCGTTTGCCCCGTTGTCGTGCCGCTCCCTCCCCGGCCCGTCCAGTATGGCGGCCGTGGTCCGCAGACTGTACGGCACGGGTCGGGTCTCCGGGCCGAGCCGGTCCATCGCGCGCAGGATGTGCCGCGGGGGCAGCCGCCAGCGGATCCGGTCGGGCACGCAGCGCAGCAGATTGGCCAGGGCTGTCAGGCGGTAGGTGACGCGCTCGGGCGGCGGCGCGGGACGCCCGTAGAGCTCGTGGGCGTACGGAGGCAGGGTGTCGTACGCGAGGGCGGACACGCGCCGCCAGATCACGTCGCGCGCGGGGCGCAGCGCCGGAGCGACCGGGGGTCTGCGCAGGAACGCGTCCACGGTGAGCGCGTCGGCGCCGCCGGTCAGCCGCGGGCGTATCTGCTCGAAGAAGCGGGCGAGGGCGGCGGTGCTGTCGGGCACCTCCTCGGGGTCGAGTCCCACGAGCCGGGCGGAGGCGCGCTGTTCGGCGACGTACCGGTCGGCCTGGGCGTCGGTGAGGGGGATGCCGGAGCGGCGGACCACGTGGAGGTACGAGTCGATCTCGGCGCAGTGCACCCAGAGCAGCAGCTCCGGGTCGTCGACGCCGAGCAGCCGGTGGATCTTGCGGACCCGGGCGCCGGCGGCCTCGGCCGCCTCGGTGGTGCCGTAGCTGAGGGTGCCGACGAAGCTCGCGGTGCGCATGAGCCGGCCCCAGGGGTCCCGGCGGAAGTCGCTGTTGATCATGACTCCGCGGACGGCGACGGGGTGCAGCGCCTGGAGGTACAGGGCGCGCACCCCGCCGATCCACATGACGGGGTCGCCGTGGAGCTGCCAGGTCACGGACCCGGGGCCGAAGAGCCCCGGGTCGGCGTCGTGCTTCGTCGCGTCCGACCGCATGGACCCAGGCTAGGCCCTGTCGTCCAACTGCCGCCTGCCCTCCGGGCAACGACGGGAGTTCGACGACAGGACCTGGGACCGGGGCCCGCGCGGGTCGACGGCTCAGCGCCAGATCGTCTGCACGGAGTCGAACTGGACCCAGGTGATCGGGTTGCCGGTGTTGGCGCCGAAGACGCTGACGGAGCCGGCCGGGTTGATCTCCAGGCGGCAGGCGTTGATGCCCTGGCTGTTGTTGCGGGGGACGGCGGCGCGCACGTAGCCGGTCGGCGGGGTGAAGCCGTCGGGCAGCCGTCCGATCTTGGCGTCGCCCGCGAGGTTGCAGGTGACCAGGCCGCGGGCCTGGAGGAAGGTGGTGCCGGCGATGGTGACGAGCCGGACCTCGGGGACGGCGCTCGGGTTGGGGGTGATGCCGGACTCCAGGACCAGCGGGGTCCAGGCGCCGGCGTCGACCGTGCCGGGGGCGGCGGCCGCCGGGGTGGCGGCGGCGAGGCCGCCGACGGTGAGGGCGGCGGGCAGGGCGAGGGCCGCGCCGAGGACGCTGCGGCGGTTCTGCGACATGGGTATGGGCTCCTTGAAACCGGGAGAAGTGGGGGGTCAGCGCCAGACGGCGCTGAAGTTGTCGAGCTGCGCCCACGCGATGGGGTTCGCGGCGCGTCCGCCGTAGAGCCGCACCGCGCGGTCGGCGCCGACCTCGACGCGGGCGACGGCGGGGCCGCCGAGGGCGTTGTCGCGGGGCACGGTGGCGCGGGCGGCGACGCTCGGCGTGAGGGAGTCGGGCAGCGTGCCGAGGACGGTGTCGGCGCTGAAGGGACCCCGGACCCCACCGGCGAGCTGAAGGGTCGTGGTGCCGGCGAGGCTGATCAGGCGTGCCTGGGGAGCGCTCTGGTCGACGCTCACCCCGGCGGCGAGGGTGATCGGCTGCCAGTCCGTGAGGACCTTCACGCCGTCGGTCTCCGGGGCCGCGGACAGGGACATGATCGTGCAGGTGCGCGGGCCGGGGTTCTCGCAGGCGAAGCCGAAGTGCAGGTGCGGGACACCGTCGCGGACGGAGACGGCCATGCCCTCCGGCTCGCGCCACTCCAGGCCGGGGCCGGCGGTGATGTGCTGGTGGTCGAGCTGGGCGCCGGTGGCCCACTCGAAGGCGGTGAGGTACGTGTTGCCGGGCAGCGGGGCCGTCTCGAGGCTCTGGCCCTTCAGCGTGTAGAGCACGCCGGCGTGGGAGGCGTATCCCTGGAAGTCGACGCCGTCCGCCGGGACGTTCGGCTGGAGCCGCTGGAGCGGCTCCCAGATCCCGGCGGCCGCCTTGGCCAGGTCGTACCGCTCGAAGGTCATCACGCCGTTGAGGTTGAAGCGGACCACGAGCTCGCCGGCGCTGCGGTCGATGGTGGGCGTGATGCCGCGACAGGCGGGGTCCGGCTGGTGCGGCGGTGTGTGGGCCGAGGTGCCGTAGTCGATGGTCGTGCCGGTGCTGAACGGGAAGCTGGTCACGGCCGTGCCGTAGCCCTCGTTCTTGCTGTTGGGCGAGGACGCGGTCTCGGTCCAGAGCCAGATCGCCCCGTCGCGGTTCTCCACACCCAGGCTGACGCCGTGTCCGAACCCGCGCAGGTACATGTACCCGGTGATCGCGCCGGCCGGGCTGAGCCGGGTCAGGCACAGGTCGCCGTTCGTCTTGCGGGTCGGGTAGTCGACGGCGGCCGGCTCGTCGGGGAGGCGGATGCCGCCCTGCATGATCTGCAGCACGAAGATGTCGTCGGACACGGGGTCGATGCCGAACCCCTGCATGACCGTGTCGTTCTGCAGCGGACGCCGGTGGAGCAGTTTGCCCACCGGGCCCGCGATGTCTATCTGTCCTGCGATGGTGACGCTCAACGGCGCGACTCCTCAAGCGGGTCGATGACGGATCACATGATCGAACCGCTCAGTCTGCCAAACCTCCTCGGCGACGGCCGAGTCGACCGGTTCCGCCCGGAGCCGGGCGGCGAGGAGGCCGAGGACGTGCCCGCCCGGCCGGGCGGTGCGGCCTATCCGGCCTCTCCGGCCCCTCCGGTCCAGTACCGGGCCAGCGCGCCTTCCCGGTAGGGGGCGGGGCTCACGCTGAGGTCGCCGGCGAAGGGGCGGTCGAGGACGAACACCAGCAGCAGGCTGAAGCCGATGAGGGCGGCGACCGAGGAGACGAAGAGGAGCTGGATCCGCATTCTGCGCATGCCGTAGAGGAAGGTGAGGGGGATGAGGACGATCGCGCCGCCGAAGGCCAGGACCTGGAGCAGCGGCGGGAGTTCCTGCTCGGCCATGGTCAGGCGGGCCCGGCGCTGGCCGGCGACGTCGTTGAGGCGGCCGACGGCCTCCTCGTAGAAGACCTCTTCGCGCGCGGTCTTCGGCTCGTACGCCTGGAGTGCCTCGAACACGTCCTCGAGCTTGACGGCGGTGGCCCCGTAGCTCGGTTCTCCCGCGCGCATCCGGGGCCACTGGTCCTCCACGACCGCGTGGACGTAGCCGCTGAGCGCGGCGTCGACCTCGCCGCGGACCGGCGGCGGGAAGGCGGCGGCGTCGCGGGCGATGAGGGCGACGTCGGTGGCCTCGGTCGCGACGATGGTCTGCGTGCTGTCCAGCTGCGTCCAGAGGGTGACGATGACGAAGGCGAGGATGATCCCGTAGATCGCGCCGAACATCCCCAGCGTCACCCCGACCATCTCGTTGTGCTCGCCCTCGGCGAGGGACGGGTACTTGCGGCGGGCGAGCACGCTTCCGGCGACCGCGAGGGCGACGGTCCCGCCGACGGTGACGAGGGCGAGGGTGAAGGTGCTGAAGTGGTTGAGCAGCCAGAGCGACATGTGCGGGAATACTAGGGAGCGATCACCCGCCGGGAGCGTCGCGGACGGCCCTGGGGGCGTTTGATCACCCACTCGTGTGGGGCCGGGAGCACAAGGTTGCCGTCCCGTTCGGACGGCGGAGCACCCTCGCCGGCACGGAGCGGTCGAGCACGGAAGGTGTTGCCCGATCAAGGCCGATCCGGAGAGGTCAAGGTCACAGCTGATCACCCTGCTGCTCCGTTGCGTATCTGGCCTAGCATCCGGGCATGACAGTGCTGCCTGACGACGGCCTTTCCCTGGCCGCCGAGTTCCCCGCAGCGACCCATGCACAGTGGCAGCGCCTCGTGGCGGGCGTGCTGAGCAGGTCGGGCAAGGACATCCCTGACACCGAGGCCGAGGACGCGCTCTCCAGCGTGCTGGAGGGCGGTCTGCGAGCCCGGCCCCTCTACACGTCCGCCGACGGCGCGCCCGATCCCGGACTTCCCGGTTTCGCCCCGTTCGTCCGGTCCGGCCGGGCCGAGGGCAACACGGCGGGCGGCTGGGACGTGCGTCAGCGGCACGCGACCGCCGACCCGGAGGCGGTCCTCACCGACCTGGAGAACGGCGTCAGCTCGCTGTGGCTGGCCGTGGGGCCGGGCGGCATTCCGGTGGCCGAGCTCGACCGGACCCTCCAGGGCGTGTACCTCGACCTGGCACCGGTCGTCCTGGAGGCCGGCGCCGACACCCCGGCCGCCGCCACCGAACTCCTCGACATCCACACCCGTCGCGGCATCGCCCCCGAGGCCGTCCGCGGCAACCTCGGCGCCGACCCGCTCGGTACGGAGGCGCGCACCGGCGCGGCGTACGACGGCGACGGCTTCCCCGCGACGGTGGCCCTCGCCCGGCTGTGCGCCGAGGCGTACCCGGGACTGCGCGCCCTCACCGTCGACGCGCTGCCCTACCACGAGGCCGGCGGTTCGGCCGCGCAGGAGCTGGGCGCCTCGCTCGCGACCGGCGTCGCCTACCTGCGCGCGCTCACCGGCGGCGGCCTCACGGTCGAACAGGCCCTCGGCCAGCTGGAGTTCCGTTACGCGGCGACCGCCGACCAGTTCCTGACGATCGCCAAGTTCCGTGCCGCCCGGCGCCTGTGGGCCCGGGTCGCCGAGGCCTGTGGCGCCCCGGCGGCCGGAGCGCAACTCCAGCACGCGGTGACGTCCTCGGTGATGATGACCGGCCGTGACCCGTGGGTGAACATGCTGCGCACCACCGTCGCCACGCTGGCGGCCGGGGTCGGCGGCGCCGAGTCGGTCACGGTCCTCCCCTTCGACCACGCGCTCGGCCTGCCGGACGCCTTCGCGCGCCGGATCGCCCGCAACACCTCGACGATCCTCATCGAGGAGTCGCACCTCTCCCGGGTGATCGACCCGGCCGGCGGCTCCTGGTACGTGGAGACCCTGACCGACGAACTCGCCCAGGCCGCCTGGGAGTTCTTCCAGGAACTCGAGCAGGCGGGCGGCCAGGCTGCCGCGCTGCGCTCGGGCACGCTGCGGGAGCGCCTCGCCGCCACCTGGGCGGAGCGGTCCAAGGCCCTCGCCAAGCGCCGCGAACCCGTCACGGGAGTCAGCGAGTTCCCGCACCTGGCGGAGAAGCCGGTGGTGCGCGAGCCGGCGCCCGCCGCGCCGGAGGGAGGTCTCCCCCGCGTACGGCGCGACGAGGCCTACGAGGCGCTGCGCGCCCGCTCCGACGCCCACCTGGCGGCGACCGGCGCCCGGCCGCGGGTGTACCTCGCGGCCCTCGGGCCCGCCGCCGCGCACACCGCCCGGCTCACCTTCGCCGCCAACCTGTTCCAGGCGGGCGGCATCGAGCCCGTCACCGAGGGCTCCTTCGAGGACAGCGGGGCCACCGAGGCCTGCCTGTGCTCCAGCGACGCGCTGTACGAGGAGCAGGCCGAGTCCACCGCCGCCGCCCTCCGCGCGGCCGGTGCGGCGCACGTCTCGCTGGCCGGCCGGGGAACGTACACCGGTGTCGACAGCCACGTCTTCGCGGGGTGCGACGCCGTCGCCGTCCTCTCCGCCACCCTCGACCGCATGGGAGTGTCCTGATGGGAATCCCCGACTTCACCGGGATCGACCTCGGATCCCCGACCCCGGCGGGCAGCGCCGAGGAGTGGCACGCCGCCGTCAAGGGCGCCGCCGGCGGGGACGACCTGCTGTGGGAGACGCCGGAGGGCATCGCGGTCAAGCCGCTGTACACCGGCCGTGACCTGGCGGACGTCGACTTCCTCGGGACGTACCCGGGCATGGCGCCGTACCTGCGCGGCCCGTACCCGACGATGTACGTCAACCAGCCCTGGACGATCCGGCAGTACGCGGGCTTCTCGACGGCCGAGGAGTCCAACGCCTTCTACCGGCGCAACCTGGCGGCCGGTCAGAAGGGTCTGTCGGTCGCCTTCGACCTCCCGACGCACCGCGGCTACGACAGCGACCACCCGCGCGTCACCGGCGACGTCGGCATGGCGGGCGTGGCGATCGACTCGATCTACGACATGCGACAGCTCTTCGACGGCATTCCGCTGGACAGGATGTCGGTGTCGATGACGATGAACGGGGCGGTGCTGCCCGTCCTCGCGCTGTACATCGTCGCGGCCGAGGAGCAGGGGGTGCCGGCCGAGAAGCTCACGGGGACCATCCAGAACGACATCCTCAAGGAGTTCATGGTCCGCAACACCTACATCTACCCGCCGAAGCCGTCGATGCGGATCATCTCCGACATCTTCGCCTTCACCTCGCAGCACATGCCGCGCTACAACTCCATCTCCATCTCGGGTTACCACATCCAGGAGGCCGGAGCGACGGCGGACCTGGAGCTGGCGTACACGCTGGCGGACGGTGTCGAGTACATCCGGGCGGGCCGGGAGGCCGGTCTGGACGTGGACGCGTTCGCGCCGCGCCTGTCGTTCTTCTGGGCGATCGGCATGAACTTCTTCATGGAGGTCGCCAAGCTGCGCGCGGCCCGCCTGCTGTGGGCGAAGCTGGTCAAGGAGTTCGACCCGAAGAACGCCAAGTCGCTCTCGCTGCGCACGCATTCGCAGACCTCCGGCTGGTCGCTGACCGCCCAGGACGTCTTCAACAACGTCACGCGCACCTGTGTGGAGGCGATGGCCGCCACCCAGGGGCACACCCAGTCGCTGCACACCAACGCGCTCGACGAGGCGCTGGCCCTGCCGACCGACTTCTCGGCCCGCATCGCCCGTAACACCCAGCTGCTCATCCAGCAGGAGTCGGGCACCACCCGGGTCATCGACCCGTGGGGCGGCAGCGCTTACGTGGAGCGGCTCACCTACGACCTGGCGCGCCGGGCCTGGCAGCACATCCAGGAGGTGGAGGCGGCCGGCGGCATGGCGCAGGCCATCGACGCGGGCATCCCGAAGCTGCGCGTCGAGGAGGCCGCGGCCCGTACGCAGGCCCGGATCGACTCGGGCCGTCAGCCGGTCATCGGCGTGAACAAGTACCGCGTCGACGGCGACGAGCAGATCGAGGTCCTGAAGGTCGACAACTCCTCCGTGCGCGCACAGCAGATCGACAAGCTGCGGCGGCTGCGCGAGGAGCGCGACGAGCGGGCCTGCCGGGACGCGCTCGACGACCTCACCCGGGCGGCCGGAGGCGACGGCAACCTCCTGGAGCTGGCCGTGCGCGCCGCCCGCGCCAAGGCGACGGTCGGCGAGATCTCGGACGCCCTGGAGAAGGTGTACGGACGGCACGCGGGCCAGATCCGTACGATCTCCGGCGTGTACCGCAACGAAGCAGGCGAGTCCCCGTCCGTCGACAGCACCCGCGCGCTGGTCGACTCCTTCGAGGAGGCCGAGGGCCGGCGTCCCCGCATCCTGGTCGCCAAGATGGGCCAGGACGGCCACGACCGCGGCCAGAAGGTGATCGCGACCGCCTTCGCCGACCTGGGCTTCGACGTCGACGTCGGCCCGCTGTTCCAGACCCCGGCCGAGGTGGCCCGGCAGGCCGTCGAGGCGGACGTCCACATCGTGGGTGTCTCGTCCCTCGCGGCCGGTCACCTCACGCTCGTCCCGGCGCTGCGGGAGGAGCTGGCCGCGGAGGGCCGCGAGGACATCATGATCGTGGTCGGCGGGGTCATCCCGCCCCAGGACGTGCCCACGCTCCTGGAGATGGGCGCCGCGGCGGTCTTCCCGCCGGGCACGGTGATCCCGGACGCGGCTGCGGACCTGGTGCGGCGCCTGTCGGCCGACCTGGGGCACGATCTCTGACCCCATGGCGATCGACATCGACACGTACGAGAAGGGTGTACGGGAGGGGAAGCGTGCGCTCGTGGCGCGCGCCATCACCCTCGTCGAGTCCACCCGGCCCGCCCACCGGGCGCTGGCCCAGGAGTTGCTGACCCGGCTGCTGCCGCACAGCGGCCGGGCCCGGCGGATCGGGATCAGCGGGGTGCCCGGGGTGGGCAAGTCCACCTTCATCGACGCCTTCGGCACGATGCTCACCGGCCTCGGCCACCGGGTGGCGGTGCTCGCCGTGGACCCGTCCTCGACGCGCACGGGCGGCTCGATCCTGGGCGACAAGACGCGGATGGAGCGGCTCGCGGTGGACCCGGCGGCCTTCGTCCGCCCCTCCCCCAGCGCGGGCACGCTCGGCGGCGTCGCCAAGGCGACCCGCGAGTCGATGGTGGTGATGGAGGCCGCCGGGTACGACGTGATCCTGGTGGAGACCGTCGGCGTCGGGCAGTCGGAGACGGCGGTCGCCAACATGGTCGACACCTTCCTGCTGCTCACCCTCGCGCGCACCGGAGACCAGCTCCAGGGCATCAAGAAGGGCGTCCTGGAACTCGCGGACGTCGTGGCGGTCAACAAGGCGGACGGCCCGCACACGACGGACGCGCGCGCCGCCGCCCGGGAACTCGCGGGCGCGCTGCGGCTGATGCACGGCCGCGAAGCGGTGTGGACCCCGCCGGTCCTCAGCTGCAGCGCCCGTGAGTCGACCGGCCTCGACGAGGTGTGGGAGCGCCTGGAGAAGCACCGCTCGCTGCTCGACGCCACCGGCCGGCTCGACGCCCGGCGCCGGGACCAGCAGGTCGACTGGGCCTGGACGATGGTGCGTGAGGAGCTCCTCAACCGCCTCCACTCGGACCCGGCCGTCCGGGCGCTCACCCCGGACGTCGAGCGTCAGGTCAGGAACGGGGAACTGACGGCGACCCTGGCCGCCGAACGCATTCTGGGCGCGTTCGAGAGCCGCCCGGACTGAGGCGCGGATCCCCGCACTCCGGTACGGGGGCGTCCCCGAACCGTCGAACGCCGAAGGTCCCCGTACGGGAGTACGGGGACCTTCTGGCGTCGGTGCCGACGGGGGAATCCGGGCGGGGACGCCCCTGTCGGTCGGTCGGGCCAGACGGCCGGTCGACCGGTGTGTCAGGCGTCCGTGCCGCCGCCGAAGCGGACACGGAAGGACTCCAGGTCCTCCTCCGTGATCTTCGCGAACAGCACCGGCGGCACCGTGAAGGCGGTGCCGGCCGGGACGGCGTCCAGGGCCGCGGCCTGCTCGGCGGTCACCCAGGTCGCGGTGTCGTCCTCCAGGACGAAGGCCCCGCGCATCGCGGCGGCCGTGGCCGGGATGAACGGCTCGGAGACGACGGCGTACAGATGGATGAGGTTCATCGCGGTGCGCAGCGTCAGCGCGGCGCCCTCGGGGTCGGTCTTGATCTCCAGCCAGGGGGCCTTCTCCTCCAGGTAGGAGTTGCCCGCGGACCACAGCGCACGCAGGGCGGCGGCGGCCTTGCGGAACTGCAGGGCCTCCATCTGCTCCTCGTACTCGCCGAGCAGCCGCGCGATCTCCGCGCCGAGCTTCGCCTCGGCCTCGCCGGCCGCGTGGCCGGCCGGCACCTCGTCGCCGAACCGCTTGCGGGAGAAGGAGAGCACACGGTTGACGAAGTTGCCGAGGGTGTCGGCGAGGTCCTTGTTGACCGTGGCGGTGAAGTGCTCCCAGGTGAAGGAGGAGTCGTCGGACTCGGGCGCGTTGGCGATGAGGAAGTAGCGCCAGTAGTCGCCGGGCAGGATCTCCAGCGCCGCGTCGGTGAAGACACCGCGCTTCTGCGAGGTGGAGAACTTGCCGCCGTAGTACGTGAGCCAGTTGAAGCCCTTGACGAGGTCGACCTTCTTCCACGGTTCGCGTACGCCGAGCTCGGTGGCCGGGAACATCACCGTGTGGAAGGGGACGTTGTCCTTCGCCATGAACTGCGTGTAGCGGACGGTGTCGTCGGCCTCGTACCACCACGACTTCCAGTCGCGGACCTCTCCGTCGGGAGCGGCGTCCGCCCACTCCTTCGTCGCGCCGATGTACTCGATCGGGGCGTCGAACCAGACGTAGAAGACCTTGCCCTCGGCGGCCAGCTCCGGCCAGGTGTCGGCCGGTACGGGCACGCCCCAGTCCAGATCGCGGGTGATGGAGCGGTCGTTCAGACCCTCGGTCAGCCACTTGCGGGCGATCGAGGTGGACAGGTGCGGCCACTCGTCGCCGACGGCGGCGATCCACTCCTCGACCTCGTGCTGGAGCTTGGACTGCAGGAGGAAGAGGTGCTTGGTCTCCCGGACCTCGAGGTCCGTGGACCCGCTGATGGCCGAGCGCGGCTCGACCAGGTCGGTCGGGTCGAGCACGCGCGTGCAGTTCTCGCACTGGTCGCCGCGGGCCTTGTCGTAACCGCAGTGCGGGCAGGTGCCCTCGACGTACCGGTCCGGCAGGAAACGTCCGTCGACCGGCGAGTACACCTGCCGGATCGCCCGCTCCTCGATGAACCCGTTCTCGTGCAGCTTCCGCGCGAAGTGCTGGGTGATCTCGACGTTCTGCGGCGAGGAGCTGCGCCCGAAGTGGTCGAAGGCGAGCTCGAAGCCGTCGTAGACGGCCTTCTGCGCGTCGTGCGCCCGCGCGCAGAACTCGGCGACCGAGAGCCCGGCCTCCTTGGCGGCCAGCTCGGCCGGCGTGCCGTGCTCGTCGGTGGCGCAGATGTAGAGCACGTCGTGACCACGTCGGCGGAGGTACCGGGAGTACACGTCCGCCGGGAGCATCGACCCGACCATGTTGCCCAGGTGCTTGATCCCGTTGATGTAGGGAAGCGCGCTGGTTACCAGGTGTCGAGCCATCCGCGGATGCTCCATTTCGTACGTAAGGCGCCGATGCGACTGCTTCGGCGGGTCCCGGGTCGGGAGGCCGCACACCCACGACCCGATGGTCTCGGCGACGTCATGGCAGGTGACGCAGGGTGTTGCGGGCCGTCGGCATCGTATCGAAGGCAGGCTGTGCGCTTCGCGGGCATTTTTTCGGCGGGGCGCCGGCGCCGGGTGGGACGGCGATGCCGTACGCCGGGGTCCGGCGCGCCCACGGGGAGCTGCCCGGTCGGGCGGGCGGGGGCTGGGCGGGCGCGGTCAGGCGGGCAGTTCGCGTGAGGCGTAGTAGGCCCGGAGCGCCGCCTCGCTGCCGGAGCCCAGGGCGGTCATGATCCGCTGGTAGCGGGCGGAGCGCAGGTCGCCGGCCACGATGAGGCGAGGGTGCTGGTCGCCGGGCGGGCAGTAGCCGTCCGCGCCGCGGACCAGGTCGCCGGGCGGGGCGGTCGGCGCGTTGCCGATGCTGACGTAGGCGGCGTCCGCCGTGAGCGTCCGCCGGCCGCCGAGCGGGCCGACCGCCTCCGCGGTCACGGTCGCCGCTCCCCCGTCGCGCCGGAGCGTCAGGTGGTCGACGGGCAGGAGCGTGACGCGAGGGTCGTCACGGATCTCCTCGGTCTTGTACGCGTCGGCCGCCGGATACGCCACCAGCAGCCGCGTGGCGGTCGTCGGGTGGGCCCGCAGGAAGGTCCCGATGGGACGGTCGCCGCCGAGGACGAGCAGCGTGCGGCCCGCCGCGTCGTCCGCGCCGGCCTGCCAGAGCGGGGGCAGGGCTCGGCCGTCCGGGGCGGTGATCCAGGGGACGTCCCCGGGCTGGAGGGGGCCGACTCCGGTGGCGACGACGGCGTAGGGCGCGGTGAGGCGGGCGCCGGTGTCGAGGGTGACGGTGACGTGGGCGGCATTGGCGTGGGCGGCATTGGCGTCAGGGGAAGCGGCGCGGGGAGAGGTGGCGTGGGGGAACGTGCCGTGGCCAGAGGTGCCGGACGGACGGTCGATGACCTGGAGGTGCGTGACGCGGCGGCCGAGTTCGAGTCGGCACAGCTCCGTGTTCTCGAGCTCGTCGGTGATGGCGTCGGCGAGCGCGGGGCCGCTGGTGTGGCCGCCGAGGACGTTGTTCAGGGCGGGGATGCGATAGAGGTTGCGGCACAGGGCGTCCGGCTCGATCAGGATCGAGCGCATGCCGACGCCGGCGGCCATGCGGGCGGCGGCGCAGCCGGCCGGGCCTCCGCCGATGACGAGCAGGTCGGTGTGGGACGGGGTGGCTGGCATGGACCCATTCCAGCATCCCGGTTCCCGCCACGGCAGCGCGTGCCGGCTCCCGTTCCGGCGGGCCGTGCCCGTGGCCGTGGCCGTTCGGGGGCGGAACCTCCCGTTTTGCGTCACGTCGTCCCGGAGGGCCCTTCGCCCTGCGTGTCGGGGCACGTAGGGTCCGGTGCAGCACAGAAGGCGCCCGGGCGGGCAGGAGCTCCTCGACCGGCCCGGACCTGGTGAAGGAGTGGCGGCATGTCGATGGTGGGAGGCCTGCGCAGGATGGCGCGGCTGGCGCGGCGGGCGCGCCGGGTGGATCTGAGTCATCCGGCACGCTCCCCGCTCGGCACCACGGTCGTCAACTGTGTCGCCTACCGTGACGGCCGCCGCCTCCGGGCGGCGGACGGCATCGAGGAATCCCTGCGGCAGGTGCGCAAGCACGGCGACGGCTTCGTGTGGATCGGTCTGCACGAGCCGTCCGAGGAGGAGTTCGAGGGCGTGGCGGAGCTCTTCGGCCTCCACCCGCTGGCCGTGGAGGACGCCGTCCACGCCCACCAGCGACCGAAGCTCGAGAGGTACGACGACGTCCTGTTCACGGTGTTCAAGACGGTCACGTACGTCGAGCACGAGCGGCTGACGGCCACCAGCGAGGTCGTCGACACCGGCGAGTTGATGGTGTTCACCGGCCCCGACTTCGTGGTCACCGTGCGGCACGGCCGGCACGGCTCCCTCGGGCCGCTGCGGGAGGCGCTGGAGGCCGACCCCGAGCAGCTGGCGAAGGGCCCTTCCGCTGTGCTGCACGCGATCGCCGACCAGGTCGTCGACGACTGCCTCGGTGTCCTCGACGCCGTGCAGTCGGACATCGAGCAGGTCGAGACCGACGTGTTCGCGCCACGCGGTGCCGAGTCCGCCGACGCCGGTCGCATCTACCAGCTCAAGCGCGAACTCCTCGAACTGAAGCGGGCCGTGGTGCCGCTCTCCCGCCCTGTCGCGACGCTCGCCACCGAGGCCTGCCCCTCGGTGGACGCCGCGATACAGCCGTACTTCCGTGACGTCGCCGACCATCTGGCCCGCGCCGGCGAGCAGATCAACGCCTTCGACGGCCTCATCGACTCCATTCTTCAGGCGCACCTGGCCCAGGTGACCGTCGCCCAGAACGAGGACATGCGCAAGATCACGGCGTGGGCGGCCATCATCGCCGTGCCCACCATGGTCTGCGGTGTGTACGGGATGAACTTCGAGCACATGCCCGAGCTGCACTGGACCTACGGCTACCCGTTCGCCCTCGGGGTCATCGCGGTGGCCTGTTTCCTCATCCACCGAGGCTTCAAGCGCAACGGCTGGCTGTGACCGCCGCCCCCTGGACCCTAGGCGCCGAGTATCTGCCGGACGCGGGCCGCGTAGGCCCGCGGGTGGCTGGTGTTGCCGTTGTGCCCGCCGGGCATGAACTCGCACGCGTTGCCGGTCAGTTCGGCCAGCACCTCCGCGCAGCGGTAGTCGAAGACCGTCCGCGGTGTCGTGAGACCGGCGGCCGGTATGACGTGGGTGCCGGCGGAACCCAGTGAGGCGATCCGCTCGGGATCGAGGGTGTCGTCGAGGATGGCGGCGAAGTCGTGCCGGAGGAAGCGGTCGAAGTTGGCGACCCGACCGGCGTCGAGCGGCTGGGGTGTGAGGCCGGGCTCGGCGTCCTTCCCCGACGGGTCGATCCCGACCACGCGGGCCATCTCCGGGAACGCGGCCCCCAGCCCCTGGCCGCGGTAGAGGTCGACGAGGGCGGCCAGCTCGCGCTCGTGGTGGACGCGTTCCCCGTCCGGCAGGAGCCGGGGGGCGACGGGCTCGTGGGCGATCAGGGTGCGGATCAGGCCGGGGTGCCGCAGGGCCGCGTGCAGACCGACGAGACCGCCGAAGCTGCAACCGAGCATCAGGGTGGGCTCGTCGGTGACGGTGGCCAGGACGTGCCGGAGGTCGTCGGCGTGCTCGGCCAGCGTGGCGGTGCGCTGCGGGTCCTCCAGCCGGCTCCGGGACAGCCCGCGCCGGTCGTAGGTGACCACCGTGAACGCGTCGGCGAGGTGCGGGACCAGATCGACGGTGCGGTCGGCGTCGCCCTCGCCGCTCTGCGAGATGAGCAGGACGGGACCGGCCCCCTGGACCTGGTAGTGCAGAACGGCGCCCGGGACCTCCAGCACCGCCGCGAACGGGACTGCGGACGAGGTCGCGAACGCAGCGGCGGACGGAGTGGCGGACGAGGTCGCGGGCAGATTCGCGGATCGCGTCGTGGACATGGTGCTCCCCCTTGCCAGGCGGGACGGACTCTCCGTCCCGCCTTCTGCCTCCACCATATCCCATCGGATTCGATACATCTAGATGGATGGATCCAGATCGATAGATCTTTTTCGATGTACGCTGCGCGCGTGAACGGAGTCGAGCTGTTTCTGCTGGGGCGCACGCTGATGAAGATCGGCGAGGACGCCCTGCCCGAGCCGCCCGGCGGCACCGACCGCCACGCCGGCGGCAACCGCCTGGTCCTGATCGTCGCCAGCGACATCGCCGCGCACCCGGACAGCGCCATCAGCGAGATCGTCGCCCGCACCGGCCTCCCGCAGAGCCAGGTGTCCGCGGCCGTCGCCCGCCTCAGGGAAGCCGGGTCGGTCGTGACCGCCCCGGATCCCGCCGACCGGCGCCGCGTGCTGGTCAGGCAGGCGGGCGAGGTCTCCGAGCGCGTGGCCCAGGTGCGCGCCACCGGCGTCGAGTCCGCTCTCATGGCCGCGCTCGGGGCCGACGCGCCGCGTCATCTGCCCGAGGTCCAGGCGGCCCTGGACGTGCTCGCCCGGCACTTCCTCGGCGTCGCCCCGCAGGACGCCGTCGCCCCGCAGGAGCCGCCCGCCACCGCGTGAAGTGGCCCGCGCCCCCAGGGGCGCGAATGATGGTGGGCACGGAGGTGACCCGTCATGACGGCGAGCATCGTGGTCGGCCTGGACGGCACGGAACAGGCGAACGCCGCCGCGGAGTGGGCGGCGGACGAGGCCGTGCTGCGCGGCACCCGCGTCCACCTGGTGCACGTGGAGGAGCCGTCCCCGGAGGTCCTCCTGCCGCTCACCCCGCGGGAGCACTCCGAGGCCTGGGCCGAGGAGCTGCTCGCGCGCACGGCGACCGCGCTGCACGAGCGCCGTCCCGGCCTCGCGGTCACCACCCGGGTGTTGCCCTCGCAGCCCGTGGTGAGCCTCGTCGCCGCGGCGGAGGGCGCCGAGCTGCTGGTCCTCGGCTCGCGCGCCATGAGCGGTGTGGCCGGCTACCTCGTCGGCTCGGTCGGGATGACGGTCGCCGCCCGGACCGAGTGCCCCGTCGTCCTCGTACGGTCCCTCGGGACGCCCGATCCGCAGGGCCCGGTGACGGTGGGGGTCGATCTGCGGGAACCCGCCGACGACATCCTGGCGTTCGCCTTCTCGGAGGCGTCCAGGAGGCACGCCGCGCTGGACGTGGTGTACGCGCAGCAGCTGCCCTTCTACGCGCGCATCGGCCCGGCCGTCGTGCCGGACTTCCGTGTCACCCTGGCCCCGGAGATCCAGCGTTCGCTGGACGATCTCCTCGCCTCGTGGCGCGGGGACTTCCCCGACGTGGCGGCCACCGGGCGCGTGGCGATCGGCTCGGCCGGGCAGGAGCTGGTGCAGGCCGCCGAGGACGCGGCCCTTCTGGTCGTCGGCCGGCGCAGCCGCCACTCGACGCTCGGCTCGCACCTCGGCAGCGTGGCCCACTCCGCCCTCCACCACAGCCGCGCGCCGGTCGCCCTGGTCCCGCACGCCTGAACGGCTCCCCCGGAGCCCGTCCCCGTGCGGGACGCGGGCACGCCGCGCATGATCGAAGCATGTCCCAGGTCACGACCACCGACCTGTACGAGGTCACGATGGCGCTCTCGTACCTGCGGGAGGACATGCGGGCCCCGGCTACGTTCAGCCTTTTCGTCCGCGACCTCCCGCCGGGCCGGGGGTTCCTCGTCGCTGCCGGGGTCGAAGCCGCCCTGGACTACCTCGCCCGCTTCCGCGTGGGCCGCTCCGACCTCGAGGACTTCGCCGCGGCCCTGCGACGGCCCGTCGAGGACCTCGAACCGCTGCACGGCCTGTCCTTCGACGGGGAGGTGCGCGCCGTGCCCGAAGGACGGCTGGTCCTCGCCGGCGAACCGCTCCTGGAGGTCACCGCCCCGCTGCCGCAGGCGCAGCTCGTGGAGACGTACCTGCTGTCCCTTCTCTGCCACCAGACGGCGGTCGCCTCCAAGGCGGCGCGTTGTGTGCTCGCCGCCGCCGGGCGTCCGCTGATCGACTTCTCGCTGCGCCGGGCCCACGGGCCCGAGGCCGGGATGCAGGCGGCGCGCCTGGGCGCCCTCGTCGGCTTCGCCGGCACGAGCAACGTCGCCGCCGCCCGCCGGTACGGGATCGCGGCGGCGGGCACGATGGCCCACTCGTACGTCGAGAGCTTCCCCTCGGAGGAGGCGGCGTTCCGGGCCTTCGCCCGTACCCATCCGGGCCCGGTGACCTTCCTCGTCGACACGTACGACCCCGAGCGCGGGGTCGCGACCGCCGCGCGGGTCCTCGCGGACCTCGGGCTCGGCCCGGAGTGCGCGATCCGCCTGGACAGCGGCGACCTGGGCGCCCTTGCCCGCCGGGCGCGCACCGCTCTCGACGCGTCCGGGCCCGCCGGCGTGCGGATCATCGCGAGCGGCGGCCTGGACGAGTACGAGGTCGACCGCCTGGTGCGGGACGGGGCGCCGATCGACGCGTACGCCGTGGGGACGAAGGTCGGCACGGCCGCCGACGCCCCGTACCTCGACATGGCGTACAAGCTGGTCGAGTACGACGGGCGGCCCGTCATGAAGCTCGCCTCCGCGAAGGCGACGGCCCCCGGGCGCAAGCAGGTCTTCCGGGGCGAGGCGCTGCGCGACGTGATCGGCCTCGCGAACGAGGAGCCCCCCGGGGGTACGGAGCCGCTGCTGCGGACGATGATGCGGGGCGGGCTCCGCACGGACCCGCCGGACAGCCTGGCCGCGGCCCGTGCCCGCTTCGAGGCCGATCTCGCCGAGCTGCCGGAGGAGGCCCGGCGCGTCGAGCGTCCCGTGGCGCCGGTGCCGGCGGCGTCGATGCGGCTCTCGGCCCTGACGGCCGTCGTGCGGCACCGGATGGAGGCCCGTGCGGGGGTCGGGCGGTGGGCAGCGGAATGACCTGGTTGCTGAGCCTCGTCGGGGGCGCGCTGGTGCTGTTCATCCTCCGCGACGTCTTCCACACCCTCTGGCACCCCACCCGGCACGGCGGACTGAGCAGAGTGGTGATGCGGGCCGTGTGGCACGTCTCCAGCCGGCGCAGCACGCCGTGGCGGTCGGCCGGACTCTCGGGCCCGACGGGCATGCTGGCCGTCGTCGCCCTCTGGTCCCTCACCGTGGCCGTGGGCTGGGGCCTCATCTACTGGCCGCACATGCCCGAGGACTTCTCGTACGCCACCGGACTCACGCCCGCCGAGCACGCGGGCCCGCTCGACGCCTTCTACTACTCGATGGTCACCCTCGCCACGCTCGGCCTGGGAGACATCGCTCCCACCTCCGGCTGGCTGCGGGTGCTCGCCCCCATGGAGGCCCTGATCGGCTTCGCCCTGCTGTCGGCGACCGTCGCCTGGATCCTCGGCATCTACCCGGCCCTGGCCCGCCGCCGGACCCTCGCCCTGCGGCTGTCCCACGTGCGGCGCAGCCCGGCCGACGAGCGGGCCCTCGACTCGGCCGGGGGCGCCGCGCTCCTCGACGGTCTCGCCTCGGGCATCGCCACGGTCACGGTCGACTTCCTCCAGTACGCCGAGTCGTACTACTTCTTCGACGGCGACGAGAACACGTCCCTGCCCCGCCAGCTCGGCCACGCCACCGTCCTGGCGGACCAGGCGGCCCGGGCCGAGCACCCGGACGTCCGGCTCTCCGCGTCGGTCCTGCGCATGGCGCTGGAGGACCTGGCCACCGTGCTCGACGAACGGTTCCTGCGCAGCGGCGGGCCGCCCGACCGGATCTTCGCGGCGTACTCCGACGACCACGACCGCTCGCACGCGGGCCCCGCCACGAGGAGCGGGGCGTCCTGAGGGACGCCTCCGCGCCCGCCCTCCGCCGCGCCCCGGGCGGCGGGCACACCACCGCCCGGGGCAGCGGGAACTCCACCCCTCACGTCTCCTCGCCCCGCGCCGTGAAGCCGGACGGAACGATCTCCACCGGGCAGTGGGCGTGGTGGATCAGCGCGTGCGCGACGCGCCCCAGGGACGGTCCGACACCCAGGGGACGGCGCCCGCGACCCATCACGATCAGGTCGGTACGGCCGCTGGCGTCGATCAGGATGCCGGGGGTGCTCGTGCCCGTCTCGACGTGGTGTCCGACGATCAGGTCGGGATAGACCTCACGGACCCGGTCGGCGAGCTCCTTCGCCTTGTGCACGCGCCGCCGGGCGACCCCGTCGAGGTCGTCGAGCATGGTCGCGACCCTTCCGGCGTGCAGGAGCACGTTCCAGACACTGACCAGGCGCAGCGCGGCCTTGCGGGCGTGCGCCTCCGCCGCCGCGACCAACAGCCACTCCAGGTCCGAGGCGTCGTGCACGGCCGCGGTCACCGAGCCCGTCTCGGGGCGCTCGGCCTCGCCGCGTACGACGATCACCGGCACGTCGGCGCGGGCCGCCATGCCCAGTCCGACGGAGCCGAGCATGAGCGTGGCGAAGCCGCCGAGGCCCCGGTGCCCCACCACGATCGTGCCCTGGCGGCCGGCGGCCGCCCGGAGGCCGGCGATCGGCTCCCGGCGGCTGAGCTCCCTGGTCAGGGTGAGGTCGGGGAAGCGCTCGTGCACCGCGTCCGCCGTCTCGGCGAGCAGGTCGCGGCCCGCTTCGCGTACCGACTGGATCGTCTCGGCGTCGGCGAACAGGGAGCGCCGGTCGGTGTCGGCGGCGTGCACCAGGTGCAGCGACCGCCCCCGGCGGTCCGCCTCGGCGGCCGCCCAGAGCGCGGCCGTCCGCGCGGTCGGGGACCCGTCGACACCGGCGACCACGGCGCCGAGCTCGGGCCGGACGGGGATCTCGCTGTCCATGGTGCCTCCGCTGTCCATGGTGCCTCGGAGCGCGGATTCGGAACATTCGGGGCATTCGGGGTATGGAGCGGGTGCCCGGGGACCCCGCTTCTCACGCCCCGGCGGAGGGGGCTCGGGCGCGCGACCGGAGCCGCCGGCGCCGGACCGCCGGGGTCAGCGGCGGACGCGGGGCATGCCCAGGCCGATCCAGGAGATGATCTCGCGCTGGATCTCGTTGTTGCCGCCGCCGAAGGTGAAGATGACGGCCGATCGGTAGCCGCGTTCGAGTTCGCCGTGCAGGACGGCGCCGGCCGAGCCCTCCTTGAGGGCGCCCGCGGAGCCGGTGATCTCCATGAGCCAGGCGTAGGCGTCGCGGCGGGCCTCGGAGCCGTAGACCTTCACGGCGGAGGCGTCCTGCGGGGTGAGGGTGCCGTTCTGGACGGCGTTCACCATCTGCCAGTTGAGGAGCTTCATCGCGTCGAGGCGGGTGTGGGTGCGGGCCAGCGTGCGGCGGACCCAGCCGAGGTCGAGGACGCGGCGGCCGTCGGCGAGCTTGGTGTCCGTGGCCCAGCGCTGCACGTCGTGGAGCGCGCGGATGGCCATGGTGCCGTGGGCGGCCAGGGTGACCCGCTCGTGGTTGAGCTGGTTGGTGATCAGCCGCCAGCCCTTGTTCTCCTCGCCGACCCGGCGGGAGCAGGGGACGCGGACGTTCTCGTAGTAGCTCGCGGTGGTGTCGTGCGAGGCGAGGGTGTTGATGAGCGTGCAGGAGTAGCCGGGATCCGTCGTCGGGACGAGGAGCATCGTGATGCCCTTGTGTGGCGGGGCGGCGGGGTCGGTGCGGACGGCGAGCCACACCCAGTCGGCGGTGTCGCCGTTGGTGGTCCAGATCTTCTGTCCGTCGACGACGTAGTGGCCGGTGGTCTCGTCGCCCTCCCGGACCGCGCGGGTCTTCAGGGCGGCGAGGTCGGTGCCGGCGTCGGGCTCGCTGTAGCCGATCGCGAAGTCGATCTCGCCGGAGAGGATCCTCGGCAGGAAGTACGCCTTCTGCTCGTCGGTGCCGAACTGCATGATCGTCGGCCCGACCGTGTTGAGCGCCATCAGCGGCAGAGGTACGCCCGCCTGGGCGGCCTCGTCGAAGAAGATGAACTGTTCCATGGGCGTGAGCCCGCGCCCCCCGTACTCCTGGGGCCAGCCGACGCCCAGCCAGCCGTCGGTGCCCAGACGGCGCACGGTCTCGCGGTAGAACCGCTTCTGGGCGGCGGGGTCGGCGTACCGGGCGTGGACGTCCTCGGGGACGAGCTCGGCGAAGTAAGCACGCAGTTCGGCGCGCAGCCGGTGCTGGGCGGGCGTGTACTCGAGATGCATGGCGTCTCCCGTGGCTCGGTGCTCCGCGCGGTGCGGCGCCACGGTAGAACGTGTTCCATAAATGGGGAAGGCCCGTGCGCCGGCCGGTGGCGAACGGGCCCGTCCCGACATCCCTCAGGGGAGCAGCTCGTCCAGGCAGGCGCGCCCCTTCTCCGCCATGCGCCGTTCGGCCCAGGCCAGGTTCTTCGGATTCACGTCACGGCCGGAGGCGAGGACCACGTCCTCCGCCGTGTACTCGCCCTCCGACCCGGCGTGCAGCAGCCGGTCGGGCGTCGGAGTGTCCCCCCCGACCCCCCGGGACGTCTTGTCGGTGTCACCGTTCATGCCGCGGCCTCCTGTTTCTGCAATGTTCTGCAGGCACTCGCCATTCTCGTGGCCGCTCCCCCGTCCCGCATCCGGGCGCCGCCGCCTCGCGGCCCGTGTCGGTGCCGTCCATGCGCCGTGTCGACGGGGGCGGGCAGGCCGGCGGCCGCCGGGACGAGGGCCTGTCGCCCCTGTCCAGGACGACGCCCCGACGCCGGAGGACCTGGCGGAGGCCCGGGAGCGGGTGGCGATGCGCGGCTGAAGGGCCCCGCGAGCGGACCGGGCCGTCGGCTCAGCCCCTTACCAGTGCCGCCGCCTCCCCCACGGAGAGGGTGCCGCCCTCCGCGTGCCGGGCGGTGAAGACCTCCGGGGCGAGCGCGGCGCGCAGCGCTTGTTCGGCGGACGCGCGCAGCGCGGCCTCCGTGCGGGACGTCAGGGGGCGGATGCCCGCTCCGCCCGGCGTGCCGCGGTGCGCGTCGTAGGCGCCGAGGAGGCGGGCGCCCTCCTCGGCGGCGCCGGTCTCCGCACGCGCCCAGGCCGCGGTGGCGAACTGGGTGACGATCAGGTAGGGAGCCACGAGGTACGCGAGGGTCTCCATCTGCCGTACGGCGCGCGCGAGCCGGACGGCGGCCTCCTCGAAGGCCCCGTCCAGGCAGTCCAGCCAGCCGCCGAGCCCGTCGAGCATCCCGTGGAACAGGCTCGCGGTGAGGTCACCGAACTCGCCCGACATCAGCTGGAGTTGCTCGCGCGCCGATGACGTGCGGCCGGTGTTGCCGTAATGCTGGGCGAGGAGCAGACGCGGAGTGCTCACGGCCTCGTGGCCCGACCCGCCCGACTCCTCGGCCGCTTCGACGAGCATGCGCTCCGCCTCGGCCCGCGCCACCGGGTCGTCGGCCACGGCGGGAGTGCGGAGCCGGACGGCGGCGAGGAGCGCCTTGAACACCGGGATCTGGGAGCGGGCGCCGAGCCGGGCGACGGCGTCCATGGCCCGCGCGAAGTCCGCGGCGGCCTCGGCGGTCCGCCCGGCCCGCTCGTGCGTCTCGCCGCGCGCGGCGAGGGACTCGGCGATCCCCCAGGAGTCGTGGGCCGCCTCGAACAGGGCCAGCGCCTCCTCGGCGTCCTGCGCCTGGCCGCCCAGCAGCTTGGCGCGCAGCAGCAGCCCGAAGGCGAGGTCCCAGCCGTCGCCGTGCGCGCGGGCGGCGGCCACCAGCGCGGCGAGGGTCTCGTCGAGGCTGCGGAACCGCCCCGTCATCAGCTGCGCGAAGAACCACATGGTGCCGGGGTGCCGGGCGGTCTGCGGCAGCCCGGGGCGGTAGGCGGCGATGACGGCGTCGAGGCGGGCCCGGGTCTCGGGGCGTTCGAGCGCGGTGGCGCCCTCGCCGCCCTCGGTGGCGAGGGCGAGCAGGCGTCCGCCGCGCCGCGCCTCCCGCAGCCGCTCCCCCGACCAGGGCGGCGGGACGTCGACGCAGCGCCCCGCGAACGGCTCGGCCGGCGTCACGGGCTCCGCGAACGGGTCGGGCCCCAGGCCGATGGCCTCGCGAGGCCAGGTGAGGGCGTCGTGCTGATGGTTGCGCAGCTGCCAGAACCAGCTCATCGCATGGACCAGGCAGAGCATCTCCTGCTCCTCCCGGAGCCGTACGGCGGTACGGAGTGCGCCGCGCACGTTGTCGTGCTCGGTCTCCAGCCGCCGCAGCGCGAAGGCCTGGCGTCCGGTGCGGAGTTCGGGGTCGGTGAGCCGGGCGAGCTCGCGGTAGTACGTGAGGTGCCGGCGCTCGGCGGCCGCCCGGTCGCCGGCCT
>NZ_JBITXX010000005.1:361798-448058 GCF_044544925.1 Streptomyces sp. NPDC053431 | reverse complement strand
CGCTACGACAAGCGCCCCGACCACTACCTCGCCGTCATCACTCTCGCCAGCACACTCATCTGGCTCAGCGATTGATCGACAAGACGCTCCCTAGGTCCTGTCGTCACACTCCCGTCCTTGCCCGGCGTCGCGAGCCAGGCGGGACTTTCCGGACCCGCCCTACCGCCCGGTGACGCGGATCCGCAGCTCGTACGGGGCACCGCTGCTGATGGCCTCGGCCTGGTCGGCGAGGTCGGCCGCGGTGAAACCGAGCAGCGCCCGCTCGGCCGCCGCGCGCAGCAGCGGCACGATCGTCGCGGCCGGCCGGCCGCGGTGCGAGGCCGCGAGCTCGGCGAACGCCTGCTGATAGGGGTGGCCGTACGCGCTCGTGGGGTCCGCGAGCAGACGGTCGAGGTGCCCCCGGTCCACGCTGATCTCGCCCATGGCCGCTCCTTCCGCCGGTGGACCGGGTGGCTCCCGGGCCTCGTACTTCCCGACGTTACGAGGGGGGTCTGACAACGCCTGTGACCACGAGATCGAAAGTGATCGATCCAGATCGATTACCGACAGTTAGATTTCTTTGTTTTTCCTGTGCACGTTGGGGCTCCGTGCGTCGCTGTTACCTGTGGAGGCGGTCGCCTCCAGTGCCGCGGAGAAGGGGGGCTGCGAGCGGTGCTCAGGTGCGACGGGAGGAAAGCTGGTGCAGCACAGCACGACGGAGTTGCTGGTCGGTGCCGCGTTGGTCATGCGGGTGTTCGGGGGAGACGTCGTCCGCTGCGGTCGGCGCCTGCTGGCCGCCGCGGTGCGCACGGCCCTCACCGACATCAGCTCCGGAGCCCTGCGCCGTACGGGCGGGGCGGACGACGCGCGGTCCGAGGTGACCGGGTGAGCGAGGTCGGGACGGAGGAGACCGAGGAATCCGACGGGGCGGTCCGCCTGCCTCGGTGTCCCGCCCCGATGGCGGGCTGGAGCCCCGCGCTCCACGACGCCTACTGGGAGTTCCACACCCGCTGGCACGACCACTTCTTCGACTACGCCCACTTCGATCTGCGGTCGGAGGCGGCGGCCCTGGCCGCGGTGGACGCGACCTTCCGCGACCTGATGCGGCAGTGGCCGCGCGTGTCGGCGATGGAGAAGCCCGCCGCGTACGCCCGGACGGTCCTGAAGAAGCGGATCATCGACCAGGGGCGCCGCCGCCGGCGCACCCCCATACCGGTCGACGACGGCGTCCTCGGCGGCCTGCTCGACGAACAGGCCGCCGGGATCGACCCGTTCGACGCCCTGGTCGAGAACATCGCCCTCCACGACGCCGTCGGCCGGCTGCCCGAGCGCCAGCGTGAGGCGGTCACGCACTGCTACCTCCTCGGCCGGACCACCGCCGAGGCCGCCGAGATCCTCGGCATCGACGCGGCCACGATCCGCTCCCTGCTGAGCCGCGCCCGGCGCCGGCTCGCGCGGGAGCTTCGCATTCCGATCACACCCAACGGAGACGGGAAGGCCAGCTCATGAGCGAGACCCACGGGGTCTTCCGGTCCGTGGAAGACGTCCTCGCCACGGCATCGGCCACCACCCCCCGCCCCCGTGCCGACGCGGCGGCCTCCCGGGCCCGGCTCCTGGCGGCGGCCGGAGCGGCGCCCCCTCCCGACGACACGGCGGAGCCCCGCCCCGGCGCGGTCCAGCCCGACGCCGCCCCGCTCTACGCGGCCCTGCTCGACGCCGCCCCGCTCGACGCCGCCCCGCTCGACGCCGCCCCGCTCGACGCGGCCCCGCTCGACGCGGCCCTGCCCGACGCGGACGACGCCCGCCGCGAACTCGAGGCCCTGTGCGCGGCCGTCGTGCTCGCCCGTGACGCGGGCGCCCGGCTCGCCGTCTTCGCCGAGCACGCCGGCGCCGACCCGGAGGGCGCGCTGGTCTTCGCCTGCGTCCTGCACCTCACCGGCGACGGCGAGGGGGCGACCTTCTGGTGGCAGCTCGCCGCCGGCGCCGAGGTGGCACTCGCCGCCTCCTGCCTGTTCCTCGACCACGCCCGGCGCGGCGAGTTCCACGACGCCGCGCTCTGGCTCCGCCGCCTGGGCGGGACGGAGGACCGGCCGCCGACCGCGACGACGGCCCGGCCGGCGGATCCCGGCACGCCCCTGACCCCGGGCCGCGCCACGCCCCCGGCCGCGCACCGCGCCCCGGCGATCGGCACGGAGCGCGGCACGCCCCTCGTCGAGGGCGCGGCCGCGTGCGCCGCTCCTGGTGACGCCGCTCCCCTCCTCACGCCGCGGGTACGGCGGGTGCTGGCGGGGGCCGGGCGGTGGGTGCGGCGCCGGGAGCACGAGGACCTCGGGCCCGTCCCGACGGCCGGCCGCGCACTGGCCAAGGAGGTCTTCGCGATCTCCCACCAGCACGTCCCGGCCCGCCCCGGCGCCTGGATGGTCCCGCTGCCCCCCACCGTCCGCCGTCCCGGGGAGACCCTGGCGGAAGGAGTGCCGGCGCCGAGCGGACCCGCGCCCGCCCGACCGGGGACGCCCCGCGAGCTGCCGCCCGGCCGGAGCGCCGCCTTCTCCGCCCTGCCGATGCGACACGCCTCCCTCACCGCGCTCGCCCAGCAGACGCCGGCCGCTCCGCACGTCCCCGACCGGTGGGCGGCGGCTCTGCGGGTCCTGGACGTGCTGCACGCCGTACGCGCCGCTCAACGGCCCCTGAGCACCGGCGAGATCGCGTCCGCGGCCCGTCTCGACCGCGTGCTGCTCGGCCCGCTCCTGGGCTGGCTGTGCCGGCACCTGCTGCTCGCCCGGCTCGCCGACGGCGCGTTCACCGTCGGCCCCCTCTTCTCCCCCGCTCCCGCCGGAGATCCCGTGCTGCGCCACGACGCCCTCACCCGGCTCCTGGACGATCTACGGGACACCACCGGCGCCGCCATCTACATCAGCCGCTACACCCACGGCGAGGTCGACGTGCAGCACTGCGCCGACGGGCCGACGACCCCCGCGGTGGTCCCGTACGTCGACTTCAAGCTCGCCGCGCACGCCAGCGCGGTGGGCAAGAGCCTCATGGCACAACTGGACTTCGCCGAACGGATGGACCACCTGGCCCGGCACCGCCCGGTCCGGCTCACCCAACGGACCATCACCAACCCGGCCGTCCTGTTCCGCGTCCTCGACGGACACGGGCCGCAGGCCAGCCAGTTCGACCTCCTCGAGTACTCGGACCGGGAGGTCTGCGCGGCGGTGCCCCTCACCCTGGACGCCCAACCGGCCTGCGTCGCACTGTCGTTGCCCGCGCAGCACTTCCCCCGCCTCGTCCGGGCGGCGGACGTGCTGTCCAACCGCTCGGGACTTCTGCTGCTCACCCTCCTCGCCGAGCTCCCCGCCGACGCCGGCCCGGTGCCGGCGGACCGGACGCACCCGGCCCAGGCCGCCCCGGCGCCGCCCGCGCCGGCCCTGGCCTCCGGCAGCCCCGAGGGCGGGCTGGTCGTCCCCTCCGGGATCCTCACGCCGGTACCGGCGGGCGGCATCGCCGCGTTCCCGACGGGGACGTGGTAACCGCCCGCCACACCCCGCCCCGCCCTCCCGTCCGGCCCGGTCCGACCCGGTCCGGTCCGACCCGGTCCGGTCCGACCCGGTCCGGTCCGGACCGCCCGGTCCGACGCCCTCCGCGGCCGGGCGGGAAGCGGGTTCCGTGCCCGCGGGGGAGGCGGGTTCCGAGCCGAGGCCTGCGACTTTCACCCAGCGTGGTCATTCGGACCGTTTTTTCGCTCCGACGGCGCAGCCAGGGCTTTCCCGGATGGCGCAGCCTGCGCGACTACCTCCTAGTGGTGTTCACGAACGCGCTTACCGGCGCGTAACGATCAAAGACGGTGGACGCCTCAGCAGGTGTCCACGAACGGAGTACCAGTCATGACGCCCGACCCCTTCGACTTCGACAGCAAACCTGCGGACGACGGCGCGGGGACCCGGGACACCACTCCAGGGCCCGCCCCCCTCGCTGCCCCCTTCCCTGCCGGGATCATCCCGCCGCTCCCAGTCCGGGAGCCCATATCCCCGGCACCCGCATCGGCACCCGCGTCGGAACCGGCTCCGGCTACGGCACCGGCACCGGAGCTCGCGGCCACTCTGGCACCCGAACCGGCGAAGGCTCCCAAGCCCGCGGCGACTCCGGTTCCCGAACCGGCACCGGTACCCGCTGCGACTCCGGCCCCCGAACCGGCGCCGGAAGCCGCGACGACTCCGGCCCGGGAAGCGGCACAGGAGCCCCTTCCGGCACCGGCATCGCCCCCGGAGCAGGCCGCGGACCCGGACCAGGCCCCGACCACGGACCACGCCTCGGCCCCCACCCCGGAACCGGCCCAGGCGGCCTCGGACCCGACCTCCGACCCTGCCTCGGACCCGACCGCGGCAGCCGAGCCGCCGCACGACCCGCCCCCCGAGGCGGACACGGCGCGGCAGGACGAGGACGGCGACGAGGACGGCGACGAGGCGATCCGCACGCTGCTGTGGACGGCGGCGACCGAGCGGCCCGTGCCGGAAGTCGCCGCGCTGGTCGCCCGGCTCAAGGAGTCCGGGGAGCTGTCCAGCCCCGCCGACGTGGCGCTGCGTGCCGCGGCCGTGTCCCGTCCCCTCGACGAGGTGCGGCAACTGGTCGTGCTGCTCAACGAGTCGGGGTACGACCTGCACCAGGCCGAGACCACGCTGCGCGCGGCGGCCGTGGGCCGGCCGATCGAGGACATCGTCGAGCTCGTGAACATCATCGGCGCCGACGGGCGGAGCTGGCGCGCCATGGGCGACGGCGACACGGCGGACCGGGCGACCGACGCGGCCGCGGGACCCGTACGGCCCACGGGCGTGGCCGAGCCCGCGCCGAAACGGTCGCGCGCGCCGATGAAGTCGGCGAAGTCACCGCTCGACCACGCGCTCGCGGCGGGTCCGGGCAGTCACGCTCCGTCCCCCGCCCTGCGTTCGGCGCTGCGCTGGCCGGCGGCGGCCGCGCTGTTCACGTGCGGGCTGATCCATCTGCCGACCGACGTGGACGGTCTGCGCTCGGGCGGCAACACCGCCGTCCTGTCGATCGTGATCACCGTGTTCTGCCTGCTGTGCGCGATGTGGCTCGCGGTCCGGGACAGCGCGAGCGCCTGGGCCGCCACGGCGGCGGGCACGGTCGGGCTCATCGCGCTCCACGTCCTCGCCGGCGCCCGCACGATCGACGTCCTGCAGAGCAGTCTCGGCGCACGGTTCGCCTGGGCGCAGGCCCTGGCGGTGCTGAGCTGCGCGGCGGTGGTCGCCCTGGCGGCCACGGCGCTGCTCCGTCACACGAGGGCGGCCGGCGCCACCGACGGGACCTGACGCGCCCGCCGTCACCGGCGGCACCTCAGTCAGGCAGAGGGCACCGGGCCCCGTTCCGTACGGGACCCGGTGCCCTCACCGCATGCCCTCGGCCGTGCGCGGCGCGTGGTCGCGGGACCCCCCGTGCGGGGGTACGCGTCCGGCCTGCGGCGTAGCCGAATTCCGTGCGACCGGTGCGCGGACACCCATTCCAGTGCATGCTGTGCATCATGAGGCGTCGAGTTCCTGTCTGGAGGCCGAACGAGTGCGCGGCGGCAACGGGCGACGACGCCTGACCAGGCGAGTCTCCTCCACGAGGAGCGGCACGGCGCACCGCTGGGCCGGTGCGCGCGGGCGGCTCGGCAAGGGTGTCGGCGGCGGGGACCCGCTCGACCGGCTCACGACACGCGGCCGGCTCGCCTGGCTGAATTCCGCCGGTTCCCGCATCGGCACGACCCTGGATCTGGAGCGCACCGCACAGGAGCTCGCCCAGTTCACCGTCCCCGCCTTCGCCGACGGCGCGGCCGTGGACATCCTGGAGAGCGTCCTGCGGGGCGACGAGGGTGCGCGGTGGGCGGGTGAGGGCCTGCCCCGGCTGCGGGCCACCGCGGTGAGCGCCGTCGAGGAGCTGGCCTCCCTGGAGCCGACTCCGGTGGGCGAGACCTTCGTCCGCGACGAGCAGCATCACGAGACGCTGCTCCACCGCTACTGCCTGCGGCAGGGCAGGCCGGTGCTGGTGAGCCGGATGGGCGAGGACGACTTCATGCGGGTGGCGCCGACCGTGAGCGCCGCGACGAAGATGCGGGCCGCGGGAGTCCACAGCTACCTCGCGGTGCCGCTCATCGCCCGGGGGCTGCTGCTCGGCACGGTGGACTTCGTCCGCGGCCCCGGGTCGCCGCCGTTCTCCCGTACGGATCTGGCGCTGGCGGAGCAGCTGGCCTCGCAGTCCGCCGTGTTCCTCGACAACGCACGGCTGTACGGGCGCGAGCGCGAGCACGTGGTCTCGCTGCAGCGCACGCTGCTGCCGCGGACGACCCCGGTCACGCCCGGACTGCGCGTGCACGCCGAGTACGCGCCCTCCGCGGCCCATCACGGGGCGGGCGGGGACTGGTACGACGTCATGGCCCTGCCCGGCGGGCGGACGGCCCTCATGGTGGGGGACGTGATGGGGCACGGGCTGCCGGCGGCCGCCACCATGGGCCGCCTCCGGGCGGTCGCCCGCACGCTGATGACCCTGGACATGGCTCCGGAGCGCGTGCTGGGCCGGCTCGACCTGGCCACCCGCGACCTGGAGGACGAGCAGGTCGCCACGTTCCTCTGCGCGGTCCACGATCCCGCGGACTCGACCTACACGCTGGCCCTCGCCGGGCATCTGCCGCCGCTCCTCCTCGACGGGCACGGCTCCGCCGAGTTCGTGGACGTGCCGATCGGCGCGCCGCTCGGGGCGGGGGTCATCCCGTACGACGCGGTGCAGGTGAAGGTGCCGGAGGGCAGCAGCCTGGTCATGTACACGGACGGCCTCATCAAGTCCCGGGAGGCGGACCTGAGCGAGCAGCTGGACCTGCTGCGCTCGGTGGCACGGGGTCTCCCCCCGGAGGCGCTCGCAGGCGGTGGCCTGGTGGAGCGCGCCCCGGCCGGCTTGGCCCGCTTCGACGAGGCCGTGCTCCTCACCTCGACGACCGCGCCGAGGGCTCCGGACGAGCTGTGCGTGTGGGAGCTGCCGCGGGACGGCCACGCCGCGTCCGCGGCCCGGCACTTCGTCAAGGACCAGCTCACCGCGTGGGACCTGGAGGAGCTGGCCGACGTGTGCGAGCTCGTCGTCTCCGAACTCGTGGGCAACGCCCTCCGCTACGGCAACGGACCCGGCGCGCTGCGCCTGCTGCGCGGTGAGCGTCTCGTCGTGGAGGTCTCGGACACCGGCCCGGACCTGCCCCAGATCCAGCACGCGGACCTCAGCGACGAGGGCGGCCGCGGCCTCCAGCTCGTGAACATGCTGTGCCGCCGCTGGGGCTCGTGCCGCACCGTGACCGGCAAGGTGGTCTGGGCGGAGCAGAACATCCCCTCCTGAGGCGGGCCGCGGCGAGGGGAACGTCGCCGCCGGACGCCGGACGCCGCACGGCGGGCGGCTGGCCAACGGGCGGCGGGCGGCGCGCCGTGCGGGGAACCGGATCCCGGTGCCGGCCGGAACCCGCGCGGTTCACAGTTCGCTGGAGCCGCGGATCACCAGACGGGTGGGGACCATGACGGTCCGGGCGCGGGTACGGTCGCCGTCCAGGCGGGCGAGGGCGGTCCTGGCCGCCGCCTCGCCGATGGCCGCCGGGTCCTGGGCCACGACGGTCAGGGCCGGTTCGAGGACGTCGGCGAGCGGGAGGTCGTCGAAGGTGACCAGGGCGATGTCCTTGCGTCCCGCGCGGGTGAGTCCGGCGACGACGCCGAGGGCCATCATGTTGTTCCCCGCGAACAGGGCGGTGGGCGGATTCGGCAGGCTCAGCAGGGCGGTGGTCTCGGCGGCGGCCCCCTCCTGGCTGTGCGCGCCGACCACCAGGGCCCGGTCGTAGGGCAGGCCGGCCTCGTCGAGTGCCGAGCGGTAGCCGGCGAGCCGCTCGCGCCGGGTGTAGAGCTTGGCGGGAAGGTCGCCGACGAAGCCGATCCGGCGGTGGCCGCGGGCGATGAGGTGGGAGACGCCCTCGTGGACGCCGGTCCGGTTGGAGCTGACCACGCTGTCGGCGGACAGGCCGACGCCCGGCCGGTCGAGGAACACCACCGGCAGACCGGCCGCGCGCGCCGCCTTGAGATGGGTGTGGTCGGCGCCGAACGCGGGGACGACCATCAGCATGCTGACGCGCCGGGCGAGGAAGGTCTGGATCAACGCCCGTTCCCGGTCCGGGTCCTCGGCCGACGATCCCATGAGCAGGGTGAGCCCCCGGCCGCGTACGACGTCCTCTATGCCGCCGGCGACAGTGCCGAAGAAGGGGTTGCCGAGGTCGGGCACGACCAGGCCGACGGTGGTGTCCGGGCCCCCGACACGGATGTTGCGGGCCATCAGGTTCGGCTGGAAGCCGAGCTTCTCCACCGCGGCGAGCACCCGCTCGCGCGTCTGCGGGGAACTCGGCCCGTCCTCGTTGAGCACGCGGGACACCGTCTTGGCGCTGACGCCCACCTCCCTGGCGACATCGGCCAGTGTGGGGCGACGGTTCGCGGCCATGTACCACCGTTCCTGTGCGTTCGTCGGGCCCGGCCCCTGCCCGGGGCCGGGCCCGCTGTCCTGACTCTGCGGCGACCCCGCGGTCGCGGCGTTACCCCCGCGGCGACTCAGTGGCCGGACACGCCCGCCGCCTGGGCGGCATCCGCGTCGGCAACGACCGTACCTCCATCATCGTTCACCCTGAGCGCCCCCGTCATGATGGCGACGACCTCCGCCATGGAATGGTCGGACGGCTTGATCAGCGCCTCGCGGCGGCCGAGCCGGTGGATGTGGATGCGGTCGGCGATCTCGAAGACATGCGGCATGTTGTGGCTGATCAGGACCACCGGCATGCCCTTGTCGCGGACCCGGCGGATCAGGTCGAGGACCTGCCCCGACTCCTTGACGCCCAGCGCGGCGGTGGGCTCGTCCATCACGACGACGCTCCTGGCCCAGGCGACGGACCGGGCGACCGCCACGGCCTGGCGCTGACCGCCGGAGAGCGTCTCCACCGGCTGCGTCAGAGACCGCAGTCCGATCTTGAGGTCGGCCATGTGGGCCGCCGCCTCCTGGCGCATGCGCTTCTTGTCGAGCATGCGCAGCGCGCCGCCGAGGAAGCCCGGCCGGCGCAGCTCGCGCCCGAGGAACATGTTGGAGGCGATGTCCATGGAGGCGGCGACGGCCAGGTCCTGGTAGACGGTCTCGATGCCGTGCTGCCGGGCGCTCTGCGGCCCGGTGAACCTGATGGGTTCGCCGTTCAGCCGGATCTCACCCTCGTCCGGGGTGAGCGCACCGGTGAGGGCTTTGATCAGGCTCGTCTTGCCGGCGCCGTTGTCGCCGATGACGGCGAGGACCTCGCCGGGCAGCAGGTCGAAGTCGGCGCCGTCGATGGCGGTGACGTGGCCGTACCGCTTGACCAGGCCGCGGGCCTGGAGCACGGGTGTGACGTCGGCGGTGCTCATCGTGCCTTCCTCCGGGAGATCTGGTCGACGGTCACGGCCAGGATCACCAGCACGCCGGTGATCAGGGTCTGGTAGATGGAGGCGACGCCCATCAGTTGGAGGCCGTTGCGGAACACGCCGACGATGAGGACGCCGACGAAGGTGCCGAGGACGGCCCCGCGGCCGCCGAAGAGGCTGGTGCCGCCGAGGACGACGGCGGTGATGCTGTCCAGGTTGTCGGTCTGCCCGGCCTGCGGGTCGCCGACTCCGGTGCGGGAGACCATGAGCAGTGCGGCGATTCCGTAGACGAGTCCGGCCAGGGTGTAGATGCCCACGGTCAGCCGGGAGGTGCGGATGCCGTTGAGCCGGGCGGCCTCCGGGCTGTTGCCCAGGGCGTACACGTGCCGGCCCCATGACGTGCCGCTGAGCGCGTAGGCGAAGAGCAGGAACAGGGCGACGGTGACGATCGAGCCGTAGGTGATGTCGGTGTTGCCGAGCGGGAACGTCTCGCCGAGCGCGGTCAGCGGTGCCGGGAGGTCGGTGATCGTCTGCTCGGCCGAGTAGATGTGGGTCAGGGCGAACGCGACGTTCAGCATGCCGAGGGTGACGATGAACGGCGGGAGCGGGATCAGCTGCACCAGCAGGCCGTTGACCAGGCCGAAGCCCGCGCAGACGACCAGGCCGAGCGTGATGGCGGCGAGGGGCGGCAGGCCGCCCTCGGCGGCCGTCTTGGCGATGACGATGCTGCCGAAGGCCATGACGGCACCGCAGGAGAGGTCGATGCCGGCGGTGAGGATGATCAGGGTCTGGCCGATGGCCAGCGTGCCCACGACCATGATCTGCTGGACGATCAGCGAGAAGTTGCCGCCGGAGAGGAACTGTTCGGTCGTCAGGGAGAAGAAGACGCAGGCCAGCAGGAGGGCGACGAGTGGGCCGGTGGTCGGGGTGGTGAGCAGCCGGCGGACCGTGGTCGGTCCTTTCAGCTGGTCGTAGGGCAGGGGTGTGGCGGTCATGAGGGTCCTTGCCGGTGGTCGGTGGGCGGCGGAGCGGGGTGCGTCAGGGGGATGACGGGGCTCAGCCCCAGCACTTCTCCAGGCCGTACGCGGTGCCTTGGGCGTCGACACCCGGCTTGGCCGCGTCGGTGATGAGCGTGACGCCGGTGTCGGAGTAGCCGGAGGCCTTCCTGCCGCCCTTGGCGAAGTCGGCGACGGCCTTGACGCCTTGCGACGCCATCTCGAGCGGGTACTGCTGCGAGGTCGCCGCGATCTTGCCTTCCTTGACGGCCTTGGTGCCGGTGCAGCCGCCGTCGACGGAGACGACCAGCACCTTCTTCTCCAGGCCCTTCGCCTTGAGCGCGGTGTAGGCGCCCAGGGCGGCCGGCTCGTTGATCGTGTAGACGACGTCGACGTCCGGGGCCTTCTGGAGGCAGTTCTCCATCGCCGTCTGGCCCTTGGCCTGGTCGCCGCCGGTGTCCTGCTTGCACACGATCGACGGGTCGCCCTCGGCGATGCCGAACCCCTTGAGGAAGCCCTGGTGACGCTGCACGCCCACGGCGACGCCGGGCGCGAGGTCCAGGGTGGCGATCTTCGCCGCCCTGCCGCCCATGGCGGCCTTGGCGTACCGGCCGATGAGCTCGCCCGCCTTGACGTTGTCGGTGGCGAAGAGAGCGTCGGTGGCGTCCTGGGGTTCGGTCGGGCTGTCGAGCGCGATGACCAGGACGCCCTTGGCGCGTGCCTTCTCGAGGGCGGGGACGATCGCCTTGGAGTCGTTGGGTGTGATGAGGATGCCCTTCACGCCGGAGTTGACCATGTTCTCGACGGCGGTGACCTGGCCCGCGTTGTCGCCGTCGAACTTCCCGGCCGCGCTGACGAGTTCGACACCGTTGTCCTTGGCGGCCCGCTCGGCGCCCTCCTTCATCTTCACGAAGAAGGGGTTCGTGTCCGTCTTGGTGATCAGCCCCACCTTGGTCGCGCCGCCGCCGGACGCTCCCTGCGCGCCGGAGCCGCAGGCCGTCAGGGTCAGCGCCGAGACGGTGACGAGAGTGGTGAATCCGAGGGAGACGGGGGTGGTGAGGTTTCTGCGAAGCATGACGGATCTCCTGCTGGACGGGGCGGAACGGCCGGACGGATCGGGGCCGCGGCTCCGGAGGGCGGCTGCTGCCGCACAACCGGATGGCGGCGCGGGCGGTGTCATCGTTGACTCATGTCATCGTTGACACCGCTTGCGGAGGATGATGAACTCCGTCACCCGGAAACGTCAATGCCTTGGCGCCGTCACGAATCGGCAACACCGCCCGCACCGCCGCACATCGAGAGCAGCGCTCACCGTGAGCTTGCTCAAGGCCCTTGCACCCGCAGCCTCCTCGCGCTGCCCACCTGGAGAGATGAGCCATGCGCCTGCCCCTGGTCACCGTCCTCGGAGAGTGCGTCGCGGACGCCTTCACCGTCCCCGCCCCCACGCCGGGCGAGCTTGCCCTGCGGGTGCTGCCGGGCGGCGGCCCGGCGAACACCGCCGTGGCGCTCGCCCGGCTGGGCACGCCCGCCCGCCTCCTGGCGCGGCTGTCCGACGACGTCTTCGGCCGCCTGTTCCGCGGTCACATGGAGGCGTCCGGCGTCGATCTCACGGCCGCCGTGCCCGCGGCCGAGCCGAGCACACTCGCCGTCGCGGAACTCGACCCGGAGGGCCGGGCGGCGTACTCCTTCCACGCCCAGGGCACCGCGGACTGGCAGTGGACGGCGGACGAACTCGCCGCTACGGACCTCGACTCCACGACCTGTCTGCACTCGGGCTCCCTGGCCCTGGTGCGCGAGCCCGGCGCCACCGTCGTGGAGAACTTCCTCGCCCGCGCCTCCGCGACGGCCACCGTCTCCGTCGACCCGAACGTCCGGCCGCTGCTCGTGGGGCTGGAGGTCTACCGCGAACGCCTGCCGCGCTGGTGCGCGCTCGCGGACATCCTCCGGCTGAGCGAGGACGACCTCGAACTGCTCCTGCCCGGGGACACGATCGAGCGGGCCTGCGACACCTGGCACGCGGCGGGCGTCCCGCTCGTCGTGATCACCCGCGGGGAGCGGGGCGCGGTCGCCTCCCTGGACGGCGAACGGACCGCCGTACCGGCGCCGCCGACCGAGGTGGTCGACACCGTCGGCGCCGGCGACTCCTTCACCGCGGGGCTCCTGCACCATCTCGGCACCAGGGGACTCCTCGGCGGACGCCTCACCGGCCTGCGGCTCGACGACGTCTTCGACGCCTGCGCCTTCGCCTCCCAGGTAGCGGCGCTGACCTGCGGCGTCGTCGGCCCGAACCCGCCGTGGGCCGGCCAGTTGCCACGGTCGGCACCCGCGGCCCGACACACCGCCGGACACACGGCCGGCCGCGCCGTCGGCTGAACAGGCGGCCCGGACGAACCCGGCCCGGGCCATTGACGCGCGGCCCGGAGCGCCCACATCATCACTCCCCGACGGATGTCATCGCTGTCACATGTCATCGATGACATCCTCGTCCGGGCCGCCCCCACCGCCCGGCACTGCGCATCCCCCGGCGTCGTAGCTCCGCGACGGACACGGACCCGACGCCGCCGCCCCCAGTGCAGGAGAAACCATGAGCCGAGCCCCCGCACACCGTCATGTCCCGCTGCGCCTCGTCGCCGCCGCCGCGGCCGCGACCTGCGCACTCGCCGTCACTGCCGTCGCCCCGCGGGCGGCGGCGGAGGACACCCGGCCGTACACGGAGACGTACCGCCCCCAGTTCCACTTCAGCCCGGCGAAGAACTGGATGAACGACCCCAACGGACTGGTCTGGTTCCAGGGCGAGTACCACCTCTTCTACCAGTACAACCCGAACGGCAACACCTGGGGCGACATGTCCTGGGGCCACGCCGTCAGCAGGGACCTGGTGCACTGGCGGGAACTCCCGCTCGCCCTCCCCCACGACGACGAGGAGATGGTCTTCTCCGGCAGCGCCGTCGTCGACCGCGACAACAGCACCGGGTTCGGGACCAAGGAGAACCCCGCGATGGTGGCCGTCTACACCAGCCACTCCAAGGACGATGGCAGGCAGGCCCAGTCCCTGGCGTACAGCACCGACCGCGGCCGTACCTGGACCAAGTACGCCGGGAACCCCGTGCTCGACATCGGGTCGAAGGATTTCCGCGACCCGAAGGTCCAGTGGTACGCCCCCACCCGCAGCTGGCTGATGACGGTCTCGCTGTCCGCCGAGCACAAGGTCCGGTTCTACTCGTCCAAGGACCTGAAGAACTGGACGCATCTGAGCGACTTCGGCCCGCGGAACGCGGTGGGCGGGGTCTGGGAGTGCCCGGACCTGTTCCCGCTGCCCGTCGACGGCGACCCCAAGCACGTCAAGTGGGTTCTCGTCGTCAACCTCAACCCCGGTGGAATCGCCGGCGGTTCGGGCGCCCAGTACTTCGTGGGCGACTTCGACGGCACGCGGTTCACGGCCGACGACGACGGGTCCTACACGCCTCCGCCCGGAGTGGTGGTGCAGGACTTCGAGGGGCCCGGCTACGGCACCTGGCGGACGACCGGCACGGCCTTCGGCGACGGACCCGTCCCCGCGCCCGCGCCCGGGACGTCGGGCACGAGCGGGGTCGAGGGCCACGGGTTCGTCGACAGTCTCCACCACGGTGACGCCGAGACCGGCACCCTCACCTCGCCGCCCTTCACCGTCGACAGCGCCTATCTCAACTTCAAGGTGGCCGGCGGCCGGCACCCGCACGTCCCCGGCTCCTTGACGGGCGACTCCCCCGCACCGGCGGGCGAGGTCCTCGCCGACTTCGAGCAGGACGGCTACGGCTCCTGGACCGCCACCGGCACCGCCTTCGGCAACGGCCCGGCACGCGGCACGCTCCCGGGGCAGAACCCGGTGACCGGCCAGGACGGCGACGGCCTGGTGAACAGCTTCCTCGACGGCGACGCGACCACCGGCACCCTCACCTCACCCGAGTTCACCCTCACCGCGAAGCACGTCAACTTCCTCATCGGCGGCGGCCGTCACCCCTCCGGATCCGACGCCCCCACCGCCGTCCGGCTCGTCGTCGACGGCAAGATCGTGCGCAGCGCCACCGGCTCCGACTCGGAAGCGCTCGACTGGGCCTCCTGGGACGTCGGCGACCTCGCCGGCAGGACCGCGCACATCGAGGTCGTCGACCGGAACACCGGCGGCTGGGGGCACATCCTGCTCGACCAGGTCATGCTGTCCGACACCCCGGCACGGCCCCGGTCGACGGAGACGGCGGTCAACCTCCTCGTCGACGGCGAGGTCGTCCAGAGCGTGACCGGCGCGGACAGCGGGAGCCTGGACTGGGCCTCCTTCGACCTCCGCGCCCACCAGGGCAAGCAGGCCGTCGTCCAGATCGTCGACATGAACCAGGCCGGCTGGGGCCACGTCCTCGCCGACCACTTCGTCGCCGCCGACCGGCCGGCGGTCCCGAGCGTCCGCCGCGCTTCCTGGGTCGACCACGGCAAGGACTACTACGCGGCGGGCTCCTGGGAGGACGCCCCGGACGGCAAGCGCCGCATGATCGGCTGGATGAACAACTGGCAGTACGGCAACGACATCCCGACCTCCCCCTGGCGCAGCGCGCAGAGCATTCCGCGCGAGATGGCCCTGCGCACCGTGAACGGCCGGCTCCGCCTCACGCAGCAGCCGGTGTCCACGGTGGAGTCGCTGTACGCCGGAGCCGCGGTGAGTGTGCGCGACGTGGACATCGCGGAAGGCTCCGCACCCCTGGCAGGGGGCCGCGCCGACGGCAAGGCGCTCGACATCCGGGCCACGTTCTCCCCCGGTGACGCCGAGCGGTTCGGCATCACGGTCCGCACGGGCGAGGGGCAGACGACGGTCATCGGCTACGACACCGAGACCCAGGAGCTGTACGTCGACCGGACGCGGTCGGGTGCCGTGGACTTCCACGACGACTTCCCCGGCGTCCAGCGCGCACCGCTCACGCCCCGGAACGGCAAGGTCGAGCTCCGCGTCCTGGTCGACTGGTCCTCCGTCGAGGTGTTCGGCGGCGAGGGCGAGGCCGTGATCACGGACCAGATCTTCCCGAGCCCGGACAGCGAAGGAGTCCGGCTCTTCGCCGAGGGCGGCACCGCCCACCTGGACAGCGCCCGGGTCCGGCAGCTGCGGTCGTACCGCGACTGAACACCGGCGAGGGTCCGTACCGTACAGCCGCCTGATCATCGGAAAGGTCATCGGAGATCGGCGGATCTGACGCCTCGCCCGTCCCGTCCGTGAGGTCGGCGGAGGATGGCGCGCCGCTGCGGGCCTCGGGCTCGTGCCTCGGGCCCGGGGCCGGGGCCCGGCGCCCGGGGCCCGCGACGGCGGGCCCTTCCTCCTCTTCGGAGGAAGCGCCCGCCACGCCGACCTGACGGCTCCTCAGCGGAGTCGGGGGAAGGCGGGCATGCGGCAGAACGTCCGGGAGCGGTGACCGGTCATTTCGCCGATGCCTTCCGCTGTCCTCGCCCCGACAGTGGCGGGGCCGGTCCACACCGGTGCGCCGGCCGTCTTCCGGTCGGCGTCGCGCAGCCCCCACGCCATGACGGCACACGACCCGAGAGGACGACTCCGTCGTGAAACGACACATCGCCGCCGCCGCAGCCCTGTCATCCCTGGCCTTCCTGGCCGCGCCCGCGGCCACCGCCACAGCCGCCACCACCGCCACCACCGCGGACAATCCCTATCAGCGCGGCCCGGCGCCCACCACGGCCTCCATCGAGGCGGCCCGCGGGCCCTACGCGGTCTCCCAGACCGGCGTCTCCTCCCTCGCCGTCACCGGGTTCGGCGGCGGCACCATCTACTACCCCACGTCCACGAGCGACGGCACGTTCGGCGCCGTGGTGATCTCCCCCGGCTTCACCGCGTACGAGTCCTCGATCTCGTGGCTCGGACCGCGGCTCGCCTCGCAGGGCTTCGTCGTCTTCACGATCGACACCCTCACCACTCTCGACCAGCCGGACAGCCGGGGCCGTCAACTCCTCGCGGCACTCGACTACCTGACCCAGCGCAGCTCGGTCCGCAGCCGCGTCGACGCCTCGCGGCTGGGCGTCATGGGCCACTCGATGGGCGGCGGAGGCACCCTGGAAGCCGCGAAGAGCCGGCCCTCGCTCAAGGCCGCCATCCCGCTCACCGCCTGGAACACCGACAAGACCTGGCCCGAGATCAGCACCCCCACCCTGATCGTGGGCGCCGACGGCGACACGATCGCCCCGGTCGCCACCCACTCGGAGCCGTTCTACGAGAGCCTGCCGGCCTCACTGGACAAGGCCTACCTGGAGCTCAACGGGGCCACCCACTTCACCCCCAACAGCTCCGACACGACGATCGCGAAGTACAGCATCTCCTGGTTGAAGCGGTTCATCGACGACGACACCCGTTACGAGCAGTTCCTCTGCCCCCTGCCCCGGCCGAGCCTGACGATCGAGGAGTACAGGGGCACCTGCCCGCTCGGCTCCTGACGTACCCGAGGTCCTCGCCTCGGGTGGGGCGAGGGCCTCGCCGCCGACCGTTGCCCGGGGTCCTCGTCGAGGGTGGGGCGAGGGCCTCCGGACCGGCCGTCGCCCGGGGTCCTCGCCGCGGGTGGGGCGAGGACCTCGCGGCCGGCCGTTCGGCCGCGTTCCGCTCCCGACAGTCCGTGCGGGCCCGCTCCCCTCGGATCGCCCGACCCCGGACCGCTCAGGTTGTCAGCGGGCACAGCGGGCCGGCCCGAGGTATGGACCCCGGCCCAACGCCTCCCTCTTTCCCCACCTCTTACCGGCCAGTACCGTGACGGCGTGAGTGGAGCGTCGAGGGTCGCCGCTGCTCCGCGGCTGTACGACCGTACCTCCGAACTCGCCGCCGTGGCGGGGCTGTCGGCGCGGGCCGCCGAGGGGACGGGCGCCGTCCTGCTGCTCACCGGGGGCCCGGGCACCGGTCGGACCGCACTGCTGGACCAGGCCGTACGGGACTCCCGGATCCGGGCCCACCGGGTGGCCGCGCCCGGCGGCAACCGCGTCCCCTGGAGCGGCGTACGCGCCGTCGTGTCCGCCCTCGCCCCCACCCCCTCGGCAGCGCGCCGTGCCCTGCGGGCGGCCCGTGGCCCCGGCGGCGTACCCGGCGCGCTGGCGGCCCTGTGTCCTGGCGAGCCGCTGCTGCTCTGCCTGGACGACCACCACCTCTGGGACGCCCATTCCCGCACCGCGCTCGACGCGGCCTGGCGCGGGAACACCGGACCGTGGGCGTGGGTCGTCTCGTTCGCCGCGTATCACCGGCCCCCCGAGGTGCCGGGTGCCCGGCTGCTGTCCCTGGGGCGGCTGAGCCGCGAGGGAGCGGAGAGCCTGCTCGACGACGTGTGCCGGGTGCCCATGACGGCGTCCTTCCGCGCGCGCCTGCTCGACGAGGCCGCTGGCCATCCCGGTGTCCTGGCGGCGACGGCCGCTCGTGTGTCCGCCGACCCGAAGGGCGGAGCCGGCCCCTCGGGTCCGGTCACCGACGACGCCTCGCTGGCCGAGGTGTACCGAGGGCTCCTCGGCTCCCTGCCGGCGGAGTGCGGGCGGGTGCTGACCCTGGTGGCCGTCGCCGGGGAGCCGCGTCCCGACACGGGGCGGCCGGATCCTGCGGCCGGGGCGTCTGACGCCGTACGCCCGGGGAGCCCGCCGCCCGTGCGGCCGGTTCGCGCGGACGCGGTCCTGGCGGTGGCCCGTGCCGTACGCGCGTCGCCCGAGGCGCTCGACCGGCTGGTCGCCGACGGGCTCCTGCGCGGGACCCGGGAAGCACTCCGGTTCGACGACCCCTTCCTGCGGCGCGCGGTCCTGGGTACCGTGCCACCGTCTCGGCGCCGGGAACTGCACGCCCTCTTCGTCCCGCCCGCCGGACCCCTACCCGGTGGCGGAGGCGGCCCGGCGGCCGGGGAGGAAGCCACGCAGGGGCAGGTCGCCGCGGTGCGTACGCCGCTTCCTGCCGCGCCCGGTGCCGGGATGTCCGCCGCGCCGCCCCGTCCCGGAGCGTCGGCGAAACCCCCGCCGGCCGGCGTTCCCGGTTCCCGGGCGGAGGTCGATCCGGCCCGCGGCGCCGGCCACCGGTCCGATCGGTTCCGGGCGCCAGGGGGCGTGGGCGAGCCGAACGGCGAGTTCCGGGCGCCGGAGGACGCACGGGCGCTGCCCGGTATGGTGCGGCGGGGAAGGGCCGAACTCGCCCGCGGGCAGGCCGTACTGGCCGACGGTCCGGTCGGAGACGCCCATCAGGTACTGCTCCTCGCCGCCTCGCTGCTGCGCGAGGGGGCGCCCGAGGAGGCCTCGAACGCGCGGTTCCTCGCCATGGAGGCGGCGTGGGCGGCCGGTGACCCGGAGGCCTGCGCCATCGCTCTCGGCGGGGGCGACCCCGGCGGTGAACGCACCGGAGCCTTCGCCGAAGCCGGCGCGGAGGCGGAGGCGGAGGCGGACGCGGTGGAACGGGACTTCCGCGTCGGAATGCGCGCCGCGCTCGCGGTGCGGCTGGAGGAGGCACGTGCACCGCTGGCCCGGGTCGTGACGCGCGACGGCGCGTCCGACGAACCGCGCCGCCTGTTGCGCGCGGGGGCCGCCGCCCTGGTCCTGGGGGACGCCCCCGCCGCCGTACGCGTGCATGCCCGTGCCCTGGCCACGGTGCGCGCCACGGCCGGGACCGCGCTGCTGCCCCGGGTCCTCGAGCACCTGGCCTACGCCGAGTTGCGGGCCGGGCAGCACGAGCGCGCCGCCGCACACGCGAGGGAGGGGCTCCGTGCGGCGGAGTTCACCGGGCAACGCAACGCGGCCGCCCACCAGCACGCGGTCCTGGCCCTGGCGGCCTCCGTCCGGGGCGACGCCCCGGCCGTCGTGGAGCACGCGGGCCGGGCGCTCGTGACCGCCCGAGCACACGGCCTCGTGCAGGCGACGACGCTGGCCGAGTGGTCGATCGCCCGGGCCGAACTGGCGGGCGGGCTCGCCGCGCAGGCCGCGGCGCGTCTCGCTCCCCTGGTCGGGAAGGGGCCACGCGGCGGTCACTTCGCCCTGCGGATGCTCGTCGTGCCCTGCTTCGTCGAAGCCGCCTGCGCGGCAGGCCGCGAGGCCGAGGCCGGTGCGGCGGCCGAGGAGTTCGCGGTCTGGGCGAGGCTCGGCCTCGACGCCCAGGCGCCCGCCCAACTGGCCCGCTGCCGGGCACTGTTGGCCGGAGGGGATGCCTCGGCGGACTGGTACCGGGAGGCGGTGCGGCACCACGAGGAGAGCGGCAACGACTTCGAACGGGCCCGGACCCTCCTCGCGTACGGCAAGTGGCTCCGCCGCCGCAGACGACTCGTCGAGGCCCGGGGCCCGCTCAGCGACGCACTGGTCACCTTCGAGCGCGCGGCGGCCGGGGTGTGGGCCGACCAGGCACGGGCCGAACTGCGGGCCACCGGAGGTGCCGTGGGCAGGAGGAACGCCCCCGGTGCGGCGGGCGAGCTGACCCCACAGCAGCAGCGCATCGCCGGGCTCGCGGCGGCGGGGGCGACGAACCACGAGATCGCCCACCGGCTGTCGCTGAGTCCCCGTACGGTCGACCACCACCTGCGGAACGTCTTCGCCCGGCTGGGCGTCCGCTCCCGCGTCGAACTCTCGGGGCTGCTGTCCCGTGGCCCGAGGGACGGCCTCCACTCCGACCGGTGACCTGGCGGAGCCCGGGGAGCGTCCGATCCTCTGCTGCCGCCACCCCAGTTGCCGCCGCGGCCGCCGGCCCGACCCGCGTGCGGCTGCGGCCCGGCGCGGGCGGGGAGAGCCGGGGCGCGGGAGGGAGAGCCGGGCCGCGGGCTGCGAGAGCCGGGCGCGGACGGGGAGAGCCGGGCGCGGGCGACGACAGCAGCCCGGCGACCGGCGACACCCTTGCACATGCGGCGGCAGCAGCCCGACGCCCTGAACGAGGCCCTGGCCTCACGAGGCCGTCAGACCGAGGCCGCCAGGCAAAGGCCGCCGGCAAAGGCCGTCAGGCCGAAGCCGTCAGCCGGAAGGCGTCCAGGGCCAGCGTCATCTCCGTGAGGTCCCTCGGCCGGGACAACGACCGGGACGTCAGTTGCTCCAGGCGGCGCAGCCGGTTGAAGACCGTGTTGCGGTGGCAGTAGAGCCGGGCCGCCGCCCGGCCCGCCGAGCCCTCGCACTCCAGCCAGACGTCCAGGGTCTCCAGCAGGATCGCGCGGTCGGCCGGGTCCAGTTCCAGCAGGCTGCCCAGGACGTCCGTCACCAGAAGGCCGGCCAGCTCCGGTTGTCCGACGACCAGGGCGCCCGCCATCCGGCGGTCCAGCCGGACGATCTGCCGTGAGTCCGGCGGGCTGGTCCGCAGCGCCAGCTCCGCGAGCCTGCGGGCTCGTCCCAGCTCCGCCAGCCCCGTCACCACCGGGCTGATCCCTCCGGGTCCCGGGCAGCGCCCGTCGAGCAGTTCGGACAGCGCGTCCAGGCCGATGCTCTCCGCGAGCGACACCACCCCGATCTCGCAGTCCGCGCCCATCCGCCACAGGAACCGCGCGCCCGCCCCCTGCACCCGCCGGTGGAAGGGCTCGGGGGCCTCCCGCCGGTCGTGCCGCAGCACCACCACCGCGTACCGGCCGTGCTCCGGCAGGTCCAGGCCGGCCGCCGCCCGCGAGGTCGCCTCCGGCGAACACCGGCCCTGGAGCAGTGCGTCGAGGAGCGCCTGGAGCTGCTCGTCGGTACGGCGCCGCAGCTCCCGTTCCGTCGCCCGGTACGCCTCCGACGCGGTGTCCGCCTGCGCGTCCACCGCCTGCCAGACCATGGTCGCCGACTGGGTCAGCACCGCCAGCCTCGACGGGTACGCCGCCGCGTCCTCGACCAGCGCCTCCCACACGAGGTGACCGGCGTGCCGGTAGGCGTGCACCACCAGCTCCAGCGGCATCCCCTGCTCCGCACGCCGCCGCCCCATCTCGTCGGCGTGCTCCAGGTCCCGCCGCGGCGAATCCCGCGGTGCCGAGATCATCTCGATCCCGATCCGCAGCGCCTCGTGGGCCTCACGCCAGTGCTGGTCGTGCGGCACGATCCGGCCGTACGCCGGTTCGTACTCCTGCAGTTCTCTCAGGTGCTCGTCCACCAGCTCGGGCAGCCGCTCCAGAAGCGCCGTACACGCCTCGGCCAGCAGCTTCCAGTCATCGCCGGTCCGTGGTCTGCGCCGTCCCATGCCCGGAGGATGCCACCCCCACCCCCTTCCCGACAGGCCCCTGACACGCGGTGTTGTACGCGTGCACAACCCGTACCGGGGGTCGCTGGGCATCGGCAGCGTTTCGGCCGTCGGCCGTGGACGGGCGGTCACCGCGGTGCTGGGGTGAGCGCCACTGAACGGGCCACGGAAGGGGAACCATGGGAGGGACCGGAATCGCCCTCGAGGTCACGGACCTGTCGGCGGGATACGGACCGGTACGCGCACTGCGGCGGGTGTCGCTCACCGTGCCGGAGGGCGCGGTCGTCACCGTTCTCGGCGGCAACGGTGCGGGGAAGTCCACTCTGCTGCGGGCCGTCTCGCGCACACTGTCGTTCCACGGCGGGGCCGTCACCTCCGGCACCGTCACCTTCGGCGGGCGGCCGATCGGCGGGCTCGCGCCGGACCGGGTCGTCGCCGCCGGGGTCTCCCAGGTGCCGGAAGGGCGGCAGGTCTTCGCCCGGATGACCGTGGAGGACAACCTGCGGGCGGGGGCGCTCGGCGCGCCGGGAGACCGGGGGGCGAAGGCGTCGGCCTTGCGACGGGTCCACGAACTCTTCCCCGTGCTCGCCGAGCGGTCCCACCAGCGCGCCGGACTGCTGTCCGGCGGTGAGCAGCAGATGCTCGCCGTCGGACGCGCGCTGATGGCCTCGCCGAAGCTGCTCCTCCTCGACGAGCCCTCGCTGGGCCTCGCCCCGCTCATGGCGGCCCGGATCGGCGACACGATCCGCGAGATCAACGCGCAGGGTACCGCCGTCCTCCTCGTCGAGCAGAACGCGGCGCTCGCGCTGCGGCTCGCCGACCGGGCGTACGTCCTGGAGGTCGGCGAGGTCGCCCTCTCCGGCCCGGCCGCCGAACTCGCCGCCTCCGACGAGGTGCGGCGCCGCTACCTGGGCGTCGTCGACGAGGCCGCGGACGCGGACGCGTCGGACGCCGTCGTGGCGCACCCCCGGCTCGCCCGCTGGGAGGAGATCCGGTGAGCGAGCCCGCTCCTCGGGGCCCGGACCACGGTGGTCCGGCAGAGCCTCGCGCCGCACCCGGCGAGAGCGCCGCCGCGGACGCCGGGTCCGCAGCGGCCCCCGCCACGGACACCCGGTCCGCAGCCGCCCCCACCACGGACACCCGGTCCGCAGCCGCCCCCACCACCGACACCCGGTCCGCAGCCGCCCCCACCACCGACACCCGGTCCGCGGTGGCCCCCGCCGCGGACGCCCCCGCGCCCGAGCGGTCGACCGCAACCGCCTCCCCGGAGGCCCCCGTCCCCGAAAGGCCCGCCTCCTTGAAGGATCCCTCCCCCGTCCCCGCTCTCGACGTCCGTGACGTCACCGTCCGCTTCGCGGGGCTCACCGCCCTCGACGGGGTCTCGTTCACCGTCCGCCCCGGCACCGTGCACGCCGTCATCGGCCCCAACGGGGCCGGCAAGTCCACCTGCTTCAACGTGCTCTCCGGCGTCTACCGGGCGACCTCGGGAAGCGTCCGGTTCGGCCCGCACGAACTCACCTCCCTGCCTCCGCACAAGATCGCCGGACTCGGCGTCGCCCGCATCTTCCAGAACCTCGCGCTCCCGCCGCGCGCCACCGTCGAGGACAGCCTGATGCTCGGCCGTCACCGGCTCACCCGTACCGGCTTCCTCGCCGCCGGGCTGCGGCTGCCCTCCGCCGCCCGCGAGGAAGCCCACCACCGTGCGCGCGTCCGCGAGATCGCCGCTTTCGTCGGCCTGGAGCAGCAGCTCGCACAGCCCGCCGGATCCCTCCCCTACGGGCAGCAGAAGCTCGCCGAACTGGCCCGCGCCCTCTGCATGGAGCCCACGCTGCTGCTCCTCGACGAACCCGTGGCCGGGATGACCGCCGACGAGCGCCGCCGTACCGCCGCCGTCATCGCCGGCGTCCGCGACAGCCTCGGGATCTCCATCGTTCTCGTCGAGCACGACATGGGGGTGGTGATGCGGCTGGCCGACGCCGTCACCGTCCTCGACTTCGGCCGCCGGATCGCCGACGGCGCTCCCGGCGACGTCCAGAACGACCCCGCGGTCGTCCGCGCCTATCTCGGAGAGGAGACCTCCGGGTGAGCACCTTCGTCGAACTCCTGCTCAACGGCGTCTCGCTGGGATCCGTCTACGCTCTCATCGCGCTCGGTTTCGTGGTGATCTTCCGCGCCACCGAGGTCGTCAACTTCGCCCACGCCTCCCTGCTTCTCGCGGGCGGCTACGTGACCGCCGTGCTCCACGAGAGCATCGGCTTCTGGCCGGCTCTGCTGGCCGGGATCGGTGGCGCGGCGCTGGTCGGGGCCGCCGTCGAGTTCCTCGTCATGCGCCGCTACCGCGGCTCCGACCAGAGCGTCCTCGCCATCGTCACCATCGGCGTCGACATCCTGCTGGCCACCGAACTGACCCGCCGCATCGGCACCGACATCCTGTCGCCCGGCGACCCGTGGGGCGACGCCGTCGTCACCATCGGGCCGGTGACCCTGGCGCAGACCCGCATCGCGGCCTTCCTCACCGCCGGACTGCTCATCACCGCCTTCCTGCTCGCCTTCCGCCACACCTCCTGGGGCGTCGCCATGCGCGCCGCGGCCGAGAACCAGGAGACCGCCGCGCTCATGGGTATCCGGCTCGGCCGGGTCTCGCTCGGCGCCTGGGCGGTGGCCGGCGGCCTCGCCGCCGTCGCCGCGCTCTTCCTGACCGTCTTCCCGACGCCGGGCCTGGAACGGACCACCTCCCTCGCAGCGATGAAGGCCTTCCCGGCCGCCATCCTCGGCGGTCTCGACTCCACCACCGGCGCCCTCGTCGGCGGCCTGCTGGTGGGGGTCACCGAGTCCCTCACCACCGGCTACCAGGGCGATCTGACCTTCCTCGGCCGCGGCATCGGCGACCTCGCCCCGTACCTGGTGATGGTCGCGGTCCTGCTCCTCCGCCCCGCCGGACTCTTCGGCACGAAGGAGCTGTCCCGTGTCTGAAGCGCTTCCCCGCCGTGGCGCGACCGTCCTCGCCCGGCCCCGCGTGTACGGGTGGGCCGCCGCCGGGCTCGTGCTCGTCGCCTTCCCCTTCTACCTGGACCGGTTCTGGCTCCAGGCCGGGCTCTTCGCCATGGCCGCCGCGATCGGCGCCCTCGGCCTCAACCTGTTGACCGGAGCCACCGGCCAGCTCTCGATGGGCCACGCCTTCTTCCTCGCCGTGGGCGCGTACGGCTACTGCGCCTTCGCCGGGGACGGGACGGACGGGCTCACCGGACTGGGCCTGCCCGGCTGGCTCGCGGCGGTCCTCGCCGTCGTCCTCGCGGGCGCGGCCGGCGGGGCGTTCAGCCCCATCGCCGGCCGGCTGCGGGGCGCCTACCTCGGCATCGCGACCCTCGCGCTGATCTTCATCGGACAGCACGTCCTGTTCAACGCCCACGATCTCACCGGTGGCTTCAACGGCCGCGCCGTGCCCCCGCTCGACCTCTTCGGGCTCACCTTCGACGACAGCGAACTGCTGGTCGCCCAGGTCCCGTTCGGTTCCGCCGAGAAGCTCTGGTACCTGGGTCTCGTTCTCCTGCTCGCGAGCGTTCTGTTCGCCCGCGGCGTCCTCCGCGGCCGCCCCGGCCGAGCCATGAACGCGATCCGGGACCACCGGATCGCCGCCGGTGTCATGGGCGTCCCCGTGGCCCGCTACCGCGCCGCCGTCTTCGTCCTGTCGTCCATGTACGCGGGGCTGGCGGGGGTGCTGCTCGCGCTGGTCTTCCAGCGCACCGTGCCGGAGTACTTCGGCATGCTGCTCTCCCTCGAATACCTGGCCATGATCGTCATCGGCGGTCTCGGTTCGGTCGCCGGGGCGGTGGTGGGGGCCGTCTTCGTCTCCCTGCTGCCGCAGCTCCTCAACCGGTACAGCGACGCGCTTCCCCTGGTCTCCGCCCCCGGGACGGGCGGGATCGCACCGGGTGAGGCCTCCCGCTACCTCTACGGCGCCGCCGTCGTCGCCGTGGTGCTCTTCCTGCCCGGCGGCCTGGTCCGGCTCACCGCCGGGCCCCGCGGGCGAACCGCCCGACCCTCGCACTCCTCCGGGGAGGAATCATGACCCACCGACGCCAGGCCTCGAGAACGACGGCCCTCGCGCTCGCCGCCGCCCTCGTCGCGCTGACCGCCGCCGGCTGCAGCTCCAAGGCCAGGTCCGGCGACGGGCCGGACACCGGAGCGGACGGCGTGAAGACCGGCACAGGCGTCTCCGCCACGACCATCGCGGTCGGTGCGCTGACCGACATGACGGGCGTGTACGCCACGCTCGGCAAGAGCGTCACGCAGGCTCAGCAGCTGTATGTGAAGCAGGTCAACGCGGCCGGCGGGGTCTGCGGCCGACAGCTGGAGCTGACGGTCCGCGATCACGGCTACGACCCGCAGAAGGCGCTCTCCGCCTACACCGAGCTGGAGCCGAAGGTCGTCGGATACATGCAGTTCATCGGTTCTCCGTTCGTCGCCGCCGTGAAGCAGCGCGTCGACGGCCGGGACAAGGGACTGGTGCTGCCGCAGGCCTGGTCGGCCTCGCTGCTCGGCTCCCCGTACATCCGCGTCCTCGGCTCCACCTACGACATCGAGACGATCAACGCCGTCGACTTCCTGGTGAAGGAGAAGGGACTGAAGGCGGGCGACAAGCTGGGCCACGTCTACTTCGAGGGCGACTACGGCGAGAACGCGCTGGCGGGTTCGAAGTTCGCGGCCGGGAAGGCGGGGCTGACGGTCGTGGAGCAGAAGATCAAGCCGACCGACAACGACATGTCGGCGCAGGTGGCGGCGTTGAAGCAGGCGGGCGTCAAGGGCGTCGTCATCAGCGCGGGCCCGCGGCAGGCCGCCTCGCTGGTCGGTGTCGCGGCGGCGGCGAAGTTCCTGGTGCCGGTCATCGGCAACAACTCGGCCTTCGCGCCGCAGCTGCTGGGCACCCAGGCGGGACCGGCGCTGGAGAAGATGTACTGGTTCGCCTCTCCGAGCCTCCCGATCGGCGCCGACACCCCGGCCGCGAAGAAGCTCGTCGCCGACTACAGGGCCGCGTACCCGAACGACGGCCTCGACAACGGCATCGTGGCCGGCTGGACGGCGGCGAGCGTCTACGGGGAGGCGCTGAAGAGGGCCTGCGCCGCCAAGGACCTCACCCGGGAGGGCATCGACAAGGCCCTGCTGACCCTGAACGCGTACGACGCCGGGTTCGGGACGCATGACTTCAGCGATCCGAAGGCGCCGTCCTCACGCGAGTCCGTCATCATCCAGCCGGACAAGTCCGTCCCGGGCGGCATGCGCACCGTCCGCGATCCGTTCGTCTCCGAGGCGGCGAAGGGCTTCGCCCCGAAGAGCGGCTGAGCAGGGACGGTTGAGCACGGACGGTTGAGCACGGACCACCGCGGCGCCCGACCTCTTCGTTCTGCCGGGCGGGCGCCGCCCGGCGGAACGCCCGCCCCCGGGCGCCGCGGGCACGACAGAGACCGGGTCGCGGCGGCGGTCCCGGCCCGCCGCCGCCCCGCGCCCGTCAGTGCGAGCCTGTCACCGGCCGGGTCCGTGGGGGCCGTGCCAGTCCAGGCACAGGACGGTGGCGTCGTCCTTGGGCGGGCGGCCGCCGTAGGCGTCGTTGACCGCACCGACCATGGCGCGCACCACCTCGCGGGGATGCTCGGATGCGGTCTTGTGCAGGAGGCCGGGCAGGTCGACGGCCGCGGCGTCGCGCTCCTGCATGCCGTCGGTGTGCAGCAGGAGGCGGTCACCGGGGCGCAGGTCGAGGTCCTGCACCTGGTAGAGGCCCTGCTGGGGAAGCCCGAAGGGCAGGTTGACGGCCAGGGGCAGCTCGGTGACGGTGCCCTCACGCAGCAGGAACGGCCAGGGGTGGCCGGCGTTGACGAGTTGGGCATGAGTGCCGTCCAGAGCGATGCGCAGGAGTTGTCCGGTGGCGATGCTGTGGCGGCCGTGGTCGAGGAGGGCCTGGTGGGTCTGGCGGGCCTGTTCCTGGAGGTCGCCTCCGGCGCGGCGGGCGCCGCGTGAGGCGTTCACCAGGAGGGTGGCCATGAGGGAGGCGGCCACGTCGTGGCCCATGGCGTCGGTGATCGACAGGTGCAGGGTGTGGGTGTCGAGGCTGTAGTCGTAGCTGTCGCCGGCGATGTCGGAGGCCGGGACCAGTGCGCCGGCCAGGGTGAACTCGGGGGCCTGGCAGCAGGAGGCGGAGGGCAGGAGCTGGCGCTGGATCTCGGCGGAAAGGCTGACGGGGCCGGTGCGGTTGCCCCAGTGGTAGAGGTCGGTGAAGCGACGGTCGGTGACGATGATGTACGCGAGGGCGTGCGCGGCCTCCTGGACCTGGGCGCGTACGTCGGGCGTGACCTGGGTGAGGAAGAGCTCCAGGACGCCGATGGTGTCGCCGCGGTTGGTGACCGGGGCGAGCACCCGGTGCCCGTCCTGGCCGTCCGACGTCACCACCACCTCCTGGCGGCGCAGGACGTCGTCGTAGATGCTGCTGCCGGCGAGGGGGACCTGCTCGGCGGGCTGCTGTCCCTGCTCGGCGGCCGTGTCATGGACGCGCAGCAGGCGCCGGCCGACGATGTCGACGAACAGGAAGGACACCAGGCGGGCGTCGAACCGGTCACGGAGGTTGCGGGCCACGACATCGAGGGAGCGCACCGGCGCGGCGCTCTCCGCTGCTTCCAGCACCTCGCCCAGCCCGATCCGGTCACGCCCCACAGCCGCCTCCACGAGTTCTCTCGCCCGCCGGGCAGGTACGGTCCGGGCGCGCACGGTCAGCACATCCTGCATCCCCGTCACGTGCAGCAGGCGGGCGACCGGCCGACTCAGCGCGGTCAGTACGAGTGACTTGCCCGCTTGCCGGGCCAGCTCGTCCAGGTCCAGGAGGATGTGCAGGCCGGTGGTGTCGCAGAAGGTGACCTCGGCCAGGTCCACATCGAGGCCGTCGCGGCCGGCGCCCAGCGCCGCGATGAGCTCGTGGCGCAGACCGGTGCCGTCTTCCATGTCGATCTCGCCGCGCACCCGGGCCAGCACCCGCCGCGGTCCCGGCTCGAAGGCCACGGCGACGACGGACGGCCGCAGGGTGCCGCTGATGTGCTCCGCCGCGAAGGGCAGACGGTCCGGCAGAGATGTCATGGCCTGCTCCCTTCACAACCCCGGAACTCGGGAAGGGCCTGGTCAGGCGGCGGCACCGGGTTGCGGCACCGGGTTGCGGCACCGGGGCGCGGGTCAGCTGCCGCGCGGTTCGCGCTCACGGAGGTCACCGTCCGTCGGGAGGAGGCCCGTCGCCACGGACCGGGGGCTGAGGTCGACCAGCAGGTGCAGGAGGTCCGCGACCTCGTGGTGTCCCTCGGCCGGATGCCGGAAGAGGGTCCCGGGCGTGACCTCGTAGTGGTTACGGCGGCCGTGGCGGACCCGCGTGAGGTAGCCGGCGTTCTCCAGATCACCGACGATGGCCCCGGCCGCCCGTTCCGTCAGGCCGCAACTGTCGGCCAGGTCACGCAGCCGGACCTCCGGATCACCGAGGATCATGGCGAGGATCCGGGCGTGGTGCGTGACGAACGTCCAGCTGGTCCGAGGCCCAACCTGTTCCATGTCCGAATTATACGATTCGCGATTCCGGCCTCACCAGACAGGAATCCGCGATCACGCGACGCACGCCGACTCACGCCCGAACCGGCCTCGACGACCGTCCGTATCCCGCTGTGCCGGTGCGGGGGCGGCGGAAGCCTGCCTGAGCACCGCCGACCATGGACAGCGCCGCCTGCGAGAAGGGGAAGAAGCGCAGGCGGCGCGAGCCCGTCGCCGCCGTCCACGACTCGGGGGGGGTTCCGCAGACGACGACGCTCCCGCCCACCTGCCCGCGGAATTGCGCCGCAAACCATCCCTTTCCAGGGTGAAACGGCGCGCATGGCGACCGGATGCGACGGAGCCTCGTAGTCGGCGCCGCTGGACGACCGTGTTGTTCGGTCAGGGGCGTCCCGGTCCGGTGACGACGGGGGACGTCACCCGGGGGCGCCGAGCGGCGGGTGCTCGAGTACGCGGGGCTTGTACTCGACCAGCTGGGTGCGGCCGTCGAAGGTGCGGTGGTCGATCATCTCCAGGGCCACATCCGGATAGCCGTCGTAAATGCGTTCTGCGCCCGTGGCCCCGGTGATCACCGGGAACATCACGACCCGGAAGCGGTCGACGAGTCCGGCCCGCAGCAGGGACCGGCACAGGCTGAGGCTGCCGATCGTGCTGAGGAGCCCCGAGCCACTCGACTTCATGGCGCGGACCGCCTCGACGGCGTCGTCTCGGACGAGCGTGCAGTTGGCCCACGTCAGTGGCTCCTCGAGCGAGGAGGAGAACACCACCTTGGAGGCCTGCGTGAGCGCGTCGACGGCCGCCTCTTCCTCGGGCCTGAACTCGTCCTGGCCCTTCGGGACCTCGCCTGCGGCGAACCCCGACATCAGGCGGTAGGTGTTCGCTCCCATCAGGTAGGTGACCTCGGGCTGCTCGCCCAGCCATGCGAGGTACTCCGGGCCCTCGAGGCCCCAGAACCCGGGCCATCCCTCTCCCGATGCGTAGCCGTCGAGGGACGTGATGAAGTCGACGAGAAGCTCCGACATGGCGGTGTCCTTCCTAGGTGTCACCAGCTTGGACCGGCCGGGAGCCACAAACTCGTCGGGCGCGCTGTGAAGTGACCGGAAAACTCATGACCTGCAGCCGATGAGCTCGGCGAGAATTCGCTGTCCGGCGGCCAGGCTCGGCGTTCTACGCTGGTAACAGGACCATTCGGGGAGGCTGAGATGACCGGCCACCACCGCTACCACCTGGATCAGGACGGTCACTCGATCACTGTCCTGCACGACCCGCGGCGCCGGCACGCGGAAGTCTGGGTCGACGGGAAGACCGTCGCGGTGGCCGGCACGTCGAGCCACCATGCCGCTGTTCTGGAAGGGGAGATCCCCGGCCTTCCGCCCAGGCGGATGGTCATCAGGATCGGCCACCTCGACGAGCCGGACGACGTCCCCCTGTGCGTGCTGGAGACGGACGGCGGGCGGTACCTGATGCCCCGCCTGGCTCTCACCCGGCAGGAGCGAGGGCCGGTGGAACGCACACCACCGGCCCGCACGCCCGGTGAGCTCTTCGCCCGGTGGAGATCACGGCGCCGACGCCACCGAAGCGACCGCCGTACATGACCGGGGACGGCCTCGCCGCAAGGCCCGGGAGGGGGGACGGCGGCGACCCGAACCAGCCCGCGTCCGCCGCCCTGCCGCGCTACACCCCGCTCAGCCGCCGTTCCAGGTCCCGTAGGTCCTTGACCAGCGAAGACCGCACCTTGCGCCCCATGAGCGGCGCCGCGAGGCCGTACAGGCCGGAAGCGTCGCCCCGTACGCGGATGCGGGCCAGGGTGCCGCCGTCCGGGGCCGGGGTGAAGGTGTACGTGACGTGCATCGGCATCGGGCCCGCGACGGACACCATGTCCAGCAGCCGCCCCGGCTCGTGGCCTGCGACGCGCAGCACGTAGTCGATGCGCCGTCCCAGGAAGTACGCGGTCCGGGTCACCTCGGCACCGAGCCCGAAGCCGCCCCCGTCTGCCGGGCGGGTCAGTTCCGCCGTACGGATGCCCTGTGTCCACTCCGGATCATGGCGCCAGTCCATGGCGTAGGCCGCGACCCGTTCGCAGGGCAGCGGGATGACCCGTTCCGCGGTCACGTCGATGCCCATGCGCCACCCGCCTCCACGCGTTGCGATGTCCCCTCCAGGGACCCATCCCGGCCTGGCACCGGCAACCCGACGCGGGGCTGCCGCGGGCCGTCACGGGCTCGACGGCGTCGAGGGCGGCGCAGGGCGCGTCAGGTGCGTTCGGCATCCGCCCGGCGCACACCGGGCAGATGCACCACGAGGAGCGTGAAGGCGGCCAGCGCGACGTTGCGGCCCGCGGCGTCCAGACCGTTCCAGTCGGACGACTGCCACATGGCGAACCACTCGCCGCCGATCGCGAGGAAGCCCATCCCGAAGAGCAGCAGCACCATCACCAGACCCAGGGTGCTCGCCGCCCGTGCACGGTCGTACGCGTCTCGGCGCAGTCCCGTGATCCAGAGCCAGGCGGCGGCGAGGAGCACCACCGCGGCCAGTGTCTCCCAGACGATGACGGCGACGTAGGCGGCGTTCTGGAGGGTGCGGGATTCGATCGCACGCCACATCAGATCGGGGTCCCTGAACGTGGTGTCCATGCTCAGGACATGCTGGACGAACTGCTGGTTGGTCCCGAAGTCCGTGATGTTCCCGAAGGCGACCAGGGTCATGCAGACCGCTACGGTCGCCGTCAGCGCGGTCGCCGCGACGGGCGGCGCACCCAGCCGGAGGAGCCGGCTCCGCCGGGTGGCCCGGGCCGTTCCCGGGGAAGGTGCGCCGGACTCGGTGCCGGTCGGCGGGTGGGCCTGTGCCATGGATGTGTCCTCCCTCGTCGTCCCGCGGAGCTCGGACCGCGGGTCGTACCGTCCCCCTTCCCCACCCGCACGGCCTTCCAGCCTCATTCCCACGCACCGCCGTGCACGACGTACAGCCAGCGTCCGTCGGGCTGCCTACGGGCGACCTCGGTGGTGGTCGTCGTCATCCGAGGCCGGCCGGGGGCGTCGACGGTCGCGACGGACGACAGCAGTGCGAGATCCCCGGTCTCGTGGACGCGCCGCGGTTCAAGGCCGATCCGTACGCCGTCCTCGACGTACTGCCGCAGGCTCTCGCGTACGGACTCGGCGCCGGTGGCCGTGGTCCCCGACGCGGAGACGAGCAGGGCTCCGGGCTCGTAGAGTGCGGCGAGTCGGTCCAGGTCGCCGGCGGTCAGGTGACGGACGAACAGTTCGCCCAGCTCCTGCGGACTCCGCGCGGCGTCCGAGTCCCCGGGCGTGGGCCGGTCGCCCCAGCCCGCGTCGGCGATGAGGTCGTACCAGTCGGGCATGGCCCGCGGCGGCAGGTGGCGGCGCAGCAGTCCGCCGGGGAAGGACAACGGACCCGCCTTGAGCGGGTTGTCCTGTGCCTGCGCCACGATCGCGCCGGTCAGGGCGTAGGCCAGGTTCTCGCGGGGGAACGCCGTGTGCACGCGGTCCGCGAAGCCCTCGGGCAGCTCGGTGCGGCCCTGGCCGAGGATGTCCGCGGCGATACCGGCCTGGCAGAGCGCGACCTCCGGCCCCTTGCGCGCGGCGATCTGGTCGGAGGTGTGCAGAGCGATGGCGTCCCACACGAGCGCGACGTCGGCCTCGGGCACCCCGTACGCGCGCAGGAACCGGGCGGCCAGATCCGCACCGTCCACCTCGAAGCGCTGGTCGCCGTTCCCCTCCTCCGACAGCCCGATGTCGTGGAGCACGCTCGCGACGAAGACCAGCTCGTCGTTGTAGTCGGCATCCGGGTCCAGCCCCTGCCGCACGGCGAGGGCGCGGCCGAACAGGTAGCCGCGGACGCTGTGCCGGAAGACGTAGGGCTCGGTCAGCTCCTCGGCGTACCGCAGTGCGGCCACGGCGAGGTCGGTACCGGGCAGATCGAAGCCGGCGTACGTCTGGGTCGAACGGGACGTCAAAGGAATCGGCTCCTCGCGGGTCGGTCCACGGCGGGCGCCGTGGCGGATGCCTCGATCCTGTTGCCCCGGACGCACCCCCACCAGTGGCTGCAATGCCGCCCTCCGCTAGCTTCTGGCCATGACTGTTGTCGCGGTACTCGCACTGGACGGCGTCGTACCGTTCGAACTCTCCGTCCCCGGCCAGGTCTTCGGCACGGCCAACGAGGCCTGCGGCCGCACCCACTACGAGGTCAGGGTCTGCTCTCCGGGCCGGCAGGTGACGACCCCCGCCGCGTACGGCGGCTTCCACATCGCCACCGACTGGGGCCTGGAGGCTCTGGCCGAGGCGGACACCGTCGTCATACCCGGGCACGCGGGCTTCCTGGACGACCCGCCCGCCACGGTGGTCGGGGCCCTACGCGCGGCGGCGGGGAGCGGCGCCAGGCTCGCGTCCGTGTGCGTCGGCGCCTTCACTCTCGCGGCCACCGGCCTGCTCGACGGCCACCGCGCGACCACCCACTGGCAGTACGCCGGCGAACTCGCCGACCGGCACCCGGCCGTCGACGTCGACGGCAGCTGCCTCTACATCGACAACGGCCCCCTGATCACCTCCGCCGGAGTCGCCGCCGCCCTCGACCTGTGCCTCCACCTCGTCCGCCGCGACCTGGGAGCGGCACTCGCCGCCACCACCGCCCGCCGCACCGTCATGCCCCTCCAACGCGACGGAGGCCAGAGTCAGTTCATCGAGCACCCCGACCCCGACGGCCCGGACACCGCCCTCCAGCCGGTCATGCGCTGGATGGAGGCGCACCTGCACGAGCAGCTGACCCTGGACGACATCGCCCGCCACGGCGCGATGAGCGTACGGAGCCTCAACCGCCACTTCCGCGCCCAGACCGGCACCACACCGCTCCAGTGGCTGCTGCGAGCCCGCGTCCACCGCGCCCAGGAACTCCTCGAGACCACGGCCGTCCCCGTCGAGCGCATCGCCACCGAAACCGGGTTCGGCGCCCCTTCGACCTTCCGCCGGCACTTCGCCCGCCGAACCGGCATCTCGCCGCAGGCCTACCGGACCGCCTTCCGCTCCCCTTCACCCCCGCCACACCGGCCCCTTGACGCTGACTCCGCAACAACGGCCTCTTGACGCTGACTCCGACACACCGGCCTTTTGGCGCCGACTCCCCGGCCGGCTCCACCCCGGTGGTCGCGAAGCTCGCCGCTTCTCTCGCGGCGGGGTCGACGTAGAGCCACTGCGGGGTCGACGTAGAGCCGCTGCGGCGCGACATGCGCGAGCTCGACGCGGGCCGCTATCGCGCCCCGGAGGGGAGGGTTTGTTCGGCCCAGATCACTTTCCCCTCCCGGTGGTACCGGGCGCCCCAGCGCCCGGCGAACTGCGCGACCAGCAGCAGGCCGCGCCCGCCCTCGTCGAAAGTCCGCGCGCGACGCATATGAGGAGCGGTGATGCTGGCGTCCCAGACCTCGCACGTCAGTGTGTCCTGAAGAATCAGCCGCAGCTGGATGGGGCTTTTGCCGTACCGGATCGCGTTCGTCACCAGCTCGCTGACCACCAGCTCCGTGGGGAAGGACAGCTCTTCCAGTCCCCAGTCGGCCAGCTTGCCGGAGGTGAAACGACGCGCCCGGGACACGGCCGCGGGGTCGGCGGGAAGGTCCAGGACGGCGACGTGGTCGTGGTCGAGCGCCCGGGTACGCGCCACGAGAAGGGCCACGTCGTCAGCCGGACGTGTGGGGAGCAGCGTGGCGAGGAGCCGGTCGCAGACCTCCTCCGGCAAGCCGGACCCGTGACCGAGGACGTCGCGCAGCATCGTCAGGGAGGAATCCACGTCGCGGCCGGAATGCGCGACGAGGCCGTCGGTGTACAGGGCGAGCAGGCTGCCCTCCGCCAGTTCGAACTGTGCCGTCTCGAAGGGGAAGCCCCCCAGCCCGAGCGGGGGGCCGACCGGCACGTCCAGGAGGTCCGCCGACCGGGAGGCCGGACCGTCGCCTCCGGTGGGCGAGGGCTGCGCCACCACCGGCAGTGGGTGCCCCGCGCTGGCCACCGAGCACAGCCGCGAGACGGGGTCGTAGACCGCGTACAGACAGGTGGCGCCGGTCTCTCCGTCCCGCCGCTCCTCCTCGCGCCCGAGACGGATGACCACGTCGTCCAGATGCGTGAGCAGCTCGTCGGGCATCAGGTCGATATCCGCGAAGGCACGGACAGCCGTCCGCAGCCGCCCCATCGTGGCCGCGGCGTGGATACCGTGCCCGACGACGTCGCCCACCACCAGGGCGACGCGTGCCCCGGACAGGGGAATCACGTCGTACCAGTCGCCGCCCACGCCCTCGCGCATGCCACTGGGCAGGTAGCGGGACGCCGCCTCGACCGCGGACTGTTTCACCGTGCCCTGGGGCAGCAGGCTGCGCTGGAGTGTGAGGGCCGTGTCCCGCTCATGGGCGTACCGGCGTGCGTTGTCGATGGACACCGCGGCCCTGTCCGCGATCTCCTGGGCCAGCAGCAGGTCGTCCTCCTCGAAAGGAGGCGTCGGCCGGCGACGGAAGAACTGGGTGAGGCCCAGCGTGGTCCCGCGAGCCCGCAACGGCAGCAACAACACGGAACCGGCGTCAGGGACGGGCGTGGGACCCCGTGACTCCTGTCGCGCGGGGGCGCCTGGCACCGGCGGCAGGCGGTGCAGGAGAGCCTGTCCGGTGGCCAGCGCACGAGCCGGTTCCGACCCCGTGGGATAGGTGACGACCTCGTCCGTGCCGACTGCGGAGACGGGGAGGTCGTCGAGCGCCGACCGCTCGACGATGCGCCGAAGAGCCTGTGCGTCGTGCCCCGACCGGCTCTGCTCTTCGTGAAGAACGGAGCAGAGCAGATCGACGATGACGACGTCGGCGAACCCGTCGGTGCCGACCTCGGCGAGTTCTTCGGCCGTACGCACGGTGTCCAGCGTCGTCCCGATCCGCTTGCTCGCTTCGTTGGCGAGGATCAGGCGCCGCTGCAGCAACAGGTCTCGCTCCCTCTGGTACACGGCCACGATGTGCTCCGAAGCGCGGTCCACGTACTCGAACGCCGTGGAGACCAGCTTGGTCGTCGCGGCGTTGATCAGCTCCCAGTCGCTGGAGAGGCGGGCGGCTTCCTCCTGCAGCTGCTGCATGAGGAGCAGGTGGCCGAGTCGGTACGCGCGCAGGGAGTCGCTGACCGATACGCCACGCCGTGCCAGCTGGCGGCCGACCTCCAGGGCGACCTCCGGCGCCTTCACATCCGCGACGTCGAGACGCCGCTCCAGCACGTCCAGGAACGTGGAGACATGCGCGACGCCCTCCTCCAGCGCCCGCGCCACCAGGTCGTCGTGCTCCGACAGTGCGGGGAGCTCCCTGAGCACGACCTGGAGCAGCCCGTCGGCCGCCTGCTGCACCCGAGGCCTGAACTCCCGGGCGAGACGACAGAGGAACTCTTCGGCATCAGGCCTCATAGGACGAGCCTACGGAACGCCCCGATCATGCGCCCCCTGTCCTGAGCGGCGGCCGTGCCCACGAGGGCGCCCGGGGCGCCGAGGGTGGTGGTGACGTGGAGTAACCGCCTGTGGTGCATCCGGGACTCCTGTTCCTGGAGTGGTGATCAGAGAGCACATCGGCCCGCGCCGCTCCGATGTTCTCGCCGTGGCGTGGGAACTCGGCGTCCTTCCCGTACGACTCCTTCACCGCACCAGCACGGCGGCGAAAGGCAGAGGATGGGCGGACTGGACATACGCATGCGCGGAGTCGCCTGTCGGCATGGTCGCAGCGAAGCCGTGGCCCGGGTGGATCTGGAGATCGCCGCCGGTGAGCGGGTCGCGCTGACCGGGACGAACGGGTCCGGGAAGACGACGCTGCTGCGTGCGGTGCTCGGGCTGCACCGGCAGGTGAGCGGCAGCATCGAGGTCGGCGGGCGCGGGGCGCGCTCGGCCGCGGAGTGGGCGTGGCGGCGCCGGTCGTGTGCCTGGATCCCGCAGAAGCCGGCCGCCGGGCGGTTCCCGCTGCGCGGGGACGAGCTCCTGGCGAGCAGTGGGGCGCCGGGCGAGGCGGCGGAGGCCGCGGAACGGCTCGGGGTCGGTGCCCTGGCCGCGAGGCCCGTGGGCACCTTGTCCGGTGGGCAGTTGCAGCGGATGTATCTGGCGAGGGCGATCGGTTGTGTCGCGGCGGGCGCTCAGGTGCTCCTCGCCGACGAGCCGACGGCCGCCCTCGACTTCGAAGGGCAGGCGGAGGCGGCCGACGTGCTGACCGCGTTGCCGGTCACGCTCGTGGTCGTGACCCATGACCGGGCGCTGGCGGAACGGTGCGACCGGGTCCTGGAGATGGCCGCCGGCCGGCTGCGGGAGGTGCGGTGAGCGCGCTCGCGGCCGCCGATCTCGGCGCCATGCTCCAGCTCGTGCCCGTCCAGCGGGCAGGGGTGGCCCTGCTCCTGGCGGCCGTCGGGCTGCCGGTGATCGGCGTGGTGATCGTCGGCCTCGACATCATGCCGGTGCGGTTCGCGATGATGCACGTGGCACTGCTGGGCATCGCCGTCGGCCTTCTCACCGGCCTCGATCCGATGCTGTGCGCGCTCGTGGCCTGCGCCCTGTCGGGGGCGGGAGTCGCCCCGCTGGCCCGGACCCCGGCCGGCCTCTCGGGGGCGATGGGCCTGCTGATGAGCCTTGCCATCGCCGCCGCGCTCCTCCTCCTCGCCGTCTCCGGCGTCAACGCCTCGGGCGCCTTCGCTCTCCTCTGGGGGTCGATCCTCTCGGTCGGCACGACCGATCTCCTGGTGCTCGGCGCACTCGCCGTGGTCGTGCCGGCGTTGTTCCGGTGGCGGCGCCGTGAGGTGGCGCTGCTGTTGTACGACCGGGAGCTCGCCCAGTGCTCGGGCGTGCCCGTCCGTTTCCTCACCACCGCGCTTCTCGTACTCGTCGCCGTCGCGGTCGCCGGGGCCATCAAGCTGACCGGCGCACTCCTCGTCGACGCCCTGACGCTGCTGCCGGCGCTGGCCGCCCGCCGCCTCGGCCGCTCGCTGTGGTCGATCATCCGGTGGGCGGTCGGCATCGGCGTCGGCGTCGATGCGACGGGTTTCCTCCTGGCCCTATGGCTGGACTGGCCTCCGGGCCCGGTCCTCGTCCTGACGGCGGGGACCGTGGTCCTCGCCGCGCATCTCATCCCCGAACGGAGAACCGGCTCATGGCGCGCACCCGCGTCCGCACCACCCGCATCGCTTCCCTCGTCGCACTGAGCGCGGCCCTGCCGCTGCTCACCGGGTGCGGGGGCGAGGACACCTCCTCCCCCGCCACCGCCGAGCACCGGAACCACACGCCGGTGGTCGTCGCGACGACCACCTGGGAGGGCGCCTTCGCCAAGGCCGCCGGGGCCGAGGACGTCACGGTGATCGTGCCGCAGTCCGTCCACCACGCCCCCGACTACGACCCGAAGCCCTCGGACCTGGCAGCGATCGCGAACGCGGACTTCGTGCTGTACGCGCCGTTCGAGCCGTACGCTCCGAAGATCAAGGAGGCGGCCGGCTCCAAGGCGAAGCTGGTCGAGGTGAACCTCGACAACGACCCGGCGAAGGCCGGCGCCGAAGTGGCGCGCCTGGGCGGTCTGTTCGGGACGAAGGACGCCGCCGCCCGGTGGAAGACCCGCCTCGACGGCGAGGTCGCGAAGCTGAACGGCGAGCTCAAGGCCGCCTGGCCGGGCGGGAAGAGCCCGGCCGTCGTCGCCCAGGTCTTCACGACCTGGGCGGCCGCACTCGCGGGCGCCACGACGGTCGGCACGTACGGCCCCGAGCCGGTCACACCCGCCCGGCTCGCCTCGCTGTCGGCGAAGAAGCCCGCGTTCGTCCTCGACAACGCCCACATGTCGACGGGCACGGTCCTGCCCGATTCCGGCGCCGAGCAGGTCGAGATCGTCAACTACCCGGGCGAGGACCTGGATCTCCTGGCGGTGTACCGCAATGCGGCGGCCGAGTTGAAGAAGGCCATGGACTGAGCCCGAACAGCCACGTGGGGGGAGGGGGAGGGTCGCCGGCGGCCCTCCCCCTCCCGCGCGGCCTCACACCTCGACGAGGGCGGTTCCCCGCTCGACGATCCGGCGCCGCAGCGCGGCGCGATCGGGCTTCCCTGCGGCGGTGAGCGGTAGTGCGGGCAGCACGAGCAGGTGCTCGGGGTGCTTGTGCCGGTCGACTCCGCGTTCGGTCAGGTACACGCCGAGTTCCGTCAGCGTCGGGACCGTGGAGCCCCTGCCCACCAGGCAGGCGGCGAGCCGCTCCCCCATCAGCGGGTCGGGCACCCCGACGCAGACCACGTCGCGCACCCGCGGGTGGGAGACGAGTTCGCGCTCGACCTCGGCGGGGCTGATGTTGGCGCCGCCGCGTATCACGATGTCCTTGAGGCGGCCGACGACATGGAGGACGCCCTCGTCGTCGAGGAAGCCGAGGTCGCCCGTCCGGACCCAGCCCTCCGGAGTGCGGTAGCGGGCGTCGAGGTCGGGGGCGGCCACGTAGCGGAGCGGGGTCATCGGTCCGCGCGAGACGATCTCCCCGATCTGCCCGTCGGGCAGCTGCTCGTGCGTGTCGGGGTCGGCGATGCGGATCTCGGCGACCCGGGGGTCGGGCCGGCCCGCGACGACCCCGGAGCGGTCGGTGGGCGGTACGGAATGCCCCAGTCCCGTATGGCAGTTGACGCCGTCCGCCGAACCGTAGAGGTTGACGACCGGGCAGCCGAACGCCTCGGCCGCCGCCGTGGCGGTGACTTCGTCGAGGGGTGCGCCGCCCAGGACGAGCGCGGTGGGGGCGGGCAGCGGGCCGTCCGTCTTCTCCAGGGCCTCCAGCATCATCCGGATCATGGTGGGCACGCCGAGGACGTGGGTGGGCGCGTGTTCCCGTACGGCGGCCAGCGCCGTCTCGGGCGTGAAGTGGTCGAGCAGGACGAGGGTGCCACCGTGCCGGGCGAGCGTGACGGCCGTGCCGTTCGACCCGAAGGCCGAGCCGAGCGGGACGAGGAAGAGGCAGCGGGGCGGGGTGCCGTCGGGCATGAGGGAGGCGAGGAAGTTGCCGCGCCCGCCGGCCAGGGCGTTGTGGGAGTAGGCGATCATCTTCGGCTCCGCCTCCGACCCGGAGGAGACGAGGATGCGCGCGGCACTGTCGGGGTCGGGGCGGGCCGGGACGAAGCCGGTGGGGTCGGTCCGCAGCAGCTGGGCCAGCGGAATCGTTCCCTCAGGGGCAGCGCCGCGTCCTGCGGCGACCACGTGACGCAGGGCGGGCAGCGCCGGGGTGAGGGTCTGGAGGTCGGCGGCGTGGTGCCGGCCGCGGTGTTCGATCGCGGCGATGACCGCCACCGCCTCCGCGCGGCGCAGGAGGCACTCGGCTTCCACGGCGCCGCGCCCGACGGGGAAGGGGAGGGCGATGGCGCCCAGTGCGGCGAGGGCGAGATCCGCGACGACGGCGTTGCGGTTGTCGGGGAGCTGTACGGCGACGACGTCCCCGGCGCCGATGCCGAGCCCGCGCAGGCCCTCGGCCAGACATCGGACCTTGCGGTCGAGTGCCGTGTAGCAGAGCGTGCCCGTGGCGTCGATCACGGCGGTGCGGTGCAGGTCGGCTATCTGTCTCGCCCGGAAGAGGCTGTAGAGGTCGAGGTCCGGGCAGGTGCCGTCCAGCACCCAGGAGCGGCGGAGTTCGGCGGGCAGCAGGTCGGTCAGGGTGGCGGTCACGCGTGGCTCCAGGGGTCGGGAACGGCGGGGGCACCGTGCGCGTCCCGGCTGATCGAGCCGGACAGGCGCGGGTCGTGGTGGAGTGCGGACAGGTCGGTGGTGACGGCGGTGGCCGTCAGGCCGTGGCCGCGCAGCCGGTCCAGGGCGTCCTCGGTGCACATGCCCGTGACGTCGTGGGCCGCGGCGGCGGGTGCACTGGTGTCGCTGGGGGCGATCCAGCCGTCGGAGGTACGGAGCGGGCGCCGGAATCCGGCGGGGCGACGAGGGTCGGTGCCGGCGGCGGCCTGTCGTAGGGAGGGGGCGAGGAGGGTGTCGGCCGCGCCGAGCAGCGAGGAGTCGACCCGTACGCCGTGGCCCGTGCGCTCGCGCAGGAGCAGGCCGGCGAGGACGGCCTCGGTGCCGTGCAGGCCGCCCAGGACGTCGAGGAGCGTCATGAGGGACGGCACGGGCGGTTCGCCGGCCGCATGGACGGCCTCCCCGACGCCCGTGCGGGCCTGCACCATGAAGTCGGTGCCCATGGGGGCGCCGTCGAGCCGGTCCGCCCAGCCGCCGGTGTAGGCGTAGACGAGGGACGGTTTCACGGCGGTCAGGTGCTCGGCGTCGAGTTCGAGTTCGGCGGCCTTGCCCGGGGCCCAGTTGTGGACGAACACGTCGGCTTCGGCCACGAGTTCGCGCAGCCGGCTTCGGTCACCGGGCGCCTTGATGTCGATCTCGACGGCCTCCTTGCCCCGGTTGAGCGCGAGCCAGCGGGCGGAGATCCCGTCGCAGGCGGGCGGCATGCCCCGGAGCGGGTCGCCGCCCGGCGGCTCGATCCGGATCACGCGGGCGCCGAGCAGACCCAGCAGGTGCGCTGCGAGGGGTGCCTGGATCCGGCGGCCCGCCTCGAGGACGGTCAGTCCGGCCAGCGGCCGGTCAGCGGTTGCGGCCGTGCCCGTCGCAGGGTGGCCCGGGCCCAGCGCACGCAGGGTCCACGGGTCGGCGCCGTCGTCCTCGGCGGCGCGCTCGGCGAGCGTACGAAGACGGCACACCTCCGCTCCCGACAGCGCGGCGGCCTGCCGGATCCCCGCCCACGTGTGCCGCCCGGTCGCCTCGTACAGGTCGGCAGGAAAGGGCGCGCAGGCGGTGGCGTACCGGAACTGGAAGGGCCGCCAGCCCGCTCGTGTCGCGTCGACGGGAGCTTCCAGGGCGCGCCAGAAGTCCGCCCAGGCCCCGGGGTCGAGCGTCTCCAGCTCGAACAGGACGCCGTCGGCGGAGGTGAACGGCGGCCCGCCTGGGGCGGGTTCGACGGCTTCCGGCTCGTCGGCGCCGGCCGCGGCCACGTACTGGGACACCGTGAGGAGCCCGGCTCGGTCGGCCGTCGTCGTACGCACCCGCGCCGGCGAACTGCCCCGGGCCTGCCCGATGAGCCCGGCGAGCAGGCCCTGGACGGTGAGCACGCCGGTGGCGGTGGCCAGATAGTCGACACCGAGGCCGCGCGGGGCCCCATGGCGGCGGCCGTGGACGGCCATCACTCCGGTGACGGCCTGGGCGGTCGCCTCGTCCTCGATCCCTGAGCCGGCCGATCCCCAGGCGGTACGCGCCGTGACGGGCGCGAATCCGCCGCCCCCGAGTGCGATGTCCCCCGGGCCGTCGTCCCGCACCGTCGCCCCGAGCCGCCTCAGATGGTCGGAGGCGACGCGGGTCAGGGCCTCAGGGCCGCCGATGTCGCAGCGCAGTGCGTCGAGCGGACGGTCTGTGTCGAGCGGACGGCGGACCGCGGTGTGCGCGGTCGCTGATGACGCCATGGGTCTCCTCTCCTGGCGCGGCGGTGACATCCGTCGCACGGGGGTTTTCACGGTCACGGGAACTGGGGAGCCGGCACGCCCGACCACTTCCACGGACAGGCAGTCGGACACGCGTTCTGTCGAGTTCCCGAGACGGAGGAAACAGTGACGGATCATGACGTAACGGCTGTCGACGGGCTGCGAAAGAGGGTCTCCGCGTTCGTCCGTGACCGCGTCTTCCCCTCCGAGTCGTACCTGGACGCCGGTGGTCCGACCGCCAGGGATCTTCGTGAGCGGCTGCGTGTGGAGGCCCGTGAGTCCGGTCTGTGGGCGCTCCCGCTGCCGGCCGAACTGGGCGGCGGCGGGCTGCCCTTGCGTGCGTACGCGGCGATCGCCGAGGCCGAGGGCGCCAGTGACCACGGTCCTGCGGCCCTGGGGTCGGCGTCCCTCCTCGACGTGACCATGCTCTCCCGGCACGGATCCGCACGGGTGGGCGCGGAGTACCTGCCGCGCCTGGTCTCCGGCGACCTCCGCACCTGCTACGCGATGACGGAGCCGGACACGCCCGGGACCGAGCCCGCGCTCACGGCGACCCGGGCGGAGCGACGGCCCGGCGGCGGCTGGCGCGTCACCGGCCGGAAGTGGTTCGTGTCGAACGCGGGCGACGCCGACCTCGTGACCGTGCTCGCCCGCACCAGCGGACAGGCTGGAGACCGTACCGGCCTGTCCCTGCTCCTCGTGCCGACCGACTCCCCCGGGTTCCGGGTCGTGCGCGAGCTGCCGGTCCTGGGCGCGACCGGGCAGTACGAGATCGAGTTCGACGGTGTCGAGGTCGACGAGGATCACCTCGTCGGGGACACCGGGCAGGCTCTGGCCGTCGCCGCCGGGCGTCTCCAACTGGGGCGGACACTGCGGGCGTTGCGGTGGCTCGGTCAGGCCCAGCGGGCTTTCGACCTGCTCTGCGACCGCGCCGTGGCACGTCAGGGCGCACGGGGACCGCTCGCCGACCGCCAGCTCGTCCAACAGCATGTCTTCGAATCCTTGTTGGCGCTGAGGACGGCACGGCCGCTGGTGTACGAGGCGACGGCGCTGGTCGCCGACGGACGCGACGCCCCTGTGGAGGTCGGCCTGGCGAAGACGGCGGCGGCCCGCACGCTCCAGGCGGTCGCGGACCGGGCCATCCAGGTCTTCGGCGCGGCCGGACTCGGCCCGGACACGCCCCTGCCGGCGCTGTTCCGTAGCGGGCGCACGGCCCGGATGCTCGACGGGCCGGACGAACAGCACGTCTCGTCCGTCGCACGGCGCGTCCTGCGGAGCCGTCAGGGCGGCCCTGCTGTCACACCCGTCTGAGGTCGACGCGGCCGAGGTGGGCGGCCAGGCCGAGGGCCAGGAAGAAGTCGCCCCAGACGAGTTCGTGGCGGACGGCCGTGCCGCTGTGCGCGTCGTAGCAGCCGTCGAGGAGCATGCCCGCCGGGCGGGTCCCGCCCGGCCGGGTGAGGTGGTCGCGCGCGAGCCGGTACAGGACGGCCTCCGCACGGCAGGCGCACACTCTCGACCATGCGGCCCCGGGGACGAGCGCGAGCTTCAGGAGGGCGACCGCGGTGATGGCGGCGGCGGAGGTGTCGAGCGGGCCTTCCGCGCGGTGGGCGTCCGCCGGCGGGACCGGAGGGCCGACGAGCATCGCGTAGTCGGCGAGGAGGAGTTCGGCCGCCCGGGTCAGCCGATCCGGGCGCCAGGACGGGGCGTCCGTGAGCAGCAGAGCGTCCGCGACGGCCAGGAGGAGCCACGCCTCGCCCCGGCTCCAGCCGGGGGCGGGATCAGCTTCGGCCGTCCAGCCGCGTGTCTCGTCCCACCGCCATGCCGGGCGGGGCCGCCCCGTGCCCTCGCGGGACAGGCACAGGTCGAGGTGGCGGTGCAGGTGAGCCGCAGCCGCCGCCTGCCCCTCGGGTCCGGTCGAGGCCAGCAGGGACACGAGACCGGGGACACCGTCCGTACGAGCCCGCAGCCGTGCGCCGCCGAGGGCCGCGCCCCACGGAACGAGACCGAGCTCCGGGTCGAAGGAGCCGACGGCGGCCTCCGCCGCACGCTCCCGCAGGGCTTGCGCCGCCGCGTCCCCCGCGGCCAGGGCGGTGCCGTACCAGAGGATGAGGCCGCGGGTCGCGGTGTCCGCTTCGACCCAAGGGGCGAGCCGTGCGGTCACGGTCGCGGCAGCCATGCGGTCCTCGTCGCTCCGGGTCCGGCCGGCCCTGAGCCACAGAAGTCCGGCCCAGAAGCCTCCCGTCCAGGATCCGCGTCCTGTGGTCGTCCAACGACCGTCGGCCGGATCGGCGTACAGGGGAAAGCGTTCACCCACCTGCTCCGAGGTCTCCCCCGCGCGGCGAAGCATCAGGTCGAGGGCTTCCTCCGCCCAGCCCGTCTTCGTCATCACGGACCGTCCGCGCGCGTACGGCGGTCCCGTACCGCCCAGGCGAGCGCGACGGCCCCCGCGACGGCGAACTCCACGGAGACCAGCACCCAGCCCTCCCCGTACCGCCGGCGTTCGGCGAGGGGCCCGAACAGCGGTGGGCCCACCGCGAATCCGGCGAAGAAGCCGGCGGCGACCAGCGCGGAGTCCTGCCCGGCCCGGCCGGGCACGGAGCGCTGCATCACCAGGACCATCGAGACGGCGTTGCCCGACACGGCGAACAGGCCGACCGCCACGGCGGCCACCCACACCAGCAGGTCGACGCGGACGGCGGCGGCCAGGAGCACGGCCGCGCCCACCGCTCCACCCGCGAGCAGAGCCGGCAGCCACGGGGCCCGGCCGGGAGTGGCGGCCCGGGACCAGCCGACACGGCCGGCGATCCCTGCGACGCCGAGGACGGCGACCAGCGCGCCCGCCACCGTGGGCCCCATCTCGAGGCGTTGGGAGCCGAACAGGGCGAGGTAGGTGTTGACGGAGGCGATGCCCGCGCCGAGGAAGAGCGAGAAGGCGGCCAGCCAGGGCACGGGACCACCAGGGCGTGCCGATGCCGGTCCGCTCGCGGCGCCCTTCGGCGGGGGCGGCGACGCGTCGGCGGGCAGCGCGCGCCAGGCCCACAGGGCGGCGAGGAGCGCCGCACCGGCGGCCACCCAGACCGCGCCCCGCCAGCCGATCGCGCTCGCGACCACGGCGAGGGGCAGCCCTGCCACGAAGGCCCCCAGCTGGACACCGGACTGTTTGGCGCCGGTGACCGCGCCCCTCCTCGGCGCCGGGACGGACGCCAGGATCGCCTTGTTCGTCGCCGGGTTGGCCAGCGCCTGGGGCAGACCGCCGAGCGCGACGGCCACGAGCAGAAGGCCGGAGCCGGGCGCAGCGCCGATCAGGCCCAGTGCCACCGCCGACAGAGTCAGCAGGGTCACGAGGGCCCGGCGGGGGCCGACCCTGTCGACGATCCGGCCACCCATGGGCGAGAGGACGGCCGCCGTGCCGAAGCCCACCGTGGTGGTCAGGCCCAGCACGGTCTCCGAGACACCGAGTCGGTCGACGAGACGGGGGCCCAGCGCTCCGAGCAGGAAGAGCTGCATCATCGAGAAGGCCATGGCCGTCGTCAGGAGCGCGGTCAGCCCGTGGGCCGGCCCCGCTCCGGCATCGGCCGGTGCCTCCGCCGTACCTGCGCTCCTCACCGCGTATCCCCTCCCCCGTCCGGCGATCGGGCCGAACGCCGTCGCCTTGGAGGAGTCGGTGCGATCGTGCCGGTAGTTCCCGAGGCGCTCTTGTGGGGCGCGTCACAGTCGCGTACTCATGTCCCGACAGGTCGAGGGGGCGGCCCCGGCATGGCAGTACCCGCCCTCACGCCTCCGGGGAGGGGTGCAAGGATGGGCGCGCCATGACACCAGGCCGATGTTCGCGAGGAGTGCGGGCCGCGATGTTCGCGGCCGTCTGTGTGCTGCTCGCCGCCACCGGCCACATCCTGATGTCGGGGCAGGGTGTGCCCGCCTGGACGCTCTCCCTCGCCTTCGCCGCCACCGTGGTGGTCACCTGGGTCCTCGCGAGCCGCGAGCGCGGCCTCCTCGCGGTGACGGCGGCGAGCGTGGTCGCGCAGAGCGCGCTCCACACGGCGTTCTCCTGGTCCCAGCCACCGATGTCGACGCCGGCGATGCCGATGCCGTCGATGCCGATGCCGATGGGCGATGCGCAAGCAGCACACGTGCACATGTCACACGCGGCCATGGGCCACGTGGACATGGGCCACATGGACATGACCTCGTCCGTCGGCATGATCTCCGGGGACCCGGCAGGGCACGACGTGACAGACATGTCGTCGTCCTTCGGCATGCTGTCGGCCCACCTCCTGGCCGCGCTCCTGAGCGGCCTGTGGATGGCGTACGGCGAGCAGGCGGCGTTCCGCCTCCTGCGCGCCGCGTCCCTGCGACTCTTCCGCCCGCTGCGTCCACTGCTGGCGTCCTTCGTCCCCGTCGCACGGAACCGGCCTCGCCTCCGGCCGGTGCGGCCCGGTGACGAGCGCGCTCCGCGGCGGCTCCTCCTCACCCATTCACTCATCTCCCGAGGTCCTCCCCAGGCACTCGCTGTCCTCTGACAGCCGGCTCCCCGAGCTCGACGGCTCAGTTCCGTCCCTCGGGCATCGGTCATGCCGCTTTCGCTCGGTCGCGGCAGGCCGTACCAGTCACCGGCACGGCGCCGCCCTCATCCGCGTGCCCGGCCGGATTCCCTTTGCCTCGTAAGGACTTGTGGCGATGACTCCTGCCCACGACACCCTCCTTCAGCGTCCGCCGAGGACCTCCCGTTCGGCACACGCGCCGGACGCGGACACCGACGCGGCGACGACACGGCTCGCGCTGGCCGCCCGCGACGGCGACCCGGTCAAGGCCGACCTCTTCGTACGTGCTCTGCACCGCGACGTCCGGCGCTATGTGACCCACCTCAGCGCCGATCGCCAGGCGGCCGACGACCTCACCCAGGAGGTGTTCCTCCGCGCGCTCGCCGCGCTACCCCGCTTCGAGGGGCGTTCCTCGGCCCGCACCTGGCTCCTGTCGATAGCCCGCCGTACGGTCGTCGACAGCCTCCGGCACGCGGCCGCACGGCCGCGCCTCTCCGACCGCGACGACTGGCAGGCAGAGGCCGAACACACCCAGCCGCGCGGGCTTCCCGGCTTCGAGGACGGCGTCGCGCTCGCCGAACTCCTGGCCACGATCCCGACCGAGCGGAAGAACGCCTTCGTCCTCACCCAGCTCCTCGGCCTGCCCTACGCCGAGGCCGCCGAGGCCATCGGATGTCCCGTCGGCACGGTCCGCTCGCGAGTCGCACGGGCCCGGACGTCCCTGGTCGCCCTGCTGCGGGGCGAGGAGGAGCCGGCCCCCGCGGCCGTGCCCGCGTCACGCGCCGACATGCCGAACCGCAGACGGTTCACGCGGGCACCGGCGCTCGCCTGACCGTTCGGCGCCCATGCGGTCACGCTGCCCGTGCCTGCGGCGGCGGGCCGGTCTCGGGGGACGTCCAGGTGACGGTGAGCCGGCCGTCGGGGGCGTCGAGGGTGATCGTGGCGCCGTCGGGGATGTCGCCGGCCAGCAGGGCTCGTCCGATACGGGTTTCGACCTCGCGTTGGATGAACCGCCGCAGGGGTCGGGCACCGTGGACGGGGTCGAATCCCTCGGCCGCGATGTGCCGGCGGGCCGCCTCGGTCAGGCGCAGTTCGAGGCGGCGGTCGGCGAGCCGGTGGCGCAGGTCCTCGGTGAGCAGGTCCACGACCCGCTCGATCTCGGGCAGGGTGAGCGGTTTGAAGAGGACGACGTCGTCGACGCGGTTGAGGAACTCCGGCCGGAAGTGGGCACGCAGTTCGGCCATGACGGCGGCGCGCGCCTCCTGCTCGATCTCGCCGTCGGGCGTGACGCCCTCCAGCAGGTGCTGGGAGCCGATGTTGCTGGTCATCACGACCACGGTGTTGCGGAAGTCGACGGTGTGGCCCTGGGCGTCGGTAAGGCGCCCGTCGTCCAGGAGCTGGAGGAGGGTGTTGAAGACGTCCGCGTGGGCCTTCTCCACCTCGTCCAGGAGGACGACGGAGTACGGCTTCCGGCGCACGGCCTCGGTGAGCTGGCCGCCCTCCTCGTAGCCGACGTAGCCGGGCGGGGCGCCCATCAGGCGGCTGACCGTGTGCCGTTCCTGGTACTCGCTCATGTCGAGGCGGACCATGTTGTCCTCCGTGTCGAACAGGGCGGCGGCCAGGGTGCGGGCCAGCTCGGTCTTGCCGACGCCGGTCGGGCCCAGGAACAGGAAGGAACCGATGGGCCGGCGCGGGTCCTTGACCCCGGAGCGGGCTCGGATGACCGCGTCCGCGACCAGCTGGACGGCCTCGTCCTGGCCGATCACGCGTTCGTGGAGGATCTCGTCGAGCCGCAGCAGCTTTTTCCGTTCGCCCTCGAGGAGGCGGCTGACCGGGATGCCGGTCCAGCGGGAGACGACGGAGGCGATCTCGTCCTCCGTGACGACCTCGCGCAGCAGGCGGCGTCCGCCCTGCCTGACGGCGAGCTGCTCCTCCTCGGCTCGCAGGCGCCGCTCGAGCTCGGGCAGCCGGCCGTGACGCAGTTCCGCGGCGCGGTCGAGGTCGTACGAGCGCTCCGCGTCCTCGGCCTCGTACCGGACGTGTTCGATCTCCCGGCGCAGGGTCTGCACCTTGCGCAGGGCCTGGCGCTCGGCCTCCCACTGGGCGCGCAGCGCGTCGGCCTCGGCGCGTGTGCCGGCCAGTTCCCGGCGCAGCTCCGACAGGCGGTCGCGGCTGGCCGGGTCCTCTTCCTTGGCCAGGGCCGCCTCCTCGATCTCCAGGCGGCGCACGCGGCGGCTGAGCTGGTCCAGCTCGGCGGGCATCGAGTCGATCTCGGTGCGCAGCATGGCGCACGCCTCGTCGACGAGGTCGATGGCCTTGTCGGGGAGGAACCGGTCGCTGATGTAGCGGTGGGAGAGGGTGACGGCGGCGACCAGGGCGCCGTCCTGGATCTTCACGCCGTGGAAGACCTCCAGGCGTTCGCGCAGACCGCGGAGGATGGACACGGCGTCCTCCTCGCCGGGCTCGTCGATCAGGACGGGCTGGAAGCGGCGTTCCAGCGCGGCGTCCTTTTCGACGTGCTTGCGGTACTCGTCCAGCGTGGTGGCGCCGATCATGTGCAGTTCGCCGCGCGCGAGGAGCGGCTTGAGCATGTTCCCGGCGTCCATGGCGCCTTCGGCCGCCCCGGCGCCGACGACGGTGTGCATCTCGTCGACGAACAGCAGGATGCGGCCCTCGGCCGCGGTGACCTCGTGGAGAACGGCCTTGAGCCTTTCCTCGAACTCGCCGCGGTACTTCGCGCCCGCGACCAGGGAGCCCATGTCGAGGGCGAAGACGGTCTTGTCGCGCAGACCGTCGGGGACGTCGCCGTGGGCGATGCGCTGGGCCAGTCCCTCGGCGATGGCCGTCTTGCCGACGCCCGGGTCGCCGATCAGCACGGGGTTGTTCTTGGTCTTGCGGGACAGGATCTGCACCACCCGGCGGATCTCCGTGTCGCGCCCGATGACGGGGTCGAGCCGGCCGGTGCGAGCCTCGGCGACCAGGTCACGACCGTACTTCTCCAGGGCCTCGTAGGTCGCCTCGGGTACGGCCGAGGTCACCCGCTGGTTGCCGCGTACGCTGGTCAGGGCGGCGAGGAACCCTTCACGGTCCAGGCCCTGTTGGCGCAGGATGCGGCCGGCCGCGCTGCCGGTGCCCTCCGCGAGGAGGGCGAGCAGCAGGTGTTCGACGGAGACGTATTCGTCCTTGAGGCGCTTCGCCTCCTGCTCGGCGGCGTCGAGGAGCCGGGCGAGCCGCTGGGTGACGTAGACCTGGCCGGGCTCGGCGCCGGGGCCGGAGACGCTCGGACGCCGGCCCAGTTCCGCCTCCACGGCGGCCCGGGTCCGGCCCGGGTCGCTGCCGGCCGCACCGAGCAGTCGGGGGACGAGTCCCTCGCTCTGGTCGAGCAGGGCCATCAGGAGGTGCTCGCCGTCGACCTCGACATGGCCGAAGCGCAGCGCCTTGGTCTGGGCGTCCTGCAGGGCTTCCTGGGACTTCTCGGTGAGTCGGTTCGTGTCCACGGATGTCACCTCCCGTGCGGGGCGTCGATGTCGGGGTGCCGCCCGGCGAGGGCGGCTTCCAGCTGTTCGATGCGGTCGAGCAGGTCGAGTACGACGGCCAGGGCGGCGTAGTTGAGGCCCAGGCCGGCGCGGAGCCGCTGCATGCGGGCGACCCGCGTCACGTGCGCGGTGCCGAACCACAGGCCCCCGGCTCGGTCGATGTCGGGCTCCAGGAGGCCCAGGGTGACGTAGCGGCGTACGAGGTCGGGGTGGAGGCCGGTGAAGGTGGCGAACTCGTCGATGCCGACGCCGACCGGGTACGCGCCGTGCACGGCGGTCACCCGGGCGAGCGGGTAGCTGGTGAGGTGGTGGTGCGCCACAGGTGCTCATCTCCTTCCGCCGGCTGGGTCGCGCGGGTCGAAGCGGGACTGGGCGGCCAGGCGCTCGAACAGCTCGCGCTCGGCGGGCGTCAGATCGGCGGGGACGGCCACCCTGACCTCCGCGTACAGGTCGCCGGCCGGGCCGCGCTGGTTGGGCATGCCGCGTCCCCGCAACCGGAGCCGGCGGCCGCTGGAGGAGCCGGGCGGCAGGTCGACCCGGGCCGGTCCCCCAGGGGTGTCCACGGGGACCGAGGCACCGAGCGCGGCCTCCCACGGTGCGACGGGGAGGTCGACGGTGATGTCGCGGCCCTCCACCCGGAAGCGGGGGTGCGGAGCGAGACGTACCCGCAGGTACAGGTCACCTGCGGGGCCGCCGCCGGTGCCGGCGCCGCCCTGCCCCGCCAGCCGGATGCGCTGACCGTCCGTCACACCGGGTGGAATCCAGACCTCGTAGCCGCGCGGCCCGGTGGCGGTGTCGAGGGTGATGCGCCTGCGGCCGCCGGTGTAGGCGTCCTCGACGCCGAGCGTGATCTCGGCTTCCCGGTCGGCGCCGGGCATCCGCCCGAATCCGCCGGTTCCGGCACGTCCACCGGCGCCCCCGAACAGTCCGCCGAGCAGGTCCTCGAAGTCCATGCCGCCGAAGCCGGCCTCACCGAATCCGCCGGCGAAGCCGGGCCCGCCGCCGGTGTCGACGTACACCCGTCGGCCGCCTCCCGCCCCGAACGGGCCGCCCGGCCCGCCCGGTCCGGCCGCGGCGCCCTCGGGCACCTGCTGCCAGGCATGCCCGTAACGGTCGTAGCGCTCGCGGTGGTCGGGGTCGGAGAGCACCTCGTACGCCTCGCCGATCTCCTTGAACCGCTCCTCCGCGCCCGGGTCCTTGTTCAGGTCAGGGTGCCAGCGGCGGGCCAGGTTCCGGTACGCGCGCTGGATCTCCTCCGTACTGGCGGTACGGGACACCCCCAGCACGTCGTAGTAGTCACGGTTCGTCTGCGCCATCGACCACACCACCGATTCCTGTCGTACTCCTCAGCTCCGTGCCTCTCGTTCGTCCGGTCCGGCCTGCACGGCCACCGTCGCGGGCCGCAGCAGGCCGCGGTCGCTGCCGTAGCCGGCGCGCAGCACCTGGACGACGGTGCCCGGCGCGGTCTGCGGCTCCTGACGGACCTGCGCCGCCTCGTGGAGGGCGGGGTCGAAGGGTTCCCCGACGGCGGCGATCCGCTGGTACCCGAGCCGGGCGAGGACGGCGTACGCCTGCCGGCACACCCCTTCCACACCGGCGATGATCGCCTCCGGGTCGGCCGCGGCGTGCTGGAGTGCCAGCTCGAGGTGGTCCACCACGGGCAGCCAGGCCTCGCTCACCCGGTCGCGCTCGGCAAGACATACCTCCTCCAACCGCCGCTCGTAGCGCTTGCGCTGGTTCTCCGTCTCCGCGACGGCACGCTGCCACCGGTCGTGCAGCTCCTCCACGTCGAGCTCCGGCAACACCGGCGGAACACCGGAGCCGTCGGCGTCTTCGGACCTCGGGCGGACCTCGCCGCCCCGGCCGACCTCGCCGGAGCCGGCGGCGTTCTCGGGACCCCGGCGGATTCCGCCGGAGCCGGCGGCGGCCGCGCCCGGTCGCAGGCCGTGCTCCCGGGCCTGGTCCTCCGCCCCGTCGCCCCCCGCCGTGTCCGTCATCGGGACCTCGGGTCCCCGCGTCTCGTCCTTCATCGTCGATCACTCACTCCGCAATCCGGTCCGGCTCTCCTCGCGCTCCGTCACCGCACCCGGCCCGTCACTCCGGCCTGAAGTCGGCGTCGATCACGTCGTCTCCGCCGCCCGGTCCGCCTTGGGGTCCCGGTCCGTTCGCGCCACTTCCGCCGTCGCCGCCACCGCCGGCGCCGCCGGACGCCAGCGCGTGCAGCACCTGCTGGAGGTCGCCGGTCAGGGACCGCACGCGGTCCAGGGGTGCCTCTTCCTTGACGGCCTGCCGGGCATCCGCGATCAGCGACTCGGCGCGGGCCTTGTCGTGGACGGCGACGGAGTCGCCGAGCTCTCCCAGCCGTCGCTCGACGTGGTAGGCGAAGCTGTCGAGCTCGTTGCGCGCCTCGACGAGTTCGCGGATACGGGTGTCCTCGGCCCGGTTGCGTTCGGCCTCCTGGATCATCCGCTGGACCTCGGACTCGTCCAGGGTGCCGCTGCCGGAGACGGTGATGCTCTGCTGGGCGCCGGTGTCCTTGTCCTTCGCGGACACGTTGAGGATGCCGTTGGCGTCGATGTCGAACGTCACCTCGATCTGCGGCGTACCCCGGGACGCCGGACGGATGTCGTCCAGGCGGACCCGGCCGAGCACACGGTTGTCCGCGGCCCGCTCCCGCTCCCCCTGCAGCACCACCACGTCCACGGCCGGCTGGTTGTCCTCGGCGGTCGTGAAGGTTTCGCTGCGCCGGGTGGGAATCGTGGTGTTGCGCTCGATCAGCCTGGTCATCAGCCCGCCCAGCGTCTCGACGCCCAGGGAGAGCGGGGTGACGTCGAGCAGCAGGACGTCCTTGACCTCGCCCTGGAGCACCGCCGCCTGGACGGCCGCGCCGAGGGCGACGACCTCGTCGGGGTTGACCGACATGTTGGGGTCCTTGCCGCCGGTCAGCCGACGCACCAGCGCCTGCACCGCGGGGATGCGGGTCGATCCGCCGACGAGGATCACCTCGTCGAGGTCGTCGGCGGTCACCTTGCCGTCCGCCATCGCCTGCCGGACCGGTCCCATGCACCGTTCGACCAGATCCCCGGTGAGCTGTTCGAAGGTCGACCGGGTCACGGTGGTCGTGAGGTGCTTCGGACCGGCGGCGTCCGCGGTGACGAAGGGGAGGTTGATCTGCGTCTGCGCGGCCGTGGACAGCTCGGCCTTCGCCTTCTCCGCCGCCTCGTACAGCCGTTGCAGCGCCTGCGGGTCTCGGCGCAGATCGATACCGTTGAGGCGCTGGAAGTCCTCCGCGAGGTGGTCCACCAGCCGCCGGTCGAAGTCGTCTCCTCCCAGGTGGGTGTCGCCGGCGGTGGAACGCACCTCCACCACGCCGTCGCCCACGTCGAGGACGCTGACGTCGAACGTGCCGCCGCCGAGGTCGAAGACGAGCACCGTCTCGTGCTTCTTCTTGTCCAGCCCGTACGCCAGGGCGGCCGCGGTCGGCTCGTTGATGATCCGCAGCACCTCCAGTCCGGCGATGCGGCCGGCGTCCTTGGTGGCCTGCCGCTGCGCGTCGTTGAAGTACGCGGGCACCGTGATCACCGCCTGGGTGATCTTCTCGCCCAGCTGCTTCGCGGCGTCGTCCACGAGCTTGCGCAGCACAGCGGCGGAGATCTCCTCCGGGGCGTACTGCTTGCCGCGGACGGAGAACCGCGCCGCGCCCTCAGGACCCGACGCGACCTCGTAGGAGACCTGCTCCGCCTCCACGTCGATCTCCTCGAGGCGCCGGCCGACGAACCGCTTCGCCGAGTAGACGGTGCCCTGGGGATTCAGTACGGCCTGGCGGCGTGCCATCTGCCCGACGAGCCGTTCACCGCTCTCGGTGAACGCCACGACCGACGGCGTGGTACGACCGCCCTCACTGTTGGTGATCACTCTCGGCCGGCCGCCTTCGCAGACGGCGACCACGGAATTCGTCGTACCAAGATCAATACCCACAGCCTTGGCCATCGCTGCCTCCACGCACTGCTCGCACCGAGCGTGTCCTACCTCCAGGGCGTGGCTTGCCCACTGGGCCGGGACCATCACCCTGGCTCCGTAAAGCTCACTCATTCACTGGGATAAAACTTGAGTCCCATCTTGTCAAGAACGGTGCCGAGAGTTATATAAGAAGCGTCGGTACGCGATCGAACGGCACACGATGCGAAGGAGTTGATGATCAGATGCTGATGCGGACCGATCCCTTCCGTGAGCTGGACCGGATCACTCAGCGCGTGTTCAACGGCGTGCAGGGTCCTTCGGCGATGCCGATGGATGCTTGGCGCGAGGACGGCGCGGTGTGGGTCAAGTTCGACCTGCCGGGCGTCGACGCCGAGTCCCTCGACCTGAACGTCGAGAAGGACGTGCTGACGGTCCGGGCCGAGCGGAAGCCCGAGATCAAGGAAGGCGCGGAGACGGTGATCTCCGAGCGGCCCACCGGCACGTTCAGCCGCCAGCTGTTCCTCGGGGAGACGCTGGACACGGAGAACATCGAGGCGACGTACGACGCCGGTGTCCTCAGCCTGCGGATCCCGATCGGCGAACAGGCCAAGCCGCGCAAGATCCAGATCGACACCGCCAAGCGCACGGACAAGGAACTGCAGGCGTAACGGGGTCAAGGGGCGTCCGCCGGGCCGGGCCGGGCCGGCGGGCACTCGTAGCCGGGTCCCACGGCGAGCCGACGCCGTGGGACCCGGCCATGCCCGCAAGTCTCGATGGGGGAGACCTCCGCGTAACGGTGCGCTCAGCCGGTCGCCGCTCCAGCGCGCTCCACGGGCGGCCCGAACTGCTGCGGCTGGCTGTGGGCGGACGCGCCGAGCAGCGGAGCGCCATGCCGCTCCGGGCGGTGGCCGGGCGCGTCGACGATGCTCTCGCGTGGAGTGTCGGCGGGTCCGGGGGCTGCCGGAATGCGCCTGCGGGCGAGGATGCGGCCCACCCATTTGCGACCACACCTTGCGCACGGCACGGCACCCGCGGGGGTGTACGGCGAGGGCACGGCCACACCGTCGCGTGAGAAGTACTCCCAGTCGCCGCCCTGGTCGTCCCGGTACTGCTGGACGTCGTAATCGGCGCTCCACTCGTGCCAGCAATGCCCACAGGTGAACTGGACCCGCTCGAGTGCGAGTTCGATGATCATCCCTCTCACCTCTTTCCCCGGGTCGGTCCGTCACGAGTTACGGTCTTCTCCGCCTTGGAGCAATTATGTCGACAAAACGCGGCAAAGGTTCATGCCTGACTTCGAATGGCTCTACGGCAAGGAGGCGGGTCGGGAACGACGGCCCGGCACCCCTTGAATCCGCGCCCGCGGCGACCTATGAACGTGTTGTAGGTCTTGTCGGCCTCTCTGGCTGCGGCCGGCTCGCAGGGAGGTGAGAAATGTGACGGCACCCAGGCGACCGGACTATTACGCGGTGCTCGGCGTCGACCCGACCGCCTCGGTCAGGCAGATCACCAGTGCCTACCGCGCATTGGTCCGCGCTCTGCATCCGGACGCCCATCCGGAGCCGCGGGCTCAGCCCCAGGAGCTCGACGAGGTGATGACCGCCTACGCCACGCTGCGTGACGCCCGGAAACGGGCGGAGTACGACAGGCACCGCGCGGCCGGATCTCCCCACGGAGCGGCGAGGCCTGCGGCCGCGGTGCCGGTGCGGCACACCGGGCGCCCTGCACGGCCGTCCGTACGAACTGTGTACGTCGTGGTGGTCGGCCCGGTGTCGACGCCGCGGCGCCGCGGTGCATGGCTCGAGGCGGGTCCCGTCCGCATCGGGTTCTAGCGCCGCCGGGGCCACGGTGCCGCCGATGCCTGGTCGAGGGTGAACAGTGCGCCGTCCGGGTCGCGTAGTGTCGCCTGCCCCTTCCCCGCCGGCCACGGACCGTCCTGGACGATCGTGGCGCCGTTCTCCACCGCCGACGCCGTGGCTGCCTCCAGCGACGGGACCGTGAAGTGGACCAGCCATCGGGGCCGCAGGTGCGGCTTGGGGGCGGCCTCCTCGACGGGCCCGCTGTTGAGGCGCGCCACGGCTTTGCCGTCGCGCCGGAGGACGACCTGGTCCTCCTCGTAGGAGATGTCGCAGCAGCCCACGCCCTCGGTACCCCAGTCGAGGACCTCTCCGTAGAAGAGGGCGGCGTCGAACGCGTTGCGGGTATGCAGCTCCAGCCACAACGGGGTCTGTCCGCCGACTAGCCAGTCGGACTGGACACGTCCCTCCCAGATCCCGAAGGTCGCGCCCTCGCGGTCGGCGACCAGAGCCGCCCGCCCGCTCGGCGGGTAGGGAACCGGACCCACGCCGACCGTACCGCCGCGTTCCCGGACCCTCGCCACGGCGGCATCGGCGTCGTCGACCGCGAAGTACGGCGTCCAGGCGACGGGCACCGCGAACTCACCGGCGACGGCGGCGACCCCGGCCACCGGCGTGCCGTCCACCTCGGCGACGGAGAACGCCCGGCCCAGCGTGCCCCGCCGGAACGACCAGCCCAGAACCGTGCTGTAGAACCGTTCGGCGGCGCTCCGATCCCGCGCCGCGAGGCTCAGCCAGCAGGGTGCGCCGATCAGGTCGGAGGTGCCGAGGACCATGGGGTCGCTCTCCTTTCCCGGCCGGTGTACGCCATCGGTGGGCGGCGCCTTCGACCGGACGATTCTCATGATTTATCCCCCTCGGAAAAGGGGCAAGGCGGCTGCGAGCAGCGGGAGGCGGGCCCCATGCGTCGTCCTGACGGACGCCGGCCGGCAGTGTCTGGCGCACGGCACCTCCCCTCGCCCAGGCCGCCGCTCCGCGACCGCCGCCCCCGCGCCGCTCCACAGCGGAAAGCCGCCCTCCGGCCGAGATGTCCCATCGGCCAGGAGGGCGGCAGTTCTCTCAGTGGTCGCGTGTCGGCTCACACGTCGGCCATGAGCGCATCCGGTGTCGGGGTCAGGAGGGGTCGCCGTACTGGAGGCCGCGGCCGTTGGTGCCGACGTAGACGCGGCCGTAGGTGTCCGGGTCTCCGGTGATGACGCCGACGCCACCGATGCTGCCCCACTGGTGGGCGTCGTCGTTGACGCGGAGCCAGGTGGCGCCCTTGTCCGTGGAGCGGAAGACGCCGGTGACGTCCTTGACGGTGCCGATCAGGTAGAGAGCCTGGTAGGAGGCGCCGGGCGCGGCCTTGCCGAAGCCGAGGGCGGAGGCGGACTTCACCGTGGTGAGCGTGGTGAAGGTGCGGCCGCCGTCGGTGGAGTGGAGGAGGCCACCGGCTCCGCCGGCGATCCACAGGTCTCCGGCGACGCCGGGGACGGCGGTGAGCCGGCCGGCGGGCAGGTTCGTGGCACGGGCGGTGAAGCTCGCGCCGCCGTCGGTGCCGGCGTAGAGCGTGCCGCCGGACAGGGAGTAGAAGGTCGTGGCCGAGGAGCGGTCGGCGACGACGACGGCGTCGGTGCCCAGGCCGCTGACCCTCGACCAGCTCGCCCCCTTGTCGGTCGAGCGGTACGGGGCCTGGCCGGCCTGGGTCCAGATGATGGTGGAGCCGTCCGCCGCGAGCGCGACGTGCCCGTCCTGGGCGCCGGCGACCGGCTCCGCCTTGAAGCCGTTCCAGGTGCTGCCGCCGTCGGTCGAGTAGGCGCCGTCCTGCGCGCCGCCCCGGCCGACCCGGACCATCACCCCGGGGTTCGACTGGGCGAAGTCGATGTCGGTGCTGTTGCTCATCATCGGGTTGTCCAGCCGCCCGGTCGGCACCTTGGTCAGGTCGTCGTGGCGGAAGCCTCCCTGGTCGCCCATGGCGGTGATGACGGTGGCGCCGCCGGGCGGGGCGATCGCGTCCATCAGCGCGGTCTCCTCGAGGCCCCGCGCCCCGGCGGCCCAGTGGCTGGTGCCGCCGCTGTCGGTGGCGGTGGCGTCCTTGCTGCGCCAGATGCCGTTGCCGGTGCCGTACAGCACGTGTCCGGAGCCGAAGGGGTCGATGGCCAGGGCGGTCATCCAGTGCCCGGTGTGGGTGCCGACGTAGGGAGCGCCGGAGGCGTTCCGCACGGTCTTGTCCGCCAGTGCCTTCCAGGTCGTGCCGCCGTCGGTGGTGCGGTAGATCTCGTCCTCGGGCCACCAGCGGTCGAGGGTGGTGACCATCACCGTGGACGGCCGGCGCGGGTCGACGGCCAGTCCGGAGAAGCCGTAGCCGCCCTGGGAGGGGGAGACGTTCCGCCAGGACCCGCCGCTCGGCGTGTGCTTCCACACCGATCCGGCCGTCACGCCGTTGGGGCCGAGGGCGTCGGTGTAGGTCAGATAGAGCGAGCCGTCGCCGGAGAGGACGCCGTGCTGCGGGAACTGGCCGGTGGGCTGTCCGGGGACGCCCTGCCAGGTCGTGCCGCCGTCGGTGGAGCGGTACAGGGGGGTGGACTTGTCGGCGACGCCGACGTAGACCGTGTTGCTGCCGGCCGGGCCGTACGTCACGAAGGAGATGCCCGCGCCGCTGCTCGCGCCGTCCTTGACGGGGAACGAGGAGACCTGCCGCCATGTCACACCGCTGTCCGTGCTGCGCCACAGGCCGTTCTTACGGGTGCCGAGCAGCAGGGTGCGGTTGTCCGAGGGGTCGATCACGAGCCGTTCGCCCGCCCCGCGGCCGTCCTCGTTGCCGCCCAGCTTGAACGGCAGGTCGGTGCGCTGGAAGGTGCGGCCGCGGTCGGTGGAGCGCAGGACCGCGCCGTTGCCGGCCCACTCGTTGGTGTAGGTGCCGGCCGCGAGGTAGAGCCGGTCGGGGTCGACGGGGTCGGTGGCCAGCGCGTCGATGCCCAGCAGGTTCCAGTCCTTCTCGCCGAGCCAGTCGGTCAGCGGGATCCACTGCTCGGCCGCACTGTCCCAGCGGTAGGCGCCGCCCATGTCGGTACGCGCGTACAGCAGGCCGTTGGCCCGTGGGTTGAACACCAGCCCGGTGACGTAACCGCCGCCCACCACCTGGGCGTTCTTCCACGCGTACGGTCCGTTCCCGGTGGCCGGGGTCTCGGCCGTCCTCACCAGCTTCCACTGCTGGTTGGTGCTGCCGTGGCCGCCGTACTGGATGACTGCCGCGCCGTCGGCCGTGGAGCCTCCGGAGACGTCCAGGACCTGGCCGCTCCTGCGGGAGGTGAAGGTGACGGCGTCGGAACCGCTCACCTCGTCGACCCGCCACTCCTGGGAGGCGGAGGAGCTGTCGGTCTGCTGCTCGGCGGCAGCCGCCTGCGCGGTCGAATCGCCCGCTATGCCGAGCACTTTGCCGCTGTTGCGGTTCACCAGCTCGTAGTAGCCGTCGCCGGTGGAGCGCAGCCGCCACTGCTGGTTGGCGGTGTTCTGGTCGGTCCACTGCTGGATGCGGGTGCCGTCGGCGGTGGAGAAGGCGTTGACGTCCAGCACCTTGCCGCTGCGCACCGAGACCAGTTTGTAGTAGGCACTGTCGTCGACCGTCGCGGCCTGTGAGTCGTCCTGCACGAACAGGAGGTACGGCACGACGGTGGCGGGCACGCCGAGCAGCAGAACGGTGGCGGTCCCGCGACGGCGGTGACGTCCGCGGCGTCCGGCGTTGGTGGGGTTGTTCATGGGGGGTGTTTCTCCTTGTGCAACCGTGGATCGGGCAGGTCAGCGCTGCAGGGTGAGGAGGCCCGGCCGGTAGGGCAGTCGGTCGTAGGGTCCGCCCGCGGTGGGGGACTTGCCCTGGTAGAGGAACTGCAGGTTGCAGGGGTCGATGGTCATGGTCTGGTCGGGATCGGTGCGGATCAGGTCACCGTGGCTGATGTCGTCGGTCCAGGTGGCGCCGCTGTTGGCCTTGCCCGCGAAGGGGTTGCCTTCGCTGCCGGCCTGCGGGGTCCACGTGCCGCTCAGGCTGGAGGCGGTGAACGAGCGGAAGTAGCGCCGCTCGTTCGCCCCCCGAGCCTCGACGATCATGAGGTACTGGTTCCGGCCCTGGACCTTGTAGACCTGCGGCGCCTCGAAGAGGTTCTTCGCGGTGTCGCTCATGACCGTCGTGTACGACGAGCCGAGGTTGCCCGGGAAGTTCCCGAGCGGCGTGCTCGCCCGGTAGATCTTGCCGTTGTCGCCGGCGAAGAACAGGTACATGTTCTTCTCGTCGGCGATCAGGGCCTGGTCGATCGGTCCGGTGCCGGACTCGGTGCGGGGGATGCCGCCGGTGAACAGCGGCTGCGGCGCGGACCAGCCGTCGGGGTCGGTGGGGTCGCTGGACGTGCGGTAACTGAAGGGCCAGGCTCCCCACTGGTACGCGAGGACCCAGATCTTCTTGGGCGCGAAGTAGAACAGGGTGGGCGCCACCGCGTTCTGGCTCATCTTCGTCTGGCCGGCCGACGCCATGTCGGACCAGTTCGTGAAGGGGCGGAACGCCATCGAGCCGTACGAGGTTCCCGACGCGCTCGACGCGTAGACGAGGTGCTTGCCGCCCTGCGTCACGTGGGTGAAGTCCTTCACCGCGGCCCACCCGTTCGACGGCTGCGCGAGGGGACCCGTCGAAGTCCACTTGTACGTCGACGGGAGATCACACGTGCCGCTGCCCGTCCCTGACGGGGCGGTCCAGGTCCACTTCTGGTTGTTGACGGACGCGCAGGCGTACAGCTGGACCGTGGTGCCGTTCGCGGTCGCGGCGCCGACGGCGTCGAGGCACAGCCCGGACTGGACGCCGGTGATCGAGCCATCGGTGTTGATGTTCCACTGCTGGTTGGCGCCGCCGTTGCAGTCCCAGACGATCACCGGGGTGCCGTTGACCGTGCCCTTGTTCTTGGCGTCCAGGCACTTGTCGCCGTGCACCTTCAGCTGCTTGGCGGCGGTGTGGGTCCAGCGCTGGTCGGCCTGTCCGCCGCAGTCCCACAGGTGTGCCCGGGTGCCGTTGGCGGTGGCGGAGCCGGGGACGCCGACACAGCGGCCGGAGGCGAGGCCCTTGATCTCCCCCGTACCGTCGGTCGGCTTGCCCGGGGTGGCACCGGAGCCGGAACGGAGCGCGCTCATGACGGCGGTGTACGCGGGCTTGGGCTTGCCACCGCTGTCGAACAACAGCGGGCTCTCCCCGCTGCGCCAGGAGTCGCTGTCACGGACGCCCCACACCGTGATACCGGTGCACCGGGCCACGGACAGGCAGGTGCTTACCACGTTCGCGTAGTGGGTGGGTGACGCCTGGGCGATGTCCAGCTCGGTGATCTGGACGTCGACGCCCAGGGCGGCGAAGCCGGCCAGGGTGGTCCTGAAGCTCGCCGGCGGGCCGCCCGCCCCGAAGTGGCTCTGGAACCCGACGCAGTCGATCGGCACGCCGCGGGACTTGAAGTCCTTGACCATCCGGTAGACGCCCTGGGTCTTGGCGTCCGACCAGTTCTCGATGTTGTAGTCGTTGTAGCAGAGCTTGGCCGAGGAGTCGGCCGCACGGGCGGTGCGGAACGCCTCCTCGATGAAGCCGTTGCCCAGCACCTGCTGGAAGACGGAGTCGCGGAGCCCGCCGCTGCCGCCGTCGGCGAACGCCTCGTTGACCACGTCCCAGGCGTAGATCTTGCCCTTGAAATGGGTCAACTCGGTGGTGATGTGGTGGTTCATCACGCCGCGCAGTGTGCTCGCGTCGCGGATGGAGCGGACCCAGGAGGGGAGCTGCGAGTGCCAGACCGTGGTGTGGCCGCGCAGGCGCTGGCCGTGTGCCAGGGCACGATCGACGATCCGGTCAGCGGGGCCGAAGCTGAAATTGCCGCGGGACGGTTCGACGGCGTCCCACTTCATCTCGTTCTCCGGGGTGACCATGTTGAACTCCCGGTCCGCGATCGCGGTGTACGCGGAGTCGCCGAGCCTGCCGACGGCCACAGCCGTGCCGAAGTACCTGCCCGAAGGGGCGGCCTGGGTGCCCAGGCCCGCGGCTCCGGCGGATTCGGGGAGGAGCGTCACGACGCCGGCCACCAGCGCCGTGGCCGACAGTCCTATGGCCCATGGCCGGCGCCGCCGGCGAAGCCGGTGCAGGCCCTTGGCCCTGGGTTCGTGGGTGTGTCGCGTCATGTGAGGGGCTTTCTTCAGGGGATGCGTCAGTGGGGGAAGTCGGGTCCCTGCCGCGCCGGCACGTCATGACGGGCGGCGGGAAGGACACCCCTGAAGTGGAGGCTTCCGAGCTCGCGGTCTCGTAACAGAAAAGTCGCGCCGTCCGCGGGATTGCCCGGTGATGCATCTCGCGGCCGGAAAGCGTTATGCCGGACGCCGTGGCCTGGTCGTGCCCGTGGAAGAGGGGCGCCGCACCGATCTGCGGTGAACGCCGGCTGTGAATGTGCGACTCGGTCGGGATCGCCCTGGGTACTCAGGCCCCGGGACCGCGCACGATGAAGGAAGCCTGGCCGGCGAAGGCCCGCGTGCCGTCGGAGCCGTCGAGCCAGATGCCGCCGTCGCGGTGACGGAGGACCGATTCCGGATAGTTGTGCGCGTACAGGGTCACGGACCCGGCGACCGCTCCGGGACGGGGACAGAAGGTGGCGTCTTCACGGAACAGTGCGCTGCCGTCGTCGGTGCTCAGCCGCAGCCGCAGGTAGGAGTGGCGAAGATACCGGCCGTCCGCGGCGCGGAAGGTGACGCACCGCGTGTCGGCCAGTCCCCCGACGACCGTGAAGGTGACCCGCTGACGTGCCTGCGCGCCGCTGGACGCGGCGACGCTGCCGAGCGCCGCGAAATCGCCCGTGTACGTGACGAACCGGCCGGGACTGTCCGCGGACTCCAGCGACCGGGCGCCCAGCGGAACGGTGCCCGCGACGGCGGACGGACTCACCGGGGGCGGACTCGCCGGCGACGGACTCGCCGGCGACGGGCCGGCCGAGGTGGTGGTACGCGAGGGGAGGGGTGTGGGAGTGCCGGCCGTGGGAGCGGCGGTGGCGCCGGGCACTCGAGGCGCCGGTTCGGGCCAGGTCGCGTAGGTGGCGGTGCCGGCGATGAGCACCGCACCGGTCGCGAGGCTCACCAGCGGATGAGCGGTCACCGTCTGGAGCTTGCCGATCAGAGCGCCGTGCAGGCCGCTTCCCCCGGTCGCCGTGCCGACGGCGACGGGGGCCGCGGCCAGCCCGGCGGCGCTCGCTGCCGTACCCGACAGCAGGCCCTTGGCGGCCAGCGCGGCGATCAGTGCGGCCGGGACGGCCAGCGTCGTGAGGCTGAGGGGCAGCAGTTCGGCCGGAACCCGTTCTGCCGACGTCGCCCCGCAGACCGGACAGTCACGTGTGTGCCGCGCGATCCGCTTGCGCCACACCGACGTGTGGTGACCGTCCCAGCCGACGACTGTCCCGTCCAGCTGCGGACAGCGCGGATCGGCCTCCAGCGCGGCGACGATCGTCCGGCACAGTTCCAGCTGCTCGCGCATGCGTTGCAGGCGCACTCCGACGTGAGCGACCGTGAGCCCCGTCGCGGCGGCCATGTCCTCCCGGCTGAGCAGTCCGGCGCACTCCTGCCACCACAGCGACAGCAGCACCCGGTGGTCCGGGTCGAGCCACCGGCCGGCTTCGACGACCCGGCGCCGCTCGTCCGACACGTGCAGCCGGAGGATCGTCACGTCCACGGGCTCGGCGCCGGCGTCCGGTATCCGGCGTGCCTCGTCGATGACCGTGGTCCGGTCGGCGAGGGCGTGTTGCCGGTGCCAGTGGGTGTTGATCTGGCGGAGCGTGATCGACACCAGCCAGGACCGGAAGCTCTCCGGGGCACGCAGGGCGGGCAGGTCGCGCACCACACGCAGCAGGGTCTCCTGGACGACGTCGTCGACGTCGGCATGTCCGCTCAGCGCTCGCCCGACGATGTTGTACAGCAACGGCAGGTACGCGGCGATGAGTTCCTCGCGCGCCCGGTCGTCACCGGCCTGCGCCGCGACGACCAGATCCGCGTGGCCTGCGTCCTTGAGCCCCATTCCCACCTTCTTCAGGGGAGCGATCCGCCGAGTACGGCGGCACACCCTAGCCTCGACGAAGGCGTACGGCCAAAGGCTGCGCCTCGGGCGGACGGTCCGGCCCGTGCCGACAGGGAAGGCCCGGTGCCCGGGGAGTGTGCGCGTCGCGCACTCGGCCGACCCGCTGACGCGCGCCCGCCGACCGCGCGACGCGGAGGGGCCGCGACACGCCCCCTCCCCCAGTCACGACGAGAGCCACGGGCAGGGGCCGAGCAGCCCCCGACCCTGCGTCGACCCGGCAGAGAGAACCCCGGGTCAGCGCACCCGTCCCCGCGCCTTCAGCTGCGTCGCCGGAACCTCGGGCGCGTCCAGGCGGGCGCCGTCGTAGCCCTTGACCTCGCCGAAGCGGTCGGACGTCATCCAGTCGTCCCTCGCCTTGCGGATCTCCTCGTCCGTGCGGCCCACGAAGTTCCACCACATGACCAGCTCCTCCTCGAACGGCTCGCCGCCGAGGAGCATCAGGCCCGCGTCCGAGGAGGCGCGCAGGGGGAGTTCGGTGCGCCCGCAGCCGAGGTAGAGCATGGAACCGGGGAGGACGGGGACGTCGTCGACGTGGGCCTCGCCGGACATGGCGAGGACCGCGTACTCGAAGTCGGGGTCGAGGGGCAGGCGGAGCTCCGTGCCGGCGGCCAGGGAGAGGTCGGCGCCGGTGATGGGCGTGTAGGCCGTGCCCGGCGAGACCGCGCCGTCGAGTTCGCCGAGGAGGACCGTGGCGGTCAGGCCGGGGGCCGTGACGAGCGGGAGCTCGGCGTGGTGCTGGAAGTGCGGCTCGACGTGACGGTGCGCGTCGGGGAGCGCGACCCACAGCTGGGCGCCGTGCAGATAGCGGGCGTGCGACGCGGGGCTCTCCTCGGAGTGGGAGATGGCCCGGCCCGAGGTCATCAGGCCCAGCTCGCGCGGCCGGATGGTCTGCAGGCTGCCGGTCGAGTCGCGGTGCAGCACCTCGCCCTCGTGCAGCCAGCTGACGGTCTGCAGCCCCATGTGCGGGTGGGGCGGGACCTGCATGCCGGGCTCGTCGGCGATGTCGTCGGGGCCGTAGTGGTCGACGAAGGCCCAGGCGCCGACCATGCGGCGGCCCAGGTTGGGGAGCAGTCGGCGGACCTCGGTCGATTCGCCGAGCTGGACGTGGCGGGGGCTGAGGAGTTCCCGTACCGGTTCGGCGACGACGAAACCCCGGCCGCCGCAGACCTGGAGGGTGGCCTGGCGATCAAGATTGCTCATGGCGCTCAACCTATTCCTGTCGGGGGTCCGTGCGGGGCGGACCCGCACCACAATATTAGTGGAATGTTCAACGAGCTTCCCGTGTTGGGCCGGGTGAAGCAGACTTCGACCACCTCGACCTGGGAGAGAGTGCGCAGTGAGCGACGAGACGTACTACGAGTTCGGCACCGCGGCCGACCGGTGGGGCCGCGCCCAGCTGTTCTTCGAGGCCAAGGAGTACCTCACGGCCGCCCGCATCCTGCGCGGCCTGGTCGCCGAGCACCCGGACCAGACCGCCCAGCGGCTGCTGCTGGCCCGTGCGTACTACCACTCCGCCCAGCTCACCCGCGCCGAGGAGGAGCTCCGTGCCGTGCTGGAGCGCGACCCCGTCGAGCACTACGCCCGCCTGATGCTCGGCCGCACCCTGGAGCGGCAGGGCCGGGCCGACGAGGCCGCCCCGCACCTGCGGCTGGCCGCCGCGATGACCGGCGACCCGGTCGAGTAGGCAGTCGGGAAACGCGCCCTTCGGGCACGCCCTCGACGCGCGCGTCACGTACCCCCGAGGGGTGTTCGGATAGGCTCCATCCCGTGCACGTGGGACGAGAGCGGAACAGCCGTACACGAGCGGGAGGCGCCCTGGCGCACCTCCTGCTCGTCGTCGTGCTGGCGCTCGGGGTCTTCGTGATGCACTCGGTGGGGCACCCGGAGGGCTCCTCCGGCAGCGGCACGCACGGGACGGCTCATGTCGCCGCCGCCACCGGCCACTCCCCCACCGGAAGCTCCTCGACCGACGCCTCCCTCACCGGCACCCCGGGCCATGCCCACCACGGCGACGCAGGCGATCACCGGAAGGCGGCCCCGCACGACCCCGGCGGTACGGGAATGGACATGACCACGCTCTGCGTGGCCGTCCTCGGGGCCTGGCTGCTCGTCGCGCTCGTCCGGGCGGCCCTCGCCCGGCGTCCGGACCGGACCACCCCGTTCCTGGCCGGGCTGCTGCCCGCCCTGGGGCCGAACGCCCCGCCGCCCCGGCCGCCCGACCTCGCCCAGCTGTCGATCCTGCGGATCTAGGCCGTCACGCCACCGCGGGCGCCTCGTGCCGCCCGCGGACGTGTCCGACCGCACCGATCCGAGATCCGCAACGACAGCACACGAGGTGTGACACCCATGCGTACCTTCAGCACCCCCACCGCCCGCCGCACGACCCGCGGGCTCGCGCTCACCGGCGCCGTCACCGCCGCCGGTCTCCTGCTCGCCGCCTGCGGCGGCTCGGGCGACTCCATGCACGGCATGGACCACGGCAGCAAGGCGTCCGCCACTCCGTCGGCCACCGCTTCCGCCACCGCCGGTGCCTTCAACGACGCGGACGTCATGTTCGCGCAGATGATGATCCCGCACCACGAGCAGGCCCTGGAGATGGCGAAGCTCGCCGACGGCCGCGCCGCCGACCCCGAGATCAAGCAGCTCGTCGGCGCCATCGAGAAGGCCCAGGACCCCGAGATCCGGAAGATGAGGTCCTGGCTCGAGGCCTGGGGCAGGCCGGAGTCCGCGGGCCACGCCGGCCACGGCATGCCGGGAATGATGTCCGACGCGGACATGAAGGCGCTCGCCGCCGCGAAGGGCAAGGACTTCGACCGGAAGTTCGCCGAGCTCATGATCGCCCACCACGAGGGCGCGGTGTCGATGGCGAAGACCGAGCAGAAGGACGGCAAGGACGCCGCGGCCAAGAAGGTGGCCGACGACGTCGTGCGGACGCAGGCCGCCGAGATCGCCCAGCTGCAGAAGATCCTCGACCGGCTCTGACCGCCCCGGCCGGCCGGCCACGAGCGGCGGGGCCGGGCTCGGGCCTCGCGGTCCGGCCGACCGGGCCCGGGCCGACTCGGACTCGGGCCCCGGCCGGCCACGCGCACCCGGGCCGGCTCCGGCTCGGCCCCGGCCGGCCACCACCACCCCGGCTCGGCCCCGGCCGGCCCCGAGCCGTCCCGACCAGCCGCCCGGACCACCCCGTCGTCACGTCGTCACGTCGTCACGTCGTCACGTCGTCACGTCGTCACGTCGTCACGTCGTCACGTCGTCACGTCGGCCCGGCGCCGCAGCGCGCCGGGCCGACGGAGGACGGCCGTTCACCCGGCGGACGGCCGTGCCGTCCGGTGGCGAGGGCCACCGGACGTCATGGCCGGCCGCCGTCGGTGCAGCGGCTCAGTAGCCCACGCGGACCCCGGTCACCGTGTGGCGGTCGGTGCGGCCGCCCGTCGTGCCGCCGAAGCCGACGAGGACGTTCTGCGGGAGCGTCACGGCGACGTCGATGACACGGGTGCCGTCGATGCTGACCTGGAGCCGGCCGGTGCTGGTGACGACCGCGTCGACGGTGTGGCTGCCGCTGCGCAGGTTGGGCACGTCGGTCGCGGTGGCCGCGTACGTCAGGGTGGTGCCACTGCCCCCGGTGGCCACCCCGACGAAGTTCGCCGAGGGGTCGTTGGCGCCGTTGTCGTAGGTGTCGAGGGTGACGGCGACGCCGGGCAGGCCGGCGAAGCCCAGGCTGCCGCCGCTGTTGGCGGCCAGTGCCTTCGAGGTGGTCCGGCTCGCGTCCAGGAACATCAGGGAGAGTCCGTCGGCGCCGGTGCCGCCGCCGATGGTGGCGGTGAACCGGGCCTTCAGGCGGGCCGAGGGCACGGCGGTGGCCCACACGGCCGAGCCGCGCTGGAAGGTCTGGAGCGGCGTCAGCTGCAGGCTGGTGCCGGACAGGGTCGCGCTTCCGTTGTACGTCCAGCCGTTGGGGCCGGGCGGCGGCACCGCGTAGGAGGTGGCGGTGAGGGTCACCCGCCGTACCGCGTGGATGTCGGTCCAGCCGCCGGTGGCGCCGGTGAAGGCGAGGAAGGCGGTCGGCGGGAGCGAGGCCACGGCGGTGCTGAGGCGTTGGGTGCCGTCGACGGTGACGGTGAGGGTGGTGCCGGTGACGGCGACGTTCACGGTGTGGCTGCCGGCGCGCAGGTTCGGCACGTTCGTCGTGGTCGAGGCGTAGGTGAGGGCGGCGGCGCTGCCTCCGGTGGCGATGCCGACGAAGTTGGCCGAGGGGTCGGCGGTCCCGTTGTCGTACGTGTCGAAGGTGACGGCGACGCCCGGGAGCCCGGAGTAGCCGAGTCCGCCCCCGCCGGCGCCGAGGGCGCCCGGGGTGGTCCTGGCCGGGTCGAGGAGGGCGAAGGAGAGTCCGTCGGCGCCGCTGCCGCCCCCGATGACGGTGGTGAAGGTGGCCCGGAGGCCGTCGGTGAGGACGGGCACGGGCCAGACGGCGGTGCCGCGCTGGTTGGCCGTCGCCTGGGTGAGCTGGAGGTCGCCGCCGGAGATCTGGGCGTTGCCGTTGAGCTTCCAGCCGCCGGCGTCGGGGCCGGGGACGGTGACGCCGGTGCCGGCGGCGCCGGTGCCGACCAGGGCCTCGTTCTGCGGGCCGTGGCCGTCGTCGGAGGTGAGTTCGTAGGCCGCGTTCACGGTGCCGAGGGACGTGGGCGAGAAGGTGACGGCCTGGTGGATGACGTCCTCGGGGCCGATGACCTGGCCCTCGCTCAGCGGGTTGGTGACCAGGAAGGGGGCGGTGGGCGGCTTGGCCTTGGTGATGGTGAGGGGGATGTTGCCGGTGTTGCTGATGTCGAAGGTCTTGGTGACGGACTGGCCGACCTTCACGGTGCCGAAGTCGGTGGAGGTCGGCGTGACGGTCAGCCGGGCCTCGCCGGTGACGGCGCTGCCCTTGAGGTCCACCGTGGCGGTGCCGTTCTGCCCGGTCACGGAGAGGCTTCCGGTGTCCTCGGCGGCGGCCGTGGGGGCGTAGGCGACCTGGACGGAGACCGACTGCTGGGGCTGGACGACGGTGCCGGCGGCGGGCAGTCCGGTGGCGCTGAACGGGGCGCCGGGCGCGCCGGTCGCGGAGACGGTCTCCGCCTGGGTTCCGGTGTTGGTGAAGGTGACGCCGAGGAACTTGCTGGTGCCGGTGGGCACGGTCCCGAAGTCGAGGAGCGTGGGCGACGCGAGGAGGCCGGGCCGGGTGCCGTAGCCGGTGAGTCCGACGGCGCTGTCGCCGACGTCGGTGGAGACGGTGACGAAGGAGTTGTCGGGGCCGGCCGCGGTCGGTGCGAAGCGGACCGGCACGGAGTAGCTCTGGCCGGCGCCGAGGGTGCGCGGCAGGCCGGTGGGGCTCGCGGTGAAGGCGCTGCCGGCCGGGGTGGTCACCGAGGTGATGGTGACGTCGCGGGTCGCGGTGACGGTCGCCGTGGCGCTCGCGGTGGTGCCTACGGCGACCTGGCCGAAGTCGACGGGTCGGCCGGAGATGGCGGAGTTGGCGGGCCGCCCGAAGGCGATCACGTGGCCGTCACGGGTGCCGACGTAGATGCGTCCGCCGTCGGTGGCGGGCACGGCGAACTTGGACGCGGTGCCGATCGGCGCCGACCAGCGCAGCCTGAGCGCGCCGTTGACGGGGACGGCGTCGTACGCGCGGAGCTGGCCGTTGGCCCCGTTGGCGCCGTCGGAGTGGACGGCCCAGACGAGGGCGGAGCCGGGGTTGGTGCCGGTGGAGGTGATCACCGGCGAACCGGAGGTGTAGCCGAACGTCTCCGCGCTGCGGCCGGTGTTGGTGAGCGCGGGTTGTCCGGTGCCGGTGAGCCCGTACGCGAACGCGCGCAGCGGCCCGCGGGAGCCGATGGTGTAGACGTAGCCGCCCTGGCCGCCGTACACGCCGGGGTGGCCCCAGACGCCCTCGTACGGCCCGAAGGTCCCGAGGACCTTGTCGGTGCCGCCGGGCCCCTGACCGCGTCCGCCGAGGTCGTCGCGGTCGAGGAGGAAGAGGCGGCCGTCCTTGCCGATCTGGACGAGCAGCTTGGGGTGGGCGCTGGTGCCGAAGGGGGTGGCGGGCAGGGCGACGGGACCGCCGGAGCCGAGGTCGGTGTCGTTCAGGTCGAGTTGGTTGGCGTTGCTCGGGCTGAAGAAGTCCTGGGCGGACATGGTCCCGTCGCTGTTGACGCCGAGCCGGACGACCGACTCGGAGAGCTGGCCGGGCGGCATGTTGCCGGGGCCGGGCGCGGGGGTGACGCCGTTGCCGGTGGAGAACAGGATCCGGCCGGGGCCGTCGGAGACGAGGCCGCCGCCGCTCATCCAGATACCGGCCATGCCGTTGGCGGAGGAGTTCTCGGTGGCCCAGAGGGTGGTCTTGCGGGTGGCGGTGTTGACGCCCAGGACGTAGCCGACGTAGGGGCCGCGGTCGCAGTGGGAGGCGAAGCCCGCGTAGACGGAGCCGTCCATGAGGAGCAGGCCGGGGCGCTGGGCCGCGGTGTACGGGTTGAAGGCCCGGCCGGGATCGTTGACGGGGGCGCCGGCCACCTTGACCGGCCAGCCGCTGCGTTCGCCGCCGGTGGCGGGGTCGATGGCGTGCACGTACCAGCTGGGGTGCTGGACGTCGGCACCGTCGTTCACCTTGGAGGTGAGGTAGAGCGCCCCGCTCGCCGGGTCGTAGACGGGGGTGGAGGTGACGCCGATGTTGGGGACCAGGTCGCCGCAGGTGATGGCGGAGGCGGGCCAGGGCGCGCCCAGGTCCTTGGTCCAGTCGACGGCTCCGGAGGCCGCGTCGATGCCGTAGAGCTTGTTGTTCTCGGTGGCGACGACGAGGGTGCCGCCGACGACGATCGGCTGGGCGTAGACCTGGCCGTCGACCGCGGTGGAGAACTGCTGCCCGAAGTCGGAGCTGGACACCTGGTCGGGGGCGAGTCCGGGCTCGTTCTGGTCCCAGCCGGTGCGCAGGTTGTCGTGGGAGACGGTGGTCTGGTCGGCGGGGGCCGCGGCGGCCCTCGCCGGGGCGGGGGCGGGTGGTGCGGCGGCGCTCGCCGTCGCCAGGGCCCCGCCGCCGCCCAGGGTCAGACACATCGTCAGGACCTGGGCGAGCACTCTGCGTCTGCCGGTCATCGTCTCCACCCTTACGTACGCGCGCGGGGGCGGAGACCGAAAGCACCCCGCCGGAGATCATGGTGGAGCGAGCCTGCCGCATCCCACCAGCCCGGTGACGCGAAGTCGGCTCACTTCACCTGGTCGGGTGGCTGCAGTCGGCTGAACCCGGCTTGCGGGGAATGGACGGTGACGGTCCCTCCGCCGAGCATCGTGGCCTTCTGCCGGAGCCGGTCGACGGCCGCCGGGCTCGGCCGGCCGTACACGTCGATGGAACGCATGCGGATGAGCTCGGCGAACGCGCGGAACCGGGGTCCGCCGAGTTCCAGGTGCGACTCCAGCGACGCCGAGTCGGGGTGGACGGCGAGGAGGGTCATCGTGGCCTGGGCCTCGTCGACGAAGAAGCGGTAGGCGATCAGTCGGGGCTCGTTCTCCTCGATGAACGCGGCGAGGTCGCGCATCGCGCTCCTGGCCTCGTCGAGTCGTCCTTCGAGGAGGTCCGAGTGGTCGACGTAGTAGAGGGGGTCCGCCATGCCGCCCGAACCTACCGACGGCGACCGGAGGCGTCCGCGCGACGCGCACGTCCGGGCCCCGTCCGGCGGATCGGGGCGCGGGGCGGGCGGCTGTCCGGTCCGCCCCTTCGCCGCGGCTCCCGAGGCCTTGTCGTCGCACTCCCGCCTGCCCCGCGACTCCGGGCAACGACGGGAGTGCGACGACAGGACCTAGCGGTCCGCGGTGTGCACCACCTCGCCGCCCACGACGACGGTCTCGGCCACGGTGCCGGGGATGGCGTCGGGGTCGACGCGCAGGATGTCGCGGGAGAGGACGACGAAGTCGGCGAGCTTGCCGACGGTGAGCGAGCCCCGGTCGTGCTCCAGGAAGTTGGCTCGGGCCGAGCCCATCGTGTAGCCCTCGACGGCGGTGGCGACGTCCAGCGTCTCCTCGGGCGTCCAGGCCTCGCCGCCGCCGGGCGGGCGGCGGGTGACGGCCGCGTGGATGCCGATCATCGGGTCCATCTCGGCGACGTTCCAGTCGCTGGACAGGGCCAGCAGCGCACCGGCCCGGTGCAGGCTGCGCAGCGGCCAGGCCTTGTGCCAGCGCTCCGGGCCGATGTTCTCGGCCCAGTCCCGCCCGGGGCCCGCGATGTCGGGGGCGGCGTGCCGGGGCTGCATGCAGGCGGTGACGCCCAGTTCGGCGAAGCGCGGGGTGTCGGCGGGGTCGAGGCACTCGACGTGGACGATCTGGTGGCGGGCGTCGCGCGGGCCGTTGACGGCACGGGCCCGCTCGACGGCGTCGAGGACCGTCCGGATGCCGCGGTCCCCCGTGGCGTGCACGAAGCACTGGAAGCCGCGCGCGTCGAGGCGGGTGAGCAGCTCGGCGAACTCCTCGGGCGGGTAGAAGGTGTCGCCGCGGTGGTGGCCGCAGCCGGCGTACGGTTCGAGGAGGGCCGCCGTACGGGGTTCGACGACGTCGTCGATGTACAGCTTGAGCGGTCCGACGCGCAGCCGGTCGTCGGCGAACTCCTCGGCCGCCGCGGCGAACGCCTCCAGGTCCGTGTCGGTGGTGCCGCGCGGGTGGAAGAGGGCGGCGACGATCCGCGAGCGCAGTCGGCCCTCCGCGCGGGCCCGCTGGAACAGGGCGAGGTCGTCAAGGGAGTTCTGCGGTTCGACGACGGTGGTGATGCCGTAGCCGACGGCGTCGTCGAGGCTCTTGGCGAGGCGTCCGTACTGGCGGTCGGGCGAGGCCCACGGGACGCCGAGCTCGCGCAGCGCGCGGTGGCCCTCGCGGGAGAGTCCCTTGACGGCGAAGTCCTTGACGAATCCGGTGGGCCGGCCGGTGGCGGGGTCGGTGACGGCGGTTCCGAAGGGCAGGGCCGTACGGTCGGCGCGTACGTCGAGGGCGCGCAGCGCGGCGGTGTTGAGCCACGCGGTGTGGACGTCGTAACTCAGCACGACGGCCGGGGTGTCGCCGGTGACGGGGTCGAGGTCGGCGGCGGTGGGCATCCGCCCGCCGGGGATCGCGGAGTAGTCGAAGGCCTCGGCCTCGATCCAGGGGGCCTCGGGGTGGGCGGTGCGCCAGGCGCGGATACGGGCGTGGATCTCGTCGAGGTCGCGCGCGCCGGCCAGTTGGACGCAGGCGTCGTCGGAGCCGAGGCGCACGTGGTTGTGGGCGTCGACGAAGCCGGGCAGGACGAGCCGGCCGCCCGCGTCGATGACGCGGGTCCCGGGTCCGGCCCAGGCCTCGGCCTCGTCGGCGCCGCCGATCCAGACGATCCGGCCGTCGCGCACGGCGAGGGCCTCGGCCTCGGGCAGCTCGGGGTCGACGGTGTGCACGCGGGCGCGGGTGAGGAGGAGGTCGGCGGGGGCGGGGCGGTTCATCGGGGTCTTTCTCCTGCGGTACGAGGGGCGGCGGGCGGTCAGGCGGCGAGGGGCCGTACGGTGCGGCGGGCGAGGAGGACGTGGACGGCGGCGGAGACGACGGCGCCGAGCAGGGACAGGTCGGCGCCGCCGAGCGGGGCGACCAGCGGACCGGTCCACAGCGCGGAGTCGCAGGTGAGCGCGGCGAAGAGCATCCCGGCGAGCAGGGCGGCCAGGCCGGCCGGGTGCCAGCCGGCCCGGTACCAGTAGGCGCCGTGTTCGCCGGCGTGCAGCGCGGCGGAGTCGTAGGTGCACCGGCGCAGCACCATGTCGGCGAGGAAGACGCCGCCCCACGGGGCGAACACGACGATCAGGAGGGAGAGGAAGGAGAGCAGGGAGGTGGTGAAGTCGGTGAGGAAGAGGGCGCCGAGGGAGCCGGCGGCGGTCACGGCGGCGCTGATGACGATGGCGCGGGCGCGGCTCCACGGGATGCCGAGCACCTGGAGGTTCAGGCTGGACGAGTAGAGGGTGATGATCGAGTTGGTGACCGAGCCGCCGAGGACGAGCGCGAGGAACAGCGGCTGGAACCAGCCGGGCAGCAGCCCTTCCGTGCCGGCGACGGCGTCGGTCATGTCGGCCTGGGTCGCGGCGGCGACGCCCGCGATGCCGAGGGCGACGGAGGAGACCAGACCGCCGAGGCCGCCGCTCCAGGTGAGCGCCTTGAGCGAGGTGGTGCGGGGCAGGTAGCGGGTGTAGTCGGCGGGCATCGGGACGTACGAGAAGGGGCCGGCCAGCATGACGACGAGGGCCAGGCTCCAGCCGGAGGCGCCGGGCGCGGCGGCGGGGGCGGCGGTGTCGGCGCCGGGCAGGACGAAGGCGAGCAGGGCGGCGAAGCCGGCGGCGAGGAGGTAGGCCATCCAGCGCTCGGCCCACTGGACGGTGGCGTGGCCCCAGAGGGCGACGGCGAAGGTCAGGGCCAGGGTGACGGCGAGGGCGAGGGCGCGCGGGAGGGGGCCGCCGCTCCAGCCGAGGTCGGCGAGGAACGCTTCGAGCGCCAGCGTGCCGACCACGGTGTTGACGATGGTGTAGCCGATGCTGACCACCCAGTTGAGCAGTCCGGCGGGCCAGTTGCCGCGGACGCCGAAGGCGGCGCGGGAGATGACGAGGGTGGCGGTTCCGGTGCGCACGCCGCTGAGTCCGGCGGCGCTGATGACGAAGGAGGAGAGCCCGCCGAGCACGACGACGCCGGTGGCCTGCCAGAAGGAGAGGCCGAAGGAGACGGCCAGGGCGCCGTTGATGACGTAGGTGAAGGTCAGGTTAGAGCCGAACCAGAGCCAGAAGAGGTCCTTGGCGCCGCCGTGGCGCTCGCTGTCGGGAATGGGGTCGATGCCGTGGCCCTCGACCTGGAAGACCTCGTCGCGGCCCGCCGTGCCCGCTGTCGCGGGCGCCGTCTCGTGTCCGAACACACCGCACTCCTCTCGTGGATGCCGGTCGGTCGCCGATCGGCCGTCGGAGACGCGCCGATCTTGAATGTCGTTCTAAGTTCTTGAATGGCATTCAAGATGGGGGCTGGGATCCGGCCACGTCAAGACCTCGGTGGATTGCGGTTAGGGTCGACCTCGTGGACGGAGTCGACACGAGGACGGCAGCGGTGGCAGCGGCGGCGCGGACGGGACGGCGGCGGGACGGGAGCATCACGCGCGAGCGGATGCTCGAGGAGGCCATGACCGCCATCGCCGAGGACGGCCTCGGCGCCCTCACCATGTCGGCGCTCGCCGAGCGCCTGGGGACCAGCGGCGGCCACATCCTGTACTACTTCGGCAGCAAGGACCTGCTCCTCCTCGCCGCCCTGCGGTGGAGCGAGCAGGAGCTCACCGAGGAGCGGCGCGGCCTGCTCGCCCGCCGCATCACGGCGCCCCGCAAGCTCGACCTGTTCCTGCGCCTCTACCTGCCCCGCGGCCCGCGCGACCCGCGCTGGACGCTCTGGATCGAGCTCTGGGCGCGCATTCCGGCCAACGAGGAGCTGCGCACCGCGCAGGCCGAGCTCGACCGCGGCTGGCAGGAAGACCTGGAGACGCTGCTCGCCAAGGGCGTCGAGCGGAAGCAGTTCGCGCCGACGGACGTGACGGCACGCGCCTCCGAACTCCTCGCCCTCCTCGACGGGTTGAGCACCCGCGTGGTCCTCGGCGAGGAGTCGGGCCGGGACGCCAGGAGCGCCCTCGACGCGGCCCGGGCGGCGGCGGACCTGCTGATCCCCCGGCTCCCGGCTCAGGCCGCCGGCGGCGGCTCCCAGGGCAACGGCTCCACCACGGCGAAGGGCCAGTCGAGCGCCTCGGGATGACGGGCCGTCTGCTCCGCGTACCAGAGGATCTGCTCGCTGTGCAGCGCCGGCCGGGACAGCTTGGCCAGCGGTGGATGGCAGGCGGCGACGGCCTGGGCGACCAGCAGGGCCGCCTCGGCGTCCGATCCGGGATCGCCCGGGCGCGTGTGCGGGACGCCGTACCACTCGGCCACGGCCCGCAGGGAGCGGCTGCCGGGCCGGTAGCGGTCGGCGTGCCGGTCGAGCACGAGCGGGTCGCAGACCGGCGCGACTCCCGCGGGCAACCGCTCGGTGAGCGGGGCGAGTCCGTGCCGCACGAGCTCCGCGTGCAGCATCGTCAGGACGTACGGGGCGAACCAGACGACGAGCAGTTCCTTGGCGGCGAGGTGGTCGGCGACGAGCGTGGCCAGCTCGTCGAGGGCTTGGGTGGGACTGCGCCCGTCGGGACCGGGCGGACCGGCGGGACCGGTCAACGCTGCGGGACCGCTGGGACCAGGCGAAACGGCCGGACCGGCGGGGGCGGCGGGCACGGCGGGGGCGGCGGGCACGGTCGAAGCGGCGGGCGCGGCGGCTTCGGATCCCGTATCCGGAGATTGGATCCCGGATCCGATCTCCGGAGCTGGGACATCGGATCCTGGATCCGCTCTCCAGTCCCACACGGTCCCGTCGCTCCCCCGCAGCGCCGCGGACCGGATCCGGTCGACGGCCGGCCGATTCCCGGTGGATCCGATGTCCAAGGACAGCAGTCGCCGCCGGTGCCAGCCCTGATGGGCGCCCCTCGGCGGCGGTCCCGGGTCGGGGGCGTGCTCCGGGTGGTAGACCTCCCAGCCCTTGGCGGCGTGCCGGAGGAGCCCGGCCCCCGCCGGGACCGGTCCGCCGCAGCGGGCGCACGAGGCGTCGTACTCGTTGGCCCGCTCGCCGGGGCTCATGACGTGCCGGCCCCGTCCCGGTACGCCTCAAGGAGCCGCAGCCAGGCCTCGCTCAGGGTCGGGTAGGAGGGGACGGCGTGCCAGAGGCGGGCGAGGGGGACCTCGCCGGTGACGGCGACGGTGGCGGAGTGCAGGAGTTCGCCGAGGCCGGGGCCGACGAAGGTGGCGCCGACGACGGTCTCGCGGTCCAGGTCGACGACCATGCGGGCGTGGCCGCGGTACCCCTGTGCGTACAGGTTGGCGCCGGCGACCGAGGTCAGGTCGAGGTCGACGGCCCTGACCCGGCGCCCCGCCGCCTCGGCGGCGGCCAGGGTGAGCCCGACGGCGGCCGCCTCGGGGTCGGTGAAGACGACCTGGGGAACGGCGGCGTGGTCGGCGGTCGCGCTGTGCGGCCCCCAGGGTGCGCTGTCCACCGCCCCGTCCCCGGCGGCCCGGGCGGCGATCGCGGCACCGGCGATCCGCGCCTGGTACTTGCCCTGGTGGGTGAGCAGGGCCCGGTGGTTGACGTCCCCGACGGCGTAGAGCCAGTCGTGCCCGACGACCCGCAGGCTGTCGTCGACGTCGAGCCAGGAGCCCGGTTCCAGGCCCACGCTCTCCAGGCCGATGTCCTCGGTGCGGGGCCGGCGGCCGGTCGCGAACAGCACCTCGTCGCCGTCGACGTGCTCGCCGCCCTCCAGGACCACGGTGACCGGGCCGGTGCTCCCGTCGCGTACCACCGCGGCGACCGCGGCCCCGGTGCGGACGTCGGCGCCGCGCTCGGTGAGGGCGGCGGCGACGTGCTCGCCCGCGAAGGGCTCCATCCGGGGCAGCAGCCCCTCGCCCCGCACGAGCAGGGTCACGCGCGCGCCGAGCGCCTGCCAGGCGGTCGCCATCTCCACGCCGACCACCCCGCCGCCGACGACGACCAGGTGCCGGGGCACGCGGCTGGAGCTCGTCGCCTCGCGGCTGGTCCAGGGGTGGGCGGCCGGCAGCCCCGGCAGGTCCGGGAGGACGGCGCGACTGCCGGTGCAGACGGCGACGGCGTGCCGGGCCGTGAGGACATGGCGGTCGCCCTCGGGACTCCGCACGACGACCCGGCGGGGCCCGTGCAGGCGGCCGTGACCGCGGTAGAGGTCGGCCCCGGTGGACTGCACCCAGGTCACCTGGCCGTCGTCCTTCCAGTCGCCGACGACGGCGTCACGATGGGCGAGGACGTCGTGGGCGTCGAGCGGGTGATAGGCGTGACCGCGCAGTCCGGCGACCTTGCGCGCCTCGGAGCGGGCGATGGCCGGCCGCAGCAGCGCCTTGCTGGGCATGCAGGCCCAGTACGAGCACTCGCCCCCGACCAGCTCGGCCTCCACCACCGCCACCGTCAGTCCGGCGGCCCGGACCCGGTCCACCACGTTCTCGCCGACCGGACCCGCGCCCAGGACCACCACGTCGTAGTCGAGTGTCATGGGGTCCAGTCTGCGGGGGTAGCGGCCCGGAAGCGCGTGGAATAGCGCGACTCGATACGCCGTTGTGCGTGGCGGGCCCCGAGGGGACCGTGAGGAAACCGCCAGGAGACCGCCCCGGAGAGGTAGGAAGAATGAGCACCGTAGAGCTCACCAAGGACAACTTCGACCAGATCGTGAGTGAGAACGACTTCGTTCTGATCGACTTCTGGGCTTCCTGGTGCGGTCCGTGCCGTCAGTTCGGTCCCGTCTTCGAGGCGGCCTCGGAGCGCCACGAGGACCTGGTGTTCGCCAAGGTGGACACCGAGGCGCAGCAGGAGCTGGCGGCGGCGTTCGAGATCCGCTCGATCCCGACCCTCATGATCGTCCGTGACAAGGTCGCGATCTTCGCGCAGCCCGGCGCCCTGCCGGAGGCGGCGCTCGAGGACGTCATCGGCCAGGCCCGTGGCCTGGACATGGACGAGGTGCGGAAGTCCATCGCCGAGGCGCAGGCCCAGCAGGGCCGGTGACCGTCGCGAAGGGGCGGCCCGGTGGTTCCGGGCCGCCCCTTCGCGTTGCCGGGCGGGGGCCGACGGGGTCGACGAGCGGGTCGACCAGCGGGCCTCGATCTCCGTGGACCCTCGGTTTCCCTGCCGGTTCGAGGTCAGCGTTCCAGGACCAGCGCGATGCCCTGCCCCACGCCGATGCAGAGTGCGGCGAGGCCCGTGCCGGAGCCGGCCGCCGCGAGCTGGTGGGCGACCGCGCCGGCGAGCCGGGCGCCGGAGGCGCCGAGGGGGTGGCCGATCGCGATGGCGCCGCCGCGCGGGTTGACCACCGCGGGGTCGAGTTCCGGCCATTCCGCGAGGCAGCCCAGGGCCTGGGCGGCGAAGGCCTCGTTCAGCTCGAAGGTCCTCAGGTCGGAGAAGTCCCGGCCCGCCTTGTCCAGGGCCCGTCGCACGGCCTCCACCGGGCCGAGCCCGAAGAGCTGCGGCTCGATTCCGGTGACGGCTGAGGCGCGGATGCGGGCGAGCGGCTCGCGGCCGGTCTCGCGGAGCCCCTCCTCGTCGACGAGGAGCAGGGCCGCGGCGCCGTCGTTGAGCGGGGAGGCGTTGCCGGCCGTGACCGTGCCGCCGTCGGGCCGGAAGGACGGCTTGAGCTTCGCCAGGGCCTCGGACGAGGTGCTGTCGCGGATGCACTCGTCCCGCAGAAGGGCGACGCCCTCGTACGGAACGACCTCGCCGTCGTACAGGCCCTCGGCCCAGGCCTCGGCGGCCTTGCGGTGGCTCGCGAGGGCGAAGGCGTCCTGCTGCTCCCGGCTGATGGCGTGCTTGTCGGCGACGAGCTCGGCGCCCTCCCCGAGGGACACCGTCCAGTCGGCGGGCATGCTCGGGTTGGTCATGCGCCAGCCGAGGGTCGTGGAGTACAGCTGCTGGTGCCCGGCGGGGAAGGCGCGCTCCGGCTTCTGCACCACCCACGGGGCGCGGGACATCGACTCGACGCCGCCGGCGATGGCGACGGAGGCGTCGCCGAGGGCGATCGCGCGGGCGGCCTGGATCACGGCCTCCAGGCCGGAGCCGCAGAGCCGGTTGACGGTGACGCCCGGGACGGAGGTGGGCAGTCCGGCGAGCAGCACGGCCATCCGGGCGACGTCGCGGTTGTCCTCGCCGGCGCCGTTGGCGTCGCCGAAGTACACGTCGTCGACCCGGGCCGGGTCGAGGGCCGGGGTGCGGTCGACCAGGGCGCGCACCACGTGGGCGGCCAGGTCGTCGGGCCGGACGGAGGAGAGCGCACCGCCGAACTTGCCGATCGGGGTGCGGACGGCGTCGACGATGTAGACGTCGCGGATGCTCATCGGTTCTCTCCCACATGACCTTCGCGTACGGGCAACGACCGCGGGGACGGAGCAGGCTGTTCGCCTGGTGAAGTTTTCTTCGTCCTCGCGGGCCCGAGTCTCCGCCCCTCCCCGGCTCCTGTCAACGCCCCCCGGCCGTCTCCGGACCCCTGATCAGTGCCGTCAGGCCGTAGTCCAGCTCACGGCCGTCGACGAGCAGCGCCTCGACCGTCCGCGTCGTGGGATCGATCTCGGCGACCAGCCCGTGCCCCTCGTAGAGGGGGTAGCCCGACTCGCCGGTGCGACCGGTCGCCTCGACGACCGCCGAGCGGACGGCACTGTCCTCCACGGAGGCGTCACCGCGGTCCTCCACGTGCTCGGCCACCAGCAGGATCTCGAACCGCTTCGGGTGTGTGCTCATGCACCGACGCTAAGACGCGGGACGCGAACACGCCCGGCCGGACACGCGCGCGCCGGCCAGGACACGGGACGCCCGTCCGCCCGGCGTGGCGAGCGCCCGGCCGGGCACGCGGAGCCGGCACCCGCCCGGCACGAGCACCCCGGGCCGAGCGAGCACCCATGACGGTCGCATGCACCCATGGCCGTCGCGTGCCCCCATGACCGTCGCGAGCGCCCATGGCCGTCGCGTGCCCCATGCCCCGTGGCCCGCTCAGCTGGACTCGCGGTGCACGACCTCGGAGGCGAGCAGTTCCTGTCGTTCCGGCGCCGCCTCGGGTTCGCGGACCGCCCGGTCGACGAGCTCGGCGAGCTCGCGGCCGACGACCATGTCGATGCGCACCGTGCTGAGCCGGGGGCGCAGGAGCCGGCCGAGGAGCAGGTCGTCCGAGCCGACCACGGCCGTCTCCTCGGGGATAGCGATCCCGGCGTCCTGGAGGGCGCGCATGAGGAGCATGGCGTACTCGTCGTTGTAGCCGAAGACCCCGTCGAGGCCCAGTTCGCGCCAGCGTCCGGCGAGCGCGTTCGCCGCCTCCTCCTCGTACGCGAGGGGCAGCGGCACGACGGTGGCACCGGCCTCCTCGGCCGCGGACCGCACGCCCTCCAGGCGGGGGCCCGAGAACATCTCCAGCCCGGGCTCCTCGGGGATGACGACCCCGATGGCGCGACAGCCGCGCTCGACCAGGTGCTCACCGGCCACCCGGCCGACCCGCGACTGGTCCATGACGAGCCCGTGGGTGCCCGGCACCTGCTGCGGGCCCACCGTGATGACGGCCTTGGCGCCGGAGCGCTTGAGCAGCTCCACCCCGGCCTCGGTCAGCTCGACCTGGCCGAGCGACACCACCGCGACCGGGCGCAGCTCGGCCCAGGCCCGGGCCGCCTCGTCGGCGTCCAGGCCGACGCTGCCGTACTGCACGACCGTGTAGTCCAGGCGGCGCAGGGCCCACTGCAGGTCGTTGAAGAAGCGGCTGTACAGCGGACCGATCGGCACGTGGGCGGTGGGCAGCAGGACCATCCGGCTGTGGCCGGCGCGGAGACTGCGGGCGCCGGCGTGCGGGACGTAGCCGAGTTCCTCGGCCGCCTCACGGACCCGGCGCCGGGTGGGCTCGCTGATCCGGACGGCCGCGGTGTTGTTCAGGACGTAGCTCACGGTGGCCCGGGAGACCCCCGCGAGCCGCGCCACGTCGGCGCTGGTGGGCACGGGGCGTCCGGTGGGGTGCTTGGCTGACTGACTCATCGATCCGGCATCTTTCCAGAACGATCCGGCGCAGGGTCTGGCGGATGGCCGGATTCGAGTGCTACACAAGATTTACACGAGTCACTGACACGTGTAACCGCTCGTTCATCCTTCCGCTCCTCGCCCCGGCATCGGGCGATCACCTCAGGAGGGCACCGTGGCCCTTTCCTCCCCCGGCACGTCCCCCGGCACCGCCCAGGACTCCGGCACCGCCTCCCCCGCCGTTCCCCGCCGGACCCGCGGGCTGCTCTCCCTGCTGCTCGCCGGGAACACGGCGATGTACGCGCTGTACATAGGCGTCCCCGGCATGCTCCTCGCGCTCCAGATCGAAGAGATCGCGCCGGCCGACAAGGTGGCCAACTTCGGTCTGGTCTCGGGTGTTTCGGCGATCTTCGCGACCGTCTTCAACCCGGTGGCCGGCGCGCTCTCCGACCGCTCGGGGCGCCGCAATCCGTGGATCCTCGCGGGCGGCCTGCTCGCGCTGCCCGTCATGCTGCTGCTCGGCAGCGTGCATACGATCCTGCTGGTGATGATCGCCTGGTGTCTCGGCCAGGCCGTGATGAACATCTACCAGGCCGCCATCACCTCCGTGGTGCCCGACCGGGTCCCGCTCGCCTCACGCGGCAAGGCCTCGGCCGCCGTCGGCCTGGGCCTGCCCATCGGCTCCACCATCGGCGCCCTGGTCGGCGCGGCCTTCTCGGAGGACTACCGCACCGGCTACCTCGTCTTCGGCGCGATCGTCGCGGCCACGGCCGTCCTCTTCACGTCCTGCGCCCGTGAGGAGCGCATGGCGCCCAGAGCCCCGATGCCGGTCAAGGCGCAGCTGGCGGCCTTCGGAAGCGCCCTGAGGGACCACGACTTCCGCTGGGCGTTCATCGGCCGCGCGCTGCTCGTCCTGGGCTACTTCGCCGTGGCGGGCTTCCAGCTCTACATCCTCAAGGACCACACGGACCTGCCGGCCGGCCTCGGCGCGGAGGAGGCGGTGGCCGTCCTGATGCCGCTCAACTCGGTGGCCATGGTGGTCTCCACGGTCCTCGGCGGCTGGCTCTCCGACCGCTACGACCGGCGCAAGCTCTTCGTCGGCGCCTCGGCCGTGCTCGCCGCCGTCGCCCTGCTCATCCCGGCCGTCTCCAGCAGCTGGACCGCGATGCTGGCCTTCTCCGTCGTCAACGGCCTCGGCTTCGGCTGCTACATGGCGGTGGACACGGCGCTGGTGACGATGGTGCTGCCGAAGGCCGAGGACGCGGCGCGCGACATGGGCGTCCTGAACATCGCCAACGCCGGCCCGCAGATCGTGGCCCCCTTCGTCGCCTCGACGATCGTCTCGCTCAGCGGCGGATACACGGCGCTGTTCCTGGTCGCCGCCGTACTGTCGGTGCTCGGCGCGCTCGCCGTGCGCCCGATCCGTACCGTGCGCTGAGCGCCGCCGCGCGCCGCGCACCTTCCAGAGAGGCACCGCCCGTGCAGCTGCACACGAGGACCTGGGGAGCCGGGGAGCGCGTCGCGCTCCTGGTCCACGGCATCATGTCCGACCACCGCACCTGGCGGCGGGTGGGGCCGGCGCTCGCCGAGCGCGGCTACCGGGCCCTGGCGGTCGACCTGCGCGGCCACGGGGCGAGCGGCCGGGCGGCGGATCCCGCGGGGTACGGCCCTCAGGACTACGCGGACGATCTCGTCGAAACGCTGCCCACGGGGGCCGAGTTGGCGATCGGTCACTCGCTCGGCGCGCTCGCTCTCGCCCTCGCGGTGGAGCGGCTCGCGCCGCGGCGGGCGGTGTACGTGGACCCGGCCTGGCATCTGCCGGCGGGCCGGCACGGCTACCGCCCGGACTTGTTCACCCAGGCGAAGCAGCTCACCCGGGAGCACGTCCGGCAGTTCAACCCGCGCTGGGGCGAGGAGGACCTGGACGTCGAACTCGACACCGTCCGGGTCTGGGACGAGCGCTCGGCAGACGGCCTGGTGCCGTTCACCGGACGGGATCTGGGGCCGGAGCATCCCGTGGCGCCCTCGCTCGTGATGCTGGCCGACCCGAGCATGCTCGTCCCCGCCGAGCACGCCCGCCGGCTGAAGGAACGCGGCTTCGAGGTGCGTACGGTGCCGGGCACGGGCCACACGATCCAGCGGGACGACTTCGACGGGTTCATGACCGCCCTGGACGGCTGGATCTGACGTACCTTTTGGTTCATGGACGACGCTTCGATGGTGGGACTGCTCGGCCGGGTGACCGGCACCGTCGGGCCCGGCCTCGTCGGTGAGGTGATCGTCCGCATCCGGGGCGGCGCCGAGCACTTCCTCGCCTACGCGGCCTCGGGGAAGGACCGGATCGAGACGGGGACGGTCGTGATGGTCGTGGAACATCTCCCTCCACGCACCGTGTATGTCACAGCCGCGTACGACAGTTGACCGATCCATTGAGTGACGGGCGCCCCGGGCGCACACTCCCTTCACCGGAACCGCACGGGTCCGGTGAAGGGGGACCAGCCCATGAGCCTCTGGATCCTGGCGGGCGCCATCTCCGGCGCCGTCGTCGTCCTGATCGCTCTGTTCAAACTGATGTGGCGTGTCGCGGAGCCCAACGAGGCGCTGATCATCTCGGGTTCGAACCACAAGACGGAGGGCCTCGGCGAGGGCATGGGGTTCCGGATCGTCACGGGACGGGGCACGCTCGTGCTGCCCGGCGTCCAGGCGGTGCGGAAGCTCTCGCTCGACCTCAACGAGACGCAGCTGTCGGTGGAGTGCGTCACGCACCAGGGCATTCCGCTGAAGGTGCGGGGTGTCGTCATCTTCAAGGTGGGCGACGACTTCGTGTCGATCGCCAACGCCGCCCGCCGTTTCCTCGACCAGCAGAAGCTGATGTCGGAGCGGGTGCACATCGTCTTCGCCGGTCATCTCCGCGCCATCGTGGGCGGGTTGACGGTCGAGGACATGATCCGTGACCGCGAGAAGCTGACGGGGCAGGCCCGTTCCGCCTGTGGCACGGAGATGGAGAAACTGGGTCTGATCGTGGACTCGCTGCAGATCCACGAGATCGAGGACCCCACGGGCTACATCAAGAACCTGGCCGCGCCGCACGCGGCGGCGGTGCAGCGCGACGCGCGCATCGCCCAGGCGGAGGCCAACCGGCGGGCGACCGAGGCGGAGCAGCAGGCCGCGGCGCGCATGTCGGAGGCCACCAGGGACAGCGAGATCCTGCAGGCGGGCTACCAGGCCGAGCGGGACCAGGCGTCCGCGAAGGCCCGGCAGGCCGGTCCGCTGGCGGACGCGGCGGCGCGCCAGGAGGTGGTGGTCCAGGAGACCCGGGTCGCCGAGCTGGAGTCCCACTTCAAGGAGCAGCAGCTCCAGACGGAGGTCCGCAAGCCGGCCGACGCGATGGCGTACGAGACGAGGACGCTCGCGGAGGCCGAGCGCGACGCCCGGATCTCGGCGGCCGAGGCCAAGGCGAAGGAGACGGAGCTGGCGAGCACGGCGGCGGCGTCGGCGACCCGGGTGACGGGTGAGGCGGAGGCCGCGGCGGCCCACGCCAAGGGTCTCGCGGTGGCCGAGGCGACGCGGGCGAAGGGCCTCGCGGAGGCCGAGGCGATCAAGGCGCGGGCGGCGGCCCTCGCCGAGAACCAGGAGGCCGTGGTCGCGCAGCAACTGGCCGAGCGGTGGCCGGAGATCGTGGAGGCGGGCGCGTCGGCGTTCGGCAACGTCGATCAGATGGTGCTGCTCAACGGCGCGGACGGCATGGCGGAGATGTTCGCCAAGGCGCTGACGATGGGCGGGACGGGCCTGGGGCTGGCCCGCCAGCTGCTCGCCAACATGAAACCGGATGGTCCGGCCTCGCCCGCGCCGGCGGAGGCGGTGCCCGCGCAGCGCACGGAGGAGATCACGGTCGGCGACGCCTGACCGGGGAACGCGGCGGGGCCCGGTGCCGTCCTGGCACCGGGGCCCCCCGGCGGTCAGCCGCGGCGGGCGGGCGCAGGGCTCGGACGTGGTCACCGCGCCCCGCCCCACGGGGCCG